>DASQSE010000018.1:0-5922 GCA_035642535.1 Jatrophihabitans sp. | reverse complement strand
CGCGACCCCGAGCGCGCGCGGCAGGTGCGAGGCGATCGTGGAGGTCTGCGGAATCACCGCGAGCTCGGCGTCGCCGAACACCTTGTGCCGCCCGCCGGACGCGGCGTCCTCGACGCTCGCGAACATGCCGAGCAGGATCGCCGTGATGCCGTCCTCGAGCGTGCGGCCGGTCTGCATGGCGCGGGCGATGAAGAACGCGCCGGAGCGGTAGTGGAGCAGCGCCGGATCGGTCGGCCGGAGCGCCGCGGCGACGAGCGCGTTCGACTCGTGCCCGGCCGAGCCGATCGTGTAGTAGCCCTGGCCCTGCTCTCGCAGGCGGCGGGCGTGGATGTCGACGAGTCGGCTGCCTGCCATCGCGTCGAAGAGCGTCAGGAGTTCCGCCTCGTCGGGGCCGGCCACCGCGTCGGCATCGAGCTTGGCCAGCCGCTCGCGGACATGGCGATCGAGTTCGTCGTGCGGGGCGGCGGATTTCACATCCCGATAATGCCTTAACAGCGCGGCTATGCGGTCTCCGCCGGACGGAGTCGGCGCGCGTGCCGATCGCGCAGTTCGTCGATCAGGGCGACGTCAGCGGCGGTCTCGGGCAAATACACCACCATGCGCTGGTCAGCCGCGCGCTGCACCGGGAAGCCGGTGGCTCGCACCCGGACGGTGCCCAGCCCGAAGCATTCGAAGGCCTTCGTGGTGGGCGGTCCGGGGTCGGTGACTCGGTGCTCGGCCCAGACCTCGGCGAAGCGCTCGTTGGTGGCGCACAACGCCTCGATGAGCGCCGTCCACTCGGGCTCTCCGACGTGGTTTGCGTAGTTGACGCGCAGCATGGCGATCATGTGCTCGCAGATCTCCGCGTCGACCACGGGGGCCGCGCTGGGCTGCGCGTAGATCTGCCACAGCGCGTTGCGCTCGATGCCGCTTGCCTCGACCAGGTGCGGGAACAGTGCGGCATAGGACTCGTTCGAGGCGAGCAAGTCGTACTTGCCGTTGTAGACGCACGCCGGCGCGGGATCGAGGGCGTCGAGGACGCGCAGCACGTCAGGTGCGACCGCATCGGTGGACGACGGCACCGGGACGCCGGGAAGCTCGGCGAGCCGGTAGAGATGCCAGCGCTCGCTCGCGCCGAGGCGAAGCACGCCGGCGATCGCGTCGAGGACCTGAACGCTGGCGTTGATCGGCCGGCCCTGCTCGAGCCAGGTGTACCAAGTGACGCCGACCCCCGCGAGCTGTGCGACCTCCTCGCGGCGCAACCCCGGCGTGCGGCGACGCGGCCCGGCCGGGATGCCGACTTCAGCGGGCGTTACCCCCTCGCGCCGGGTGCGGAGGAAGCCGGCCAGCTCCGCACGGCGCTCCTTGCTGTATGTGCCGATGACCACGGTCACCAGTACATCGTGTGGCTCCGACAACGGCCAACGGTATTAGTGCCGATACCAGGATGACGGGGCTCTCACCACCAGCACCGGCATGGGTCGACAGTCGATGGCATGAGCGCTGTTCTCGACCGCCCGGCCGCCCCCGCGCGCGTCACCCGGCCCGGCGGCATCCTTGCCGTACTGCTGCTCGGGCAGTTCATGGCGATTCTCGACGTGTCGATCGTCAACGTGGCCGCGCCGACCTTGCGCACCGATCTGAATGCCTCCGGCGCCGGCCTGCAGCTCGCGATCGCGGGATACACGATCAGCTACGCCGTGCTGTTGATCACCGGCGCCCGGCTGGGCGACCGGATCGGCCACGGCCGCGCCTTCCGGGCCGGCTTGTCGCTGTTCACCCTGACGTCGCTGCTGTGCGGGCTCGCCCCGAACACCGGCGCGCTGATCACCTTCCGATTCGTCCAGGGCGTCGGAGCGGCGCTGATGATGCCGCAGGTTATGTCGCTCATTCAGCGGACGTTCGACGGCGCCGCGCGCGCTCGCGCGCTGTCCCTGTACTCGGCGGTGATCGCGTGCGGTGCGGTCGTCGGGCAGGTGCTCGGCGGCGTGATCGTCAGCGCCGACCTGTTCGGGACGGGCTGGCGGCCGGTGTTCCTCGTGAACGTCCCGATCGGTGCGCTCCTGCTCGTGTGGGCCGGCCGCAACCTGCCCGCCGACCGCGGCACGCGCAGCCGCTCGCTCGACGTCGGCGGCGTCGTGACGCTGTCCGCTGCGGTGCTGCTCTTCGTGTTGCCGCTCGTCCTCGGCCACGAGGAGGGCTGGCCGGCGTGGTGCTGGATCGCCCTTGCCGCGAGCGTGCTGGCCTTCGCCGCGTTCGTCCTCGTCGAGCGCCGGGTCGGCGCACGTGGTGGCTCGCCGCTCATCTCCGGACGAGTGCTGCGGGCGCCGGGGATGCTCGTCGGCGCGGCGGCGCTGTTCATCGCGCTGATCAACTACGGCGGCTACCTGTTCGCGTTCGCGCTGCACCTGCAGTCCGGGCTGCACGAGAGCGCGGTGCACGCCGGGCTGTCCTTCGCGCCGATGGCGATCGGGTTCGCGGCCACCGGCCTGACCTGGCGGCGGCTGCCGGAGCGGCTGCACGGCCCGATGATCCCGATCGGCCTCGCGGTGGCGGCCCTGGCGTACCTGCTGCTCGCGCCGATCCTGCGCGGCGGTGGCACCGGGGGCGTTCCGATGGAGCTCGACCTGCTGCTCGTCGGCCTCGCCCTAGGCCTCGCGTTCAGCCCGATGATCACAGTGGCGCTCACGCACGTGCCGCTGGCCGATGCGGCGGATGCGAGCGGTGTGCTCGTCACCGTGTTCCAGCTCGGCCAGGTCGTCGGGGTGGCGACGCTCGGGACGACGTACCTGTCGCTGGTGCACGGACCGGGTGCGCACGAGTCCGCGCATGCGGTGAGCGTCACTCTCGTGGTGCTGGCCGCATCGGCGTTGGCTGCGGCTGCCTTCGCGGTGGCACTCGTCCGGCCGCGGCGCCGCGAGGAGATGGTCGTCGTTCCGGCCACCTGATCACTGAGTTGGCCATTCTTTAGGTGAACTAACTATCCTGGGCTGAGTGGGTGAGCTCAGCCGACGGCGCAAGGCGCTGATTCTGGCGATCTGCTGCATGAGTCTGCTGATCGTCGGGATGGACGCCACCATCGTCAACCTCGCGCTGCGCACCATCCGGGACGACCTGCACACGTCGCTGACCGACCTGCAGTGGACGCTCGACGCGTACACGGTAGTGATCGCGAGCCTGCTCATGCTCGCCGGCTCGGTGGCCGACCGGCTCGGCCGGCGACGGGTGTTCCAGACCGGGCTGGCCGTGTTCAGCGTCGCGTCGCTGCTGTGCAGCCTCGCGCCGACCCTCGGTTGGCTGGTCGGCTTCCGGGCGCTACAGGCTGTCGGCGGCTCGATGCTCAACCCGGTCGCGATGTCGATCATCACGAACGTCTTCACCGAGCCGCGCGAACGGGCGCGCGCGATCGGCGTCTGGGGCGGCGTCGTGGGGCTCAGCTTCGGGCTCGGCCCTGTCGTCGGCGGGGCGCTGATCGGCTCGATCGGCTGGCGGGCGATCTTCTGGATCAACGTCCCGATCGGAATCGCGGCGCTCGTCCTCACCGCGGTGTTCGTGCCCGAATCCCGCGCGGCGCGGCCGCGGCGCCTCGATCCGGTCGGGCAGGTGCTGGTGATGCTGCTACTCGGCGGGCTGACGTTCGCGATCATCGAGGCGCCGCGCGTCGGATGGCTGTCCCCGTCGACTGGCATCGCCGCGGGGATCGCGATCGTGGCCGGCGCCGTGCTCGTGCGTTACGAGCCGCGGCGCGCGCAACCGCTCGTCGACCTCCGGTTCTTCCGCAGCGTGCCCTTCACCGGCGCGACGGTGATCGCGGTGTGTGCGTTCGCCGCGTCGGCCGGTTTCCTGTTCCTGACCGGCCTGTACCTGCAAGAGGTGCGCGGTCTGAGCCCGCTCGTCGCCGGCTGCTGCCTGCTGCCGCATGCGGCGATGACGGGTTTGTTCGGCCCCATCTCCGGACGGCTCGTCGGCACCGTCGGTCCACGCCGTCCGCTCTTGCTGGCCGGCGGACTGCTCGCGATCGGCGCCGTCCTGCTCGGACTGTGGTCGGCCGACGAGCCGTACGTGCTGCTGATCGCCAGTTTCGCGGTGTTCGCGGCCGGCTTCGGGCTCGTGAACGCGCCGATCACCTATACGGCGGTATCGGGGATGCCCCGCGAGCAGGCGGGTGTCGCCGCCGCGGTCGCGTCGACGAGCCGGCAGGTCGGTGCAGCGCTGGGCGTGGCCGTCATCGGCTCCGTCTTCGCCGCGGGCGTCGGTGGGCAGCTCGGCGCCGAGTTGGTGGCGGCAAGCCGAGCCTGCTGGTGGGTGATCGCCGGGTGCGGAGTCGCAGTTCTGGTGCTCGGCGCGGCGACGACCGGCCGCCGGGCGCGCGCGAGCGCCGCGCGGACCGCGGACCTGGTGGCGGACGAGTACACGCTCGTGGATTAGCGCGCGGTGTTGCGCACCTTGATCGCCCAGCCGATGAGCGGCAGTTGCAGCGGCAGCCGCAATATCGTGCCGACGCGGAACGCGTTCGAGTCGCTCTTGCGGGCGTCGAGCGCCATCTTGATGTTGCCGGGCAGCCAGCCCGTGAACATGAGCGCGGCAGCCAGCCCGCCGGCCCGGCGGGTGCGTGGCGCGAGGACGGCGGTGGCGACTGCGATCTCTGCCACGCCGGATCCGTAGGTCCAGGTTCGCGGGGCTCCCGGCAGCGGCTCGGGGATCATCGCGTCGTAGAACTTCGGTACCACGAAGTGCATCGCGCCGGCGGCGCCGAGAAAGGCCGAGAGCGCGAGCGCGCGACGGGTATCGGCGGACGGCATGGCCCAACTTTCTCACGGACCGCGACGCGGGGGCGACCGGCCCGCGGGCGGTTCGAGCGTGCAGTTTGTCCCGCACCGCGTTGATACCCTCGGTGTCGGCAATTCCGGGGAGGTCGGCGTGGCGCTGTCGTGGCGGTTGAAGAGCGCCGGCAGCGACTTCTTTACGGGCTTCGCCGACGTCGCCGAGATCGGCATCGGCAGCCTTGCCACCGTCTACCGCGCGCGCGAGGTGGGCACGAACCGGCTCGTGGCGCTGAAGCTGCTCAACGTCCGCGACGCGTCCCCGCGTGCTATCGAGTCCTTCGAGCGCGAGTCGCTCGCGCTCGGCGCGGTCAGCTCGCATCCCAACATCGTCACGCTCTTCCGCTCGTTTCGGGTCTCGGACGGCCGGCCGGTGCTGGTGCTCGAGCTGTGCCGCGGCGCGGTGTCCGATCGCACTCGGGACGGGCACGGGCTGCCGGTCGTCGAGGCGGTCACGATCGGCATCAAGATCGCCGGCGCGCTCGAGACGGCGCACCGGGCGGGCATCCTGCATCGCGACGTCAAGCCGCAGAACATCTTGATCACCGACTTCGGCGAGCCGGCGCTGGCCGACTTCGGCGTCGCGATGCTGCAGTCGTCGACGCAGACCACCGCGGGGCTGTTCGACTTCACCACGCTGCACGCGGCGCCGGAGCTGCTCGAGGGCGGCGAGACATCTGCCGCGACTGACGTCTACGAGCTGGCGTCGACCCTCTACCAGTTGATCGCGGGCCGGTCGGCCTTCCGGGCCTATGAGGGCGAGTCACCGGCGTCGGTGATCTTGCGCATCCTGCGCGACCCAGTACAGCCGCTCGTGAACGCGAACGTGCCGACGCAGCTTTCCGACCTGCTGGTGCACGCGATGAGCAAGGACAAGGACAGCCGGCCGCCCACCGCCGCCGAGTTCGCGGCCGAACTAGCGGCAGTCGAGGCCGCGCAGGGCTGGCCGCGCACCCAGTTCTTGATCCGCGACCCGAACGGCACGCCGAGTGGGCGACCCACGGTCACCCGCATCCCGGAGTGGCGCCCGCGTCCGGAGGCGCCGGTGGCCATCGGTGAGCCGGTGCCGATCAACGGAGCCGCGCCGCCACCGATGCCGGTTGCGTATACCGCGCCGCAG
>DASQSE010000017.1:0-2396 GCA_035642535.1 Jatrophihabitans sp. | reverse complement strand
GGAGCCGACCCCGGTGTCCTTCGGGTGCGCCACGACACGCTCCACGCCCAGCTCGGTGCGGCAGA
The DNA here is from genome assembly GCA_035642535.1 of Jatrophihabitans sp. Taxonomy (GTDB): domain Bacteria; phylum Actinomycetota; class Actinomycetes; order Mycobacteriales; family Jatrophihabitantaceae; genus Jatrophihabitans. The sequence continues at coordinate 2,331 of DASQSE010000017.1, read as the reverse complement.
TCTGCTGCTCCACCGTGATCAGGCCCTGCCCGACCTCGGCCGCCGCGGTGTGCACCGTGGCCACCGGCTCGCCGCCGGTCAGCTCGAGGCGCACTCGAGCGGTCGAGTGGTCGTCGAAGCCCTCGGAGAAGCCGACGTTCTTGAAGCCGACGGCGTAACCGACGCCGCGCCGCACCCCCTCGCCGTGCGTGGCATTGGCGACGCCGCCCGGCAGCGTGCGGAGATCACTCGAACGATCCTCGACCGGCAGCGGCGCGTCGCGCACCCGGCGAAGCAGTTCCGCCACCGGCGCCGAGCTGCCCACCATTTGCCCAGTCGGGATCCGCGAGCCTTCGTGCATCGCGTTGCGGATGCGCAGCTCGACCGGGTCGAGGTCGAGCGCGGCCGCCAGCTTGTCCATCTGGGACTCGTACGCGAAGCACACCTGCACCGCGCCGAAGCCGCGCATCGCGCCGCACGGCGGGTTGTTCGTGTAGAGCATGTGGCCGTCGATCTGGACGTTGTCGCACTCGTAGGGCCCGACCGCGAAGCACGCGGCATTGGTCACCACAGCGGGTGAGCTGGACGCGTAGGCGCCGCCGTCGAGCATGATCTCGGCCTTGACGTAGACGAGCTTGCCGTTGCGATCTGCGCCGTGCTCGTAGCGCATCCGCGTCGGGTGGCGATGCACGTGGCCGTAGAAGGACTCCTCGCGCGAATAGACCATCTTCACCGGACGGTTCGTGCGCAGCGCGAGCAGGCACGCGTGCACGTGCATCGAGAGATCCTCGCGGGCGCCGAATGCGCCGCCCACGCCGGCCAGCGAGAGTCGCACCTTCTCCTCGGGCATCCCGAGCGCTCCCGCGACCTGCCGCTGGTCGACGTGCAACCACTGGGTCGCGATGTACAGGTCGACGCCGCCGTCCTCGGCCGGCACCGCCATCCCCGACTCGGGGCCGAGGAAGGCCTGATCCTGCATGCCGGTTTCGTACTCGCCGCGGACGACGACCTCGGCGGTGGCGGCCGGGTCGCCGCGCCGGATGCGGACGTGTCGCAGTACGTTGCCCCCGCCGGGGTAGTGCGTCTGGGTCGGTGTCTCGTGCACGAGCGGTGAGTCGGGCTGCATTGCTGCTGCGGCGTCGACCACCGGGTCGAACAACTCGTAGTCGACGACGATCTTCGCCGCGGCAAGGCGCGCCGTCTCCGGATGGTCGGCGGCCACGATCGCGACCGGTTCGCCCTCGTAGCGCACCTGATCGATCGCCAGCACCGGCTGGTCGGCGATCTCGAGGCCGTACAACTTGTCGCCCGGGACGTCGTCGTGCGTGAGCACGGCCGTCACGCCGGCGGTGGCGAGCGCCGGGCCTACGTCGATGCGCAGGATCCGCGCCCGCGCGTGCGGGCTGCGCAGCGTGGCGCCCCACAGCATGTCCTCCATCCACAGATCGGAGGAGTACGCGAAGTCGCCGGTGACTTTGGGAACGCCGTCCGGCCGCACCGGGCTGTCCCCGATCCGGTCGCCGGTCCGCTGCTCGACGGCGGTACTCATGTCGCCGCTCCCCCGACCGCATCTTCCCCTCCGGTGTGGGCAGAATCGCCCGCAGAAAATGCCCGCACCGGAGGGGAAGAGCGAAACGAGCGCGTGGCGGCGAGGCGCACCGCGTCGAGGATCTTCTCGTAGCCGGTGCAGCGGCACAGGTTGCCGGCCAGTGCCTCGCGGATCTCCGCGTCGGTCGGCCGCGGACTGCGGGCGAGCAGGTCGTCGGCGGCCACGATCAGCCCCGGCGTGCAGAAGCCGCACTGCACCGCGCCTGTCTCGAGGAACGCCTGCTGGACGGGGTGCAGTTGCCCGTCCGCATCGGCCAACCCTTCAACGGTCCGGACGGTGCGCCCGTGCGCCTGCGGCGCCGCGACGAGGCACGAGCACACCAGCGTCCCGTCCAGGTACACCGAGCAGGATCCGCACTCGCCCTGCTCGCACGCGTTCTTGGTGCCGGGCAGCCCCATCCGCTCGCGCAGCACGTACATCAGGCTTTCGCCCGGCCACACGTCGTCGGCGGTCCGCTGCGCGCCATTGACCTCGAACGTCACCCTCATCGCCGCGTCCCCCGATATTCGTCCCAGCACCACGTGAGCGTGCGGCGCGCCAGCACGGCAAGTGCGTGACGACGGTATGTCGCGCTGCCGCGCACGTCGTCGATCGGGCGCGCCGTGTCCGCGACCAGTTCGCCGAATCGCGTCGCAACCGATCCGTCCAGCTCGGCCGCCCAGTCGAGTTCGGCGGCGAGGAACTGCTCCGCCTCCGAGGTGGGCAGCACGGTGGGCCCGGCCGAGCCGATGCAGCCCGACACC
>DASQSE010000016.1:0-82699 GCA_035642535.1 Jatrophihabitans sp. | reverse complement strand
GGTGGGATGCGGTCCCGGCCGGCTGCTCGCCGGCCGGGAGGCGCGTCGATGGTGGGTCTAGATCATTACGGGCAGCTGCTGACCAGCTTCGCGGACAGGCCCAGGTTGCTCAGCTTGAACGTCCCGGCCTGCGTGTAGACGGCCGTCTGGTCGATGTTCTCGATCGTCACGCCGTCCGCCTTCTGCGCGAACGTCCCGCCCGGGCCGGGCACGCCGATCTGGATGTTGTTGAACGTCGCCGTCTCGCCGTTCAGCTGGGTGGCGTGGACGATCAGTCCACCTGTGGCATCGGCCTTGTCGGCTTTGAGTGTGACGAGCAGGTGAGAGACCGGCCCTGGAAGGCCGGTCGGGCCGCATACCGTCTGGTTCATGTTGGTGAGCACGCCACCAGCCGGCAGCTCGGTTACGGCCACGCCCCTGACATCGGTCGAGCTGACCTGGTCAACGGACCCGTACTGGACGAACGTCGAACCATTCGGGTTCGGGTGCGCCACCAGGCTGGAGGCCGTCACCCGGAATTCGGTGCCGGAGACGGTGACCGGCAGGGCGAGCACGCCCGCGGCCATGAGCCCTAACACGGTGGCCATCAGCCCGAAGGACGCCCCGAACGCCAGGGCGAACCTCCGCCACCGTGTACCGCCCTGCGCGGCAGCAGCTACTTCGATTGACATCTCGCGCCTCCCCTCGACGCTTCGACAGCGCGAGTCGTCAGGTCGGCGGTTGTGCCGCTCTCTGCCCCCAAGCAGACAGCCCGCTCGCGACCTCGCGAACCGGTCTCGCATAAAACCCGCGCACCGACCATTGAAGGTGGTCGGACACCTCGACCCTCGTGCGTGATCGCGATGGGGGGTAGAACCCGACGCCCCGTAGGTTCCAGGGCCTTGGTCTTGATCTGCGCCTGTCGGGCAAAGCGGAGTTGCTGGATATGCGATGTATCAGCCGGGCCGGTTCGGCGGCTTTGTCCAGATCACCGAGTAGCGGAACAGGACGCGCTGCCGGTATCGGGCCCCGGGCAACGTCGCGCCGACGAGCTCTCGGAGCTCGCGATGGGTGTGCTGCGGCTCGGCTACCGGCGACGGGTGATCCCAGTAGCCGCGACGCAGCTTCTGCAGCCGGTGCGCGAAGAAACCGACGGCGTCATACGGAAGATCGGCGGCACTGCGCCGGGCGAGCCCGACGAGCGCGAGCACGCCGCCTGAGCGCAGCAGGTCACGCATCCGGACGAGCGCCGACTCGACGTCCATGTGATGCAGACTCGCGACGGACGCTATGACGTCGAATGACGTCGGCTCGAACTCGTGGGAGAGGAAATCGCCGTGCAGGTATTCGATGTCGCCGTCGGCCGCGTTCGCGAGCGCAATGCTCTTCTCGTCCGCGTCGATCCCGACGACGTGCGGTGTGCGTTTGCGAAGGGCCCGGCACAGGGTGCCTTCGCCGCAACCGACATCGAGTGCAGATCGTGCGTGCTGCGGGATCGAGTCCAAGATGAGCCGGTAGTAGTGGACGTTGTGGTTCCATCCGGTCTGGGACGGTTCGCCTGCCATGTTCACTAAATTGGCAGATGCGCGGTGGCGCGGATACGTGGACGATCGGTCGCGATGAGTCGCCATGCCGCCCGCTTGATTCTGTGGGACATCGATCAGACGCTGATCGAGGCGGGTGGCACGACGCGCCAGGCCTACGCAGCGGCGTTTCTTCGTACCGTCGGCCACCAGCTCGAGCACCCCTGGCAGTTCAACGGACGCACCGAGTTGGCTGCGGTCAGAGAGGTACTGCGCGCGCACGGGGTGGAGCCGACGCCGGGGCTGGTGGCGGCGTTCCTCGAGCAGGTCGTCGCCGAACTGAGCGAGCGCGCCGATCAGATCCGCCGCAACGGTCGGGTGCTGGACGGCGCCGAAGCGGCGCTGCGGGCGTGCCGGGCCGCCGAGGGCACGTACCAGTCGGTGCTGACCGGCAATCTGTACCCGCTCGCCGCGTTGAAGCTGTCGCTGTTCGGGCTGGCCGATTACCTTGACCTGCGCCTGGGCGCCTACGGCGGGGACGCGATCGAGCGCACCGAACTGTTGCAGCATGCGTGGGACCGCGCGCATCGCCAAACCGGACATCGCTTCAGCGGCAGCGACACGGTCATTGTCGGCGACACGCTGCTGGACGTCGCCACCGGCACGCGAGCCGGCGCGCGTGCCGTCGCGGTGGCGACCGGCCCGTTCAGCGTGGCCGAGTTACGCGCCGCCGGCGCGGACGTGGTGTTGCCGTCGCTGGCCGACACCACCGCGGTGGTCGGCGCGATCCTGGCGCCACGTGAGCCAGGCCGGTGACCTCCGCAGCTGATCGTTTCGCCGGTGCGGCGCGCCGGGTACCCGCTTGGGGTGGCTGATCGAACGCAGCTGATCGCGACCCGCCCGCAGGAGACGTCGGGTAGCCGATCTGCCGGGCTCGCCCCGAGCCTGATCGTATGGGCGGCCTGGCTGGTGCTGATGGCCGGCGCGAATCTGGCCACCCCGCTGTATGCCGTGTACGCGCAGCGGTTCGGCTTCTCCAGCCTGACACTCACCTCGGTGTTCGCGACGTACGCGATCGTGCTGGTGCCGGCCCTGATCCTCTTCGGACGGCTCTCCGATCGGTTCGGGCGCCGGCCCGTGATGCTGGCCGGGCTGATCGTCGCGTGTGGCGGCCTGGTGTTGTTCGCCGCGGCACAGAGCGTGTCGTGGCTGTTCGCGGCGCGCGCTCTGCAGGGCTTGGCGGTGGGCACGATCAGCAGCGCGGCGACGGCCGCACTGGTCGAGGTCGATCCGGCAGGGAGTCGGCGCCGCGCGGCCTTGTTGGCCGGGCTGGCTCAGGCGGGCGGCAGTGCTACCGGCCCGCTGCTGGCCGGTGTCCTGGCGCAATGGGCACCACAGCCGCAGCACCTGTGTTATCTGGCCGGGCTCGTTCTGACCGGGTGCGCCGGTGTGCTCATCCTGCGGCTGCCGGAGCCGGCTGCGCAAGATCGCGAACGCTGGCGCATCGAGTGGCCACGGGTACCCGCCCACATCAGGCGTCCGTTCTTGCGCGTCAGCCTGACCTCCGCCGTTGTGTGGGCCGCGATGGCGCTGTTCCTGTCGATCGTCCCGTCCTACGCCGGCATGCTTTTGAACACCGACAACCTGGCGCTGCTCGCGGTGATCGCCGCGGTCGCGCTCCTTGCATCGTGCGCGGCGCAGATCGCGGTCACGTACCACCGCAGCCGGCCCGCCCGCGACGAGGCAATCGGCCTGGCGCTGCTCGCCGCCGGCCTCGTCGCTTTGGTGATCGCCGCGCCCCTGCACTCGCTACCGCTCATGATCGCGAGCGCAGTCGCCGCGGGTGTCGGGCACGGCCTCGCGTTCCTCAACGCCCAGCAGGAGCTGAACGAGATCGCGCCGCAGAAACGCCGCGGCGAGGTAAGCGCCGCGTTCATCGCATGCATCTACGCGTTGTTGGCGGTCGCGGTTGTCGGCAGCGGACTGTTGAACGAGTACGTCTCGCTCACCGCCGCGGTGGGCGTGATCGCCGGTGTGCTCGCCGCGCTCGCCGGCGCCGTCGCGCTCTGGCAGACACGCGTGGCATCGGCCGACTAGTTGCGCGAGCGGGTGGGACGCCGACCGGACGTCCCAACCGCTTGCCCCCCGCAGCACGCGACCCCGTCCGGCCAGACCGGCGCAGACAGGGCCACGTAAGCAACTCGCGTGCCACGTTCCGCTGTGCCAGCGGCAACGCGCGATGCTCGGGCTGATCCCCCGCGTCCACCCGGGCCATCGTTGCTGTGGCAATAGTCTTCACGGAAGATATTGCAATGTCAAGTCTTTGTGAGCAGGGCGCTAGGACCGCGAGCGGAGCCGGAACCACACTGCCTTGCCCGGACCGGGCTGCAATGGCTGGATACCCCACTCGGCGGCCAACTCGGCGACGACGAACAGGCCACGCCCGCCGGTCCGGCGCGGATCGGGCCGGGTGCCGTCCGGCGTGTCGGGGATGGTCTCCCCGTCGTCCGTGACCACGACTTCGACCGTCCCGTCCGCCTGCCACATCCGCGCAGTCACCGCCGGCCGGCCGTAGAGCACGGCGTTGGTGACCAGTTCGGAGACGAGCAGCGCCGCAGTGTCCCGGAGGTCCGGCGGGGCAGTGGTGATCTCGTCCCGCAGCCAGCGCCGGGCCATGGCCGGCGCCTCGAGGCTGTCGGGCAGCGCGATCTGCCGCCATCCTTGGCCGGCTCCGGGAGCTCGGGACGAGGGCGACGTCATCGGATCCTGCGGGCCGCGACGAGTGCAATGTCGTCGAACAGCGCCTGCGAATCGGTCAGTTCGGCAAGGACCTTGTCGCATGCCTGCTCCGCGTCGGGGGGGCCGTTCGCCAAGCAGTCGGCCAGCCTCGCCAGCCCTATCTGGAGGTCTTCGTTCCTGCGTTCGATCAGGCCGTCGGTGAGCAGGACGAGGGTGCCATCGGGAGCCAGGTTGACGTGGTGCGTGGGGATCGGACCTGAGCCGTGCAGGCCCAGGAGCGGGCCGTGTACGTCGACGACGCGCACGGCACCCGCCTCGGCGATCACCGGAGGAATATGCCCCGCGTTGGTCACCGCGACCGTGCCGTCCCTGTGCACCTCTGCAATACACACCGTTGCGGTCATACCCGGATGTGACTCCTGGAGTATCAGATCCAGCCGCTGCATGATCTCGGCGGCCGTCATGCCGATCCCCGCCAACGCACGCAACGAGTGCCGCAGTTCGGCCATCACCGTCGCGGCTTGCAGTGAGTGACCCACAACGTCGCCGACGGCCAGCAGCATGCGATCGCTGTCCACTGCGAGTGCCTCGTAGAAGTCGCCGCCGATCTCCGCGGTGTCGCTGGCCGCGAGGTAGCGCACCGCCACCTGCAGGTAGTCGACCTGGGGGATCGACGCGGGAAGCATTGCGCGCTGGAGCGTCAGCGCGATCTTGTGCTCCACGGTGAACAGCCGCTGCTTCTCCAACGTCACTGCGAGCGCCTGGGCGAACTGGTCGAGCATGAGCATGTCGTCCGGCGCCGGCACCGGCATGAACACCAGCGCCGCACCAGCCTGCTCCCCGCGCGGGCTCGTGATGGCGCATCCCATCGGGGGCACCGTCCCGGCAGGCACCTCGGCGCCGAGGTGACTCACCTGCGGCGGACGGCCCGCGCTCACGTGCCCCGCCAATTCTGCGACGTCGGCGACCCGGCAGTCCTTGACCACCGGGTCCACGCTGTTGGGCCCGGCTTGGGCGACGCGGCCGACGGTGTCCATCGACAGTGCGACCACGACCGGTGCGCCGAACACCGAGACGAGGCCGGTGCACGCGAACTGCAGCAACTCGGTCAGCGTGGATGCCGCGCTCATCAGCAGGGTTGCCTCGTGCAGTCGCTCGAGCCGGAGGGCCAGCCGCTCGGCGGTGCGCCGTGCCTCGTGATAGCGCAGCAGCGACGACACCGTCGCCAACAGCTCATCGCGCTCGACCGGCTCGAAGAGGTAGCCGTCGGCGCCCGCGTTCAGCGCCACCGACCGATCGGCGGGATCGGTTGCGGTCGCCGAGATGTGCAGGATCGGGATGGCCGACGTGGCCCGGTTGCCCTTGACCTGCTCGCGGACCTCGAAGCCCGACATGTCCGGGAGGTGGATGTCGAGGATGACGAGATCGATGCTGTGCTGGGCCACGGCGTCCAACGCCGCCGCGCCGGTGTCAGCCTCGATGACCGTGTGCCCGGCGCGCCGCAGCCAGCTGGCGAACACCACCCGACCGCCCTCGACGTCGTCGACGAGCAGAATAGTGCCGGTCGGCGCCGAGCCCGACGTCATCGTGCGCCGTCTTCCAGCGCGGCCCTGACGGCGACCGCCAGGGTGCTCGCGGTCAGCTCGGACTTGTTCAGGACCGGCCATCCGCCTGACGATGACGCGGCCTCTGCCGTCGGCGTCATGGACGTGATTATGACGATCGGGATCTCGCGCAGGGATTCCTGAGCGGCCATTTCCGCCAGCACCCGTTCGCCGGACCCGTCGGGCATCCGGAGGTCGAGTAGTACGAGGTCCGGCGTCGATTCCTGCAGCCGAAGCAACGCCGCGCCGACGCCGTCGGCCTCGACGATCCTGGTTGCGGCGCCGTCGAGCAGGGCGCGGAGGAAGTGCCGGAAGCCCAGCTCGTCGTCCACGACCAGAACGGTGCCGAGCGCGGGCAGCGACTGCGGTGCCGCGGGCGCCTCGGGCGTGAGCGGCAGGCTGAAACTGAACGTGCTGCCCGTCCCCGGTGTGCTGGTCAGTGCAAGCGCGCCGCCCAGCAAACCCACCACGCGCCGCGCGTAGGGGAGCCCGAGTCCGGTGCCCCTCGACCGCACCTGCAGCGGGCCCGGAACCTGGAAGAACTCCTCGAACACGAGGTCGACGTCCGCTGCGGCGATGCCGATGCCGCTGTCGGCGACGGCGAAGCTCACCAGCTCGGGCGTGGGTCGGTTGACGATAATCGTGACCTGCCCGGACTCGGTGAACTTGAGCGCGTTGCTGAGCAAGTTGCGCAGGACCTGGCCGAGCAGCAGCGGATCGGTGCGCAGCGGCGGTAGATCGGCCGGCGCACGGGCGACCAGCTCGACAGCCGGAGGGGTGATCGGGCGCAAGCTCGTGCACATGTCGTTGACCAGGCCGGCTACGTCCACCTCGGTGAGCTGCGGCTCGAGCCGCCCGGCCTCGGCTTTCGCGAGGTCAAGGAGCTCGTCGACCATGCCCTGCAACTGCGCTGCTGCTGACTGGATCAACCGCAGCTGGTTGTCCTGCTCGCCTGTCAGCGGGTCGGAGTCGGGTTCGCGCAACAGCTTGGTGAGGGCGACGATCGAATTCAGCGGGCTGCGCAGCTCGTGGCTCACGCTCGCGAGGAAGCGGCTCTTGGCGTTGCTCGCCTCACGCAACTGCGCGCCGCGCTCGTCGAGTTCGGCGTAGAGCGCGACGACTCCACGGTTGGTCTCTTCGAGCTCCGTGGACAACTGTGTGTACATCGCCATCACACCGCGGTTGGTCTCCTGCAACTCCTCGTTGACGCGGACGAGATCCTCCTGTTGCGCCTTCAGCTGCTCGAGAGTGAGCAGTAGCTCCGCGTTCTGCGCCTGAAGATCGTCCAGCGGTGAGGTCCGCACGGGCTGCGCGTGGCGTGTCTGCAGCTTCGCCACTGTTTGCTGCGACGGCCAGTTCGCCGACGGCAGCCGCTTCGCCAGCCGGACGGTGCGCGCCGTGTCCTGGATGTCGACGCCGTCCATCAGGCGTCCGCTGGCGCGAACCACGACGGAGTCCACGCTGACGCGTGCGAAGCCCTCCGGGTCGTCGACGGTGATGCGCACGACAAATGACTTCGGATCGGCGTCCAACTCGAAGCGCAGCAAAGCCGGTGCGGCGCTGCTCACGAGGATCCGCCCCCAGTCGCTGACCGCGCTGGCCACCCGGACCTGGTCGGTGCTGTCGAAGCCGAGCTCCGCGGCGACATCGCGTACCTCCCGCCGGGCCGAGAAGACGTCCGACTCGGTCTCGATCCGCAACTGGGCGAGGTCGATGCTCACTGCCGCCGCCTGGCGACCAGCACCGCTGCGTCGTCGCGCCGCAATCCCGCGTCGCGCAGCACGGTCGCGGCGATGACCGCCGCCGGCCGGGTGGCGAGTCCCGGCAGGGTGCGGAGGTTGAAGCCATCGCGGATCCCGTCACTGTGCATCACCACGACGGTCTGCTGGGTGAGCTGGAAGTCCACGACGCGCACCTGCGTCGAGCGGTGACCCACGATCCCCGGCTGCGACAGCGCCGTGCGCCGCTGATCGCCGTCGTCGACGAATGCGCCGATGTTGCCGACACCGGCGAAGCGCAGCTGCCGGAACTGCGGGTCGATCGACGCGACGGCGACGGCCGCGCCACGGGTGTGGGTGAGCCGGCCGTGCATCGCGCTCAGCAGCTCCGCCGGATCGGTCGAGGCGGATTCATGCAGCGCGCGCAGCGCTTCGATCGAGGCAGCTGCCGCCATCGGCCCATGGCCCAGGCCGTCGGCGACCACAGCCAGCAGGTGCCCGTCGTGTCGGCGCGCGGCGACGGCGTCACCGCACGCCGTCTCGCCGTCGATGGGCCGGGTGAGCGCGGCGACGTCCAGTTCCTCGTCGCCGGACGCGTTGTCGGCGGGCCACAGGGTCGCGACCACGACGGTCCCGACACCGGGGTGGCTGCTCACATCGAACGACGTGGAAAGCCGCTCGATCGCGCCCAGGCCGATGCCGAGCGTGCCGCGCGTCGAATGGCCGTCGGCACCGGACTGCCGCACGTCCGCCATGCCCGGCCCGCGATCGATCCCGATGAGCTGGACGCCTGCCACGCCGCTGCCCACCACCGTCCGCACCGCGACGCTGCCGTGCCCACCGTGGCGCCAGACGTTGGACGTGACCTCGCTTGCGACGATGCCGACCTCGGCCGCCCGCTGCTCGGTGAACCCAAGTTGGTTCGCCAGCTTGATGCCGGCGCGACGAACCGAACCGACTGCGGTGTCGCTGTCGATCGAGAACCAGTCGGTCGCGGCCCGCAGGATGTCCACCTCAGCGGCCCCACTTGGTGATCGTCACGCTGGTGCCTTTGCCGGGCGCACTGTCGAGGTCGAATTCGTCGACGAGCCGGCGAGTGCCGGAGAGCCCGAGCCCGAACCCGTTACCAGTGGTGAACCCGTCGGTCAGCGCGAGATCTATGTCGGCGATCCCCGGGCCTTCATCGGAGAAAGTCACGCGCACGCCGCGGCCGCCGCGGCGGGTGACGACCTCCAGCAGCGCGCGGCCGCCGCCGCCGTAAATCAGCGTGTTGCGGGCGAGTTCGCTGGCCGCCGTGACGACCTTTGTCTGGTCGACCAGCGAGAGCTCCGCCTCCACCGCCAGCTTGCGCATCGCCTGGCGCACGCGGACGACGTCCTGGTCGACGGCGATCGCGATCGTCTCCGTCGAGATGGGCCCTGTCGACACGGCTATTCCGACACGACGGTCGCTGCGGACCGGCTCACTTCGACCTCGTCCGGTTCGTCGGCGCTCAGCAGCCGCATGCCCTTCTCGACGTCGAGGGCGGTGCGCACGCCGCCGAGCGAAAGCCCGAGCTCCACCAACGTGATGGCGACCGCGGGGCGCATGCCAACGACGACGGTCTCCGCGTCGAGCACTCGCGAGATGGATGCGATGGTCGACAGCATGCGGCCGATGAAGCTGTCGACGATCTCGACGCCCGAGATGTCGATCAGGACGCCGACCGCACCGGTGTCGACGATTCGCTCGGAAAGATCCTCCTGCAGGGCGAGCGCTGTCTGATCCTGCAGATCGACCTGGATGGAGACGAGCAGGATGCGGCCGAGCCGGAGGATCGGAACGCGGTCCATTACCGCGCCTCCGGAGTCCTGGCGCGGATATTCACGCCGCTCTTGCGCAGTGCCAGAAGCAACGCATCGGCCAATGTCGCCTTCGTCGCGATGTCGCCGAATTGGATGCCGAGCGCGACGATCGTCTGCGCGATCTGCGGACGGATGCCGGAGATGATGCACTCGGCACCCATCAGCCGGGCGGCCACGACTGTCTTGAGGAGGTGCTGGGCGACCTGGGTGTCAACGGCGGAGACGCCGGTGATGTCGATGATCGCGTGCTCGGAGCCGGTGTCGACGAGAGTCTGCAGCAACTTCTCCGTGACGACCTGCGTACGAGCGGAGTCGAGGGTGCCGACGAGTGGGACGGCGAGCACGCCCTCCCAGAGTTTGACCACGGGCGTCGAGAGCTCGAGCATCTCCTCCGCCTGCTGGTTGATGATGCGATCGCGGGCCTCGGCGTAGGTCTCAAAGGTGATCAACGCGAACTCGTCGAGCAGCGCGTTGAAGTTGACGAAGTCGACGGCGTCGCCGCCCTCGACGTCGATGACATCCAGGGCGGCCTGCTTCAGCGCGAACACCGACGTGGCGGTCTCCGAGGGTGAGAACCCCTGTTGGGCGCGGCTGCGGGACAGTTCCGCGAGCAGCGCGCGCGCTTCGCCGAAACCGTCGGTCGCGGTCGTGCTGCCACCGCCCATGCCGGAAAGGATGGCGTCCAGCAGCGCGCCCATCTCGCCCTGCATCTCGGGGCGAGTGATCCGTCCGCGGACCGTCCCGGCGGTGATGTCGATCCACCGGTCCAACACCTGCGGGCGTCGCTCGCCGAGCGTCGAAGCGATGCCGGTCAAATCTGCTGCCATGTCTTTGTCCTCAGGGTTGGGATGGGTGCGCTGTCCGATGCCGTGGCTTGGTCGGCCGATGAGCGGGAGACCGGTTGGATCTCACTCGCTCAGCTGGAACACCTCGTCCAACCCGACGAGGTGCAGCACACGCATGACGTTCGGCGGCCCGGGCGTCACGCGCAGCGTGCCCAACCCGCGATCAGCGAGTGCGTTGTTCAGCGCGACCAGTGCGCCCACACCGGAGGAGTCGATGAAGGTGACCGCGGACAGGTCGACCACAACCTCGCCGGTGTGGCTGGCCACGGCCGGGTCGGCGAGCGCGGCGATCTCCGCGGCGACGCTTACGTCGATGGCTCCGGACAGGACCAACCGCAGACGGTCACCGTCCATAACGACTTGGGCGGGAGAAGCCAATAGCGATCCTTTACGTCAGTGCCCCCTGGATTCCGCGGCGCCTCATGGTAACCCGCACCGGCTCCCTTCGGACCTCGCGAGACCTCGCCGCCCGCAGCCGATCCGGGGCGACATGTCCTGCTAATCCGGCTTAGCCTAGGCTTGCTATTATCCCCATCGGAACAGTAGGCTTACTCGGAATCGGCTCGGCAGTCGGTGTCGGCACCCAGCAACCGACGTAGTGAGGAGCGCAGCTTGCACCCCCTGGCTCAGTTGCTCGCCGATGGTGGGCTGCCCGTGCACGCGGACACGGTGAAGACGGCTGTCGCCGCCCTCTTGGTAGGGATCGTCGTCGGGATCACCGGCATGGGTGGCGGTGCGCTGATGACCCCGGCGCTGCTGTTTCTCGGTGTCGGCGGGGCGTCGACGGTGGTCACCGCCGACCTGACCGCATCCGCCGTGTACAAGTCTGGCGGCGCGCTGGTGCATTGGCGGCAGGGTTCGCCGAACCTCCGGCTCGCGGGCTGGTTGATCGCCGGTTCGGTGCCGATGGCGTTCCTCGGTCCGCACGTCGTCCGTTGGCTCGCGCCGGGGGCGGACATCGACAAGGTGCTGCAGATGGCGATCGGCTTCGCGCTGCTGTTCGCCACCGTCATGTTCGCGCTGCGTCTGTATGTCCAGCTGCGCCGAGTTCGGCGTGGCAATCACGCCGAGAGCGAGCCGGTGATCAGGCCCGTGCCAACGATGCTGATCGGCGCCGTCGGTGGTCTGCTGGTCGGCATCACCTCGGTCGGTTCCGGATCCGTGATCATGATCGCGCTGGTGACGTTGTATCCGACGCTGTCCGCGACGAAGCTGGTCGGCACCGACCTGGTCCAGGCGGTGCCGCTCGTGTGCGCCGCTGCCGTCTCGAACATCTTCACCTACGGACTCGATCTGAGCATCACGATCCCGCTCATCATCGGATCCGTGCCGGGCTGCATGCTGGGTGCGCGGATCGCGCCGCGGCTACCTGTCTCGATGATCAGGCGGGCGCTGGTCGTCGTGCTGACCATGTCGGGGCTGGCCCTGCTCGACAAGTCCGGCTTTGCGCCGCTCGGTGCCGGTGCGGACCAGACGCACCCCATGCTGATCGCCGGCGTCGGACTGGCGATGCTCATCGCGGTGCCGCTGGCGTGGGGCTTGCTGCGCAAGCGGGAGGGCTTGCCGATGTTCGGCATTCAACGGAGCACGGCGGACGCCAAGGCGCCGACGGCCCGCCCTGCGCCGGCGATACTCGGCGAACGGATAAGCGCCCGCTAGCCCTCGACGGTCGCGTCGGGCAAGCAGGCGAAGCTGTAGCCGCGTAGTACGTCGCGAACGTGATCGACCGCGATCGCGACGGGGTCGGCGTCGAGCCGGCCGGCGCGAATGCGTGCGTACTGATCGGGCAGGACGGCGCTGATGAGCGGGAGTGGAACGGGGCGGCTGCGCAGATTCGCGATGAGCGTCTGTTGCGCATCCACCACCGCGGGCTCGGCCCAGTAGTACCGCAGGCGGTCGCTGTAGCTGTAGCGCCGCGCGATGCGGAGCTCCTCGGCATCGCCTTCGTAGTGGGTCTTCCACCATTTCGGCTCGGCGAGCATCACTCGTTCAAGGGTTTCCGGCAGTTGCGAACGAGCACTGGCCGGCACCAGTTCGTTCTCGATCGCGGCCAGTGCGAACAACGCCTCCCGAAGGGCGAACGTCAGACCCGGACCGACCTTCAGCACCGCCCAGTGATCGCGCACCAGCTCGGCGAGCCGCGCTGGTTGCTGGTAGTCGGTCGAATGTGCCTCGAAGACGAGCAGTGGCCATTCGTCCGGAATCCGGCGCAGGTCAGTGGTGCCGGCGCCGCTGTATTCGAAGACCTGCCACGCGTCGAACTCGACGCCGGGCTGGACGACCAGGGCGACGGCTCGATCCCACGCCGCCGCCACGCCGCCGGCGCGGAACTCCTGTTGATGAGCCGCGAGGGTGGCGCGGGCTGCCTGCGCGGACGTCGGTTTCAGGTGGTCGATCGCCTCGCGCGCGCCGCCGGGAACCGGAACCTCCGTGCCGACGACGTAGAGCAGCTCGCTGGCACCGAATCGACTTTCGGCGGCCCGTTCGGCGACGACTGCGAGCCGCGCGGCGCGGTCGGCGACGCGGCCGTCGCCAAGTGGGGTTACGTCGTCCGCGCACGTCATGCTGCAGTCCAGATGGATCTTGGTGAAGCCGGCTTCCACATACGCGCTGACGAGCGCAGCCGCCTCCGTCATGGCGGTTTCGGCAGGGAGGTGCCGCCATGGATTCGGCCCGAGATGATCACCGCCGAGCACGACGCGCTGCTCGGGCAGGCCCACGCGCTGCGTGATCGACAGCACCAGGTCTCGGAACTGCGCCGGCGTCATCCCGGTGTAGCCACCGTATTGGTCGACCTGGTTGCTGGTCGCCTCGACGAGTGCGATCGTGTCGTCCGCGAGCGCCTGCTCCAATGCTGCCTGGATGACGAGCGGGTGCGCCGAGCACACCGACGTGACGCCGACCGCCTCGCCTGCCTTGTGGCGGCGCAGGATGTCGAGCAGCCCTGCAGAGCTCATGTTCGCCGTTCCCTTCGACGACGTCACCGGTCGAGGACCACGGCGCGGCTGAGGTTGCGCGGCCGGTCCGGGTCGAGGCCGCGGGCAAGCGCCTGTGCGAGAGCGACACGCTGCGCCACGATCAACTCGGCCATCGGGTCCAATCCTGCACCGGATTCGAGCCACGCGCCGGTGGCGCGGACATCGTCGGCGAGACCGGATGGCAGCTGCCCGAACATCCACGTGACCCGACCCGGTTGCGCGATCGAGATCGGGCCGTGGCGGTACTCCATGGCCGGATAGGACTCGGTCCACGCACCGGCCGCTTCGCGCAGCTTGAGGGCTGCCTCATGCGCGAGTCCCAGCGTCCAGCCACGGCCGAGGAAGGTGATCTGCGCGGCGTCGACGAGTGCCGGCTCGAGTTCACGCGAGAGGGCACGCTCCGCGTCGTGGGCAAGTTGCGCCACGTCATGGCCGAGCGCGGACCGCAGCAACGCCAAGGTCGACGTGGCGAACCGGGTCTGGACGACGGACTGCTCGTCGGCGAAGTCCAGCAGGATGACCTGGTCGGCATAGTCGGATACCGGCGCAGCCCCGTCGCCGGTGATGGCCAGCGTCGGGGTCCGCCGCTCGAGCTGCTCGAGCAGTTCGAGCACCTCGGTGGTCGTTCCGGAGCGGGTGATCGCGATGACGTGGTCGTACTCGCGGCCCAGCGGGAATTCTGATGCCGGGAAGGCATCACACAGCCCGGCACCGGATTCCTCCCGCAGCGCGGCATACGTCATCGCCATGTACAGCGATGTTCCGCATCCGACGACAGCGACGCGTTCTCCGGCCAACGGCAGATGCTCGGCCGATGCCTTGGCTGCCTCGTGTGCCTGGAGCCAGCACCTCGGCTGGCTGGCTATCTCGGCGGCGACGTGTGGCGCAGACATGGCCGCGCCTCCTCTGAGCGAAGTTGATTGAAACTGCTGCTATACGCAATAATTTGATCGCTTGGCATCAGCTTCGTCAACCCATCGGAGGGCTCTTGCCTACGGGGCGTGCCGGCTGCGCGGGCGCGACTGCCATCGCGCCTATGCTCACGGCAATTGCCGAGGATCGGCGGCCTGCACGGGACGCTCCCGATGGCTTGCCCGGCTGCGCGAGAACGGGAGCTGTCGATGCTTCGACATGAGCGGTTGAGCGGAGTGCTGGACATGCTTGCCGCGAACGGGTCGCTGTCCGTCGAGCAGCTGGCCGAGAGTTTCGACGTGTCGCCGGCGACGGTGCGCCGCGACCTGGACGAACTCGCGGAGCAGCGGTTGCTCTCTCGCACTCGCGGTGGGGCCGTCCTGCAGTCGGTCGCCTACGAGTTGCCGTTGCGGTATCGCAGCGCCCGGCAGCACGACGAGAAGCAGCGCATCGCGGTGCAGGCGGCGTCGATGGTCTCGGCGGGCGCAGTCGTCGGCTTCAACGGCGGGACGACGACTACCGCAGTAGCCCATGAGCTCGCGATGCGCGCGGATTTGGTGGCAGAACGGGGGCGCGACGACTTCACGTTCGTCGTCGTGACCAACGCGATCAACATCGCGAACGCGCTGGTCGTGCGTCCGCAGATCAAGACCGTGGTGCCCGGTGGGGTGGCTCGCAGCCGCTCCTACGAGCTCATCGGGCCGCTCGCCACGCGCGGGCTGGCCGACCTCCAGATGGACGTGATGTTCCTCGGCGTGGACTCGTTGAGTCGGGCGCAGGGCGCCGCGGCAAACCACGAGGGCGAGGCCGAGGTGAACCGGCTGATGGTCGAGCATGCCCGCCAGGTGGTCGTGGTCGCGGACGCGTCGAAGTTGGAACGGCACGCATTCTGCAAGATCTGCGACATCTCGAGCGTGCACGTGCTGATCACTGACACCGGGGCGGACCCAACCGCGCTCGCCGAACTGCGCGCTCTCGGCATCACGGTCGAAGCGGTCTGACTCGCCTGGCTCCTGGGGCCACCCGGCCGGGTAGTGGCACGCGCGGCGACTGCGCATTAGTGCTCATGGCATGTTGACTAGTGCTCGGAGTAGTCCTAGCGTGAGCAAATATCGACAGGCCGATTCCAGTGCGCCTGATGCCTACACGAGGGTGCGGCGCGCGGGCCGGAGGTTGCTATGCGCACGGTTGCTGGCGAGTACAAAGAGCTGTCTCGGCGGGGCTTCCTGCAGATGTCCGGTTTGGCGGGGGTGGCCGCTGTCGCTGCGCCGCTGCTCGCCTCCTGCTCGAGTAGCGGCGGGGGGTCCCAGAACGGCCAGGTCGAACTGTTGGTCTGGTACTGGGGCGAGCAGGAAGCGCCCGGCATGAAGAAGTTCATGCAGCAGGCGGTGGCCAAGTACAACAGCTCGCAGTCCAAGGTGAAGGTCACCGCAGTGCTGCAGTCCAGCGATTCGCTGTACAGCGCGTTCGCGGCGGCCGCTCAGGCCGGCAAAGGGCCGGACATCCAGTACCTGTGGGGCGGCACCCAGGCCCTCGGTGACGTGTGGCTCGGCTACTGCTCGCCGTTGAGCGATTACGTCGACTCCGCGTGGCTGAAGGACAACATTCCGCAGGCCACGCTCGCCGAGACGAACTGGGGCGGCAAGCAGTGGGGCATGCCCTTCTACCAGATCGGCACCGCATTCCCCTACAACAAGAAGATGTTCGCCGACGCGGGGCTCAATGCTGAGGAACCGCCGGTCACCTGGGACGCGTACCTCACCGCGCTGTCGAAGCTGAAGAAGGCCGGGGTCACGCCGATCGGAGCCGGCTTCAAGGACCAGTACCTCGGTGGGTGGCTCGCCAGTTACTTCGGCCAGCAGAACTTCAACAGCGTCGACGACTCCATCGCGCCGTTCCGCGGGTCGGTCAAGTACGAGGGCCCGATGTACACCGAGTGGATCGAGCGCGTACAGGACCTGGTCACTGCCGGCTTCTTCAACGACGACATCCAGTCGATCAACCTCTACCAGGGCCAGGACCTCTTCACCGCGCGCAAGGCAGCGATCGTCACGTCGGTCCAGCCGCAGATCACCAGCTTCTACCGGACCATGGGTGGCGCGGACACGGTCGGGGTCATGCGGTCGCCGGCGTTCGGCACGGGCAGGTTCGCCAACTCGTTCGGCGCGCCCGCGCAGGTGCTGTTGCTGACCAAGTTCTCCGAGCACAAGGAGGAGGCGGCGGCGTTCCTGAAGTTCCTGCACACGCCCGAGATGATGCAGCTGATGTACCGGGAGTCCGGGGCGATCTGCCCGGACACCAAGTTCGAGGCGTCCTGGCTCGACACGGAGACCGACAAGACGATGTGGAACTGGCAGAAGACGCTGCCGAACTTCTGGTACCAGTACTACTACCCGCTGCCGTTCGAGACGAACGGCGTCGACCCCGGTCTGCAGCAGCTGTGGCAGTCCGGCGCCACCGTGGACTCCGCGATCTCCACGATGCAAGGCGCGATCAGCAAGTGGGGAGACCAGTCGCCGGCGCAGTTGGACGCCTACAAGACGTGGAAACCTCTCGAGCACTGATGACGCGCTGCACCGCCGGCCATAGCGGAGGGTAGGTGGGCTGTGCGAACACGCCGCTGGACCCCGTACGCGTACCTGCTGCCGACGCTGGCGTTCCTCGGCGTGGTCTTCGGGTACGCCGTCGTGGCCGTGGTGCTCGAGAGCTTTCGGGTGCCTGGCCTGCTCGGCGTGATGCACTGGGGCAGGGAGAACTACCACGGCATATTCCACGATCCGCTGTTCTGGCAGTCGCTGCGCGACAACCTCAAGCTGTTCCTGGTAATCCCCGCGATGACGGTCGTCGGGCTGGTCGTGGCGGTCCTGCTCTTCGAGCGCATCAAGGGATGGCGGATCTATCGCTCGCTGGCCTTCCTGCCCTACATCCTTGCGGTGCCGATCGTCGGCGTCGTGTTCTCCTACATCCTCGAACGCAACGGCGTCCTCAACCAGATGCTCGACACGCTGCATCTCCACTTCCTGGTGCACGACTGGTTGGGCAACCCCGATCTCGCGCTGTGGTCGATCGCGGTCATCATCGCCTGGCAGCAGACCGGCCTTGCGATCGTGCTGTTCCTGGCCCGGCTGGCCAGCGTGGACGAACAGCTCTACGAGGCCGCGCTCACGGACGGCGCCAACTGGTTCCAGCGGTTCTGGCACATCACGATGCCTCAGCTTGCCCGGGTGATCGAGTTCTTCGTCACGATAAGCCTGATCAACATGCTGAGCTGGGTGTTCAGCTACGTCTACGTGATGACGGGCGGTGGCCCACAGCAGAAGAGCTACGTGACCGAGCTGTACATCTACCAGAACGCGTTCCGCAACGGGTTGAGCAATCTCGCGTCGGCGGCCAGCGTCATCCTGCTGCTCGTCGCGACCGCCGTGCTGTTCGTGCAGGCCGTGACTCGCAAGGCGGTGGATCGCATTGAGGTCTGAGCTGCCGATCCGTCGCTTCCCGCGCCGGCCGGGTCCGACATGAGCGCGCACTCGCCGGCGGATGTCGGTGCACCGGCCGGCGGCGAGCACCTCGCCGGCCACCCGGACACGTCGCGTGCAGGCCGTCCGCAGCAGACCATTCGCCGACGGTGGCGCACCCGGCGCACGCTGAGCCAGATCGCGCTGCAGATCCCGTTCGTGCTGATGGCACTGACCGTGCTGTTCCCGCTCTACTTCATGATCGCGAACTCGCTGAAGACCCGCTCGGCGTTCGCACAAAGCGCCCTCAACGTGCCGAACCATCCAACGCTCTCGAAGTACAGCGACGCGATCAACAGCGCGAACCTCGGCCGCTTCTTCGTGAACAGCGCGATCATCAGCGTCGTCTCCGTGGCCGTGGCAACAGCGTGTGCCGCGCTCGCGGCGTACGCGTTCGCCAAGATGACCTTTCCGGGTAGCGAGGCGATCTTCCGCATCATGCTGCCGACGATGGCGATCCCGTCCATCGTGCTGCTGGTGCCGCAGTTCAAGTTCATGACGCGGCTCGACCTGATCAACAGCAGATGGTCGGTGATCATCCTGTATATCGGGATCATGCTGCCGATGAGCCTGTACCTGTTCCGCAACTTCTTCCGCACGTTCCCGAACGACCTGCTCGACGCGGCGGCGATCGACGGCCTCGGTTCCCTTCGGACGCTGCTGCGCATCGTGTTGCCCGCATCGCGCCCGGTGATCTTCACCGCCGTCATCATCAACTTCGTGTTCGCCTGGAACGAGCTGATCTTGGCCCTGGTGTTCCTGCAGAACGAGCAGCAGCGGACGCTCATGGTCGGCGTCACCGTGTTCAGCGGGTTGTACTCGCTGGACGTGCCGGAACTCATGGCCGGTATGACGATTGCGACCGTGCCCGTGGTCCTCGTCTACCTGATCGGCCAGCGGCACCTCATGCGCGGCCTGCTCGGCGGAATGGGCAAGTAGGCCGATGTCGTTCCTCGACTTCTTCGGATCGGACCCGACGGCCAACCAGGGGCAATGGGAGCGCTGCCCTGGGAATCCGGTGATCCGGGCCGGGGATGCGTGGTGCGCGGAATTCGTCGCGCCCAGTTCCGTCCTCGTCGACGGCGACATGGTCACGCTCTACGCCGAGGGCGGTGCCGGCGACCGGGAAAGCATCGGCAGCTACGTGTCCCGACTCGGCGGCGATTTCGCGAGCGACTGGGCCGCGGACCCGCAGAACCCGCTGCTGGAGCCGGGCGCGAACGGCTTCGACGACGGCAGCGTCTTCGACCCGGCCGCGATCCGCTTCCGTGGCCGGACCCACGTGTACTACAGCGCTACGGCGGGCGGCGCACACGCCTTCGCAGAGCTGGCCGACTCGTCCCACGACGATGTGCCCACCGACGAAACCATCGGGCACGCCGTTGCGACCGCCGAGGGTTTGGCGGCGGACCGGCAACCAGTCATGGCGGGCCGCTGCCCCTACGTCATCGAACACGGCGGCGAGCTGTACCTGTTCTACGTGCTGGTCATCGCGGGCGGATATCGCATCTTCGGTGCCCGTTCCGGCGACGGCGTGACGTTCGAAGCGATCGGCGCCGCGCCGCTGCTCGACACCGGGCGGGACGGCGAATGGGACTCCTTCACGGTGACGACGCCGAAGGTGTTCGTGGACGACGGGCAGTTCGTCATGCTGTATGCAGGCGACAACCGCGCGATCGACGATCCGTCGGGCATCGGCCTCGCAATGTCGACCGACCTCGTCAACTGGCGCAAACATCCCGGCAACCCCATCCTTGTGCCGGGGCGGCCGGGCGAGTTCGACAGCCTGTCCGTTTCCTCCGCCGTTCCGTTCCGCCTCGGCGGACGATGGCACATCCTCTATGCCGGCGGCGCGCGTGCGTTGGCCGACGGCTACCAGGCGCAGATCGGCACCGCCCGGCTGCCACTCTGACGGAGTGTTGATGAGCAAGGTCGACGTCGTCGTGATCGGCGACTGCAACCCCGACATCGTGCTCAGTGATCCGGACGCGACGGTCGAGTTCGGCCAGCAGGAGACGCTGTTCGCCGACGGCGCGCTGACCGTGGGCGGCTCCGGCTCCATCACCGCCTGCGCGTGCGCACGTCTCGGCCTGCGCACCGCGTTCGTCGGCGCGATCGGCACGGACGCGTTCGGCGACTACATGACCGCAGAGCTTCGCAACCGAGGCGTGGACATCGGTCTTTGCCCGCGCCTCGCCGAGACGCCGACCGGCTTCAGCGTGATCATCTCGCGCGGCCAGGACCGAGCCATCCTCACGCACCTGGGTGCGATCGAACGGCTCACCAGCGAACATCTGGCACCGGACGTCCTCGCCGAAGCGCGGCACGTCCACCTCAGTTCGTACTTTCTGCTCGCCGGCCTGCGGCCGGGTCTGACCGACCTGCTCGACGTGCTCCGGACCGCCGGCGTCTCGACATCGATCGATACGAACTGGGATCCCGCCCAATCATGGGACGCCGGTCTGCCGGCCGTGCTCGGGTTGGTCGACATCTTCCTGCCGAACGCCGCCGAGGCATGCGCTATCGCCGGCACGTCGGACGTCGAGCAAGCCGCGCTCGCATTGGCGGACACCATTCCGATGGTCGCGGTGAAACTCGGAGCGGACGGGGCGCTGCTCGCGCGCAACGGCGATCTGCATCGCGAGCCGGGGTATGCGTGGTCGACCGTCGAGACGACAGGAGCCGGCGACGCGTTCAATGCCGGCTTCCTGAGCGGTTGGCTCGCCGAACTGCCACCGGCACAGTGCTTGCAGCTTGCCAACGCGGTCGGTGCGTTGTCCACGCAAGGCATCGGAGCCGTCGCCGCGCAGCCGACCTTGGCGGCGGCGCAGCGCTTCCTACGCGACGGGTCGCGACCGTGAGTGCGACCGGCCGCGGTGCAGGACGAGCAGGTCGAGGGTGTCGATGACCGGCCCGCAGTCGGTGGCTGCCGCGGCACGAAGTCGGGCGACACCTGCGGCGTAGGCAGCGTCGCTGATCAGTTTCAACGGCGTGTGCGCATCGCGCTGTGGGTCGGCGGCCATGGTGGCGAGTGAATCGGCGGAGATCTGCGGCACTCGATCGAGCGCGCTGCAGGTGAATCCAGCGGTGGCGAAGGCGGCGCGTACGTCGCCGATCGTGGGGAACGCATCGAGTGCCGCCGACGCCTCGGGCCAGTACCGGAACAGCTGGATCCCGTCGTGGCGTCCGCGGAACACGGAGCGGATGAGGACGGGGGCGCCGGGGCGCAGCACGCGAGCCAACTCGGCGGCGGCGGCGCGCAGGTCGGGCAGGTGGTGGACGACCGTCGACAGCCAGGCGCCGTCGACCGCATTGCCGGCCACGGGGAGTGCGCCCGCCTCGCCCGCCAGCATCGGCGAATGTCGACTGCGGGCGCGCATGGCGGGCGAGGGCTCGACGGCGACGACCTCGATGCCGTACCAGCGGGCGAAGGCGCTCGCCCACCAGCCGGTGCCGGCGCCGAGATCCAGCACCCGCATCCCAGGGCGAGGAGCAAGGTGGCGGGCGATCGCCGTGCGCCACTGCGCGAGCCCGCGGTCGGGGATGTGCCGGGCGGCTTCGAATGCAGCCGCCTCCTGCTCGCCGTACGCGACGCGTCCCACCAGTCCGTCCTATGCCTGCGTGGCAATCTCGATCAGATTGCTGTCCGGGTCGCGGATGTAGACGCTGGTGATCGGCCCCTGCGCACCGGTGCGCTGCACCGGTCCTTCCTCGATGCGGACGCCTGCTGCGTCGAGATCGGCCACCACGTCCTCGATCGGGGAGGTCGTGAGCAGGCACAGGTCCGCGCTGCCCGGCGTGGGTTGCGCGGCGTGCGGTGCGATCTCGTCGCCCGCTTGATGCAGGTTGATCTTGCTCTGGCCGAAGTGCACGGCGAGGCGCCCGCCGCCGAACCGGACCGGCTGCATGCCGAGCACGCGCTGGTAGAACGCGGCCGTTCGCTGCGGGTCGATGACTGTCAGGACCAGATGGTCGAGGCCGGCAATACTGATCACATCACAGGTTATACTTGTGACGTGCAGTGTGCTGCAACGCGGTCCATGGACATCTCGCTCGAGGAACTGGCATTCGTCTTCCGGTCCGGGCGACTCTGTTTGGCGCTCTGCGCCACAGTGGGCGAACGCTGGCAGCGCAGCTTCGAGCGGCTGCGGACCCCGGCCGACCTGGCCCGTTGGTATGTCGAGGCCGGTGTCCTGGAGCAGGCCGTCCCCGTCAGTCCGAGCGGTCTGGCGAACGCTCGCAGGCTGCGCGAGGCCGTCTACCGCATCGCCAAGGACCTGATCGCCGGACGCCAGCCCAGCGCGGCCGACGAGAAGATCGTCAACGCGGCCGCGGCAATGCCGTCGCCCGTGCCGCAAATGCGACGCGCCGCCGGATGGCTACTGCTGCCGGCCCGCGGCGGCAACGCGGCCGCACTCAGCACGGTGGCGCGCGACGCGGTCGAGTTGTTCACCACACCACTGCACCAGCGAATCCGGGAATGCGCGGCCGGCGACTGCGGCCTGCTCTTCCTCGATATGAGCCCACCCGGCGAACGACGCTGGTGCTCCAGCACGAACTGTGGCACAAAGGCACGCTCTGCCGCGTACCGCAGACGACGAGTAGCCGGGTAAGTACCGGCGCCCGCCCGGACTATTCCGGCATCCGGCAGATCGTTGGAAGATCAAAGCAGGTGTTCCCAGCCATTGGAGGGACGATGCTTCGACGGTCGTGTGCGGCAGGCGTGGCTGCGCTGACGGCGCTGCTCAGCATGGGCATGGGCCCGATCGCGGAACAGGTCGCGGCGGCCCCGACGCCACGTTCTCAGTTGCGCGTCGACCAGGCCGGGTATGACCGCACCGAGATGAAGCGGGCCATCCTGATGACCTCAAGGCCGGCCGGTGGCGTCGCCTACGAGATCCGGCGGGCCGGCAGCGTGGTCCGCGCCGGCCGGGTGTCGGCCGACGATCGTGGCTCGTGGAACAGCACCTACCGGCACACGTACGCGGTGCGGTTCAATCGGCTGCGCGCGCCCGGCCGCTACCGGCTGGTGGTGCACAGCACGCCCGTGGTGGCGGCGCCGATCCGGGTGCGGACGCGCACGTCCATCTACCGGACTGTGCTGTCCGATGGCGTGCGTTTCGATCACGTGCAGCGCGATGGCCGCAATGTCATAGCCGGCCCGCTGCATCGCCGTCCGTCCCATCTGCACGACGCACGCGCGACTGTGTACCGGCGCCCGCACTTCAACCGGAACGATGAGATCACCGACGCCACCCTCCGGAGGGTGCGCGGTCCGGTCAATGCGGCCGGCGGATGGTTCGACGCCGGCGACTACCTGAAGTTCACGCACACCGCAGCGTTCGCCGACGTCGTCCTGCTCGCAGCCCGGCGCGATCTCGGCCGCTCGGCACCGGCCGCGTTGGCGAAGGAGGGGCGGTACGGGTTGGCGTGGCTGGAGAAGATGTGGCATCCGCGGACGAAGATCCTCTACCTGCAGGTCGGCATCGGCAACGGCACGTCCAACGGCCGGTACCTCGGCGATCACGACCTGTGGCGGTTGCCCCAGCGCGACGACCACGACACGGCGCGGGCGCACCGGTTCGCCGCCCGGCATCGCCCGGTGTTCGCGGCTGCGGCGCCGGGCCGGTCGATCAGCCCGAACCTCGCGGGACGGGTGGCGGCGGCGTTCGCCCTCGCGGCGCAGACCGATCCGCACCGGCGCGCGCTGCGCGAATACCGGCAGGCGAGCGCGATCCTCAGACTGGCCGACACCGCGTCGCCGCCGCACCCGTTGACGACGGCGCTGCCGAACGACTTCTATCCCGAGTCGACCTGGCGTGACGACATGGAGCTCGGCACCGCAGAGGCGGCGCTCGCGGCGCGCCGCCTGCACCGGCCCGTCCGGCACTGGCTGGCGCAGTCGGCGCATTGGGCGCGCGGCTACCTGCGGCACGAGCGCGGCGACACCTTCAACCTCTACGACGTCAGCGCGCTCGCGCACACCGATCTGATCCGCGCGCTGCGCGGCCACGAGCAGCGCGGGCTTGCGGTCGGCCGAGCGCGACTGCTGGCCGACCTGGCCCGGCAGTTGCGCGGTGCGGCGTGGCACGCCGGCCGCGACCCGTTCGGCGCAGCGGGGAACGTGGCCGAGTTCGACGTCGACGCGCACACCTTCGGGGTGATCGCGATGGCCGGCTGGTACCACCGGCTCACCGGCACGGCGAGGTTCGACCGGCTGGCGGTCCATGAGCGGAATTGGCTGTTCGGGGGCAACGCATGGGGAGTGAGCCTGATGGTCGGCATCGGCCACCGGTTCCCGCACTGCATGCAGCACCAGATCGCCAATCTGCGCGGCTCGACCGACGGCTCGCCGCCCATTGACGTCGGCGCCGTCGTGAACGGGCCGAACAGCGCCGGCCTGTTCCGCGGCGGGCTCGGCGGCTTCCAGGACGGCATGCGACATTGCACCGTCCCGACATACCGGCCCTTCGACGGGCACGGCAGTCGCTTCCTCGACGACGTGCGTTCCTGGCAGACGGACGAGCCCGCCCTCGACATGACCGGCGCGGCGATCGCCGCGGCTGCCGCGCAGCTATCGAGGTGATCGGAGCGGCTACTGCCGGACGTGCCACTGGGCAGGACGAGATCGCGACTTAGGGCCCTGCTGATAGGACGACCCCGTTGAGACGCTCGCTGCATGGGTCTCACCGGTGTGACCACGCCGGTCAGCATGACGCCGCCGCGAGACGCAGCGACGCGACGCTGGGCGGCGCTGTCCGTGTTGTGCGTATCGCTACTGGTTGTCACGTTGGACAACACCGTGCTCAACGTGGTGCTGCCGACGCTGGTGCGCCAGATGAAGGCCACCGACACCGAGTTGCAGTGGATCGTGGACGCGTACGTGCTCGTCTTCGCCGGCCTGTTGCTGGTGGCCGGCAGTCTGGCCGATCGGATCGGCCGCAAGCGCACGTTCCTGGCCGGCATGGTGGCCTTCGCCGCCGGCTCGATCTGGGCGGCGTTCTCCGGCTCGGTCGAGGTGCTGATCGCGGCGCGAGCCAGCATGGGCATCGGCGCGGCATTGATCATGCCGTCCACTCTGTCGATTATCACGAACACCTTCACCGACCGGCGAGAACGCCAGCGGGCCCTCGGTGTCTGGTCGGCGACCAGTGGGCTCGGAATCGCGCTCGGTCCGATCGTCGGCGGCGCGCTGCTCGAGCACTTCTGGTGGGGGTCGGTGTTCCTGGTCAACGTGCCGATCGTCGCGCTCGGGATCGCCTTCGCGATCCCGCTCGTCCAGAACTCGAAGAACCCGGCCGCCAAGCGACCGGACCTGCTCGGCTCGCTGCTGTCCATCGCCGGGCTGGGGTTGGTCCTGTGGTCGATCATCGAGGCGCCCGTGCACGGCTGGACCTCGGCGGTGGTGCTCGCCTCCGGCGCGGGCGGCGTGGCTGTGCTCGTCGGCTTCGCCGCCTGGGAGGCGTCCAGCACGCACCCGATGCTGAACCTTGACTTCTTCCGGAATCGGGCGTTCTCGGCCGCTGTCGGCTCGGTCGGGCTGATCATGTTCGGGATGGCCGGGGCACTGTTCGTACTCACCCAGTTCCTGCAGTTCGACCGCGGCTACGATCCGCTCGCGGCCGGCGTGCGAGTGCTGCCCGCGGCGGGCGCGATAGCGATCGTCGCGCCGCTGTCGACCGTCGTGCTGCGGCTGGTCGGCACCAAGATCACCATCACTCTGGGGCTCCTGACGGTGTGCGCCGGCCTGTGGCAGGTGTCCACCGCGACGGTCGGCACGACCTACGTGGACCTGCTGCCCGGGATGATCCTGATCGGCATCGGCTCCGGCCTGGTCATCCCCTCCGCGACCGGGTCGGTAATGGGCTCGCTGCCCGAGGAGCACACCGGGGTCGGGTCGGCGACCAACGGCACGTTCCTGCAGGTCGGGGGTGCGCTCGGCGTCGCGGTGGTCGGCAGCCTGCTGTCCACGCGCTATGACGATCGGCTCTCCAGTGCGTTGGCGCCCTACCCCGTGCCCAGCGGCGTCCGGGACACCATCCTCGGCTCCCTCGGCGGTGCGCTGGCAGTGGCGCAGCGAGTTGGCGGAGCGACCGGGCAGGCGCTCGCGCACGAGGCTCGCACGGCGTTCATCAGTGGCATGGACCTCGGGCTCGCAACGGGCGCGGTCGTCGCCGGCTGCGGCGCCCTGCTCGCACTGATCGCCCTCCCCGGCAGGCCGCGGCGCAGCGAACGGTCGCACGCGCCGGATGCCCAAGAGGAACAGGATCCGCAGCGCCCGGCGGGACGTTAGACCGTGGCGCCGCCGGTTGCGCCGGGATACTGTCGCGCGGCCAACCTCGGGAGGGCGTTGTGCTGATTGTCGTCCTGCGCACCATTGCGCGCCTGGCTCGAGGTGTTGCGCGCGCGCTGCGCCGGGCATGGAACGACACGCGGGCTGCCCAGGAGCTGCTGGTCGATATCAACACGCCCTGGCGGCACGACGGCGAGCTACGTTGGCGACGTGGGAGCTCCGGCTGGGAGCTGCACGGCAACCGGCTTCCGGAGGTCCCGTCCTAGCGGTGCACATGGACGGTTGCGCGTAGCTCCCGCATGAGCCTGATCGTCAACGCCTTCGGGTAGGTGTGCAGCGGTTTGCGCAGCGTCGGGATGACGAGCGACGCGTGCGTGGCGCCGGGTCGGAGCCGGAGGTACCCGTAGTGCCACACCCGGCCGAGCGGGACGTCGGCGGGTACCCGGCGGCCGATCTCCGTGCGCAGCCAGCGCTTCGGGATGTCGGAGGTCCGCACCGGGCGTAGGCCGGGCACCCGAGTCGCGTGCAGCCGGGCGAAGATGTAGTAGTCGACGGGCGCGGACAGTTGGAGCCGGAACCGCATCGCATGGCCGTAGGTGACGTGCGCACGGACGGCGCGCCACGTCATGGTCGGCGCCGGATCGTCGTCGCGGATGCGCACCGTCCCGGTGTATTCGCTCATGACGAGGCCGCGTCTGACGACGGCGTACACCCGCTCGGTCTGCCGTGGTGCGTCGTCGATGGTGTCGGCTTCGTACGGCACGGCGATCGTGCCCTTCGTCTGCCCCGGTGTGACAGTGACGACGCTGTACTGCGGTCGCCGCCGGTACCCGAACGTCGACTGGTCCGCGGCGACCGCGAAGGTGGCCGGCGTCGTGACGTCGCCCAGTACGCGGAACGGGACGAGCGCGGTGGCATTCGGGTCGTCACCCTCGGACACCGTGACCCGACCGAGTCGGATGCGCGGCAGCGCGCGGTCGGGCACGTCACGCATGCCGGGCATGACGCGCGATGCGTCCAGGATCCACACGCGTCCCGACCCGCCGGTCGCGCGCAGCTGAATGCTGTCGACGTGATCAAGATCGATATGGCCGGCAAACGACGCCGGGTCGATGCGGATCGTCTGCGCCCACAGCGGCGTGAGCGGGTCTTTGCGGCCGAGCGGAGTCACGGGTCGCGGCGGCCCGGACCAGGTGGCGTCGCCGGAGCCGAGGACGACCTCGACCTCGCCGGAGGTGGTTGCGGGGTCGACGACGACGCGCAGGTCGAGGCGCGTGCCCCGACGAGACAGATCCATCGGCTGCGCCAACCGGAGCCCGCCCTGGGTCCCGGGCGGCGCCGACCACCTCAGCATTTCGTGCTGCGGCAGCCCGGTCGCCGCGTACGCCGAGTAGACCGAGGCCCACGAGAGGTACGTCGGTGTCCAGTGGACCTGTCGGTAGGAGCGTTTGATGCCGCAGAGCGGTTCGGCGGCCTTCCCGAACCCGCCGGGGCTCGGCTGTCCGGCGCGGCAGGGTGTGGCAGCTCCGTCAGCCGAGGCGCCGGCGTCGAGCCCGACCGTCGTCCGGTTCCCGCCGAGCGCATGCGTCAACGCGACGGCAGGACCGGCGTCCGGGATCGCCACCGGCTCGGCGGCGTCGATGTACCGCAGCGCATCAGTCTGGTCGTCCCGAAGAAACGCGTGTACTCCGGCGGCGACGTACGTCATTGCGGCACGCTGTTGCTCGGCCGGCGTCAGCCGGGTCGGGGAGACCTTGCTACCGCATACCGGATCGCGCTTGTCCCACCAGTCGTCCCAGCTGGGCGCAACCGACTGCCCGGGCGTCCATTCGGTGTTGAAGAAGTTGTGGTTCGCGCCGAGCAGCAGCACGCTCGAGCGCAGCGAGGGGTCGTCCGGTGCAACCACGGGGGCGGCGTCGACGTAGCGCTGACCCTGCAGGTCGAAGACGTCGCCGTCGCAGTACGGCAGCAGCACCTCGGTCGGCAGATACGGCGCAGTCTGATAGGAGAAGTCGGTCGGAGCGATCAGGACCTGGCCGGCCAGCTGGTAGGGCGCCGACGGGGACGACTCGATGGCGGCTTGGTCGACTCCTTCGCCGCCGCGGCTGTGGCCGACGAGGATGACGTGGCTCAAGTCGAGACGGCCGCGCCATTGCCGGTTCGCGCGGTCGGCCGAGAAGCCCGCCAGCAGCTCGAGGTGATGGATCACCAGCGCCGCGCGCGCCCGAGCACCGCCGTCCGACGCCCGCCAGTCCTGGGCGTTGATGGCATTGGCCGACACGCTGACGGTGGCGTAGCCCTGACTGGCCAGCAGGCGTTGCAGGTAGTCGTAGCCGAGGTAGCTGGGGACCGGCTTCGATCCCCCGGCGCACGGCCAGGATCCGTCGTCGCCGCGTCCGTAGCAGGCGTTGTGCCGGCCGTGCAGGAAGAGCACCAGCGGCGCATGACGTCGACCGACAGGTAGGACGGCATGCCCGAGGACCTCGAGCGGGGCCTTGAATTGCGGCCACGCGAGCGGAGCGGCTTCGTAGTCGAACGACTCGACGTCGAAGTGACCGGCGCGCCCCGGATCGCCCGGAGCGGACCTGCCCGCGATGTCCGGTGGGCGCGCCAGGGCGTACGGATGCATGGGCGCGGCGGTCGCATCAAGTCTGTGCAGCCCGACCCAGACTGCGGGGTCGGTCGGCGTGCTGGTACCCGACGACAGGGTCAGCGTGAGGGTGCGGTGGTCGCGGGCGAGCGTCGGGAAGCCGATGACCTGCTGCCCGTCGCGGAACTCGACGCGCCCGTCGCCGACCGGGATCGGGGTCGGCGACCGCCAGCCGAGCTGCACGCCGTCCTGACCCACCGTCACCGACCAGTGCCCGCGGTTGCTTGTCGGAGCGCCGGCGCTGCTGGCCGGGCGCGGCGACGACGAGGGCCCGGCCGGCTGGTGGGCGCGTGCTGCCGGCGCGGTGAACGAGACGAGCGTCGCCGCGACGGCGCACCACGAAAGCCAGCGCAGCGTCCGCCCGTGCGCGGCGCGCCGCATGCCAAATGTGCGTTGTGGGATAGCCATGATTTCCCCCGAATGTCCTCACGATCACGACACAACGCGGCGCCCGGCGATACAAGGGGCCAAAGGTCATGTGGGAGCTCAGAGGGTACCGGACGGATTTCGTCCGCAACCCGCCGTAGCGTCGGTCGATCAACCGAGCCAGGGGAGTGCGCCATGGACATGCTCAGCGGAACGCAGATCAGCGCGGCCAACCTCACGGACTGGCGCAAGCTCGGACAGGGCCTGCACGCCCGATTCGGAGTCGACGACTTTGCCGCCGCCGTGCGTTTCCTCGCCGCCATCGGCGACGACGCTCCGGCGGTCGGAGATCATCTCCAGGTTCGGACGGGCAGCGGGCACGTCGATCTGAAGCTGATCAGCCAGGACGCTATCTACCGCGACGACGCGGGCACCGAGCATCAGGTCGAGTGGGTCACCCAACAGGATCTCGACCTCGCCCGACGAATCAGCGAGATCGCCGCCGAGCAGTCGCTCGCCGCCGATCCGCAATCCATCACCGCGATCGAACTGGCGCTCGACACCGCGAACAACGCCGCCCTCGCGCCGGTGTGGTCCGCCCTGCTGACCGGCGGCGCCGAGGCCCAAGGACGGGGCACGATCAGCGACGACGTCCGCGACGCCACCGGCCGGGTGCCGATCCTGTGGTTCCAAGAGACCGACCCGCACCCGACACCGCGTCAGCGTTTCCACATCGACGTGCAGGTGCCCTACGACGTCGCGGAGCAACGCGTTGCCGCCGCGGTGGCTGCCGGTGCGGTGATCGTCGACGACAGCAGGTCGCCATGGACGACCATCCTGGCCGACCCCGACGGCAACAAGGCCTGCGTGGGCACCTTTCAGCCGCCGGTCGAAGCCGGCACAGCGCCTGCTGCGGAGAGCTAATCTCATCGGGTGGACGGGGAGTTCACCGGCACCTTGTTCGAATGGCGCGGGCCGGCGCCCTTCTACTGGTTGGCGCTGCCCGCGGACACCTGCGACTTCGTACGCGCCGAGGCGGCCGAGGCGTCGTACGGCTGGGGCGCGATCCCGGTGCGCGCGCGCATCGGCGGCACCGAATGGGAGACCTCGCTGGTGCCCAAGGACGGCGGCTATCTCCTGCCCGTCAAGATCGCCGTGCGCAAGCGTGAGCGGTTCGGCGATGGCGACACGGTCACCGTCGCCATGCGCATCGCCCCGCGCGGTGGCCGGCGCGCCAACGGCACCCGGCCGACCTGCTGATCGGCTAGTGCAGGTCGGCTGCTGCGGCAAACGGGTAAGCCATTCCCGTGGCTCCTCTTACGACGTTGTTCGACCTCGACGGCACGCTCGTCGACACGACGGTCGTCCACGCGCTGTGCTGGCACGATGCACTGCGCGCGCACGACCAGCGCGTTCCGATGGCCGTTGTGCACCGCGCGATCGGAATGGGTTCGTCCGAACTGCTCGAGCACCTGCTCGGCGACGACCGCGATCGCGATCAGGACGATGCGATCAGCGGCGCGCACCGCATTCTGTACCGGCAGCACTGGGAACGACTGTTGCCGCTGCCGGGCGCCGTCGACCTGGTCCGGGCCTGTGCCGATCGCGGGGCCCGAGTGGTGCTCGCCTCGTCAGCCCAACCAGACGAACTTGCGATGTTGCGCAGGATTCTCGACGTCGAGGAGGTCCTGCACGCCGTGACCGGCGCAGCGGACGTGGACGCGGCGAAACCGGCGGCCGACCTGATCCACGTCGCGCTCGAGAAGGCAGCCGCGGAGCCCGCCGACGCGGTGTTCGTGGGAGACGCGGTGTGGGACGCGATCGCGGCCGAGAAGGCCGGCGTTCGGTTCGTCGGCGTCGCGTGCGGCGCCGCGAGCGCCGCGGAACTTCAGGAGGCCGGCGCGCTCGAGGTGTGGGACGACCCCGCGGACCTGCTCAGGAACCTCGACCGGAGCCGACTCGGCGGGTAACTCGGAGCCCGCATCCACGCCGTGCGACGGTCAGGCCAGCCGGTTGCGCGCGGCCTGCATCCCGGCCTGGAAACGCGTCCGCGCGCCCAGCCGCTCGAGCAGCGTTGCCATCCGTCGACCCAGCGTGCGCAGGCTGATGCCGAGTTCCCGCGCGATGGCTTCGTCCTTCATGCCGGTCGCCAGGAGCACGAGCAGTTCGACATCGAGTTCGCCGGCCGGGGACGCCGGCTTGCCGCGTTCCCACTGCGGCAGCGGGCACGCTTGATCCCACAGCAGTTCGAACAACCGGACGAGCGCAGCCACCGCCATCGGGGCATGGATGACGACGGCCGAATCGACGACGCCGTCTGTCGCCAGCGGCAGCAAGGCAACGGCGCGATCGCCGACGGCCAGCTTCAGCGGCACGTCGGTGTGCACCCTCGCCTGCTCGCCGTGTGCCATCGCGGCCAGCGCCTGCTCGAGCGCGCCGGGCTGCTCGAAGGCCTCCGGAGCGTAGATCCCGCGCACCCGGCCGCCGCGGCCCAATAACGCGTCTTCCGAAACGTTGGGTTGCGAGGCCGCCTGCACGTACGGTGGGCGATCCAGCACCAGCATCTCCTCCTGCACGGAGTGCGCCAGTTGGACGAACCGTGCGCCAACCGCGTCACGGCCGAGCACGATCTCGACGAGCTGATCTGGACTGGTCCGCTGCTCACCCGACGTGCGCCGGGTCAGCTCCTCGGCGGCCAGCCGAGCCTCGGCGAACTCGGTCGTGCGCCGCTCGATCAGCGCACTGACCGCGACGTCCGGGCGGGTGGCGACGAGCCGGGCCGGCGATCCCGCGAGCCGGCTCAGGAAGCCGAGTTCCTCCAACCGGTGGACGGCGGCACTCACCGCAGTGGAGCGCAGGCCGAGTTCGCGGGTGAGGTCGACGACGGACTGGTGCGGTCGCATGACGAGCGCGACGAACACTTCCTCGTCGAGCTGGGACATGCCGAGCGGTTGCAGCAACGGTGCGAACCTCCACCCGAGATCGTGACGGCCGACATCGGCCATGGCCTGGATCTGCCACCGTAGGCTCTGGCGAGGCGTGCCGAATAGCCCATATATATGGCGTTATGAGCCCGTTGATCCCTCTGTCGCGGCGCGCCCGCCTGGTCGCCGTCCTGACCCCGTTGGCCGTGTTGGCAGCGTCCGCCGTCGCGATCGCGCCGGCGTCGGCCGCCAGCACCGAGTGGCACGTGCCGCGCTGCGGCGACGTCGTCGGCGCGCCCGTGTCGTTCACCTGGTCGGACGGCGCGGAGTTGGCGAAGGCGCCGCACCCGGTCCCCGTCACCTACACCCACGTCGCGGCCTTGGCCGAGACGAACACCCTCCTCGCCGCGACGTCGCAAAGCATCCTGCGCTCCACCGACGCCGGCTGCACGTGGCAGGAGCTGGCCGCCCCAGGCTTCCTGGCGCAGTACGACGTGGCCGCCGCGGGCGACGTCGCGTACATCTACGGGATCAACAACCAGCCCATCTACCGGGTGAGTGGCACCGATGTCACCGAGGTGTCCGGTCCGGTGCTCGGTGACGGGTCGGCCGGCTTCGCCGTCGATCCGACCGACCCGGATCACCTGGTGGCGGTCGACAAGACCGGGCAGGTGTTCGAGTCCTCCGACGGAGGCGCCGCGTGGACGGCGACCGGCACGCCTGCCGGGGGGACCGGGCGGTTCGCCTACGACGCGGCGATCGACCCCGCCAACCTCAGTCACGTGGTGGTCGGCACGCTGTCGCACGGCACCTGGGTCAGCTTCGACGGCGGCATGACGTGGCAGGCATCGGCCGGGTTCGGCGTCCCGGGCCGAGCGAACGGTTTCTCCGTCGCGGTGTCGCCGGCCGACCCGGAGACGGTGTGGGCCGAGGGCTATGACCTCACCCAGAGCGGCAACGGGGCCCGGCAGATCTGGCTGTCCCGGGACGGCGGGCTGTCCTTCGTGTCGGTGCTCGACGGCAATCAGGTGACGCTGTTCAACGGCACGCCCCTGTGGCCGAGCCCAGCCGACGCCGACGTCCTGTACTTCGACTTCGGCACGTCGTTCGGCGGGTACGGCACGGACATCTACAAGTACAACGCTGCGACGCAGCGGATCACCGTGAACCACAACTCTTACGACGACGTCAGCTCGATCGTGTTCAATCCCGCCAACCCGCAGTTGATGTACCTCGGCCTGGTTGAGGAGCGCTAGGTTGTTGCTCGGGCCGAACGACCCTTACCGGTGCGCCGGCCGACGCGGAACATCGCGGTGGACCGGGCGACCTACGTGCCGGCGTCACATGCCATAGGGGAGAGATGGTGCTGTCGGGAGCCGGCGTGCGGCGCCGCCGGGCCGCCGTGCTTCGCCTGTCGTGCATCGCCGCGGTGGCCGCTGGGTCACTCCTGGTGGGTGCCCTGCTGCCGATGTCCGGGACAGCACGATCGTCGCCGGCGTCCGACCGCGTCACGCAGCAGTTGACGAGCGCGCTGCGCGGGATTCACAAGATCCGGCACGTGATCATCATCATGCAGGAGAACCGTTCGTTCGACAGCTACTTCGGCACCTTCCCCGGCGCCAACGGCATCCCGAGGAGGAATGGCGTACCAACGGTGTGCGTGCCGGACCCGAAACGGCACAGGTGCGTCAGGCCGTTTGTCGACAACTCCGACCGGAACCACGGCGGGCCGCACGACAACGATGCGGCCACCGCCGACATCAACGGCGGCCGAATGAACGGCTTCATCGCGCAAGCCGAGACGGGCCACACGCCGGAGCGGGCCCGGGACGTCATGGGCCACCACGACGCGCGCAGCATTCCGAACTACTGGACCTACGCGAGAAGGTACGTCCTGCAGGACCGGATGTTCGCGTCCTCCCGGTCGTGGAGCCTGCCGGAGCACCTGTTCATGGTCTCCGAGTGGTCGGCCAGGTGCGCCGACCGGTTCCTGCCCAACACGTGTGTCAACTCGCTCGGACACCTCCGCAACAGTCGCCGGAAGTACGCCTGGACCGACCTGACGTACCTGCTGCACCAGCAGCACGTCTCCTGGCGGTACTACGTGCAACCGGGCTTCGAGCCGGACTGTCGTGACGCGTCGGAGCGCACGTGCCAGCGAACCCCGCAGGACGCCGTCAAGCCGGGCCCGTGGAATCCGTTGCCGGGTTTCGGCACGGTCAATCGTGACGGGCAGCGCGGCAACATCAAACCGCTGGGCTACTTCTTCGGCGCCGCGAAGCTCGGCAAATTGCCCGCGGTCACGTGGATCGTGCCGAGCGCTCCGTACAGCGAGCACCCGCAGTTCCTGGTTTCCAAAGGGCAGGCCTACGTCACGCGGTTGGTCAACGCCGTCATGCACAGCCCGCAGTGGCGATCCTCCGCGATCTTCATCAGTTGGGACGACTGGGGCGGCATGTACGACCATGTGCGCCCGCCGAACACGGATCGCAACGGTTACGGGCTCCGGGTGCCGGGCCTCTTGATCAGTCCCTACGCGCGGCGCGGCTACGTCGATCACCAAACGCTCAGCCACGATGCGTACGTGAAGTTCATCGAGGATGACTTCCTCAACGGCCAACGCATCAACCCGCTCAGCGACGGCCGACCCGACCCACGACCGAACGTCCGAGAGAACGACCGGGTGCTCGGCGATCTGCGCCACGCCTTCAACTTCGCCCAGCGCCCGCGCCGGCCGCTGATCCTGAAGCCCTATCCCCGCTAGCTAGTGCCGCCCGGCTCAGATCGCGTCCGACGGTATCGACTCGTAGCGCTCGCTTAGCCAGTGCGTGCCAGAACCGTCCGCGGTGAAGGCATGGTCGCCGATCCGGGCGACGGCAGCCACGCCGGTCGAATTGGTGACGAACGCTTCGGCGTACCCGGCGAGCGTGTCCGGAGTGATCGGGCGCGCGACGACGTCGCGGCCGAGCCGCTCGAGTTCGAGATCGAGCAACTGACGGGTGATGCCGGACAGTTGTGGGGCGTCCGGCCACACGATGGTCGCGTCGGCGGCCACGAAGCCGAGGTTGCCGATGGTCGTCTCGGCGATCCGACCGTCCGGCGTAATGAGCACCGCATCGTCGAACCCGGCATGCTCGGCCGCGTTGCCGAAGTGGATCTGGGCGAACATGCCGACATGCTTCACATGGGCGAGCGGGCGTGTGTACTCCACAGTGGTCAGCGACTGTGGGCGTGCGGTGTTGTCGTGCGGCGGGCGCACGACGGTGAGCACGAGCGGTCTGCCCCGGTCGATCTCGAAACAGGTGACACGCAGCGTGCAATCCGGGTGTTCGCGGATGGCGTCGCGAAGGCAGCTGCGCACGTGCTCGCCGTCGAGTTCGGAGTCGAACAACTCCCGATGCGCCGCCACCAGCCGGGACAGGTGTAGATCCAGGCCCCGCGTACTCCTGTCTCGCACCTGCATGACGCTGAAATGGGCATAGTTCACCAGCGCGGCGTGCAACAGTTCGTCGGCGGCGGGTTCCCGTCCGTTGATCTGCGCCGACAGGACCGAACTAGGTGACACGGGGTCTCAGTCTGCCGCGCGTCCTGCTAGAGCCCGAACGGATGTCCCCTGCGGTCGGTGTGGATGCGGTCGCGGTCCGGCGGCGGAACCTCGCCGGAGCCTTCCTGGTGGCGCAGCGCGAGGTAGCCACGCTCGGCGGCGTTGCCTCGCAATTTGCGAATCGGGCTCATTACCGGACGCAAGAGCGTCCGCGGCAGTGCCAACACCCTGTTCATGACACGGTTCCCCTCCGGACGCAGCCATCCTGTCCCTAAAGGTAGATCGCCGCGGCCAGTAGTGGCACCAATGCGCCTGAGCAGTTCGACGTAATCTGCGCAGGTGGGTCATCGCCAGGGGGATTCGGGGGTCACGCTGGCCGAGCTGTTGGCGGCTTTTTCGCTGGCGACCGATCTCGGGCTCGGTCAGCCGATGGAGCACATGCTCAGGTCCTGGCAGATCGCGTCGCGGTTGGGGGCGCAGGTCGGGATGCCGGACGATCAGCGGCCGTCGCTGTTCTACGTCGCGATGCTCGCTTGGGTGGGCTGCGTCGCCGACGGACCGGAAGTGGCTGCGCTGTTCGGCGACGACATCGCATTTCGGGCAGACAGCTACGACGTCGATCTGGCAGGCCTTTCGGCGTTCGGGTTCTTCCTGGGCCATGCGGGCGCGGGCGGGTCGTTGGCCCGGCGGGTCCGGGCAGCGGCGACGCTGGTGGCGACCGGCGGCAGCGGGGTGGCGCGCGGGATTCAGAGCCATTGCCTCGCGACCTCGGCACTGTCCGACCGGCTCGGCCTCGACGCCGAGGTGGCGACCGCGCTGCGTCAGTTCTTTGCCCGCTGGAACGGGCGAGGCGTGCCGCCGGACGTCCGTGGCGAAGATCTTGCGCTGCCGGTGCGGTTGTTCCATCTTGCCGATGTCGTCGAGGTGTACCACCGAAACAGCGGCGTCGACGGCGCGGTGCAGGCGGCGCGCGCTCGCCGTGGTACGCAGTTCGACCCACGCTTGGTCGACACGTTCTGCGCGACCGCGGCTGCGGTATTGGCCGGCGATCCCGCCGCAGCCGATGCGCACGAGCTGATCGCAGCCGAGCCGGGACTCGCCGGCGGGCTGTCCGACGCGCAGTTCGACCAGGCGCTCGAGGCGTTGGCCGACTTCACCGACCTGCGCTCTGCCTCACGCGCCGGCCACTCGCGCGGCGTCGCCGAGCTCGCCGGGTCGGCTGCCGGGACGCTGCGGCTGCCGGCCGATGATGTCGTCGCCACGCGTCGAGCCGGGTTGATGCACGACATCGGGCTGCACGGCGTGCCGGTGACCGTGCTCGACAAACCCGGCCCGTTGTCGCCGACGGAGTGGGAGCGGGTGCGGCTCAGCTCCTACTACACCGAACGTGTCCTGGCCCGGCCGGCCGCCCTGGCGCGCATCGGCACGATCGCCGCTTTCGCGCACGAGCGAACGGATGGCAGCGGCTACCACCGCGCCGTCAGCGGTCCGGCGATGCCGATGCCCGGTCGCATTCTCGCCGCGGCCTGCGCGTTCCGCGCCATGACCGAGCCGCGGGCGTACCGCGGTGCCATGACCGCGCGCCAGGCCGCGGCCACGCTGCGCGGTGAGGTACGCGCGGGGCGGCTGGATCCCGGCGCGGCGGACGCAGTGTTGACCGCGGCAGGCGCCGGCACGCGCCGCCGGGTCGCCGGCCCGGCGGGCCTGACCGCTCGCGAGGTCGAGGTGCTGCTGCTCATTGCGCGCGGCGCGACCACGAACGACGTGGCGCGGCAGTTGGGCATATCCCGGAAGACGGCCGGTACCCACATCGAACGCATCTACGCAAAGACGGGCGCGTCCTCGCGCTCGATTGCGACGTTGTTCGCGCTGCGCAACGGCCTGCTCGACGCTCTCGATTTGTAGGGAGTTCACCCGACGACGTTTCGTCGCGCGACTCCTACCGTCTCCTCACCGACACTGTGCGGAAGGGGCACGCCATGACGAGCAAAGCCGTGATCAGTCTGACGACCGGCATGGAGGACGCGGAGAAGGTCACGGTGGCGTTCCTGGTCGCCGTCGGCGCAGCCGAGACGGGGCGCAAGACGCTCATGTTCCTGACCAAGGAGGCGGTTCGGCTCGCGATCCCGGGAACCGCCGTCGGCGTCGCCTGCGACGGATGCCCGGCACTTCCGGATCTGCTCAAGCGCTTCGAGGCGGCCGGCGGGCAGTACTACGTCTGTCCGGTCTGCTACAACTCGCGGCACCTGGACGCTGACGTCCTGGTCCCCGGCGCGGAACTGAACGGCACGGTCCCGATGTGGAACTGGATCGGCGACGATCCGGTCGCGACGTTCAGCTACTGATCGCGGTCGGGCGGGCGGAAAGTGCCGGTCACCGCGGTTGGGTGAGGGCGCTGACGCCTTCGTCCTCCTGCACGTTGTGCAGGTGCAGCACGGCGTAGAGGCCGTAGAGGAGGCGGCGCAGCTCGACAACGTCCGCGCGGCTGCAATGCGTGGCCTCGATGCGGGATACCAGGCGGCGCAGCTGGATTACCTGCTGCTCGATCTCGGCGTGCGCGCCGTGCAGGGCCGCGACGCTCTCCGGGCTGCCGAGCCGCTTGGCGATGAGCGGGACGAGTTCCCGGTCGTCCTCGCGCTCGTGCGGCAGCACGGTGGTTTCCAACTCGTCGATCAGGGCGTGCACGGCGTCGAGGTCACCGGGTTGATCGGCCAGCGTGTCCGCGACTGCGGCGATGCGCTCGATGGTCGGCAGCACCCCTTCGTGTTGTTGCTGCAATTGGGCGGTGAACGCGAGCTCGCTTTCGGAGAGTCGCTGGCCCTGCCGATGCGGGGTACGCAGCGCCAGCAGGGCGATCCCGATGGCCAGCACGTCGATGCCCTCTTGGGTCAGCGCACCCACGGCGGGGATGAGGAGGCCGACCGCCGCCGCAGCCATCGCGATCGCAGACAGCCCCATGCCGACGGCCGCGGCCCGGGCGGCGATGCGCCGCGCGTGTCGGGCGATGCCGATCGCGTCGGCAAGGGCACTGATCCGATCGACGGTGAGCACGACGTCAGCCGCTTCTGACGACGCGGTTGCGCCGGTCGCCGCCAGCGCCACGCCGACATCGGCCGCGGCGAGGGAGGGCGCGTCGTTGATGCCGTCGCCGACCATGATCGTCGGGCCGCGGGCGGACTCCGCGGTCACGGTCGCGAGCTTGCCGGCCGGGTCGCGTTCGGCGACGACGTCATCGACGCGAACGACGCGCCCCACGGCTTCGGCGAGATCGGCACGGTCACCGGTCAGCAGCACCACGCGACGTATTCCGGCGGCGCGCAGTCGACGCACCATGCGCGCGGCGTCGGGTCGGATCGGATCGCCGAACAGGAACGCGCCGGCCGGCTCACCGTCGACGGCGGCGAACACCGACGGCGCACCATCCAACTCGGCCCGGTGCTGCACCTGCGCCGCCCACCGCAGCTCCCGCTCGCCGACGATCCACGCCGGCTTGCCGAGCCGAATCCGGTGACCCTCGACCGTGCCCTCGATGCCGTGACCGTGCAGCTCATGGACGTCGGTCGGCATGCTCAGCGCCAGCCCGCGGCGGTCGGCGGCCACGACCAGCGCACTCGCCAACGGGTGGGGCGAGAGCTGGTCGAGCGATGCCGCCAAGGCCAGCAGCCGGTCGCCGCCGAGCGGCCCCGGCGCGACGAGTTGGGCAAGCCGCGGACGGCCCGCGGTGAGCGTTCCGGTCTTGTCGAAGAGCAGCACCCGGCCGGCAGCGAGCCGCTCCAGCGCAGCACCGCCCTTGACCACAGCGCCTACCTGCGCGGCGCGCGATATGCCGGAGATGATCGCGATGGGCGTGGCGAGCAGCAGCGGGCACGGCGTCGCGACGACCAGGACGGCCACCGCGCGCACGGTGTCCCCGGACAGCCACCACGAGGCGCCGGCGAGCAGCAGCGTCAGCGGGACGAAGATGATCGCGAGCCGGTCCGCAAGCCGGACGAACGGTGCGGCCGATGCTTGCGCCTGCTCCACCAGCCGAACGACAGCGGCATAGGTGGAGTCGGCCGCGGCCGCAGTGGCGAGCAGTTCGATCGGCGAGCCCGCGTTGACGACACCGCTGCGCACTTCGTCACCCGCCAGGCGGTCGACCGGGCGCGCCTCACCGGTCAGCGACGACTCGTCCAAGATCGCGTCCGCGAGTAGCCGGCCATCGACCGGGACCACCTCGCCCGCGCCGACCATCAGATGGTCGCCCGGCGCGACCGCACCGACCTCGACCTCCTCCACGCCGCTCGGAACGACCCGCCGGGCGGTGCGCGGCGCACGCGAGATCAGCAGGTTCAGCTCGCGACGCGCCCGCGCCGCCGCACGAGATTCCAGGAGCTGGCCGGTCGCCAGCATGACCGCGATCATCGCGCCGGCGAACGGCTCGTCGACCACAACCGCCCCGATCAACGCGAGCAACGCAATCACATCGACACCGGGTTGGCGACGGATCACCCCGGCCAGCGTCGAGATCAGCGAGTATCCGAGGCCGATACCGGTCGCGGCGAACCACAGCCCGGCAGCAGCGTCGTGCGCCCCGAGCAGCCAACCGCCCATGCCCACGACAAGCAGCAACGACGTGGACGCGAACAGCAGCAGGTCACGCGCCTTGCCCATCCGCCTCACGCATCCACCCTTGCTCCTGTCGGAGCCCGAGTGCAGAGGCCATTCGACCCGCACCCGCGCGCGGGCTGGGCCGTTCGCCTCTTGTTGGTTGATCACGGACGTGGGTTGCATGGAGGCGACGGAGGTGATTCGTCATGGCCGCAACGGCAAGATCCGGGCAGCTCGGCGCGAATCCGGACTGGGTCCACCGATTCGGCTTGACGGAACGGTTCGGACATTGGTGGACAGTCTCGATGCTGGCGGTTGCAGCACTGTCGGGGCTGGCGCTGGGCGACGACGGGTCCGGACCGATGCTCGTCGTGCACGTTGCCGCTGTCGTTGCGCTGACCGTGGGCGCGCTCGTCATCGTGATCTTCGGTGACCGGCGCAGCCTGGTTCGCGCCGCTACCGCGTTGTTGCGCCTGGATCACACCGACCGGCAGTGGCTCGCGGGCCGGATTCGGCACCCGTTGCACCGGCAGCCGGAACCGCAGTGGGGGATGTTCAACGCCGGCCAGAAGATGATGGCGTGGGCCCTGGCCGGGTCCGTCACCGGGCTCATCGGGAGCGGCCTCCACGCGCTGTTCGACGACGCGGCAGGCGGCTTGCACGCGGCGTTCGCGCTACTCACCGGTGCACTGGTCGGCGCGCACGTCTTCATGGCGGTGATCAATCCAGCCACCAGGCACGCGCTCAACGCGATGGTCCACGGACGCGTGCGGCGCTCGTGGGCGGCCCAGCATCACCCGAAGTGGTTGAGCTCGATCGGCCACTGAGCTGCGGCGTCCGCAAACCGCGTCGGGAATGTCCCAGGCAACCGAATTGGTGGGCCGTCGGACCCACTGGGTGTGTGCCTTCGGCACCTGTCCCATGACCTGGTGCGGTGGGAGGTTCGGCGGTATCCAGCAATCTTCCGGTTCCGGGTCAGGAGGAGCCATGGCCGCAGCCTGGTGGCGCCGGTACGCCATCGCCGCACTCGCACTCGTAACTGTCGCCTCGGTAGCCGCGTGCGGCGGCACGACCGGCGACCAGACATCAAACAGTCAACCGCCTTCCGGATCGGGTCCCGCCACGCAGCAACTGCTCGTGTACGGAGCCTTCGCGACGCCCATCGAGGAGCCCTGGGACGGGGTCATCCACGCTGCGCTGCAACACGCGGCAGATGCCGGGGAGATCACGTACAAGCACGTCGACAACATCGGCTACTCCGGCGGGATGGAGCGCACGTTGCGCGACATCGC
Organism: Jatrophihabitans sp.; assembly: GCA_035642535.1. GTDB lineage: Bacteria > Actinomycetota > Actinomycetes > Mycobacteriales > Jatrophihabitantaceae > Jatrophihabitans. The sequence continues at coordinate 41,383 of DASQSE010000016.1, read as the reverse complement.
CCAGAACGAGCAGCCGGATGTCATCTTCGGTGACGCGTTCGGCAACGAGGCAGCGGTACGGAAAGTGGCGAAGGACTATCCGGACATCGCGTTCGTCTTCGGCTCGGGCGAGAAGCAGCAAGCTCCCAACCTGGCCGTGTTCGACAACTGGATCCACGACCCGGCCTACCTCGCCGGCATGCTCGCGGCCGGTGTGACCACGTCGAACGTCCTTGGGGTCGTCGGTGGCTATCCGGTTCCCGAGGTCAACCGCATCGTCAACGGTTTCATCGCCGGCGCGCAGTCGATCAACGACAACGTGACCGTCAAGGTCAGCTTCATCAACTCGTGGTTCGACCCGGCCAAGGCGAAGCAAGCCGCGCTCGCGCAGGTCTCTGCCGGAGCAGACGTCCTCTTCGCAGAGCGGGCCGGCGTCATCGCCGCCGCGAAGGAGAAGGGGCTGCGCTCGATCGGTTGCATGGGCGACCAGAAGAGCGAGGGTCCGCAGTCGGTGATGACGAGCGTGCTCTGGGACATGGGCCCGACCGTCGAGGCCGTGCTGAAGCAGGTTCGCAACGGGACGTTCAAGGACGCGAACCTCGCGCAGTTCAGCTTCCTGAAGAACGGCGGCTCGTCGCTTTCACCGTTCAACACATCGGTGAAGGGCGGCATCCCCGCTGACCTGATCACCAAGATCCAGGCGAAGGAGCAGGAGATGAAGTCGGGCGCGTTCGCCACTCCGGTGAACGAGAAGACGCCCGCGGGCTCCGTCACCATCAAGAACTGAAGGCGGACGCCCCTCATGACCGGAGAAGCGTCGCTCGCGGCGAGTTCGGCCGGTGACGTGCCGCTTGTCGAGTTGCGGGCGATCCGGAAGTCGTTCGGTGACCTGGTCGCCAACGACGGCGTGGACCTCACCTTGCGCCAGGGCGAGGTCCACGCCTTGCTCGGGGAGAACGGCGCCGGCAAGACCACGCTGATGCGCATCCTCTACGGGCTCACCCGGGCGGACCGCGGCGAGATCCTGATCGATGGCGCGCCCACGACGATCACATCGCCGCGGGACGCGATCCGCAATGGGATCGGAATGGTCACGCAGCACTTCTCGCTCGTGAAGCCGATGACCGTGACCGAGAACGTCATGCTCTCCGGCGCGGGGCTGGGCCCGATCGATCTCGGCGCGGCGCGCAAGAAGGTGCTCGCCGCAGCGGATCGGCTGGGCGTCACGATCGACCCGGACGCGCGCGTCGGGCGGCTGTCGGTCGGCGAGCAGCAACGCGTCGAGATCCTGAAGGCGCTCTACCACGACTGCCGGGTCCTCATCCTCGACGAACCGACCGCGGTGCTGGTGCCTCAGGACGTCCAGGCCCTGTTCACGACGATCCGCCGGATCACCTCGCAAGGGCTGGGCGTGCTGTTCATCAGCCACAAACTGCGCGAGGTCACCTCCGTCAGCGACCGCGTCAGCGTGCTGCGCCGCGGGCGCGTCATCGACACCATCGACGCAACCGGTGTCGAGCCGCGCCACCTCGCCGAGCTGATGGTCGGACGGCCGACACTCGGCGTCGAGCGGGAGAGCGCGGTCGCGTCGGTTGCGGCAGCCCGTCCGGTGCTCGATGTAGCGCACTTGACGGTGGCCGGGCGCGGACGCAACGCCGTCGACGACGTGACGTTGCAGGTGCACGCGGGCGAGATCGTCGGGATCGCCGGGGTCTCCGGCAACGGTCAACGGCAGCTCGTCGATGTCTTGTGCGGTATCGAGAGACCGGCCGACGGCCGAGTCCGAGTGGACGGTCGCGACGTGACCGGCGGCGGGCCGCAGGAGATGATCGCCGCCGGACTCGGCCGCATTCACGAAGACCGGCAGGGCACGCTGCTCACCGACCTCAGCGTCGAGCAGAACCTCGTCTTCGAACACCTCGCCGAGTTCCGCCGCGGACCCTTCCTCGACCGCCGGCGAATGCGTGATTATGCCGAGAATGTGATCCGACGCTTCGACATCAAGGCACAGCCCACCGACACCGTCGCGTCGCTGTCGGGCGGCAACGTGCAGAAGGTCCTCCTGGCACGTGTGCTGACGCGCGAGCCGAAAGTGGTCGTCGTCGCCCAGCCCACCCGAGGTCTGGACGTCGGCGCTGCGGAGTACGTCCACCGCCAGCTGCTCGATCTTCGCAAGGTCGGCACCGGCGTCTTGTTGGTGTCGGAGGACCTCGAGGAACTGCTCGCCCTGTGCGACCGGCTCGTCGTGCTGTTCGAGGGACGAGTCACGGGCGAGCTCGCGGCGGCGGACGCGACACCGGAAGGGCTCGGCCTGCTCATGACGGGAGCCGCAGCATGATCCGGCTCGTCCTGCGCAGCCGCGAGCCGCGCTGGTTGGCACCGTTACTCATCTGCTGCGCCATCGCGATCACCTACCTGCTCACCGCCGGTCCGATCCGCTGGGCCGGCGCCAACCCGATGGCGGCATACCGGCGCTACGTGATCTGGCCGCTCACGAGCGGTGACTCGCTCGGCGAGGTGCTGCTCACGTCGACGCCGCTGCTTTTCACCGGCCTGGCGGTCGCGATCGCCTTCCGCGCCGGCTTCTACAACATCGGCGCCGAAGGACAGTTCCTCGCCGGCGCGATTGCGGCGACCTGGGCCGGGACGACGTTCGACGGGTTGCCGGCGCCGGTCGCAATCCCGTTCGCGCTCGCCGCGGGCGCCGTTGCGGGCGCGCTGTGGATCCTCGTCCCCGCGCTGCTGCGGGTCGGGTTCCGCATCGACGAAGTGGTGACAACGTTGCTGCTGAACCCGGTTGCGCTGCTCTGCGTGCAGGGCCTGCTCAACGGTCCGTGGCGCAACCCGGTGAATCAGTTCCCCGAGTCCGCCTACATCGGCTCCGGCTACAACTTTCCGAAGATCATCCCGGGCACCCGCGTGCATCTCGGCTTCGCCGTTGCCCTGGGGCTCGCGGCTCTCGCCTGGCTGGTGCTCGCCCGCACCGCCACCGGCCTGCGGCTGCGCGCCGTCGGACTCACCTCGGCCGGTGCGCGCTTCAACGGCGTGAGCGTCGAGCGCACCATGCTCTCGTCCGCACTGGTCAGCGGCGCGATCGCGGGCATGGGCGGCGTGAGCCAGGTTTGCGGGCTACAGGGCCAGCTCACCGGCGAGATCTCGGCCGGCTTCGGCTACACCGGCATCGTCGTCGCGACCCTTGCGGCGCTGACCCCGATCGGTGTGGTGCTCGTCGCGCTGCTGCTCGGCGACATCGTCGTCGGGGCCGACTCCGCCTCGCTCGTGCTGCAACTCCCGCCGCAGATGGGCCAGGTCGTCACCGCGACGCTGCTGCTCGTGACGGTCGGCATCCTCGTGCTGCGGCGCTACCGACCGGTGCTGAGTCGCCGGAGAAAGGCGGCCGCGACCATGGCCAGGGTCGCCTCCCGGGAGGAGGTGCTGCGTTGATCGACATTCCCGATCTGATCACCGCGATGTTCGTGAGCGCGACGGTGCTCGTCTACGCGGCGGCCGGCGAGGTCGTGACCGAGCGCGCGGGCGTCCTCAACCTCGGCATCGAGGGCACGATGTACAGCGGCGCGTTCGTCGGGTTCACCGTCGCGGACCACACCGGTTCGCCCTGGGTGGGCCTCGTGGCCGCTATCGGCGCCGGTGTCGTGGCCGCGCTGCTGATGGGGTTGCTGACGGTCACGCTCGGAGTCAACCAGCATGTCTCCGGGATCGGCACGACGCTGCTGCTGATCGCGTTGTGCGACTTCAGCAACCGGCTGCTGTACAGCGGCGCCAGCGTCTACATCAAGCCGTTCCCGCAGCTGTTCCAGCACACGCCGATCGCCAGCCAATACCTGCTGACCTACATCGGCTTCTTCGTCGTGGTGCCGTTCCTCGCGTGGTTGCTGACCCGCACCGGATTCGGCTTGCGGATCCGCGCGGTGGGCGAGAATCCGGAGGCCGCCGATGTCGCAGGCATCAGCGTGGCGCGCACGCGCTACGCGGCGTTGTTGATCGGCGGCGTGCTGATGGCCGTCGGCGGTGCGTTCCTGACGCTGGCGATGGTCGGCACGTTCACCCTGAACATCACCAACGGTCGCGGCTGGGTGGCGATCGCACTGGTGATCTTCGGACGCTGGCGCATCTGGGGGGCAGTCGTAGGCGCACTGCTGTTCGCCGGGATCGACGCGCTGCAGTTGCAGTTGGCGATCACCGATACGTTCGCACATGTGCCACGCGAGATCATGATTGCGGCGCCCTACGTCGTTGTGATCGCCGCGCTCGCCGCGTCCGGACGCAATGTCGCCTATCCGGGTGCGTACCTCAAGCCGTACCGGCGCCTCTGAGCCGATTGAGGAGGACGAAATGAACCCCGAAGCCGATCCCCAGTTCCTCGCGGCGGCCGTCGCCGAGGCGCGGGCCGGGCTGGCCGAGGGCGGCATACCCATCGGCGCGGTGCTCGTCGTCGACGGCGAGGTCGTGGGCCGCGGCCACAACCGGCGCGTGCAGCAGGGCAGTGCGATCCGGCACGGTGAGACGGACGCGCTCGAGAATGCCGGCCGGCTGCCCGCGACGACGTATGCGCGGTCGACGATGTACACCACGCTCGCGCCGTGCCACATGTGCACGGGCGCGATGCTGCTGTACAAGATTCCGCGCGTCGTCATCGGCGAGAACAAGACGTTCCTCGGTGCCGAGGACCTGCTGCGGCAGCACGGCGTCGAGGTCGTGGTGCTCGACGACGCCGATTGCGTGCAGATGATGAGCGAGTTCATCGCCGCGTACCCGACGTTGTGGAACGAGGACATCGGGGAACCCGACGCAGGGGACTCGGTCGGCAAGTAATCGAGGCCCACTGCGCCGGATCGTGACGGCTACGCTGAGGTGGTCGTTGTATTTCGCCGTCGCACGGCTGGTCGATTCCGCTGCCCATGGAAGGCATTGGCCACTTGGTGCTGCCTGGTCTCTTCTGTCGTCTGGCTGACCGGTTCGGCAACTGCCCGCCAGGAGGCCGGTTTCGACGAAGGTGTAATTCACTGGACGATATCGGGCCGGGTCAGCGGTCCGGCCCTGCGAGAGCTGCAACTGAACCTCTGCGATAGCGGGCTCGCCGACTGCTTCACCGGACGAGCCGTCGATGCGGCCGCCGGGCTGATCCGCGACCAGCGGCCCGACATCGTCACGCTCAACGAGATCTGCCGCGGCGACGTGTCGGTGCTGGCGCGGGCGATGTCGAGCACCTACCGCGGCGCGGTGATCGCCTCGGCCTTCAAGGCGGCCGCCGACCGCCGGACCAACGGTCCGTACCGGTGCCAAGACGGTGAGCGATACGGCATCGGCGTGCTCGCCCGGATGCCGTCCTCCGCCTCCGCCTATCGCAGCTACAGCGGCGGATATCCGATGCAGGACCCCGGCGATCCCGAGGAGCGGGTCTGGCTGTGCATCGACGTAGCCACCGAGTTCATCGCCTGCACCACGCACGCAGCAAGCACCAGCACGACGCTCGCGTTCGCCCAATGCCGCTACCTCTTGACGTCGGCCGTGCCGATGGTGCGCAGTCAGAACGGCGACGACCCCGTCGTTCTCGGCGCCGACCTGAATCTCCCGGTCGGTGACGCACCCGAGCCGCAGTCCTGCGTGCCGGACGGGTATCAGCGCACTGACGACGGCGCGCGTCAGGACATCGTGACGAGCCCGGGATTCGCCTTGCGATCGCGCGCAGTCATCGACATGCACGGCACGACCGATCACCCCGGGTTGCTCGTCGAACTCGCTCGCCCCCAGCGCGCCGCCCGCTGATCTCGGAGATCAGTAGCAAGTTCGGGTGCCACAAACGACGATCGTCCCGGTTCGTCTGCATTACCTCGCCGGTCGTGCATGTTGACCGGGCATGCATCCGGGGTACCGTTCGGTTGCGTTCGCGGGGTGGACCATTCCCGGTCCCTTCCGCATAAGAAACGGGGGTACGGCCATGGCATACGACGTCGTCCACAAGTTCGCCGGTGGCGCCAAGGAACAGTACGACGCGTCGATCGCGGCAGTGCATCCAGCAGACGGACGTCTGCCCGAAGGGCAGCTCTACCACGTTGCCGGCCCTTCGGCGGATGGCTGGACGATCGCGGCGGTGCACGACTCGCAGGAGAGCTGGGAGAAGTTCCGCAACGAGATTCTCCTGCCGAGCATGAGTGCGGGCATCGAAGGCGGCTTCACCGTCGAGCCGGACGAGACGGTCTTCGAGATCGTCGCCGAGGCGAAGGCCTCAGGCGGGTGACACGGCTGGGTCAGCAGCCGCGTTCGTGCTGTTGATCTTGTAGCGCCGCTCAGCCGACGGCCCGACGGTCACGCCCGCCGCCGGTGGGTCTGTAGGTCTCCGGCAGGAGCGCGGCGATGAGCGCGTCCGCGACGAGCTGGCCGTATCGATCGGCCGGCCAGCCGGACTTGATGACCAGCAGCTCGTAGAGCTCGGCGGAGCTGTAGGTCCAGAGGATGTCGGTTGCCTGCGCGAGGGTGATGCCGGGGCGGAGCCAGCCGCGGCGCTTGAGTCGTCGGGCGTTGTGTCGCATGCGCGTTCGGCGTTGGTCGTCCGCCTCGGCCAGCAGTGCGGCCATGTCGGGGTCGGTGGCCGATGCTGCGCGGATGAGCAGCATGATCGGCGCACCCTCGGGGCCGAGTTCGGCAGTGAACTGTCCCCAGCCGCGCAGCACCCGAACTGGATCTGTTTCGGTCGAGCTGAGCGCGTCCGATCGCACCGGGGCGGGCACCGGTCCGCGGCCGGCCAGGCCACGTTGCCAGAGCGCGCGCACGATGCCGGACTTGCCCCCGAACCCCTTGTACACCGTGTCCACGGAAGTGCCTGCCTCGGCGGCAATGCGCGCCACCGTGGTGGCCGCGTAGCCGTCCTCGAGGAGCAGCCGGCGCGCCGCTGTGAGCACGGCGTCCTGGGTGCGAGCGGCTTGCTCACGGCGTCGGCTGACGTCGTAGTGCCGGGTGGTCTTGACGTCAGCCATAATCCGTTCCATAGTACTGGATCGAATATGGATCGTACCGAACGGGGGTGCGGCGATGGTGGAAACACGCAGCGTCATCGACCAGCTCATTGCGGCGACCAACGCGCACGACATCGACGCCTTGGTGGGCTGCTTCGCATCCGATTACGTGAACGAGACGCCGGCTCATCCGCCGCGCGGATTTCACGGCCGGGATCAGGTCCGGCGCAACTGGACCACCATCTTCGGCGCCGTGCCGGACATCGCCGCGAAGGTCATCGCGTCGGCTGTCGAGGACGATCAGGCGTGGACGGAGTGGGAGATGACCGGCACGCGCGCCGACGGCACGCCGCACGCGATGGCCGGCGTGATCATCTTCCGAGTGGCGGACGAGCAGATCGTCTCGGCGCGCTTCTACCTCGAGCCTGTCGAGTCGGCGACCGGCGACGTGACCGCCGCCGTGCATCGGCAGACAGGCGCGCCGTGATCCTGGTCGCCGGCGGCACCGGCACGTTGGGGCGCGAACTTCTCGCCCGTCTGGCGGCGACTGGTGAGCAGGTACGGGTGCTCACCCGCGACGCGGCCCACGCGCAGGGACTCGGCGCGCAAGTGTCGATCGGCGACGTGTGCGAACCGCGAACGCTGGCCGCGGCTGTGGACGGGTGCGCCATCGTCGTGTCCGCGGTGCACGGCTTTCTCGGCGGCCGCGGCCGCGGTCCGGAAGCGGTCGACAACAGGGGCGTGGCGAACCTCGTGCGCGCCGCGACCGACGCCGGGGTCGGCCATTTCATCCTGCTGTCCGTGCTTGACGCCCGACCGGACCATCCGATGTCGTTGCATCGCGCGAAACACGCCGGCGAGCAACACCTGTACGCCGGCGGACTCGCCTACACCGTGCTGCGGCCCTCCGCATACCTCGAGACGTGGAGCGGCATCATCGGCGCCAAACTCGCCGACGGTGGCCCCGCCCTGGTCTTCGGGCACGGCAGCAACCCGATCAACTTCGTCTCCGTTCGCGACGTCGCGGCCCTCGTCGAGCACGCGATCCACGACCCGCGGCTGCACGGCCGGACGATCGACGTCCCCGGCCCGGTCAACCTCACCATGGTTCAGCTCGCGCAACTGCTCGGCGCCACCAAGATCCGGCACATCCCGCGCGGCGCGCTACATGTCCTCGGCACCGTGGCAGCACCGTTCGCGCCCGCATTCTCGCGCCAAGCCGGCGCTGCCCTGGTCATGGACACCGGCGACATGACCGCCGACGCCGCCGCACTGCATACCCGCTTCCCGCAGATCACCTGGCAGCGCGCCGAGCCGTAGCCAAGACCGCCCGGCCGCGCCACCGCGTCCATCCCGAGACAACGTCCATCCCGAGACAACGTCCATCCCGAGACAACAGGAGCCACGATGAAGAAGAGAATCCACGCCGCCGCCCTGCTCGCAGCGATTCTCCTGCCGCTCGCGGCAGCCGCGCCCGCCTACGCCGCACAGCCTGCCGTGCAAGGCTGCGTCGGATCGTCAGTCGGCGCCGCAGCGCAGCAGCCCGGCCCCTTCGGCCAGTTCGTCAACGGGGTGGCACACGACCCGACCTCTGTCCGGCCCGGCGTCGGCGACGAGGTGCAAACGCTGGCCGCGGGCGGGCTGCCCGACGACGAGTTCCCCAACACCTGCAACGGCGGCTGAGCCTCAGGATCACCTCATGTGTCTGCCTCGATCGCGTCGAGGTCGCGCACGGCGTAGCGATGGTGCTCCCACTCCTCCTCGAGGATCACGTGCAGGCACGAGACGACGGTCTCCTGATGCTCAGGTTCATGCGGGTTCTGGCGCGTCGCGGCCAGTTCGTCCGACGTGACGGCGGCGAGGAAGTCCCGCACCATGGTGACCCGCCCCTGCCGGGCCTCGATCACGTCGGCGTAGGACGGAAGGCCGGTCGCGAAGACCGACATGTCCAGCCCGTCGTCCGCCGTGCCGGCGTCCGCGAGGCCGATGGGGTGGAACGGTGCTTCGATCCCGAGGATCGCCCGACCCAGCCACATGTCCGTTGCCAGGATCAGGTGTCGCAGAGTCTGGGCGAACGACCACTCGCCGCCGACCGAGATGTCGACCGTGCCGGCCGGCATCCCCGCGACGCGCTCCAGCGTGGTCGCCCAGGTGCGCTCGAGCAGGGCCCAGGCCGCGCGCAGGCCGGCCGGATCTCCGGCGCGTCGGTCGGCGCGGCCGGGAAAGCGGCGGTTGAGTTCGGCCTCGACGAGCGGGACGACGTCGACGCCGTTGACGAGTAAGGAGCCCCCGGGGTCGAACAGCCACGGCGCATCGATGTCGGCGCCCTGCGCATCGACCCCGCGCATCACGACGCCGGACAGGTCAGATCTCATGAACCGGGCGCCGCGCAGGTTCGCGCGGACGAACTCGGCTCCCTGCAGATCGTCGGAGCGAGTGAAGGTTGCCATGACTCTCCTCGTCGAGCGCAGGTCAGGACGTTGCTCCGAACTGGGTAGCACACCCGTGTGACTCGCACCGGCCGCGTGGTCTGACGTGTTGACGATGCGATTCGGGACCCGCTGCCGGTTGCGCAGCCGACGGATCAGTCGCGGGTCGACGACTCGGCAAGTTGATCAGCGCGTCGCTCACGTTCACTCCTGACGTCCAACAGACAGGAAACGTGCGCCGGGCTGCGAGACTGGCACCGTGTCCGATCGGGTGGATGAGCACGTGCTCATCGGTGAGCGGCGCGTCGGGTATTGCTTGTACAACCCCGGGGCGACGCGGGGCGCGGTGTTCCAGTACGGCACGCCGGGCACCCGATGGCTCGCTCCGCAACTCGTCGGCGCCGCGGCGGCTGCGGACGTTGAGCTGCTGGTGATCGATCGCCCCGGTTATGCGGCGAGCAGTCGCCGGCCGGGCCGGCGCGTCGTGGACGTCGTTGCGGATGTGCGCACGGTGCTGGATTCGTTGCGCTGGGATCGCTTCGCGGTCTGGGGCGGCTCGGGCGGCGCGCCGCATGCGCTGGCACTCGCCGCCGGACTGCCGGAACGCGTCACTGCGTGTGCGAGCGTCGTGGGCCTGGCCCCTACGATGCGCCCGGCCTGGACTGGTACGGCGGGATGTCGCCGGGCAACGTCGAAGAGTTCCGGGCCGCGGCGCGCGGGGAAGGCGCGTACCGCCCGATTGTCGAGCGTCTCGCGGCGGACGCACCAGCAAGCATCGTGGCGGGCGGCATCCAGGTCGCCGACGAATACGGGTTACCGGAGAGTGACCGCCGAGCGCTCGCGGCCCGGCAGGAGGAGGACGGCTTTCTCGAACGCATGGAGTTGACCTACCGGCACGGCGTCGACGGGTGGGTCGACGACTGCATCGCGTTGACGCGGCCATGGGGATTCGAGCTGTCCACGATCACGACGCCGACCAGCATCTGGTACGGCTCGGCCGACGTGCTCGCATCGCGCGAGCATCACGAGTACCTGCTGTCGGCCGTCTCCGGCGCATGCCGCTACGAGCTCGGTGGGGGGCATGTTCTCGGCGGACCCGATCTCGCGGCCATCTACGACTGGCTCGCCGATCCGGCTCGCTGACCGGATCGGGTTAGCGTTGTGGGATGCCTGAGTTGATCGCGCCGACCGCTCGGCTGCACGCCGCCTGGCTGGCTGCGCATTCGGAGTGGGGCCCGGGCCCGCACGAGGACGGTTTCGGCTTGGGCCCGTCCGATGAGGTGGCATCGGAGGCCGGGTTCGCCGCCTGGCTGGCTCGCCTGTCCGACCAGTCCGATCCAGCTATGACGATCGACGTCGGCAAGCACCGCTGTACGTACCGGTGGATCGTCGAGGGCGATCGCGTGCTCGGCGGGATCGCGCTGCGCGACGGCGATGACGAATACACACGCTGGGCCGGACACATCGGTTACGGCATCCGGCCGTCAGCGCGACGCCGCGGGCTGGCCACCTGGGCGATGGGCAGCATGCTCGACGAGGCACGGACGCTGGGCATGCGCCGGATACTGGCCGTGTGCCGCGTGGACAATGTCGCGTCTGGGCAGACGATTGAGCGCTGCGGCGGCGTCTTCGAAGCCATCGCGGGCACCAGGTTCGGGCCGGTCCGGCGCTACTGGATCGACCTCCGGCAGGCAAGCGCGCACGTCCAGCAGAGATGATGGGACCGGGCTTGTTCCGGTCCGGGCCGTCCGATGCCAGGATCGGCTCGGACGTTTCGGGTCCGCGGGGGGTGTGGCATGGCTGACGGCTCGGCTGGTGAGCTGCGACAGGTTCCGACGTTCTGCCCGTTGTGCGTCTCCACGTGCGGCGCGACGGCGACGGTCGCCGATGGCACGTTGCTCCGGTTGGCGCCGGATCGGACGCATCCGACCGGACAGGCGCTGTGTATCAAGGGCAAGGCTGCACCCGAGATCGTCGGACACGCGGATCGTCTGCTGTTTCCGGTCAAGCGAACGAATGCCAAAGGCGCTGCGGATCCGGGCTGGCAGCGGATCAGCTGGGACGAGGCGCTGGACACGGTTGCCGCTCGATTGACGCAGCTGGCGCGGGACAGCGGCCCGGAGTGCGTAGTGTTCGGCAGCGCTTCGCCGTCGACCTCTGCGATGTCGGACTCGGTTGATTGGCTGACGCGACTCAGGCGGGCGTTCGGCAGCCCGAACATGCTCGCGTCGATGGAGTTGTGCGCCTGGGGCCGGTTTCTCGCGTCCACCTACACGTACGGCGAGCCGGTGCCGGGCATGTACCTCCCCGATCTCGAACAGGCCGGCTGCGTCCTGTACTGGGGTTACAACCCGTCCGTGGCCCGGCTTGCCCACGCGACGGCGACGACGGCGGCGCTGCGCCGTGGTGCGCGACTGGTCGTCGTCGATCCGCGCCGTGCCGGGCTGGCGAGCAAGGCCGATCATTGGCTGCGGGTACGGCCGGGCACCGACGCGGCGCTGGCGCTGGCCATGACGCATGTGATGATCACGCGCGGCTGGTACGACGCGGAGTTCGTTCGCCGTTGGACGAATGCGCCGTTGCTAGTCCGCGACGACACCGGAGGCCTGCTCCGCGCGTGCGACGTGTTCCCGGACGGGGATGCGGCGCAGTACGTGGCCTGGGACGAGCAATCCGCCGGCCCCGTCTCCTACGACCCGGCCGAGGGTCGGTACGGCGTCGACGAGAACCGGCTGGCGCTGACCGGGACGTACCGGATCCCGTCGCAGGACGGCGAGGTCGCGTGCCGGCCGGTGTTCGAACTGCTCGCCACCGCTTGCGCCGAGCTGCCACCCGAGGCGGCCGAGGCCGTCGCCGGGGTGCCGGCAACGCAGCTCGTCGACGCCGCGCAGACGCTGTGGCAATCCCGGCCGGTCGCCTTCTACACCTGGAGCGGGTTGGAGCAGCACAGCAACTCCACCCAGACGGTGCGCGCCATCGGCGTCCTGTACGCGCTGCTCGGTTGCTTGGACGTGCCCGGTGGCAATGTGCTGTTCCCCGCCGTGCCTGCCAATCGCATCGACGGCGTCGAGTTCCTGACCCCGGACCAGCGCGCGAAGGCGATCGGCATCGAGGAACGCCCGCTCGGACCGGCGCGCTTCGAGTTCGTCACCGGTCCGGACTTCTACGACGCTGCGCTGGCCGGCCGGGCACGCGCACTCGTGAACTTCGGCGCCAACCTGGTGATGGCGCACGCGGACAGTGCTCGCGGGCGCAGTGCGTTGGCGGAGCTCGACTTCTTCGTGCACGCGGACCTCTTCATGAGCCCGACCGCGGAGTTGGCCGACATCGTCCTGCCCGTGACGAGCCCGTTCGAGGCCGAAGCATTGCGGCTCGGCTTCGCCATCAGCGAGGCCGCGCAGTCGCTGGTCCAACTCCGCGCGCCGCTCGTCGAGCCGCGCGGCGAGGCCCGCTCGGACCTGCAGATCATCTTCGACCTCGCCGTCCGCCTCGGTCTCGGTGATCGGTTCTTCGGCGGCGACATCGACGCAGCGTTTCGACATCAGCTTGCGCCCAGCGGCATCTCGCTCGAGCAACTGCGCGCCGACCCGGCGGGCGTCCGCGTCCCGCTCACGACTCGGCATCGCAAGTACGCCGACGCGGGCGGGTTCCGCACGCCGACTCGCAAGGTGGAGCTGTACTCCGAGGCATTCCACTCCGCCGGCTACGCGCCGCTGCCCACGTTCACCGAGCCGGGCACAAGTCCCCGGTCGCGACCGGATCTGGCGCAACGGTTCCCGCTCGTACTGACCTGCGCCAAGTCGCTGTGGTTCTGCGAGTCGCAGCACCGCAACATCTCCGGCGTCCGCGCATCGGCAACCGACCCCCAGGTCGAGATCCACCCCGACACCGCCGACGCCCGCGGCATCAGCGCCGGCGACTGGGTCCTGATCTCCACACCGCACGGCAGCGTGCGGGCGCGCACCAAGCTCAACGCCAATCTCCACCCGACCGTCGTGTCCGGGCAGCACGGCTGGTGGCAGGCCTGCGCGGACCTCGGGCTGCCCGGCTATCCGCCGTACGGACCGGACAGCGCCAATCTGAACCTCGTCCTGCGCGCCGAGCCGAGCGATCCGATCAGCCGAACCGCACCCCTGCGCGCGTCGATGTGTGACATCACGGCACTCTGAACGGCACCCGCCGGATCGCGGTTGCAGCGGTCAAGGCTTGATTCGGCCTAACGGCCGGAACCGGTACGGCCGCGGTGGTTCGCAGGAAGCGCGCGGCGAAACTGGCGCACCGTCGCCGTCAGCAAGGTTTTGAAGCCGTCGAACAGCCGTCCGACCAGACCCGCACCGCTGACGAGCCGGTCGTGCTGTCCTGGTTCGTCGCCCTTGTAACCGGGCGTCGGCTGCAGGTGGCTGATTCCGGGATTCACCATTGCAAACGCCGCCTTTCAAGACGCGCAACCCTCGTCATTCGCCAGTATCTGCGCAGGCCCGCGCGCTTGGCTACGAGGCGAAGTACCCAACATCACGCGCCAGACCGGGTCGTTTGCTTTCGCTGAACAGGGACACGTGCAACCTCGCGCGCTACGGAATCCGTTAGTCGTGTGTGGGCGCTTCACGCGAAGAGGAGTTCGAGAGGTACGTGCGGCGCCGTCGCGGGCCACTGCTTCGGTCGGCGACGCTGCTGACGGCCGGCGACACGTATCTGGCCGAGGATCTTGTGCAGACCACGCTGGTGCGGCTCTATCTCGCCTGGCCACGAGCCCGACGGACGGATCTGGACGCGTACGCCCGCCGCGCGTTGGTCAACAACCTGATCGACGAGAAGCGCCGCCCGTTCACGCGCCGCGAGCGACTGGTCGAGCGACTACCTGACGACATCGAACCTGCGAAGACCGATGTGCCCGATGCAGTGCTCACCGCGCTCGCGGAACTGCCGCCCGGTATGCGCGCGGTCATCGTGCTGCGCCACGTCGAGGGGCTCAGCGTCGAGGAGACCGCAGCCGCGATCGGCACGAGCCCCGGCAGCGTGAAGAGCCAGACCGCGCGCGGGCTGGACAAACTGCGCGCTGCGCTGAACCCATCCAAGACCGAGCTAGGAGACTCCCGTGCACGAGCCGACTGACCGACTGGCCGAGCTTTCGGCCCTACGCGCCACTGAGCCGACCGAGGCCACCGTGCAGGCCGATGTGCAGCGCGGCCGGGCCGCGCTCAAGCGCCGCCGGGTACGCAGAGCCACGGCCGGCGTCGCCCTGACCGCCGCGCTGGCAACCGCCGCCTCGTTGACCTACGCCTCGAGATTCGGCTCGTCCGGCCACAGCAACTCGCCCGAGCAGGTCAAGCTGGTCGCCTACACCGGTGCGCAACCGCCAGGCTTCACGATCAGCGAGGTTCCCGAGGGATACGTGCTGCAAGGCGCGACCTCCTTCAACCTCGACATCGCCCAGCCCGGTGACCACACATCGCTGGACGCGTTCGAGGGCAAGCTCGTCGTGATGCTGCAGTCGCGCGACGCGAAGACCGACACCTCCGGCACACCAGTCACCGTCAATGGCCATCCCGGGTACCTGCGCCAAGGACCACCCGCGAAGGTCCTCGAATACACCGACGGCACGCACGACATCCTGGTGCAGGACTGGCAAGACGTCGCGCTCACCGACGACCAACTCATCGAGTTCGCCTCCGGCGTGACCGTCACGTCGGAGGCGCAGGCCGGGGTCGGCTAGCCAACGGGTGCACGGACGAGGGCGACGCCTTGCGCCGGCGTCGCCCTCGCGCGGGCAGAGTCAGAACTGGAAGCGGGTCAGGCCGCCGGGCTCCGCCGCCAAGACCACCGTCGCCGAGCGTGGCTCGATGCGATACACGTGCCACGGCGGCGGTCCTTGCGACGGTGCATTGAACGGCGCTGTGATGCCAGTGCCGCTCTCGTCGGGCTGCGCGGGCCACCCTTGGTCCGCCCACGCCTTCGCAAGCCGCGCCACCGTGCCTGGCTCGGACACCCGCACCGCTTCACCCTCGACGACGACGTCCGCGTCGCGGATCGACACCGCGATCGAACACCGTGGATCGCGCGTGACGTTGCGCCCTTTGCGTGTCCCGTCGCCAGTTTGGAACCAGAACGCGCCGTCCACCCAGAGGGCACCGACCGCAGTGACATGCGGGCTGCCGTCCTCGTTGACGGTGGATAGCCACGTCGTGCGGGCGTTCACCGCATCCGGAGCCGGCCCCGAGCCTGCATCGAGCTTGTCGACAACGGCGGTCCAATCCACCGGGGGGAGCCCTTCCGCGTGACCCAGATTGATGATCTTCATTTCGGTAATCCTCCTGTAGTGAGCTTGGCCGTTACTCACGCGTCGATCGAGCCCGCGCCGTTTCGACGCCGTGACTGAAAATTCGTGGTTCGGACGGTAAAGAGAGCGACTCCGGATGGCGTTGACGTGGTGGAGGATGGGTTCCGGCGATCGGGGGCGTGATGGACGAAGAGACATTGCGGCAACACTTCGAGTCGATCGGCATCGACAACAGCGCCGCAGCGGAGCTCTACACGGACGACGCCACCTTGGAGTACGTGCAGAGCGGCGAGCGCATCCGTGGCCGATCGGCCATCACCGCGTCTCGCAACGCGTACCCGGGTCGTCCGACGCATTTCCGAATGGAACGTTGGTTCGGTGCAGAAGACCGCGTTGCCGTGGAGCTGACGATGTTCATCGACGGCGACGTGCCGCACCCGGTAGCGGCGATCCTGGACGTACGTGACGGTCTCATCTGCCGCGAACGGATCTATATCTGCGAGCCGTGGGAGGCGCCGGCGTACCGGGCGCAATGGGCCGAGCGAATCCTCGACGGCTAGTCCGTCTGCCGTTGCTGCGCGTCAGTCAGCTCGTCGAGCGCGGGAACGAGACATGCACGACGAACGGTCGGATCACGGTGACTGTCCAGCCGTACTCGCTCGTTGCTGTGCCGGTGACGATCGCCGTTCCGGAGCGGAAGCGCCCGGACCGGCGCGCGGTGCCGGTCGGATCGGACGGGCTGGTAGCGCCCGGTCCGCCGCCGCTGAACGTCGATGCGCTGGTACGAGTCAAGGGCTCGGATCTGCCCGGCTGCCGGCCGCGCGTCGCGCTCGTGACGCGGACATCGCCAGCGGCCGAAGGCCCTCCGTGACAACGGGAGTTGCGCTTCACGCGCACGGAGCAAGCCAGGGTCTAGGGGAGAGCGTGCTCGGGACCCTATCGTCGCGACATGGCCTTGACCGTCCTGTTCATGCCCGAGTCCGCATACGGCCCGACCAACCAGTGCATCGGCCTGGGCAACGTGCTCCTTGGCCGCGGTCACCGCGTCGTGTTCGCCGCCGAGTCCTCCTGGCGGGGCCGGCTCGAGCCGTACGGCTTCGACGAGCGACTGGTCGACCTTGCGGCGCCGGTGGAAGGGGCCGCCGAGGACGCCGGCCAGTTCTGGACCGAGTTCATCGCAGACACGGCGCCGGAGTTCCGCAAGCCGACGATCGAGCAACTGTCGACGTTCATTCAGCCGACCTATCAGGCGCTCATCGACGGCGCGCGCTACTGCGAGGCGCAGCTGCGCTCGATCATCGACGCGGTGCGTCCGAGCGTGATCGTCGAGGACAACGTGGTGACATTTCCGGCGCTGATGACCTCGCCCGCGCCGTGGGTGCGGATCGTGTCGTGCAACCCGCTCGAGATTCCGGGTGAAGGTATTGCGCCGCGCTTCTCCGGTTACCCGGCCGACGACCGGAGCGGCTGGGCCGCCTATCGCGCCGAGTTCGAACGCACCCACCGGGCGATGTGGACCGACTTCAACGATTGGGTTCGGGAGCAGGGCGCGCCGCCGCTACCCGACCTCGAGTTCGTCCACACCTCGACCGCAGCGAACCTGTACGTCTATCCCGCCGAGGCGGACTACCTCAACCTGCGTCCCCTCGACGGCACATGGCATCGGATGGACTCCAGCGTGCGGGCGACCGACGAGCCCTGGACGCGGCCGCGCTCGTTCGAGAACGGCGACGGTGGGCTCATCTACCTGTCACTCGGTTCACTCGGCGCGGCGGACGTGGCGTTGATGCAACGCCTCATCGACCTGCTCGCGAAGACGCGGCATCGGGTGATCGTGAGCATGGGCCCGCGCGCGGAACAGCTCACGCTCGGCGCAAACATGATCGGCGCAGCAATGCTCCCGCAGACCTCGATCATCCCTGAGGTGGATCTGGTGATCACGCACGGCGGCAACAACACGACCACCGAGACGCTGCACTTCGGCAAGCCGATGATCGTCCTGCCGCTGTTCTGGGACCAGTACGACAACGCACAACGTGTCGCCGAACTCGGCTTCGGCCGTCGCCTGCCGACCTACTCATTCAGCGACGACGAGTTCCTCGAGGCGGTGGACGCACTTCTCGCGGACGCCGTGCTGCGCGAGCGAATGCGCACCCTCGGCGCCGCGATTCATGAGCGCGGCGGCCTTCGGCGCGGCGCCGACGTGATCGAGTCCGTGGGACGATCCCGGTCCTGAAGCGCACGAGCGCTCGAGGGGTCTCTCGCGGGTCAGGGCGCCGATCCAGGTGCCGCCAGCGCCGCAGCAAATCCGGCCACGTCGTCCGGGGTCAGCGTCAGGTTCGGATGCCGGATCACCCCGGCCGGATCGATGCCGCGGATGGGTGTCGCAAACGTCATCTCAACGCCGGCCTGCGAATTGGTCGCGAAGGTCAGGCCGCGGTCGGTGACAGCGAGCCGGGCCGGGCCGGCGGTCTTGAGGAACCGGTACGGTCCGGTGGCCGTCACCGACGTGATGTTGCTCAGTTCGGTGGCGATCCGCCACAGGCCGAACCGGACGCGAAGCTGCCCGGCGTCGATGACGATGCCGGTGCGCTCGGGCGTTACGCCGAAGAGCAGCGCCGGGAGCCGGTAGCGGTCCTCGAAGGCGAAGGAGAAGGTGCGCGGCGCGTTGTCCATACCGATGCAATACCCGAACCTGACGCGAGTGTGCACGTCTCGGCGGTTGGTCCGACCTCAGCCTGGGCGGCCGTAGTTCTTCGGCAGGCCGAGCGCGGTCATGATCGTGTTGTGCAGCCCGGTGGGATCCGCCAGTTGGATGGGCTGGCGGTGGCCGAGCCGGAAGGTGCTGCTGGCGCAGCCGGCCAGGTCCACCTTCACCTGCGCGGTCGGTCCCGAGCTGCGGAAGACGAGCGTGTCGGACAGGTTTTCGCCGAGCGGGCAGGGGATCGGGCCGACGGGGTTCGTCCGGGGCAGCTGGTTCACCGCGCCGGCAAGCGCCCGCGCGGCGCCGCCGGTGAGCTTCTTATGCAGCGCGGGTTCGCCCTGGTGAAGCGGCGTGACGACAGTGACGTTCACCGACGTCACCGATGACGGCACCAAGTCATGTCGCGAGCGGTACGGCGCCCAGATCACTTCCGCGTAGGCCGCCACCGCGACGCCGCTGTGGAACGGCGTGACACTGAAATTCACCCACCAATGCACGTTGTACGGCCGCCATGTCGTCTCGCCGAACGCGAGGCCATGGACGGTGGGGCCGGCCCCGCCGCGTGACGTGCTCGATCCGCGCTGCTTCATCCCGTCCGGAGCATGGGCCTTGAGGTAGTCGAGCGCTGCCATGACCTTGCCCGGTGCGGTCCAGAACGCATGGCGCCAGACCGTCTTGTTCTTCGGTCCGGCTACCGCCTGGCCGGCTTCCAGGGCGGCGACAGGTTTCCGTCCGACGGGCCGTGCGCCGGGCAGGACGGTCGCGTTCGCGATCAGGGTTCGCGCCGTGCGCGTCGCGTCGCGTTGTGGGTGCTTGGACTGGGCGGTCGGCAAGGCGTCGGTGCTCCCCGCCGGCGGGCGCTCCTTGGGAGATGGCGACCCGCCGAACACGACGAGCGAACCCACGACGGCCACGACAGCCACGCCGGCGGCAGCGAGCGCGGGCACTGCCCAGCGCCGGCGGGCACGAATCTGGTCATGCAGACGGGACACTTGTTCTTCGAATCTGCTCATCAGGTTCACCGCCAATGTCAGCAACCCCGGCAGGGACGGCGCAACGGGCACGTTGCGCTCCTCGCGGTCGCGTCCCTACCAATGGGGACGTGGTGGCGAGCGCGTGAGGTTGCAGGCGTGCGGCGTCACCCTGGCGGGCTGGCCCCGTCCGCCGAATCGATGGCGTCCCTGATGGCCGATCCCAGACTGTTGTCGAACGACGGGTCACCGTTGGCGTACAGCGCGATGACGTGACGCAGGATCGGGAACGACGCGCCGCCGCTCGACTGGGTGTAGACAGGCTCCACGTACAGCAGGCGCCCGGCCACCGGAACGGCCTCCAGGTCGCCGACCACCACCTTCGAGTTACCACCACGCTGCAGCGTCAGCGCCTTCGTGATCTTGGTGTCCGACTCGATGTCGTTCTGCACCTGGGAGGGCGACTCGCCTCCCGACGCTGACGGGAAGTCCAACACGGTGAACTTTCCGTAGTCCGGCCCCGGTTGGGAGTTGACGTAAACGAAGGAGGCGAGCTGTCGTCCGTTGAGCGTCACCATCGGGCTGGACAGCGAGTACTGCTGCGGGCTAATCCCGTCGGGCGACATCGACATGTACTTCGCGGGCAGCGGCAAGTTGGACGTGCCCCGAGTAGACGTCGAGTTGATCGTCACGGAGGCGGCGACGGACGGGTCGGACGGCACCGTCCAGAAGTCGTTGCCGCTGTAGAAGTCCGCCGGGTGCGGCACATGGTATTTCGCCAGCAGGTAGCGCTGCACGTTGAACAGGTCCGTGGGATAGCGCAGCTGCGGCAGCATGGCCGACGGAATGCTGGACTGTGGCTGCACCAGGCCGGGGTAGACCGATTCCCATGCCTTGAGCAGCTGGTCCGGATGTTGGGTCTGGTTCCACTCGTACAGCGTCACCTTGCCGGTGTACGCGTCGACGACGGCCTTCACCGAGTTCTGCAGGTAGTTGACCTGTTGGTTCGGCTGCGCGACCGACGATCCGTTCGCCGTCAGGGTGGTCGCGCTGGCCGTGTGCAGGTTGACGAGCTGCGAGTCCGGATAGGCGGCTGAACTCGTGTAGCCGTCGACGATCCACTTGATCTGCCCGTTGACCACTGCCGGGTAGACATCGCCGTCCAGGGTCAGCCAAGGGGCCACCTTGGCGACCCTGGCTCGCGGGTCGCGCACCGTGAGGATCTGCGAGGCGCTGTTGAGCTCGGAGCTGAACAGGATGTTCGGGTCGTGTAGCTGGACCGCGAACAGGAACCGACGCAAGGTCGAGCCGATCGGGATCCCGCCGTCTCCCTGGTAGGTCGTGTGCGCCGAGTTCGACGACCCGTTGTGACCCGGATGGTCGAACTCGAGCTTCTCTTGGCTGCCGGCGGGCTGGCCCACGATCGAGTACGACGATGCGCCGAACGCCTGCCCGAAGTAGATCTGAGGTCGAGTGACGGGAATCTGCTGACTCGGTGGCATCCCGCCGTCCAGGAACACCGGGCTCTCGGTCTTGGGATTGACCTTGGTGGTGGGCGCTGCCACGACGCCGTACCCATGTGTGTACACGAGATGGTTGTTGACCCAGCTCGGGTGGGGGACTCCGCTGGTGGTCAGCTCGCGCGTCGCGAGGACCACGTCCTGCTGATGTCCGTCGATGCTGTAGTTGCCGTTGTCCAGCGTCGACTTGAAGCCGTAGTAGGCCTGGTACTGCTGCTCCACGTTGAACGTCGGCGACAGCTGGTTCGGATCGATCAACGACACCTGAGCGGTCCGGCGGGCCTGCTGCACAAGTGCCGCGCCGTTGACGGTCTTGGACGGGTCGTACGGAAGCGTATTGACGTCTCCGGCGAGGCCGAACGCTGCGAGGGTGGCCTTCTGGTTGTCGGCGATCTCGCCGAGGTCGACCTTCGCGGCACTCGGTCCCTCGCGGAAGTGGGACACCAGGCCCGGCCAGGCAGAGCCGATCACCCCTGCGGCGACGACCATCACACACACGGCGCCGGCCAGCACCCCGACGCCGCTGAGCGCGCGGACGCGGCCGGCGAAGAGTGGGGCCGCGACCAATGCCACGGCGCACACGATGGCGATGGCCATCATGACGTACTTGCTCGGCACCGCCGCGTGGACGTCGGTGTACGACGGCCCCGTCACGGGTCCTCGCTGCGAGGTGGTGACGGCGTATCGGGACATCCAGTAGTTGACTGCCTTGAGCACCAAGTACCCGGCCAGCAGCAGCGACGTCAGCCTGACGAAGCCGCTGCTGACCTTCTGGCTGCCCTTCTTGGTCTGCCACGCTCCGTACCAGAAGCCGGCTATTACGGCGATCCAAAGGCCGTACACGATGGCCTGCGAAAGCAGGGCCACGACCATGAGGTGGAAGGGATTGACCTCGACGAAGAACGAGATGTCCTTGTGGAACAACGGGTCCGTCACGTGCCATGGCGCGGCGTGGCTCCAGAGCAGGTACGTCTGCCAACCCGCGGCTGCGCGCTGCCCGATCAGGATCCCCGGGATGACCACTGCGAGGAGTAGGAGAACTCGCCAAATGCGCGGTTCGTGCTTGCGGAACAGCCAGCGGAAGGTGTCGTCGCCCTCCGCAGAGAACTGGAGAAGCGACCGCATGCGGCGCAGGGCCAGCAGCGTCAGGCCACCCACGAGCCCGCCGAGTGCGCCGAAGATGCAGAACAGCGCGATCTGAGCCTCGAGCGTGGTCCGGTACACAGCGCCGTCGTGTACCGAGTCGAACCACATGTAGGTGGTGGCGATTCGGGCCACCACCGCCAACAGCGACCAGAGGACAACCAGGCCGACCGCAGCGATGCACAGGCGAATGCCCCAACGTTTGAGAGCGCGCCGGAGGGTTACCCGCTTCAGGAACGCGACGTCGTTGACGACCGCGGTCTGCTCCGCTGTCTTGGTCTTGGTCTTGGTGTCGGTCTCCGTCTCGGATTCAGGCGGCGCCGGCTTGCCCGTCGCCGACGGGCTGGTGGGTGCCTTAGACATTGCCGTGCTCCTCGTAACTGCGCCAGAAGTAGAAGTAGCTCACCGCGAGAGTGCCGAGGGACCAGGCGGGAGCGGTGACCCAGGTGATGGGCGTCGCCGGACTGCCGACAAGCGGCGCGCGCCGGGCGGCGACAGGTACCTGTGCCTGGGATTGAGCGTCGCGACGGTGGACACCCGGGCCGACTGCCCGCTAACGACCATCTCTACGCCGTACATCGCGGCGAAGGATATACATCGACGCCCTAGATACGACTTGCAGGATTTGTGTGGTCTCAGGAACCGATGCGGATGTCAGGCGGCAATAGTGGTCACTGCGCCATCGCCATCTCGGGTCGGGCGATGGGGCTCGACGAGCGGAAGCCCTTCCACGCGCAGTAGATGCCGAGCGACAGCTCCCACGCGGCCTCCGGGAGCGTCAGCAGGCCGGAAGGTCCCTCTCCGTTCTTGTAGACGCCGGTCAGGATCATCACGAACGAGAGCATCAGGATGGGCCCGCCGATGAGACCCAATAGCGCCATGCGCGGCGGGACGAGCGCCGATCTGTACATCAGGTAGCCCAGCAGCACGCCGTTCCCGATGCCGGCCACAAGTCCGGGCCCCCACTCGAAGGCCCACTCATAGGTGTGCACCAGCGAGTTGCCTTGCGTGTTGAGGGCCGTGACTCCGCTGCCAGTTGTGCCGCCCAATGCATCAATAACGGACACGACCGAGAGCATGCTCATGATGCCGATCGCGGCGAAGACGGACTCCATGACGCGGGCGGTGACGTATCCGAGCGAGACCGTTTCGCTCTGCCGCCTGGCCAGCGGATAGATGACGACCGCGGTTCCGATCTGGGTGACGATCAGGCCGAACTCGAGGACCGCGCCCCACTTCAGGCTCGCGGTGGAGGTTTCCCCGGAGACGAAGTGCATGTCGGTCCAGCTCGCACCTACTCCGTGGATGAACAGGAGCCGAGCCGGGATGCTCGTGATGAATGTCCCGATGAACAGCCAGCCGAAGATCTGACCAGTCCTGCGAAGATCCATGTCTACCACCCCCGTGTGCTGCAACAGACCCGATCATGACGGTAGTGAGAACGTTGACGGCTTCGGTCGGACGAGTCAATAGGCCGATGTCCGCCGGGAATCGACAGGTCTCGTTCCGTTGATCTTGTGCGGATTCGGGCGTCATCGGGACAGATTCGCCCGAGATCGCCACGACGAATGCGCACGTGACGACGGCGCATGACCGTATGGTCTGTTGCGGCGTGTGACGATGAGTTTCGTCGCTGTCGGGCGTCCACATACCGATGGTGGCTGCGCGAGCGAATGGGGAATGACGATGCGAGTCGTGGTGAGCGAGTTCATGAGCCTGGACGGCGTCGTTCAGGCGCCCGGCGGTCCGGAGGAGGACACCAGCGGAGGGTTCCGGCACGGCGGCTGGTCGGGGCGCTTCTTCGATCCGGAGGTCATGGGCGGCGTCATCGGCGAGTTCGCCGCCCGCGGCGGGGCCCTGCTGCAGGGCCGGCGCACCTACCAGGTTTCGGCCACGGCGTGGCCCGAGCGCAGCGGCGACCCCTTCTCCGATTGGATCAACCGCACCCAGAAGTACGTCGTGTCGGACACGCTGACCGAGAGCGATCTGACCTGGACGCCGACGACGATCATCCGCAGCACTGAACTCGTCGACACCGTGGCGGCGCTCCGGGAGAAGCCGGGCGACGACATCTACATCTACGGCAGTCTTTCGCTGGTCCGCTCCTTGCTGGTCGCCGGGTTGGTCGACGAACTCGTCCTGATGATCGAACCCATCACCCTCGGCGGCGGCAAGACGCTGTTCCCCGTCGACGGCGAGGCCCGCACGTTCGAGTTGGTTTCGGCAACCACGACTGCCACAGGTGTCCAGGTGTGTCGCTACCGGCCGGCGAGCTGAGGTCACTGCACGAGCAGTGGCACGCCTGGTGAGCTCGCGTCGTCGTAGCCGGTCGTGCCGGCGATCTTGGCTACCAGCGTGCCGCTGACGGTGGGGAACACGGTGCCGCTGTAAGTGCCGGACGAGCTCGTCGTCACCTGCTTCAGCAGCACCGGCGAGGTCCCCGAGGAGGGCAGCAGGTAGAGCTTGACGGCCACGGACGGCGCCGGTCCGGTGCTGCCGTTGTAGCTGCGCGTCACCGTGCCGGACAGCGTGTTGGACGTCGATGCGGGCTGGGTCGAGTACTTCGCCGCCAGTGTGATGCTCGCGGACCATGTACCGACCGTCACCTGGCCGAGGTCGACGCGCGCGGCGGGCTGCCCGGTCACGCCCGCGTACAAGGCGGTTAGCGTGCCGGAGGCCAGCGGCTTGGCGGCGATCCGCCATGCGCCATTGGACGCCGAGCCGGTTCCGACGACGACCGGGGCGCTGCTGCCCGCGGTGAGCGTGATCTTCACGGTTCCGCTGAGCGGGGTGACCACGCCGCCGGCGCTACGCGCGAGGGTGCCGGTCACGGTGACCGGGCTGCCGTAGCCGACGTTGCCGGTGTCCTTGCTCGCGGTGAACACGGTGTCGGGGATGCTGACAGTGAGCGCGGCGGCGGTGGCCGTGGCCGCGATCCAGCCGGTCGTCGCGGCGACGCCGGCACGCAGCGTCCCGCTCACAGTCGGCTTGACGGTCACGCGGTAGCTGCCGTCAGCGAGGCTGCGGCCGGAGCCGAGCGAGACGACCTTGCCGGCAGTGGTGAGCTCGGTGATCGAGACGGTGGCGTTGTAGAGGGGCAGGCCGCTGTCGCGCGTCACGACTCCGCTGACGACGACCGGGTCGGCGTAGTAGCTGCTCGCCGGATCGAGCGTCGCGCTGAGCGCGGTGGTGCAGGTGTGCGTCGAGACCGTGACATGCGCCGCGACGCCGGTGTCGAAGGCGCCCACCGCCGTCGTCGATGCGGCGAGCGTGGTGGGCTGGGCGGTGAACTTGCCGCCGGCCGTACCGCTCGTGTCGCTCACCGCGCTCGAGACGGTCACCGGCAGCGCGGTGCCGGTCTGCGTCGTGAACTTCACCGCCACGCCCTTGATCGGCAGGCCCGTCGCGGTGTCCGTTGCGGTGCTCGTGAGCAATGTCGACGCGCCGGTGCAGGCGAGCTGCGCTGCACCGCTCTGGTCGCGGAGGCCGGCGACGAGCGTGACATCCCGCTTCGCCCCGTCGGCCGAGAAGGTGAGCGGGCTGGTCACCGCCTTCACCGCCCCCGCCGTGTCCGTGACGGTGACCGTGACGGAGGTGCCGGTGCTGCTCGTCGCATTGCAGACCACCTGCGTCACCGCGGCGGCGCGGTCGGCGAAGGTGCAGTCCTTGCGCGCCGAACTCCACGCGATCGAGGCCACCGCATCGCCGGTCGGCAGCGCGGGCGTCACCTGCACCTGGGTGGCGAGGCCCGGCACCGCGGGGTTGTTGACCAGGACGGTGGCGCCGAGCGTGGTCGGACTCCCGGCCTGCCCGCCCGTCGTCCCGTTGCCGCCGCCGATCAGGAACTGCGAATTGGCCGCGTTCCAGTGTCCGGCCAGCCAGCTGCCGGAATTCGGGTAGGTCGAGTAGTAGTCGTCGGTGTTGCAGTCGAGCAGGTACTCCCGGTCGGTCGGGCAGATCTGCACCATCGCGTGGCTGCCACCGTCCGAGTAGCACATCGTGTCCGACTCGTCCCAGCAGTGCCCGGCCTGGGTCGAGTGCGGCGCGCTGGTGAATACCGCACCGAGGGTGTGTGTGAGCTCGTGCGCCTCCACCGAATGCTGGAAGGAGCCGTCACCCAGACCCCAGCAGCCCGAGTCGATGCGCGCGTACTGCGGGTATCGACCGTTGTTCGCGTTGGTTGCGCGGCGCTGTCGTCGGAGTAGAGCGTGGCGATGCCGCACAGCGTCGTCGCGTCCGTCCACATCAGGTACTTGCGGGCCGGGTCGGTGAAGCCGAGCGCCTGCACCGCGCTGATCGTGGCGTTGAAGCTGGTCATCGAACCAGCCGGGACCGTCACGTTCAGGACGTGCGCGAGGCAGCCCGTCCCGGACGGGTTCGGGTGGGTGACGAAGCGGACGTGCCGCACGCCGCCCGTCACTGCCGCCGAGCGGTTGATCACGTCGTCGACGCCGGCGGCCCACAGCTGGAACGAGGACTGCAGCGTGGCGTACCGGTTCGTCTTTCCGGCCTCCACGACGTACAGCGGCTGCACCCGGAAGCCGCTCGTACCGTCGCCGTCGCAGGAAACGTCGGGCGAGCTAGCCGCCACCGAGGCCGGCGCGGCGACTCCGGCGTCCTGAGCGGCCGCGTAGGCCATCGCGCCCCGCGCCCTTGCGCGCGCGCAGTGCCGCGGTGGGCACGCGGGTGTGCACATGCACGCCGGGCGGTGGCGCGTCGCGGTGGGCGCAGAGGAGCGGTGCCCCGACCAGCCGGTCGCGCAGTTGGAAGGCGTCCCCGCCGCAGGGGTTGCCGACCGACAGCGGCCCGTCTGATGCGGTGACGAATCCGGCGACGAGCAGCAGGGCGACGATGAAGAAGGCGGCAAGACCCGGGCGGTGCAGCGAGCGAGCAACGACGGGCTCATCCATGTGCCGGTCCCTCTCCGAGGCGCGAGGTCGCCGGCGCGCAGCCGGACACGGAGCCGTCCTGGCTCCCCTGCTCGCGCCATCGGATGCCGGACGGCAAACCTGAGCCGTTCACTTCCGTGAACCGGAGTTCGACGGCGGTAGCGTCGAAACGAATCCGTTCGAAAGGGACGAACATGAAGATCGGGCTGCACATCGCAAACTTCACCTGGCCGGGCGGGCCGGCGACCTTGGCGCAAGACCTGCGCAGAGTTGCGGTGGCCGCGGAGGATGCGGGGTTCAGTCGGGTCAGCGTGATGGACCATGTTTGGCAGATCGGTGTGCACGGGCCGCCTGAGCACGAGATGCTGGAGGCCTACGCCACGCTCGGTTATCTGGCCGCATGTACCACGCGGGTCGACCTCCTGTCGTGGGTGACGGCGGTGGTCTACCGCGAGCCCGGGCTGCTCGCCAAGTGCGTCACCAGCCTCGACGTCTTGTCCGAGGGCCGCGCCTGGCTCGGCATCGGGGCCGCCTGGAACGCGGACGAGGCACGCGGGCTGGGACTGCCGTTCCCAGCCACTGCCGAACGCTTCGAGCGGCTCGAGGAGGCGCTGCAGATCTTCCTGCAGATGTGCAGCGACGAGGAGGAGCCGTACCGCGGAAAGCACTACACGCTCGAGCGCACCCTCAACTCGCCGCAGCCGCTGCAGCGCCCGCATCCACCGATCCTGATCGGCGGCTCGGGCGAGAAGAAGACGCTGCGGCTGGTCGCTCAGTACGCACAGGCGTGCAATCTGTTCGCGGGTCCGGACGTCGCGCGCAAGCTCGACGTGCTCCGGGAGCACTGTGCGTCGGTCGGCCGCGATTACGAGGAGATCGAAAAGACGATCCAGTTCCGGTTCAACCCAGGGCCGAACGGCGAGCACGTCGACGACATGCTCGCCGAGCTGAAGCGGTTCGCCGAACTGGGCATCGTGCATGCGCAGGGCGTAGTCGCCGACGCCGCGTCGATTCGCCCGCTTGAACTCATGGGGGAGCGGGTCATCCCGGTCGTGGCCGGCTTCTGACCAAACGCCGCAGCTTGCTTTCAGGCCGGCGCGAATCTGCCTACGAATCGGTCGTCGGGCTTGAGTCGGACGACCAGTGCGGCACCGTTCGCGGCGACGGCGCCGAGCCTGATGCGCGCCGAACCCGGAAACACTTGCACGGGCGCGCGGAATGCCGTTCCCGGCAGGCGGCGCAGCGCCCAGATCGTCCCGTCGAAACCGCCGTTGCGGTAGGTAAGCAGCGCGGCTCCGTCAGGTGACCAGTCGAGCTGCGCAGTCATCGCCGCGGCGGAGCGGGCGACCACGTCGCGCACCTTGATGCGCGGCCGGCGCCACATGCCGTCTGAATCGGTGGACACGGCGAGGATGTCGCGGCGATTGGCGCCAGTTGCCCGACTGAACAGCACGGTCGCGGACCCCGGACCCTGGGCCACGGCGGGAGCGGAGAGCCGGCCGGTGACACCCGCGAGCCGCGAGCGGGCGATCTGGACCACCGCGCCGATCCGGTGGGTGCGGCTGATGCGCTGGACGTCGATCACGTCCGCCGTCCGGCTCGTGCACCGCCAAGCGAGGACGACCGCTCCGAACCTCCCGGCCGCGATGTTGTAACCGGCCAACCGCCCGCTACCTGATGGGCAGAGCCGACGGTGAATGAGCAGTACGTGATCGCCGGTGGTTCCGTGGACGAGGTCGACGCGGAACCGGCGATCGGTGCCCGTCGAGTCCGGCGGATAGGCGACATAGTAGGTATGCCCGGAGCCGAAGGTCACCCGGGAAGAACCGAACGCGCGCAGCTTCGTCGCCGACGACCATCCGTCGCTCACCGGATCGGTTCCGGCGGCCGCGAAGTGGTACGTCGTAAGGCTGTTGGCCGACTCGGTGTAGGCAACCACGTCGCCGTCCCGATCAGCGGCGACCCGGCCGGCGGCGCCTTCGCCGAAGACGGTTGTCCCGTGGACCGTGTTGTCGGACGACCATACGACGATCCCGTCGCCCTCGGGACTATTCATGCCGACGTCGAAGTAGGCCGCCCCGTCCTCGCCGAGTGCCACGACATCGGGGTCTACAACGAAGGTTTCGATCAGCTGTTGCGGGGTGCTCCAGCTTCCGCCGACGGGTCGGCGTGATCCGTAGATGACGCCGTTGAATTGCCACACTGCCACGGCATTGCCGACCGAATCGACATCGGCTGCGGCGTTCCGAGCCACCATGTGTGCGTCGTCGTCGATGCGCTCTGCGCCGGCGAAGGACGTAGCGGCGGCGCCCGCGGGCGAGCTGGACGGCGCCGCGACAACTACCCCGATCGACAGAACGATCAGAACGCCAGCACTGAGCAAGGCACGCATTCGAACCACCCCACCGTCACACGCCGCGATGGCAGCGAGCGTAGGTCGCGCCGACACTTCACACCATCCGTGGCGATGGCGGCTGTGGCGAAATCTCAGCACGAGGGAGTGCGTTGTTCGGGTTCGTCCCGATTCGGCGCGATCGACGCGTCGCCGAATCATTGGGCGCGCAGCGAGCGTGAGAGCAACTCCGCGGAATCGTCGATCGGATCGGCATGGCGATGCACGATCTTCCACTCGCCGTCCGCGCGCCGAAAGATCGTCGTGCTGCGGAGCGTGTACGGCCTCGGTTCGGCGCCGCCTACCGACGCGGTCGTCCGCTCGATCGCGACCACGTACGCGAAGTCCTCGCCTACGTCGGCGGCGACTACCTCCCACTCACATGAACCGCAGTTCGAGAAACGCGACGCAAGCTTCTCGAACATCGGACCGACCTCGGCCCACCCGATCGAATTGAAAGCGGCGCCGAAGACAGTGACCGGTTCGGTGTGCGACCACATCTCGAAGCGCGGACCGGCCTCGCCGTTGTGCAGCGCCGTCTCGGCCTCGTGAATGCGCGGCATCATCTCGTCGAGGAATTGCTTGGGTTCGGTCATCGGATCTCCTTGGTGATCTTCGGGTCGCGGCCCAGCCGGTGCAGCAGCTGATCCTGCGGCGAGGCGTTGCCCCCGCGACGCGGTCACAGCCGCATCGTTACACCCAGCCACTCGCCCGACCACCATGCTCACCCCATCCGTTCGGGGGTGCTGGCACACCGGCATGCGGCCGAGTGCCGGCCGCCGCCGTTGCTTACGAGCGACGAATGCGTGGGCTCAGCGGCAGCGGGTGACGAGGGTGTCCAGGCCCGGGCCGCCGAGTTCGGCCAGGGCTGGCGTGCGGCCGGAGGCGGCGAGCATCAACGCGACGGCAGGGCCCTCGACGATTGGGCCGGAGCCGACGCTGAAGTCGGTGTCCGTGGCCACCAGCATCAGTCCGGCGACTCGCTGCTTCCCGCCGATGATCGCGCCGCTGTTGGCGTAGAGCGTGATCACCCGTGTGACGTATGGGAGCGGGTACTGGTGCACGATGCCCAACGGTCGGCGGATGTCCTCACCGTGCACGAAGGCCTCACCGAGCCAGGTGTCCTTGGGGCCAGGCGGGGCCGTCGTGCGCCCCAGCGCGGCGCGGAACGCTGCGAGGGTTGCCGCTGGGCCGCCCGCCCTTTCGAACGCAACCTGCCGGCCGGCGAACCGGTCGAAATTGAAGCCGGCCCGGGCGAACCGGACGAGGAACTTCGACGGCGTCATCTTGGCCGCCGACAGCAGATGGGCGAGCACGTCGTGGACCGTCCATTCAGCGCAGCCCGACTGCGTCCGCCACTGCTCGTCGGACAGCGAACCGAGATCCTCGGCCAGCGCCCGCCGTTCGCTGTGGATGACCGGCCAGATGTCCGTCATCACCGACCACCTCCCCGTTCCGTTCGATAGCCCACGCCTGTTCGACGAATGAGGCAAGAGGCAATCGACACCGTCGCGAGCTGCGCGGTGGGCTCACGCCGGCAGGGTGGTGGTGAAGCGGTAGTCGCCGGACGGCACGCGCTCGTCGGCGCGGCCGGGGAGCCGGACCGTCGCGCTGGTGCCGACCGGGATGCTGACGTCGAGCTGCACGGTCTGCCGGGAGCGCTGCCACTCGCTCGTCACCAACCCGCGCGGCGTCCGGTATCGGCCGCTCACCTGGGTCAGGTCACCGACGATGGCCGGCGCGATCAGCACCTCGGCGTACCCGACGGAGTCCGCCGGTTGCCCGATGCCGGCCAGTGACGTGGTGAACCACTTGTCGATAGCGCCGAGCATGAAGTGATTCTGCGAGCCGGTGCCGTCCCAGAACTCGGTCAGCGACGTCGCGCCGCGGGCCAACATGGCACCGTAGCTCGGCGCCGTGGTCTGGGTGGCGATCTCGTACATCACGTCATTGCGGCCGGCCGCGGCCAGCACATCGAACAGCGCGGGCAGTCCGATCTCGCCGATGTTGAGGTGGTATGCGTTGTTGCGCAGGTTCGCGACGAGGTGGTCGAGGACGGCGGCCCGCTCGGCCTCCGGCACGACGCCCATGTCGAGCGCGAGCGCGTCGCTGCACTGCGAGCCGGTGGCGTAGGTGTGGTTCGCGGCGTCGAAGTACTTGGTGTGGAACGCCGCGCCGATGGCCGCGGCGAGTTGTGTGTAGCGGGCCGCATCGTCGCTGTTGCCAACCGCAGTCGCGATCCGGCGCAGCCCGTCGACGGCCTTGAAGTACCCGTACGTAGCGGTGACCCCGGCCGGCGTGCTGGCGTTGATCGTCGCCCAGTCGCCCAGCCCGTAGTCGAGCAGGTTGCCGCTCGCCTTGCCGGTGAGGTAGTCGACGTAGCGCTGCATGTTCGGGTAGAAGCGCGCAAGCACGTCCGTGTCGCCGTAGGCGCGGTACAGCGCCAACGAGACCAGCACGATCGCGCTGCCCCAGTTCGGGTCGTCGCGGAACCCGCCGCTGAAGACCGTGTACTCGGGAGCGATGTCCGGCACCAACCCGTTCGGCAGTTGCGCGTCGGCCATCGCCTGCACGAGGTCGTTGCCGTAGGCGGCAACGTCGTAGTTGCGGGCCACCGCTTCGAAGACGAGGTGGTCCTCCTCCATCCAGCCGAGCTTCTCCCGGTGCGGGCAGTCTGTGAGGACGGAGAACATGTTGCTTTGGACGGCGCGGTCGATGATCCGGTGGATGCCGTTGAGCAGGTCGTTCGAGCAGGAGAACGAGCCGGCGCTCTCGTTCGCCGCACGCGTCACCAGCGCGCTGATCGCGTCGGTACCCGGCGCGGCGGGCAGTCCTTCCACCTGGATGTAGCGGAAGCCGTGGTAGATGAACTCCGGGTTCCAGGTCTCGGTCCCGGCACCGCGCAGCGTATAGACGTCGTAGATCGGGTTGCCGGTGCTGCCGTAGTCGATCGTGCCGTCGGCGTGCAGCAGTTCCGCGGGCCGCATGGTGATCGCGGTGCCGACCGGGCCGCTGACCTTGAGAACCTGCCGTCCGGCGAGGTTGGTACCGATGTCGAAGACGTACACACCCGGCTGAGGCTGGCTGAGCCGCTGGGTGGGTAGCACGTCGACGGCCTCGATGGCCGGGCCGTGGCGAGCGGTGAGTGCCGCATCCGGCGCCGGCGCGGCCGATGCGGTCGCCGGCTGCCAGCCCGACAGGTCCGCGCCGGGCAGGTCCCAGCCCGCGGGTAGCCGCCGCGCGTCGAAATCCTCACCGCCGTACCAGTTCGAGAACGTCGTCGCGCCGAGCATCGTCCACCAGTCGGTGTCGGTGCCGACCCGCTCCGACGTCCCGTCGGTATAGGTGATCTCGAGCTGGGCGAGCACCTTCGGCGGCCCGATACGGCCCCGGAACTTGGCGTACCTGGTGTTGTAGCTGGACGTGTCGTAGATCCCGGTGCCGACCGCGATGCCGATCGCGTTCGTGCCGGGCTGCAGGAGATCGGCGACGTCGCAGGTCGCGTAGTTGACGCGCTTGGTGTAGGTGGTGTTGCCAGGCTCGAGCAGCGCGTTGCTGGTGTGCTGCCCGTTGACGGTCGTGGTGTAGATGCCCAGCCCGGTGACGTACAGCCGGGCACGGGACACGGGCTTGCGCACGGTGAACTGCCGCGCGAACAGCGGCAACGCTGCCGGTCGCGGCGCCGGCTGCGGAGCCTGCTGGCCGGTGACCGCAGCAGCAACGGTGAACGGGCCGTCCGCGCTGTCGGCCACCTGGATCGTGAAGTCGACCGGGAAGTTGGCGGTCTTGCCGTCCGGGGTCAGTGTGTCGGTGCGCGGCCACAACGCGACCCTGTCGAAGGTGCCCGTGCTGCCGAGATCGATCGTGACGAGAATCGGATCGGCCGAGACGTCCGGGTACTGGTGCTCGAGGCTGGTGAACCCGATCGGCGGCGTGCTGCCGTCCGTCTTGCCGTCGGTGACGTACTCCGGTTCCCAAGAGCCCGGCGCGGAGTAGACGTCGGTCGCGGTCACCGGTGCGTGCAGCGCCAGGTTGACCTCGGGCCGGGACGAGTAGAAGACCTGGAACTCGGCGATCTGCAATCGCGAGACGAGGTACGGCCAGCCCTCCTTCAGCGGCAGGCCCAACCGCGTCACGGAGAGCCGGACGAAGCGCGCCTGCTGTGCCGGGAAGGTGATCGTCGCAGGCGGGGTGGGCGCGACCAGCGCGTCCCAGTCGGGGTTGCCGATCCAGCCCGCGCTCCATTCGGCCGGCTGGAGCAGCCCGATCTCGAACCAGCTGACCGGGCTCCACGGCGACACCTGGCCGTTCTCGTCCCACACCCGCACCTGCCAGTAACCGCGAGTGCGGGAAGCCAGCGCCTCGCCACCGAACTGCACCGACACCGCGTCGGACTCGACTCGCCCGCTCTCCCAGAGGTCCGCGCGTCCGGTGCGGAACAGCCCCGGGCTGGTGGCCACCCGGACCTGGTACGCGGTCGTGCGGCGGCCGCGCCCGGTGCCGGTCACCGTCCAGGACAGCTGTGGACGGGTGGCTTGAATACCCATCGGCTCCTTGCGGGCGTCGGCCCGCAACCGGCCGACGACGAGCGGATCCTGACCGGCGGCGCGCGCGGGCGGTGGTACGGCCGCCGCGACGCCCGCGGCCGCGCCGATGGTCGTACCGCTCTGCAGGAACGCCCGCCGGCTCAGGCCTCGCGGCCGGCGATCGAGGCGTTGGCGCTTGAACCGCGGCACAGCGGCCTCCCGACTATCAGCGATTGCAACGTTTCAGTCCGAGCCTGGCGCCGAGTGATCTTGCCCGTCGAGAGTTCCGCGCGAATCTGTCCGAATCCGGCCACGGCAGCGATTCGCCGCGAGCGGTCGCCGACCGGACCCGGAGTGTCTCGACGCGCGCGTCCTGCGGGCCGCACACTCGGCGCATGGGCATCGACATCGCGGCGATCGCGCTCGGATGGCTCGCCCTGCTGTGGAGTCGGGTTCCCGTGACGGCACCGCTGCCGCTCGCGCTGCAGCGGCTGACCGTGCAGCCGGGGAGTCGGACCGCCGACCTGGTGCACAGCCTGGGCTTCGTCATGCCAGGCCTCGGCGTCCTGGACCTGATCATGAACTGGACCGATCAGCAACCGACGTGGCTGCGCATTCTCTGGCTCTTCGTCGGGTTTGTTGCCGCGTTTCTGGTCGCGGCGTGCTTACTCGAGGGACCCCGCTCCGTCGTCAACCATGCTCTGCGGCGGCACAGGCACAGCGGAACAACCGAGCACCGCGCTCCGGCCAAGCGACGAGTCGCGCGCTAGGTGCCCGTGCGCGTCTTGGTGCGGTTGCGGTGATCAGGTGATCCAGAACCACGCTGTCGAAACCGAGAGTGTGTCGAGCCAGCGCCACGTGATTCGGTACATACCTGGTGGTACGTGGGTGCGGGTGGGGTGGCAGTTTCCAGGTTGGCACGGACCCGCCCAGGGTCCGAGTTGGTCCCAGGGTCCGTCGGTCCAAGCTTCGCTGTGGCCGGGTCGGATGATCGGCGGTGGGGGTGCGTTGCTAACGCAGAGCACGCCCGTGCCGCCGTCGGCGTACACGGATCTGCCGACGGCATTGAACACCTCGAACGCGGGCGTGATGCCGCCGCAGGAGCGGCCGCGGCATGGCTGCGTGGTGACGTTGGAGGCAGTGACGAGCACGTTGACAGGCGCGCCCGCCGGATAACTGGACCGGTCGGTGCGTACGGAGTATTGGAAGCACCCGCTCGTCGCGGTGTCCGCTTCGTCATGCGATACCGCTGTCCCGAACGCGAGGCCGGCGGCCGCGCCGGCAGCCAGGACGCAGAACGCGGCGACAAGCGACCGGTGGAATTGCCGTCGTCCGCTCACGCCCACTCAGACGCATCGGCATAGGCAGACCGTTCCGCCGGCCATTCAGTCGAGACAGAACTCGTTTCCCTCGATGTCCTGCATCGCGATGCACGATTCGTTGTGGTCATCGGCAAGCAGTAGCTGCACGCGTGCCGCGCCGAGCGGGAGCAGTCGTGCGCATTCGGCCTCAAGTGCGGCCAGCCGCTCTTCGCCCACCAGCCCGGTGCCGACCCGCACGTCAAGATGCACCCGATTTTTGACGACCTTGCCTTCGGGAACGCGCTGGAAGAACAGGCGTGGGCCTACACCCGAGGGATCAACGCACGCGAACGCTGAACCCTGGTCCTCTGCCGGCAGCGCGCGATCGAAATCTTCCCAAGTAGCAAACCCCTGCGGTGGCGGCGGTACGACGTAGCCCAACACCTCGCACCAGAAACGAGCGACGCGCTCCGGTTCTGCGCAATCGAAGGTGACTTGGAACTGTTTGACCGATGCCATCGGTCCACCCTAAAGGCGCGACCCAGCGGTCTTTGCCAGGGTGGTTGCGCAGGTGGTGACTACTGCGCCAGGGGCTCGAACCCCGAGCCCGCAGATCAAGAGACCGCCAATGCCGGCGTCCTGCGCTGTCGGCCGCCGGCCTCTTTGCTGTCCTCATCGGCCGTCATGTCACGCGACGACTGCAGTTCATGGACAGATACATGGACAACTGGTCCGCCACCGTTCGCGCGGGATCCGTCCTATGCAGGGTGTGGGCCGCTCGGGTTGGCAGCGAGGATGGTCGTTCGCGCTCACCAGCGGGCGATCACCAGAGCGCCATATTTGCTCAAGGTCAACGGCACCGTATTTCCGATGTGCGCGCACTACCGTGCGGGTATGAGCGGAGCCCCGGTACGGATGATCGGCTACGACGCGGACAGGGACGTTTGGTTGGCCAAACGCGACGGCGAACCTTCATTCGTCTGGGTTCAGGACTTCGGCGATGCCTGGATGGCAGCGGCAAGTCGCGGCGTCGATTTGGAGATTTCTGCCGCACTGTATGAGGACTTGGTGGCCAACGGCGAGGCACCGACAGCTCCGCCGACCGGTGTCCGAATCACCAACGCATAGTCCGCTAACACGCCGCGACGTGCGTGGTGTGCGGCCGCGTCGACATAGGCTCACGTGGTGCCTGACGATCTTTCCGCTTCGGACGAAGTCGTTTGGCGAGCCCTGACCAAGAAGGACCGCCCACTCTGGCGCAGGTTGTCGGCACAAACCCTGGCTCAGGCAGACGTCCACGCGCCTGACGGCACCCTCTACTGGGTACGAATCGCGAGGAACGCCCCGGTCAAGGTCCGCGCCGGGAGCGACATCGGTGCGTTTGCCGATGTCACGATGGAAAACCTTCGTGTCATGGGCGAGACCGGGTGGGCGATCAAAGTGCTCCTACCGTCCGCGTATCGAGCACCGCGCGAGCTGTTCCGTCAGGTCGTCCACGCGCGGGCGATCGTCGTGGACATCGCCTTCGTGATTGTCGAGGCCATCAGGCGCGGTGATCGCCTGTGGGACGACGAGTAAGCGCACGCCGCCGACATGTGCGGTAGTGCCGATATCACGCGGCTCGCTGTGGATCTTGTTGCAAATCTGATGTCGGACCCTCAGTTCTGCAACGTAGTTGTCGGCGGAGCGCACGCTCATGCCGATGTCGCGCGGCTCGCTCGCCGCATTTCTATGCAAGCCGCTGGATAGGAACGCGCCGTTCGACGCAGTCTGCGCCGCGACTGATCGCCGAATCCGGCGCGGCTCCTTCCGTGGTGGTCCGCGTCGAGTCGGCGCGCTCAGGCCCCGTTACGGAGTACCTCACTAAATGGTTCATTTGCCCGGTATGTCGCGCTCGGGCGTTGCGGTCGGCGCTACGAACCATCGCCAGCGGACGAGAGTGGAGCTTGATCCACCACCTGTGCGGGCGCCCACCGCCCACCGAGCGCCGCCGTGCCGGGGTGCCGGATCTGCAGCCCGGCCCGGCACCAGCGGCGAACTCCGTGCCGATCGGCACCAAATCACCTCACAGAATCGACCCATACCGCTCGGGCCGGCCAGCCACGGTCAAGGTGCACCAGACGGCTCCAGCGCGATCTGCGTTCCTCAACGCCTGCTGAACTGGCAACTCGAATCAGTTGTCTGGCAATTTGGGATCGGCTAGCGGTGGTGCGGGTTGCTGGCTACCGCGGCTGTCTTGGTTGCAGAGCGTCGAGGATGAGCGTGGCGATGTGCGTTGAGCGTTCGGGATTGGTTTCAGCGCCGAGGTGTCGAATGGCGGCGAAGGCGCCGGCGACGAGTGCCATCAGGTCCTCGACGGTGGCGT
Organism: Jatrophihabitans sp.; assembly: GCA_035642535.1. Taxonomy (GTDB): domain Bacteria; phylum Actinomycetota; class Actinomycetes; order Mycobacteriales; family Jatrophihabitantaceae; genus Jatrophihabitans. The sequence continues at coordinate 3,913 of DASQSE010000016.1, read as the reverse complement.
CCTCGCGTGCCACGCCTGCCCTCTGTGCGCGATCGAGCAGATTCGCGACGCGGTGGGTGAGATCTGCAGCGAGTCGTGGGGCGGCGGTACGCAGGTCGAGCGCGGCGGCCTCGAGGGCGCTCTTCACGGCTGCGTTCTTGGCGCCGGTGGCCATCATCTGGGACAGCAGCGCGAACACCGCCGCTGGGTCGTGGCCGGCGGCGAGCAGATCTGCTTGTGTTACCAGCTCTTCGATCTCGTCGAGTGCGACGGCGAGATAGAGCGCCTCCTTGGTCGGAAAATGGCGATGGACCGTACCAGGACCGACGCCCGCGCGCCGGGCGATCTCGTCGAGCGAGACCCCGAGTCCCTCGGTTGCGAACGCGGCTTGCGCGATCTGGAGCACCCGCGCACGGTTGCGGCGGGCGTCAGCACGCACCTCGCGTCCACTTCGGCGAGCCTGGGCCGATATCGCTGGTGCGGGCTTGCGTGATCGGGCTGTCATGTCGTGACCGAGCATAACCGGGGCGGCGCACCGTATAGGCTCATGGCTAAGCGGGGCGGCGCACCGATTCATCGCGGTTCGGCTGGCCCGGGCAACGGTGCAGCGAGGAGGCCCACGATGACGACGCACGACGAAGCCAGCGGTCTGGTGTTGCGGATGCTGGAGTGTTTCAACACCCGGCAATTCGACGAAGCCGACGACCTGTTCACCTCCAGCTTCGTCACCCATCCGTTCGGCACCGGCCCCGAACAGGGCAAGCAAGCCTGGCGTCAGCTTGTCGCCAAGTTCCCGGACATCCAGGTCGTCGCCGAGGACATACTGCTCGCCGGCGACAAGGTGACGGTTCGTTCGTCCATCGAGGGAACCGAAACCACATCCGTCGCGGCGCAACCCATACTGATCGAGGTGTTCCGCATCCAAGACGGTCGACTGGCGGAGTGGTGGGGGAGCACCTGGCTCCCCGATCTGAGCTAGCGACCGCTGCAGGCGCGCTAACCGCGACACCACAGGCGACGCCAGAACAATCGATCCGAGCGCGTCAGCCGCCTCTCCCACGCCCGACCTCGCCAAAACAGATCGACGGCTCGGACCGCTTACGGACGACCGCGCCGGTACATGTTCATGCACGGACGGCGTCGCTCGAGAGGCGCACGCTATCGCGGACCTGTGTGCCTGTCCTACTGCTCGACATCAGTTGATCAGGTGCGGCGATCCCGCTCGGCTTCATCGCCTCGATGGCTGGCGAGGCAGGACGTCGCAATGACACCGGAGAGCCATATCAGGATTCCGAGCATCGCCGAGATCAAGACGATCGCCGTTCCGTCGCCGGCTTGCTTGTGGGCATAGCACCGAAAGTCAGTCGTGCCCTCTGGGAAGTACGTGCCGTCGGCGCAATCGACGACTGTCGTATGCAACGCCATGCGAAGCCCGATCACAATGCCGACGACCGCGCAGGCGATGCCGATCGAGACGGCCACGCGGATGCGGCGTGCGTGGGCGAGACGTCTCGGGCTGAAACTCCCGTTGCGAAGCAAGGCGATGAACGTGTCGTCATCTGCGCGGCACGCGCGCCTGCCTTCCGAATCAGTCACGGAGCCCTCCGGCTTCAGGCTAGGCAGCCGTGGAGGCGTGCTCGATGGGCCGAAGGGCCCGAATCGACCAACACGCGAAGTGGTCGGGTGGCCGGGTCACGCAATGGATTGTTAGGCGAATTCTGCGCTTGCGCGATACCTCGCGATATCGCGCCACCGGCAAAGGACCGGACACGGCACCCGACGTGTACGTGTAGCTGGCCGGCTGGCTTGATCTTGATCAAGCGAGCGCCCGTGATCGCCGATGAACCGCGTTGCAGCCGGTTCCGTGACTAGATGTAGTAGCGGGGGCAGATCGTGGGAAGGTGATCGCGATGGCCACTTCGGTTGGTCGCATCCCTCGACACGCCCGCGCGGGTTCTGCACGAGGGTTTGTCTGGCCGCTGGCTAAGCGCAGGCACGACGCCGCGGCGTTGCGCGCAGAGTTGCATCTAGCAGCAGGCGAGCGGGTGCTCATCCGCATCGGACGAGCGCACAGCGCAACCGTGGTGGCGACGGAGCGGGCGCTGTACTGGTATCCGTCGATCGCCGGATGGATTCGGCTGGGATGGGACGAGATCGGACAGCTGTACGAAGATCATGTGACGGCCAGCCTCGTCGTGACCTGCCTGTCTGCCCACCGTGTACAGCCGGCGGTCCTTTCGATTCCGACCAACCGCCGGCTGCTCGACCTTGCCCAGGAGCGCATCGCCGCAACCCGAATCGTCCGCACGCAGCTGCCCATCGATGGCCACGAACTGCTAGTCGAGGGACGGCGGCTACTGGGCACCGACGAGCTGCGCTGGTTCATCCGCCTCGGTCATGAGCTCGATGCCAAGGACCCAGCGTTGCCAGGCAAGGTGGACCGGGCCGTGGCCGAACTGCGCGCCACGCTTGGCATCTAACGCGGAGGTGAGGTACGCACGGTCATCAGCCGCCGACTGTGCGGGCTTGCCGATGTCCGGTAACCCCAGGGAGGCGTGACCATGCGTTGCCGCGGATGATCGTTCGCAGCGCAAGCGAGGGCGCCGGTGAACTCACTCGGCCCGAGGCTGCGGGCCGAAGCGGCGAACCTCCTGGGGCCAACCGCATGCCTGCGCGACTTTGCCCGCCCACATCTTGGCGGCCTCGTCATCGGCCACGTCCACCAGGGCGAATCCGCCCAGGAACTCCTTGGTCTCGACGTACGGCCCATCGGTGATCAACACGTCGCCACCTGCGGGGTCTGCGCTGTAGACGGGCCCAGTTGCGTCCTTAGACGTGGTGTTCGATCTGCCCGCTGATGAGCGTGGCGTCGTGAACTGAGGCGGCCACCGCGTGATCCTCAACGAGAACCCGCCAAGGAACTCGAGTGAGGAGCACGACGATGGCCGCTGGGCCAAGTATTGACCTGTCCGGCTGGTTGGACGAGCAGCTGGTGCAGGCGAGCCCTGATCTTCTTCGGGGCATGGTGAGGACGTTCGTCGAGGCGTTGATGGGTGCCGAGGCGGATGCGATCTGCGGCGCTGCGTATGGCGAGCGCAGCGAGGAGCGGGACAAGCGCAACGGCTACCGGGGCCGGGAGTGGGACACCCGGGCCGGCACGATCGAGTTGGCGATCCCGAAGCTGCGGCAGGGCAGTTACTTCCCGGACTGGCTGCTGGAGCGGCAGCGGCGCGCCGAGTCGGCGTTGATCAGCGTGGTGGCAACCTGCTACCTGCTCGGTGTGTCCACGCGCCGGATGGACCGGCTGGTGCACACCCTCGGCATCACCTCGTTGTCGAAGTCGCAGGTGTCGGAGATGGCCAAGTCGCTCGACGCGCAGGTGGAGGCGTTCCGCACCCGGCCGTTGGACGCCGGCCCTTACACGTTCCTCGCCGCCGACGCGCTCGTGCTCAAGGTCCGCGAGGGTGGCCGCACCGTGAACGTGCACGCGCTGCTGGCGGTCGGCGTGAACGTCGAGGGCTACCGGGAGATCCTCGGCCTGCACGTCACCTCCGCCGAAGACGGCGCCGGCTGGCTGGGCTTCTTCCGCGACCTCGTCGCGCGTGGCCTGTCCGGGGTGCGGCTGGTCACCTCCGACGCGCACCGCGGCCTGGTCGAGGCGATCGGCGCGACGTTGCCCGGCGCGAGTTGGCAGCGCTGCCGCACGCACTACGCGGCGAACCTGATGTCCGCCACGCCGAAGGCGCAGTGGGGCTGGGTCAAGGCGTTGCTGCACAGCGTCTACGACCAGCCCGACGCCGAGGCGGTGCACGACCAGTTCGACCGCATCGTCGACGCGCTGACCGACAAGCTCCCGGCCGTCGCTGCGCATTTGGACAACGCGCGGAGCGACATCCTCGCCTTCACCGCTCTCCCCAAGGCTATCTGGCGCCAG
>DASQSE010000015.1:0-5409 GCA_035642535.1 Jatrophihabitans sp. | reverse complement strand
CCTGCGCCGTTGCTTTCGCCTGCAGCCGAGCGGCCGCTGCATCCGCGGGCCGGGCCGCCGCGCCGTCCGGGCGAGGCCCCGCTTCGGCCGCAGCGGCCGACACATGATGCGCATGCGGGGCTGCCGCGATTGCCGCGGCGCCGCCGGCGGCAACGGCGGCCATACCGGCAGCAGACACGAGTTGAGCGGGGCGTCGCATCGGAGCTCCTTCGATTGATTTGTGCTGTGGACGGTGACGCCGGCGACCCATCCAATTGCCTCTCATATCGCAAGGTGGCGAGATGGGGTTACGCCCAGTGATGGCGCATGATGGGGGCGTTGGAGGTAGCCGGTGCCTCGTGCTGAGCTGACGGATGCGGTCGTTGCGGCCGCTGCTGCGGGCGATACGGACGCCCTGGGCGCGATCTACGCGGCGCTCGCGCCGGCCGTGCTCGGCTATCTGCGAGCCCGCTCCATCGACGACGCCGAAGGCGTGACGAACGACGTCTTCGTCAAGCTGCTCCCGCAGATCCCAAATGTCCGGGGTGGCGCCGACGGCGTGCGCAAGCTCACGTTCACGATCGCGCGAGCCCGGATGATCGATCATCTGCGAGCGCTCGGCCGCGGTGCCCCGACTATCGCCTACGAACCGGATGCGGACAGACGCTCGGTGCCGTCCGCGGAAGACGACGCGCACGCGGCGCTGTCCTTGGCACGGGTCCGCGCCGTGCTCGACTTGTTGCCCGACGACCAGCGCGACGTGCTCCTGCTGAGAGTGGTCGCTGATCTCTCGCTCGAGCAGGTCGCGCAAATCATCGGCCGCTCCACGGGCGCGGTGAAACAACTGCAGCGCCGCGGCATGGTCGCCTTGCGGGCGGCCCTCGAAGAGCGGCGGGTAACCCTGTGAGCCGGCACAGCGATGAAGACGAGGAGATGAGCACACAAGTAGCGGGGCCGAACGCGCCGGCACCGGACGATCAGGACGACGTCGCCCGGTTCCTGCTTGAGTTGCGCGCGCTCGGCGAGGTCGATCCGCCGACCCCGTCGCGGGAGCTTGCCGCCCTGCTCGGCGGCGCCACGCCGTTGTTCAGCCAGCGGCGCGCGATGCGCCGGATCGTGCTGCGCAGCGGCATCGTGGCGGCGGCCATCGTCGCCGCGCTGATCGTCGCCGCGGCGCATCAGGGGCTGCCGCAGCCCGCCCAGCGCGTCGTCTCGAACGTGGTCGACGTCCTCACCCCGTTCGACCTTCCGCGCGGCGATGTCGGCGTGCCGCTGACGCCCACCACTCCGACGCCGAGCCCGTCCGACGACCGGCCGGCAGGCGGGCCGGGATCCGGCGAATCGTCCGAACCGGGCGACGACGGGCCCAGCGACGAGCCGTCGCGCGGCGCGGGCCCCGACGACGGCCCGAGCGCCGGCGAACCGTCCGAGGGCAGCTCCGGCTCCTGGGGCGGGCCCGACAACAACGGCGGTCCGGGCGGCGGTTGGGGCGACGACGGCGGCTCGGGTAGTGGCGAACCGTCCGGCGACGGCTACTCCGGTGCGCCCACCGGCGGCTCGAATGAGTCCGGCGGCGACTGGTGAGTTGACTCGCTCCCTGTGATCAACAGGGCTGAACCAGCGTCACACAACGGTTCGCGCCTGTTGATCACCACTGGGGAAGGTGATTGCGACGGTCAGGCCGCCGCCGGGCGTCTCGCTCAACGCGGCACTGCCGTGGTCGGCGCTGACGAGCCGGCTCACGATCGCGAGGCCGAGCCCGCTGCCGCCCTCTCCGGCGCGATCGGTGACGAAGCGATCGAGCGCGCGGGCGCGTCGCTCGGCCGGCATGCCGGGGCCGTTGTCCGCGACGGTCACGACGACGCCGCGCTCCGACGGCGCCACCTCCACGTCGATCCGGCCGCCCACCACCAGCGCGTCGATGGCGTTCGCGAGCAGGTTGTCGAGGATCTGCTCGGCATGCCCAGGCGTCACGGACGCGACGGCAGGCTGCGCGCGCAGGCACAGCTCGACGCCGCGCTCGGCCGCGATGGGCCGCCAGGCCCCGACCCGTCCGGCGGTCAGCTCGGCGACGTCGGACGGAGCCGGCGCCGGCGGTCTGGTCTCGGCCCGGGCGACGGCGAGCAAGCCGTCGACGAGCCGCGCGAGGCGATTCGTCTCGTCGATCATCGACGCGACCTCTTCGGCCTGATTCGCGTCCAGGTCGGCGGCGAGCAGTTCGAGCCGCAAGCGCAGCGCGGCGAGCGGGGTGCGCAGTTGGTGCGAGACGTCGGCGGTCATGCCGCGCTGCGCCTCGAGCAGCTCCGCGACCCGGTCGGCCATGTCGTTGAACGCCGTGGCGACGTCGCGGACCTGCGGCGGCCCGGTCCGCAGGTCGGCGCGCGCCGCCTGATCGCCGCCGCCGATGCCGTGCGCCGCGTCGGTCAGCGAGACGAGCGGCCGGCCGATCCACCGGCTCAGCGACCAACCCACCAACCCGCCGATGGCGAGGGTGCCTGCGCCGGCCGCGAGCAGCGTGAGCCACACCAGGGCCTGTCGGTGATGGAGCGGCTCCGCGTCACGCACGAGAACAGTTGTCCCGAGCCGGCGGTCGGCGTCGCCGATCGGCGCGGTCTCGGTAACCGCGTCCGGGGTGTCAGGCAGCGGCCGGGCCGCCGCGGCGGCTGCTGTCACCGATGCCGCGACGGGGGTCCCGCCGCGGACCACCAGTCGCCCGTCGCGATCGAGCACGACGACGCGGTCACCGCGCGCGGCGAACCTTGCGACGACGGTTTCCAATCCGGTCAGCGGCGTCTTGTCGTCGATGTGTTCCTCGGCGACGGCACTGACCGCGTGCACCGCGCTGCGCGCCTCGGCCTTGAAGTCGTTGCTCTGCTGCCTGGTCACGATGAATCCGAGGGGCACGACGACGGCGACGATCACCAGCACGAGCACGCCGAGGAAGCCGGCGAGGATCCGCCGGGTCACAGCTGCTCCGGCTCGGCGAGCCGGAAACCGCGTCCGTAGACCGTTTCGATCATCTCGCCGGCGCCGAGCTTGCGGCGCAGCGCGGCGATGTGCACGTCGAGCACCTTTCGTGGGCCGTACCAGTGCTCATCCCATGCGCGCTCGAAGATCTCCTCGCGCGACACGACCCGGCCGGGCTCGAGCGCCAAGCAGGCGAGGATGTCGAACTCCTTGCCGGTGAGGTTGACCGGCGCGCCGTCGACGAAGACCCGCCGGCCCTGGAAGTCGACGCGCAGCGGGCCGTACTCCAGCGGAGTGTTGCCGGCGCCGGCGCGGCGCAGCACGGCCCGCATCCGGGCGGTGAGCTCGTCGAATCCGAACGGCTTGACGATGTAGTCGTCCGCCCCTGCGTCGAGCGCCTCGACCCGCTCGGCCTCGGCGCTGCGGGCAGTGACGGCCAGCACCGGCACCGCGGAGCGGCTCCGCAGCCGTCGGCACACCTCGACACCGTCGAGGTCCGGCAGGCCGAGGTCGAGAAGGACCAGGCCGACGCCGTCCGCGTCGAGCGCCGCGCCGCCGGAGCTCACCAGTCGTGGCCGGCACCCCGCGCGGGCCAGCCCTTTGACGAGTTGTGCGCCGATCGCCGCGTCGTCCTCGACGACAAGCACGGACAGCCCCTCCAGTGGGGCATTGCGCGCGTCGGCGGCGGTCACGGCATCACGGTAGATCGTCCATCTGGCACGGCGATAAGGCGTGAACGAGTTCTTAGTCATCGACTTCGGAGGCTGGTCGGGTGACGATCAGACCCGTGGTACCGGTTCGGCCCGACTCAAAATGGGCAAAGCGGTTGAGCGAGCCCGGATGGTTGCTGCTCCCCCTCCGGGGATTCCTCGGCGTGACGTTCTGCTACGCGGGGCTGCAAAAGCTCGCGAATCCGGCATATCTCGACCCGAATTCGCCCACCTCGGTGGCGGCGCAGATGCACGCACTGCGCCATTCCAGCCCGATCGGTCCGCTGCTCGCATTATCGCAGCACGCGCCGACCCTCGTCGGTGTGCTCATCGCAATCGGTGAGCTCGCAGTCGGGGTCGGGACGCTGTTCGGTATCTACTCGCGCTTCGCCGCCGCCGGCGGAGCGCTGCTGTCCCTCACGTTCTTCCTGACGGTTTCGTGGGGCACGACGCCGTACTACTACGGATCCGACATCGTGTTCGTCTTCGCATGGCTGACGTTGTTCGGCTTCGGCACCGGCGACGTGCTCAGCCTCGAGGCGTGGATTCGCCGGCAGGTGCGACAGGAGATGGGGCTTCGGCCCGGCGCGAAGATCTCGCCGCGTGCCCAGGCCGCACTCGACCGCCGCACCGTGGTCCAAACCGGAGTCGCTGCCGCGCTGCTGGGTGCGATGGCGGCCGTGACCGGAGGGCTCACCGCCGCTATCGGGCGGGCGGTGGGCGGCAGCAAACAGAATGTGGCGGCGCGCAGCCAACCGCCCGTCAGCACGTCGCCGCCGGCGAGCCGGTCGAGCACGACGCACCATGCGCCCGGTACGGCCATCGCCCAGGCCGCGTCGATTCCGGTGGGCCAGGCGAAGTCGTTCACCGACCCGGCCAGCGGGAATCCGGCGTGGGCCGTGCACCCAGAGGGCAACACGTTCGTCGCGTTCAGCGCGGTGTGCACGCACGCCGGCTGTCCGGTGCAGTACGACCCGTCCAACACCGCGTTCGTTTGTCCCTGCCACGGCGGGGTGTACGACGCCCGGACCGGCCAGGTGCTGCAGGGCCCACCGCCGGCCCCGTTGCAGCGGATCGCGATCCAGGTGGTGGGCGGCCAGTTGCGAGTCGGGACATGAGCAGTCCTACCGACACGGACACGGATGTCGGGGCGGTCGGTAACAGCCGGTTGACCGCGGTCAGCGGGATGTTGCTGCTCGTCCTGCTCGCGGTCGAGGGCGGAACGATCCTGAGCATCGGCCAGTTCATCTCGTGGCACATCTATGTCGGCGTACTGCTCGTCGGGCCGGTGCTGCTGAAGTGCGCGAGCACCTGCTACCGCTTCGCGCGCTACTACTCCGGCACCGAGGAGTACGTGCGCAAGGGCCCGCCACATCTCATACTGCGGCTGCTCGGTCCACTCGTCGTCGTCTCCAGCGTTGCGGTACTCGGCACCGGCATCGGACTCATCTACACCGGCCCCGATCATCGCGAGCCGTTGCTCACCCTGCACAAGGTCAGCTTCGGCGTGTGGTTCGCCGTCACAACGATCCATGTTCTGGGACACCTGCTGGAGGCCGGCAACGCAACGTGGCACGAGCTGCGCGATCCGCACGTTGCCCGCGTCGCGCGCGGGCGCGGGTTGCGGACTGCGGCCGTCGTGCTCTCGCTGGCTGCCGGAGTCGGACTCGCGAGCGCGCTCTACCCCACCGCGCACGGCTGGACCTCCGGCGGCGCGGTGGAGCACGAGCAGGAGAGCCACTGAGCCGACAAC
>DASQSE010000014.1:0-23889 GCA_035642535.1 Jatrophihabitans sp. | reverse complement strand
TCGAACAGCGACTCGACGACCAGGTGCGGAAGATCGTGCACGACGTGCACCGGCCCGCGGCGCGTCTCGCCGTCGACCTCGAGATACGCGCGATCCTCCTCGCCGGCGCGCGCCGCTTTGACGAGCGTGATTTCCACGAGCGCGCGTCAGTCGCCGTCGTATTCGTCGTGGCGACGGAAGAAGTTGAGCGGATCGGTCTCGGCGCGGCCTTCGTTCCGCCCGCGCGGTGTCCGGTCGAGCCACTGGTACATGCCCCACAGGCCGTCCAACCCGCGCGAGTAGGCGGAGTAGGTGTGGTAGACGACGCCGTCCTCCAGCGCGAAGGCGCTCAGGCCCGGCGACTCCTGCGTGTAGGTCACCCAGTCGGTGCCTGTGGTGGCGGCCCAGTCGGCGAACGGCTGTTGCTCGCCGAGCGGGTCGGACGCGCCGATCTCGAACGTGCGGAAGTTGTACTCGCCGACGCCCGCTGCGCGCTGCGCGTCGCTGGTGGCGACCTGGAAGTCGACGTTGAAGTCGGTGCCGCCGGAAGACGCCCACGGGAACGTCCAGCCCATTCGCTGCTTGTACGCCTGCAGTTTCGCCACCGGGGCGCGCGACACCGCCCAGAGCATCACGTCATGGTTGGCGAGGTGAACCGCGATCCCGTTGAAGCCGTCTGCGATCGACGAGCAGGCCGGGCAGCCCGCGGTGTATTCGGCCCCGAACATGAAGTGGTAGACGAGCAGTTGCGAGCGGCCGCGGAACAGATCGGCAAGCGACGCCGGGCCGTCGTCGGTGTCGAGGACGTACTCCTTGTCGATGCGGACCCACGGCAGCTCCTGCCGCATCCGCGCCACCTCGTCGCTGCGCCTGATCAGTTGCTTCTCGGCATCGAGCAGCTCCAGCCGGGCGGCGCGCCGCTCTTCCCGGGTCGCGGTTTTGTGGTCGGTCATCGGCGTACGTCCTTCCTTATCATTGTGGTGATCAACAGGTCCGAACCGTCGCAGGACGACGTTTCGAGCCTGTTGATCAACGTCGGAGGGTGGACGTGGGCGGTCGCGAGTCGTTACATCGTCATGGCGGGGATGAGTCCGGGGACGGACGCCGGTGCGACGACTATCCAGATTCCGAGGCCGACGACGGCCAGTGCCACGGGCACATCGATCGCCGGTCGCGCGGGCAGCAGCTTCTGGGCGAACACGAGCGCGGCGGTCACGGTCATCCAGGTGAGGCTCATGACGCCCAGCGCCACCAGCATCACCATCAGCCCGATGCTCGAGCCGACGCAGCACAGCCCGAATCCGACCCCGGAACGAAGACCGGCGCGGCAGCGCCGGCGAAACTCCCGCTTGGCCGGCGTCAGCTCGTAGCCGCCGGCCGCGATGACGAGTGCGCCCGCAACGTCGGTCCCGTGCGGCCGGTAGAGCGCGTACACCACAGCGCCGACGAGCGCCCAGACGGCGAGGTACGAGGCCACGAACAGCGGCACGGTGCGCAGCCCGCCATCGGCACGCGCGTGTGCCGCAACGGCGGGTGCGGCGCCCGGCAACATCATCGCGGCCATCATCGGCACCCACATCGCGGCGAAGAAGCCGAATGAGCCCAGCGTGGTCGCGACCCCCATGTCCATCCCGCTCGCCTGCCGAACCGCGATCACCCAGCACGCGGCGGCGAGCGCGAGAGTCGTCGTCACCGCGGTGCTGCCGCGGCTCGTCATGACGGCGTTGATCGAGTGATCAGCCATGGCGTCCTCCTGCCCTTTCGAGTGGGGCTGCGATGGAGCGGTCGAGGTGGTCCTTCAGCGCCGCGAGCTTGCTGTCCCAGTCGCGCGCCAAGGCCGCCAGGAACTGCTGGGCGACCTGAACCGGCGCCGAGTGCAGCCGGTAGCGGACGCGGCGCCGCTCCCCCGGCTCGGCGACGACCAGGCCCACGTCGGCGAGCAGCGCCAGGTGCTTCGCGATCGCCTGCCGGGTGATCGGCAGCCGGATGGCGAGGTCGGTCGCCGTCGTCGGGCCGTCGGCAGCCAGCGCGGCGAGGATGGCGCGCCGGCTCGGGTCCGCGAGCGCCGCGAACACCTGCTCGGCGATCGCCTCGACGTCAGGCGGCATCGAGGTAATCGACGAGCTCGCCCAGCTCGCGCGCCCAGCCTTCGGTGTTGCCGTCGAACGTCGTGCGGAAGGTGTCCTCCGGCAGCTGGGCGAACCCGGTCTCGACAACGGTCAGACGCGTGCCCGCGGCGATCGGTTCCAGCGTGAACTCGACATAGGTGCGCCGCGGATCGTCTTTGGGCAGCCCGAAGATCTGCCAGGTGAAGCCGAACACCGCGGGCTCGTCAACCCGCTCGACGCGCATGTCGACCGTGTGCCCGTGGCTCCAGTGCATCCGCGCCGACCCACCCGGACGCAGGTCGATCGTCGCCTCGTCACCGAACCACGCGGCCAGCCCCTCGGCCGTGGTCAGCGCGGCCCACACCTTGTCCCGCGGGTGCGGAATCTCGAGGATTCGCTCGATGCGATCGGGAAATCCCACGACGACTCTCCCAGCTGAATAGCAACCGTTCAGTTGCGAAATTATAGCAACCGTTCAGTTGCGTCAACTGGTTATCGCTTGGGCAGGTAGGCCGCCTGGATCGCTTCGGAATCGTGGAAGGCAAACCCCTCGGACTGCGTCGCGTACAGCTCGGCGTACTTCGCCACCCGCTCGTCGTCGAGCGTGATGCCGAGCCCGGGACCCTCCGGCACCGCCAGCTTGCCGCTGCGATACGGCAGCGCGCCGCTTCCCGCGATCACGTCGTCGGTGAGCAGCGCGGCGTAGGACTGGCTGGCGGGCAGGAAGTTCGGCGTCGACGCCATGACGTGCAAGCCGGCGTAGACGGCGACGCCGAGTTCGCCCAGGCTGTGCTTCAGGACCGGCAACCCGGCGACCTCGCACAGACCCGCGGACCGCTTCATGTTCATCAGCCCGCTGTCCATCTGGTTGTCGACCGAGAGCACGTCCGCGGCGCCGGCACGGATGACCTCGAGCTGCTCGTAGCGCGTCCACGACGCCTCGTTGGCCAGCATCGGCGTGTCGATCTTGCCGCGGACGTAGGCCATCTCGGCGAGGTTGCGGCCGGACACCGGCTGCTCGACCAACTCCAGACCGAACCGTTCGAGATCGCGGATCACCCGGATGGCGGTGCCGGGCGACCACGCCTCGTTGGCGTCGACGCGCAGCAGCGCGTCCGGCCCCGCGCCGTCGCGCAGCGCCTCGACCCGAGCGATGTCGGTGCGCGGGTCGTCGGAACCGATCTTGACGTAGAACGTGCGAAAGCCTTCGTCACGGCCGCGACGTCCCTCCGCCGCGATGAGCTCGGGCGAGGTCTGGCTGACGTAGTAGAAGTACTCCACCTCATCGCGCACCCGTCCGCCGAACAGGTTCACGAGCGGCTGCCCGCACACCTTGCCGACTATGTCCCAGCACGCCATCTCGACCGCGGCGATCGCCGGGCTCGTCGCCTTCACGTGATGCCACGTGCCGACGACCTGGATGCGCCGCATCAACTTCTCGATGTTGAACGGGTCCTCCCCGAGCGCGAACGACTCGATGCTGCGCAGGATCGCCAGCACGATGTCGGCGGACGGATAGGCGGCCGCCTCGCCGATGCCGATGACGCCGTCGTCGGTGTGCACTTCGAGCAGGATGCTGACCATGCCGCGCCGGCTGCCGAACGCCCAGCGCTCGTCGGCGCGGAACGGAACCGCGATCGGCGTGGCCTTGATCGAGCTGATCTTCATCGGTACTCCGAGTTCACGTGGTCAGAGGTGTGCGGGTTGTCGTGGTCAGCAGGTCGCAGCCGTCGGCGGTGACGACCGCCGTGTCGGACACGCCGTAGTCGGGAAGCTCGCGGCCGAGCAGCCACGACATCACGTGGAACACCATGCCCTCCCGGACGACGAGGTCGCTGCCGCGGCGCAGGCCGGTAGGCGTACTGCTGCCCGTCCAGGTGGGCGGAAAACCGAGGCCCGTCAGGTATCCGCAGTGATGGCGGTGATATCCGTCGTCGCCGAGGGCGTCCGCGACCGCGCGCTGCCAGGCCGCGTACACGTCACCGGCAGCGACGCCTGGCCGCAGCGTGGCGAGCAGGGCGTCGAAGCCGGCCAGCACGACTGCCGCGGCGTCGTCCACGCCCGCAGGCTGCTCGCCGACGTAGACGATCCGGCTGGTCGGCGCGTGATAGCGCGCTGCCGAGGCGCCGAGTTCGAAGAAGACGCGGTCGGTGCGGCGCAGCACCCGGTCGCCGCGCCAGGTGACGTGCTCCAGTGGGATGTCCTCGCTGGCCCGGATGAACGGCGGGCACGCGGGCGCGTCGCTGCCCGAGTCGATGAGTGCCTGATAGATCTCGGCGGCGACATCGCGCTCGTGCACGCCTTCGACGGCCGCCGCGATGCCGGCCTGCAGCGCCCGATCGGACATCGCGGCCGCGGCACGCACCTGAGCGATCTCGGCCGGCGATTTGACGGCACGCAGGTCAAAGAGCAGCGGCGTGCAGTCGGACCACTCGACGTCGGGCAGTGCGCTTTCGAGGCGTCGCCATACCCGGACGGGCAGGTTCATCGTGTCCTGCTCGACGCCCACGCGTCCGCCGGCGGGCAGCATGGAGCGCAGCGCAACCGCCGCGGCGTCGGCCGGGTCGGCGTCATCGCCGTAGGTCGCGGGCACGCAGTCGGGCACCTGGGCGCGCAAGGTGGGCAGCTCCATCGCCCGGGCCACCAACTGCAGCGGCCCGTCCGCCGGGACGAGCAGCAACGTCGTCGCGAAGTACCCGTAGTGGTTCAGGCCGGCCAGGTAGTAGACGTTCTCCGGGCTGACGAGCACGAGGGCGTCCAACTGCTGCGCCGCCATCGCCGCGCGGACCGCACGCAGCCGCACCGGCAGGTCGGTTGCCAGCGTGGCCGTGCCCGTCACCCCTCGAGCCGGCGGAACGACAGCGTCTCCCCCGCCGCACCGTGCATCCAGAGATCCTGCGAGGCGGCGGCGATCTCGTCCAGGCCGCTCTCGATCGTGCCGAAGACGTTGCCGGGGACGAACCCGAAGTCCGGGTTGAGCAGCAGGTTGTTGCGGTTGTAGAAGAGCGCGACGTCGACGGAGCGCGCAGCACTGTGCAGTGCCGGGTCCTGGTATCCGTGGCTCATCGGCGCGAGCTGCCACGGCTCGAAGCCGAAGTAGACGAGGTCGCCGGGGATCGGGGTGATCGTGGTGTTCTCGCGGTCCGGTTCGGGATCGGCGAACGCGGGCACGAGCGCGTAGATCTCGTTGCGCGCGTACTTCGCGTGATAGGCCTGGCCGCTCAGTGGCAGCGCGTCCCAGATCGCATCACACGTGCGCGGCGCCAACTCGTCGAGCAGGCGGGCAACGCAACGCACGCCGCGCTTGTCCAGCGAGACCTCGATCTGCCGTGCCACGTGAGATTGCCTCCATCTGTCGACTCAAAGCCGGGACATCTGCCGTTGCTGACGCCGGAAGATCCCACGCTTGCTCTCTGCCGCCGGAGTGTGCCTGGCGTGCTGACTGAAGCGACGCTCGAGCTGGCGGACGAGCACCGACGACGGGTAGCTGATCAGGAGGAACAGCAGGCCCACCTCGGTGTACAGCTCGGTGTACCGGAAGGTGTGCGAGCCGATGATCTTGGCGCGGTTGAGCATCTCGATGATGCCGATCGCGGACAGGATCGGGGTGTCCTTGAACATCGCGATCAGGTAGTTGCCGAGCGCCGGAGTGACGGCCGGCACGGCCTGCGGCAGCACGATGCTGGTCCAGGTGCGGACGGTGCTGAAGTTCAGCGCTCGCGCGGCCTCCCATTGCGTTCGCGGCACGCCCTCGATGCCGGCGCGGTAAACCTCTGCGGTGTACGCGCTGTAGTTGAGGCCGATGGCCAGGATGCCGGTCGTGAGCGCCGAGAAGGCCACACCGATATCCGGGAGCACATAGAAGAAGAAGAAAACCTGAACCAGTAGCGGCGTATCCCGGACGAACTCGACGATGCTGCCGGCCAGCCAGCGCACCGGCAGGACGCGCGAGCGTCGCATGAGCGCCCAGATCAAGCCGAGCACCATCGCGATCGCCGTGCCAAGGAGCGTGATCTTGACCGTGGTGACGAGCGCGCGGAGCAGATCCGGAAGCACATCCCAGGCGTAGTTCCAGTCCCATTTCGTCATGTGACGGCCCCGGGCAGCGCGTAGACCCGCAGGTACCGCGAGACGCGGCGCTCCAGCAGCCGCACGCCGCGGGTGAGGACGAAGCACATCACGAAGTACATGATCAGGACCAGCGTCCACACCTCGGTAGGCGAGGCCAAGCCGGCACTCTGCTCGAGCTTCCCTCGAAAGGTCAGCTCGCTGAGGGTGATCAGCGAGACCAGCGAGGTGCCCTTGAGTAGATCAACCGTGAGATTGCCCAGCGGCGGCAGCATCGCGAGGATCGCTTGGGGCAGGATGACCAGCCGCACCCGCTGCACGTAGGTGTAGTTGAGCGCGATCCCCGCCTCGATCTGGCCGCGCGGCACCTGCAGGATCGCCCCCCGCACGACCTCCGACCCGTACGCCCCGTAGCTCAGGCCCAGCCCCACCACCCCGGCTTGCA
This sequence comes from Jatrophihabitans sp., assembly GCA_035642535.1. Lineage (GTDB taxonomy): Bacteria > Actinomycetota > Actinomycetes > Mycobacteriales > Jatrophihabitantaceae > Jatrophihabitans. The sequence continues at coordinate 17,289 of DASQSE010000014.1, read as the reverse complement.
ACGGAGAGAATGTGAGGTTGGGGTTGATCAGCGGCAAAGTGAAGAACAACCAGTACATCAGCACCAGCGCGGACATGCCCCGGAAGACTTCGACGAAGACGGCCGCCGGGAAGCGGATCACCGGAGTGTGTGCGAGCCGGGCAAGGCCGAGCGCGAACGACACCACGCCGGCCAGGAGCGCCGACAGGCCGGTGATCTTCAGCGTGACGACCGTGCCGTGCAACAGCGGCGGGAGCAAGGTCGACAGGGAGGACAACGGCGTCTCCTACGTCAGGCGATCACAAAGCATGCTCAGGCAGTGGCCTTGCACAGCTGATCCGCCGTCAGTCCCACGGCACCGGATAACGTCGGCCCGCTGAACCCGAACGGCTTCACAAGCGTGGCGAGCTCGCCGGACTTCTGCAGCGCGGCGAGTTGCTCGTTGAACTTGTTGACCAGATCCTCGTCGCCCTTGCGGAAGCCGTAGCCGCCACTGGTCTGGATCTTCTTGCCTTTGTCGGTGGGGATGAACGACACGACCTCGAACCCGCCGTAACCCCCGGAGGAGACCAGGTAGTTCAGAGAGATCGCGGTGAGGCTGAACGCATCAATCCGCCCGGATTTCAGCGCCTGCATACCCGTCGGCCCGTCCGGGAACTGTTGGATCTGAGAGTCCGCGACGCCGCCCTGCTTCGCGTAGTCGCCCTCGACCGCTCCGGTCTCGACACCGAGCTTGGCGCCGGAGCTCGCGACGCTGCCGTAGTCGGTCAGGCCCTTCGGGTTGCCGCTGGGTACCGCGAGCCCCTCGGCCGCGACGTAGTCCGGATTGGAGAAGAGGATCTGGCCGCACCGCTCTGGCGTGATGAACATGCCGGCCGCGATCATGTCGAACCGCTTGGCGGCAAGCCCCGGGATCAGCGACCCGAACTCGGTGAGCACACCCTGAATATCCGGCACGCCTAGCTTCTTCATGATCGCCCGCGCCACCGTCGGCGCCTCACCGGTGAGCTTGCCGCTCGCGTCCGCAAACCCGTACGGCGCCTCGTTGGCGAACCCGACGCGGATGTAGCCCTGGTCCTTGAAGTCCGCGATCGTGTCGCCGGACCCGGAGCTGCCACACGCAGCGAGCAGCGTCGGCCCCCCGGCGACCGCGAGGCCGGCGAAGGCGGACCACTTGAGCATGTCGCGTCGAGAAATGCTGTCGGACACTCGCGTGCCTCCTTTGTCGCCGCGGCCCACGCTGGCCGCTCGAGTCGATTGTGATGCTTGCCGACGACTGCCCGATTGTCAACAATCGGACGCAGGTTGAGGCCGACTCGTTCACTCAGTAGCCGCGGTCTTTGTCGACGACGTTGCGCAACTCGTCGCCCACGCGCCAACGCCGGAAGTTGTCCAGGAAGAGGTCGACGAGCACGTCACCGAAGCCCGCGAAGTCGCCGCACATGTGCGGCGACACGACGACGTCCGGCCGGTCCCAATACGGGTGATCGGGCGGCAGCGGCTCGTCGGCGAACACGTCGAGGACCGCGCCGCGCAGTCGGCCCGCGTCGAGGGCGGCGAGCAGGGCAGCGTCGTCGACGATCGGCCCGCGCCCGACGTTGATCAGCACCGCACCGGGTCTGGTGCGCGCGAACGCGGCGCTGCCGAGCAGCCCGGCGGTATCCGACGTGAGGGGGGCGGTCACCGCGATGTAGTCCGCGTTCGGGAGTTCCGCGTCGAATGCGGCAATGGGCACGACGCGGTCGAAGTCCGGATCGTCCCGGCCGGTGCGCGCGACGCCGACGGCGCGGCACCCGGCAGCACTCGCGAGACGCGCAGTCGCACGGCCGATCGCGCCGGCGCCGACGACGAGAACGGTGGAACCGGCCAACCGGAGCCGCTCGCGGTGCTGCCACCGGTGTTCGCGCTGCAGCCGCAGCGTCGTCGGCAGATCGGTCGCGAACAGCAGCATCGCGCCGAGCACGAACTCGGCGATCGCAGCGTCGAACACTCCGCTGGAGTTCGTGAGCACGACGGGCTGCGCGCGCAACTCGGGAAACAGCAGCGGGTGGACGCCGGCGCTCGCGACGTGCACCCAGCGCACCTGCGTCCGTTCTGGCCACGCGTCGCGCAGCCGGGTGGTCTGGAAGTCCCAAACGAAGACCGCGTCCGAACTCGGCAGCACCTGTCTGAGGAGGTCGGTGTCGTACACGAAGGTCAGGTCGGCATCCCCGCCGAGGCGCGCTGCCAGCTCCGGCGGTTGATCGTGCGGGTCGGCGCAGACGACGGCGACGGCGACGTCACTCACCGCACGCCCGCGCTCGCCCGGAACAGCCCCTGGTCGACAGGTGCGGCAGGCAGCCCGCCGGCGCGCAACCCGGCCCACATGCTCACCTGGTTGGCGGACAGCACCGGCTTGCCGAGTTCACGTTCGAGATCGGCGAGGACGCCGAAGGTGCGCAGGTTAGTGCAGCTGAGGAACACCGCGTCGGCCTTCGGCGAATCCGCGGCCGCCACGAGTCGGCGCACCGTCGCGGCATCGACCCACGCGATGTCGGCACTCAGCCCGAGATACGCGCAGCCGGCGACGCCATGGCCCGCTTCGCCGAGGAAGCTCACCAACCGGTCAGTGACGTCGGCGGTGTACGGCGTGCCGATCGCGACCGTGCCGATGCCGAGCGCGCGCAACGCGTCGAGCAGTGCACCGCTCGTCGTCACGCCCGGCACCCCCGCGGCCGCGCCGAGCGCTTCGCGCAGCGCACGCTCGCCGGCCAGGCCGCCGACGAAGCTGCCGGACGTGCAGGCGTAGACCACCGCCGCGGGGCGCGCCACCGCCACCGCGCGCGCACCCGCCGTCACGTCGGCGATGCTGCTCACCGCCTCGGCCATCTCGACGCTCACCGGCGCGTCGAGGTACGGCGTGCGAGTGGTGAAGACGGAGACCCCGGGGCCCGCCCACTGCCAATACTCGGCGTCGAGCGCCAGGTCGAACGGGGCGACGATGCCGATGCCGCGCAATGCCTCTGGCGGATCGAATTGCGCCGTGCCGCTCAGGTCTACTGCGGGACGAGTCATGCCCGGCTCCTCGCTTCCAGACGACCTCAACGGACGGCGGCCTTCTGCACTGCCGCGCCGAATATCTCCACCGCCTCGCGCACCTGATCGTGCTCGACGACGAGCGCGGGCAGCAATCGCACGACCTGGCCGAACGTGCCGCAGGTCAGCAGCAGCAGCCCGCTGTGCATCGCCTCCTGCTGCACCTGCTGGGCGGTCGCGGTGTCCGGCGCGCCGTCCGCCGTGCTGAACTCGACGCCGACCATCAACCCCAAGCCGCGGACATCGCCGATCGCCGGACTTGCCGCGGCGATCGGGGCCAGCTGACTGCGCAGCGCCTGCCCCAGCTCGTCCGCGCGGGCGACCAGCCCCTCCTCCTCCACCACCTGGAGCGTCGCGATCGCGGCCGCGCAGGCGACCGCGTTCCCGCCGTACGTGCCGCCCTGCGATCCGGGCCGGCCGTGCCGCATCAGGTCAGTCGGCGCGGCGAACGCCGAGAGCGGGAAGCCGCTGGCCAGCCCCTTCGCGGTGACGACGATGTCCGGCCGGACGGCGAAGTGGTCGTGCCCCCAGAAGCGGCCGGTTCGCCCGACGCCGGTCTGGATCTCGTCGAGGACGAGCAGGATGCCGTGCCGGTCGCAGCGCTCGCGCAGGCCCTGGAGGAAGGCGGTGTTGGCCGGCACGTATCCGCCCTCGCCGAGCACCGGCTCGATGAAGACCGCGGCGGTGTCCTCCGCGGCGCAGCTGGTGGCGAGCAGGTAGTCGAATTCGCGCAGGCAGAACTCGGTGGTCGTGGCCTCGTCCCACCCGTACCGATAGGTGTACGGGAATGGCGCCGTGTAGACGCCGCCCATCAGCGGTTCCAGGCCGGCGCGGAACGTCGGCCGCGACGTCGTCATCGACGCAGCGGCAACGGTGCGGCCGTGGAACGAGCCCTGGAACACGACCACATTGGGGCGCCCGGTGGCGTGCCGAGCCAGCCGCAGCGCCGCCTCGATGGCCTCGCTGCCGGCGTTGGCGAAGAACACCGCGTCCAGCCCGGGCGGCATCTTCTCGACCAACCGGTCGGAGAGCTCGAGCAGGCCGGGGTGCATCACCGTCGTGTATTGCGCGTGGATGATCGTGGCCACCTGCCGCTGCGCCGCCGCCACCACCTTCGGGTGACAGTGCCCGGTGCTGGTGACCCCGATGCCGGCCGTGAAGTCGAGATACCGGCGACCCTCCGGATCGAAGACGTGGACACCTTCCCCGCGCACTGCCCGCACGTCGGTGGCCTGCTTGAGCAGTGGCGACAAGTGCCCCATTCCTAGCCCCTTTTGTTTGATTGTCGACGATCTGACACTTTACTATGGGCGCCTCTGGGCCCGACCCGCAAGAGAGGCACCCATGCACGTGACCGCTGACGACGAGCGCGCCGTCATCGACAAGACACCCCGCCGGCTGTACGTCGGTGGGCAGTGGCGCGATGCCGCATCGGGACGCACGTTCCCGGTGGAGGATCCGTCGACCGGGGAGGTGCTCTGCTCGGTCGCGGACGCCACTCCCAAGGACGCGCTCGCCGCGTTGGCCGCCGCCGCGCAGGCGCAGGACGAGTGGGCCGCGCGACCACCTCGGGAGCGCGGCGAGATCCTCCAGCGCGCCTCCGAACTCATGCGCGCCCGCATCGACGAACTCGCGCTACTCATGACGCTGGAGATGGGCAAGCCGCTCGCCGAGTCGCGCGGCGAGGTGACCTACGCTGCCGAGTTCTTCCGCTGGTTCGCCGAGCAGGCGGTGCGCGTCTCGGGCCGCTACGCGACCTCGCCGGACGGGCGCAGCCGCTTCCTCATCAGCAGTCAGCCGGTCGGCCCGTCCGTCCTCGTCACGCCGTGGAACTTCCCGCTCGCGATGGGCACCCGCAAGATCGGCCCGGCACTGGCAGCCGGGTGCACGGCGGTCGTCAAGCCGGCGGAACAGACGCCGCTGTCGATGCTCGCGCTCGCCGGCATCCTCGAGGATGCCGGGACGCCGCCGGGCGTGGTGAATCTGGTGACGACGAGCGATCCCGGCGCGGTGGTGCGCGCGCTGCTCGACGACGGGCGCGCTCGCAAGCTGTCCTTCACCGGTTCGACCGAGGTCGGCCGGCTGCTGATGGCCAATGCGTCCACACACCTGATGCGCATCTCGATGGAACTCGGCGGCAATGCGCCGCTCCTCGTCCTCGCCGACGCCGATCTCGATGTGGCAGTCGACGGCGCGATGCAGGCCAAGATGCGCAACATCGGCGAGGCCTGCACAGCTGCGAACCGGATCTTCGTCGCCGAGCAGATCGCCGACGAGTTCGTCGAGCGGCTCGCCGCCCGGATGGGCGCGCTCACCGTCGGCCGCGGCACCGAGCCCGGGGTCGACGTCGGGCCGCTGATCGACCCACCGGCCGTCGCGAAGGTAACCCGGCTCGTGGACGACGCGGTCACGCGCGGCGCGAAGGTGGTCGTCGGCGGCGCGGCGCTGCCCGGAGCCGGCCACTTCTACCGACCGACCGTCCTCACCAACGTCGCCGAGGACTCCGCGATGCTGGCCGAGGAGATCTTCGGACCGGTCGCGCCGATCCTGACGTTCGCCGCCGAGGACGAGGCGATCGCGCGCGCGAACGCGACCCCCTACGGGCTGGTGTCCTACCTGTTCAGCCGGGATCTCGATCGCGCGCTGCGCGTCGCCGATCGGCTCGAGGCCGGGATGGTAGGCATCAATCAAGGCATCGTCTCGAACCCGGCCGCGCCGTTCGGCGGCGTCAAGCACTCCGGGCTCGGCCGCGAGGGCGGCCTGGAGGGCATCGAGGAGTTCCTCGAGACCAAGTACGTCGCCACCCCTGCCTGAGTCAAGACGGCGCCTCGAACACCGCCGAGACGTCGCCGGACGAGGCGCCGAGCCGGCCCACTGCGTCGGCCATGTGCGCCGTCACCAGCGCCAGCGCGCGCGGTTCGTCGTGCGCGAGCAGCGCGTCGAGGATCTCCCGATGCTCGGCGACCAGATCTGCCGGATCGGGGTAGCGGCCCTCGAGCCGGGTGAGGCACATCTGGGTCTCGACAAGCAGGGCCTGCATCACCCGCTTGAGCCGCGGACTGCCCGACGCGTCGACGAGCGCGGCGTGGAACTGCAGGTCGAGTTCGGCGAGCGACGTGCCGCGCTTGCGCTTCAGCGCCGACTCCATCCGCTTGACGACCTTCGCCACCGGCTCGAGCGCGGCCGGATCGCCCTTGTGGATCAGCGCCCGGACGGCAGCTCGTTCGACTCCTTCGCGGGCCAGGTAGATGTCCCACACGTCGTCGACGTCGAGCTCCACTACGAACAGTCCGCGGTACCGTTCGCTGCGCAGCAGGCCCTCCTGCACCAGCCGCTGCATGGCCTCGCGTAGCAGACCACGGCTGACGCCGAGCTGCTGGGCGAGCTGCACCTCGCCCATCTGCTGTCCTGGCGCGAACAGGCCGTCCATGATGCCGGCGCGGAGCTGGTCGGCGATGATGCTGGCCGTCGACTCGCGGGCGAGCGGTTGCAGCGCGCGTGCCATCTGTGGCCCCTATCCCTCGACCCGCGAGCTGGCGAACAGCCGCCCGGCGTGCTTTGCCGCACCGTCGACGCCGATCAAGCGTAGGGCCTCCCAGACGCAGACCTGGTTCGCCGTGAGCACCGGTTTGCCGAGCTGCGCCTCCACGTCGGGCAAGGCGTCGACGGTGTGCAGCGCGGTGTCCGGCACCAGCACGGCGTCGGCGTGCGGTCGGTCGGCGGCGCGCACCATGTCGGCCACCGCATCGCCGCCGACGTGGCCCGCTTCGGTCGCGGTCTTGATTCCGGCTGCGGACAGCGCTGCCACCTCGATGCCGCCGTCGGTCAGGAACGCGACGAACGACTCGGCCACGTCGTCGGGATAAGTCGCTGCGACGACGATGCGGCGCAGACCCATGGCCCGTGCCGCACGGACGAACGCCAGCGAAGCGCTGGATGCCGGTGCGCCGAGCGAGCCACTCAATGCGTCAGCCTGGTCGTGCGCGCCGTCCCAGCCGTAGACGAAGCTGCCGCTCGTACATGCCCAGACCGCGGCAGCGACTCCGAGCTGTCGCAGCTGCGCCGCACCAGCGGCGAGCCGAGCGCGCTCGCCCATGTCGCGCAATGCCTCGATCGTGTGCACGTCGCCGTGCTCGCCGAGTTCGGTGTGCACGACCTCCGCGACGACCGGTGGCGAGAGCAAGCGCGCCAGTCGCGGGAAGTCGTCCTCGGCAGCATGTCCCGGGTAGAGGAAGCCGAGCCGGGTCGGCGAAGAGGAGCCCACTCGGCACCCCCATCGTTTGATTGTTGACAATAGTTGTCTCGTGGCGGCTAGACTACAACAGCCTGCTGCGGACCCGCCGCACTTGAACCCGGCCACCCGTCCCGAGACCTCCGGAGGTGCAGGTGAACGTGGAGACGTCGAAGGCGGCAGAGGGCGACACCGCCGCAGCGACGACCGACGGCCAGCCGATCGGCGCACGATTCACCGGCATCAGCAAGGCGTTCGGGCCGGTGCAGGTGCTCAAGGACCTCGACCTGGAGGTCGCGCCCGCCGAGAAGGTTTCCCTGATCGGCCCGAGCGGCTCGGGCAAGACCACGATCCTGCGCATGCTGATGACGCTGGAGCGCCCGGACACCGGCACCGTCGAGGTCGGCGGCGAGCAGCTCTGGCACATGCAGCGTGGCGACAAGCTCGTCCCCGCCGACGAAAAGCACCTGCGCCGCATGCGCAGCAAGATCGGCATGGTCTTCCAGCAGTTCAACCTCTTCCCGCACATGCGGGTGCTCCGCAACGTCACCGAGGCGCAGGTCCGGGTGCTGGGCACACCGCGCGAGGCCGCCGTGGCGCGCGCGAAGGAACTGCTCGACGTCGTCGGCCTCGCCGACAAGGTGAACGCCTATCCGGCGCAGCTCTCCGGCGGCCAACAGCAACGTGTGGCGATCGCCCGCGCCTGCGCGCTTCGTCCGAAGATCATGCTGTTCGACGAAGTCACGTCGGCCCTCGACCCCGAACTGGTAGGCGAGGTGTTGCGCGTCCTGCGCGATCTCGCGCAGCACACCAGCATGACGATGCTCATCGTCACCCACGAGATGAACTTCGCCCGGGACGTCTCCGACCGGGTGCTCATGTTCGACAGCGGCAGCATCGTCGAGGCCGGCCCGCCGGCACAGATCTTCAGCAACCCGGCGCACGAACGCACCCGGACGTTCCTGCGCGCGGTGCTCGAGGCGAGCTGACGCTTGACGGGCAACGCAACGCCGGCCGGCGACGTGCAGATCGTCACCGCCCGCCGCATCATCGCGATGACGGAGGACGAGCCGCGCGCGTTCGCCTGCCGCGGCGAATGGATCGTCGCAACGGGTGAGCCGGCCGAGCTGCGGAGCCAGTTCCCGTCCGCCGAGATGCACGATTTCGCCGACGCCACCGTCGTCCCCGGTTTCAATGACGCGCACCAACACCCGACGATCAGTGCAGAGCAGTCGTTGCAGGTCGATCTCTCGGCGTCGGTCGTCGCCGACACCGCGGCCGTGACAGCGGCGCTTCGGCAACGCGCTGCGGAGACGCCGACCGACGAATGGATCGTCGGATTCGGATACGACCCGTTCCGAAGCAACAACGGCCGCGAACTCACCCGCGACGACCTGGACGCCGCGTGCCCGGAGCACGCCGTGCTCGTCGTGCACGTGACCCTGCACACCGGCGTCCTCAACAGCCGCGGCCTGGAGATCGCCGGCCTGCATACCGCCGCCGACGCGCCGAGTGGCGGCGCACTTGATGCGGACCACGCGGGCCGGCTCACCGGCGTACTGCACGACCAGGCGCTCTACGACGTGGCCTTCCCCGCGTTCACCCGCCGCGAGACGGTCGTGCCGCCGCCGTCCGCGGCAGGGCTGGAGCGCGCGTTCGAGCGATTCGTGCGCGAGCTGAACGCCGCCGGGCTCACCTCCGTCGGCGACGCGCTGGTCGGCCCGGACGGTTGGGCGCTGATGAACGCGGTCGACGCCGCGGGACGTCTGACGATCCGCGTCAACGCGCTCGCAGCGTACGACCACTTCGACCATTTCCGGCCGCTCGGTCAGGGTGTTGCCGACGCCGAGGCGCGGCTGCGGCTGGGCGGCGTCAAGACGTTCGCCGACGGCGCGGTCAACGGCGGCACGTGCCTCGTCGAGGAGCCGGTGATCGGCGGCGATGGGCACGGCCTGGCGCGCATGTCGCCCGCCCAGCTGCGTGAGGTGGTGCGCGAGGTGCACGACGCCGGCTGGCGCGCTTGCGTGCACGCGAACGGCGACCGCGCCATCCGCTATGTGCTCGACGCGGTCGCAGACGCGCAACAGCACAACCCGCGCCCCGACGTGCGGCACCGCCTCGAGCACACCAGCATCGTCAACGCCGACCTCGTCGCGCGCATGCGCGAGCTCGGTACCGTCGCCGTCCCGTTCGCCGCCTACGCCCTCGCGCACGGCGACAAGCTGCGCGGCTACTACGGGCCGGAACGCGTCGAGTGGATGTTCGCGCACCGCGCGCTGCTCGACGCGGGAATCCCGGTCGCCAGCTCGTCGGACTACCCGTGCGGCCCGTTCGAACCGCTGTTCGCGATGCAGAGCTGCGTCGCGCGGCGCGACCGCACCGGCGTGCCGTTCGGCACGTCGCAGCGCATCACGCCGCACGAGGCGCTCGGCCTCTACTCGACCGGCGCCGCGTACGCGTCCGGGGAGGAAGGCCACAAGGGCCGGCTCGCCGCGGGCCAGCTCGCGGACTTCGTCGTGCTCGGCGCCGACCCGCTCGCCGTTGACCCGGAGCGCATGACCGAGATCCCGGTGCTGGAGACGTGGGTCGGCGGAGCTCGCGTCTGGGCCGCCAGCGCATCGTGACCGCGGATCGCCACTGCTGAGAACCGTCCGTCGATCAGGTTTTCCTGCCTGGTGGACGCTCGCACGCGACACGAGCGGCGCTCACCCAGGAAAACGCGATCAACACGGTCGCCCAACGGCCCTGGCCCAGGAAAACCTGATCGACGGCCGAGGGGCGCCCGTCAGCCGGGCGTCGTCTCCTCGGCGCGCGCGGTGTGCCGGTCGGCGCTGCCCGCGTAGTCGGTGTACGTGTACGGGTTCGGGATGCGTTCGGTCGGCGGCAGCTCCGGCGTCATGCTCTCCCGCCAGGCCTGCTCCCCCATCGTCGAGCGGGCGAACTCCACCGTCGCCGCCACCGCGTCCTTGGCAGCAGCGAGGTCGGCCCCGATCAGCCGATGCTCGTGCTTGCACACGGTGCCGTCGACCAGCACGGTGTGCACGTCCCCGCGGCCGGCCTGGAAGACGAGCGTGCCGTACGGGTGCAGCAGCGGGGAAAGCGCCGGCGACTCGTCGTTCTTGATCAGCACGACGTCGGCCTTCTTGCCCGGGGTGAGCGAGCCGAGCCGGTCGTCGCGGCTGAGCGCCTTCGCGCCGCCGATGGTGGCCCAGTGCGCAACCTCCTCGGCACGCAGCCGGTTGTGCACGACGGTCTCGCCGCGGGCGTGCGCCTCGAGGTGTTCACGCGACCGGTCGGCGGACAGCGTCGCGCGCATCGCAGCGAACAGGTCCGCGCTCCACCACACGCTGGTGTCCATGGACAGCGAGACCGGGATGCCGTGCTTGCGCAGCTCCCATGTGGGTGGGTAGCCCTGCCCCGCGCTCTGCTCGCTCTCGGTGGAGACCGACGCCGTGCCACCGCTGGCGGCGATGCGTTGGTATGAGTCCTCGGTCAGTGTCGCGGCGTGCACGTAAGTGACGTCGGGCGTCATGAAGCCGCCCTCCCACATCAGCCTGATGCTCTCGTCGTTCGTGGCGCCCCATACCCCGGCGTGCGTGGTGACCCGCAGCCCCAGCTCGCGCGCCGCCTCGAACGCGCCGCGCTCCGGGAACTCCGGGTCGCCGGTGACGTCGAAGGCGAGTTGCAGTCCGACCTTGTCGTCGGCGGCGAACCGCTCCACGAAGCTGCGGAACTCCGCCGCGTGCGTCCACTCCCACGGCGCGCCGAGCAGGTTGCCGTAGGCGAGTACGAATCGGCCCGGCGCGCTGCGCAGCGCGTCGAGCGCGGCCTCGCCGTGCGCGACGGTCTGCAGGCCGTGCGACCAGTCCAGCGTCGTGGTGACGCCGGCGTCGACGGCTTCGATCGCGGCGAGCGCATTCCCCGCGCGGATGTCCTCGGGGCGGAAGATCTTGCCCCAGTTCAGGTAGTAGAAGACGAAGTACTGGGTGAGCGTCCAGTCCGCGCCCAGCCCGCGCAGCGCCGTCTGCCACATGTGCCGATGCGTGTCGATCATGCCGGGCAGCACGATGCCGCCCGACGCGTCGACCTCGACCGCGTCCGCCGGCACGGCCAGCTGCGGACCCACGGCCGCGATCGTGTCGCCGGTGACCAGGACGTCGCCGTCGGCGATGACACCCTGGTCGTCCATCGTCAGGACGGTCGCGTGCCGGAACACCAGCGGACGGCCGCTGTTGACCTGCGCGAGCTCGTCGGGGTTCATGCGCTGTCCTTTCTGCGCGGCGTGATCAGCACGTGCAGCAGCCCGCCGGCGATGCTGATGTTCTTGAGGAAGTGATTGCGCTGCGTGTTCCGCTCCGCGCCCGGCTCGAACTCCCAGAAGCGGTGCCCACCCGCGGTGGTCGGGACCAGCGTGCCGATCAGGACGGCGGCCGCAAGCCGCGGCGCACGACCGAGCGCCAGGGCGCTGCCTGCAGCGACGTGCACGCCGGCGTTCAGCCGGACCAGTGCGACGTTGTCGGGCAGCTCGACCGGCGCCGCCTTGCGCAGCGCATCCAGCAGCGGTTCGGCCTTCTTCACCGGCACCGTGGCATCGCGGATCACGCCAGCGCCGGCCTGGATGAACACCCAACCCAAAGCGGCCCGCGACGCCTTCTCGATCAGCGTCATGTCGCGACGTCCGGGTAGGGCAGCGAGACGTGCGCGAGCTTTGCGGCGTATTCGAGCTGCATGCCGAGTGGTTGGTCGTGGTCGCGCTCGAACATGGCGATCCAGAGCGTCAGCGTGAGGAACGGATGGGCGCCAATCTCGAAGAGCGCGACGTGGTCGTGCTCGACGAGTGCGCGACGCTCCGCGTCGGTGAACGCGAGCCACGTCGACGCCTCGCCGGCGTGGCAGTTGAGCAGCCGGTTGGCCTGTTCCTGCTCCCACCACGGAACGAAGTCCGTCGGATCTTCGCGATAACGCTCCACCCACTCGGGATCGCGATCGACGGTGAACAGGAACTTGTTGACGAGGTACTTGCTCACGCGCCTGCCCTCACAGCTGGCACCGCGTGGTCAGTTAGGCGCCGAATGGTCACGTATAGCTGACCACTCGCGGCGTAAGTGACCACGCGACGCGAGGTGGTTGATACGGGATTGCTCACGAGGGCACCCCACTCGGGTACCAGGTGAAGTACGCCTCCATGGTGTGGAACAGGTCGAGGTTGTCGGCGTAGTCCGCCTTGTTGTAGCCGGCGACACCCATCATGAGCATGAAGTCCATGAAGCCGTGCGTGGCGTTGCCCGGCGCGTGCAGGCTGTCGAGGGTGACGTTGGCCAGGCAGCCGTCGATGTCGCCGTTGGCGATCCACTCGACGGCCCGCGCGTCGAACTCCGGATCGGGTCCGTGCGGACCGAACTGGCGCGGCCCGCCGAGCTCCAGCGAGAGGTGCCCGCTGCCGATCACCGCGACACGCAGCGTCTCCGGCCACGCGTCGATGAGCTCGCGGATGGTCTGGCCGAGCTTCACGAACCGCTCGGGGCGCGGCAGCGGCGGGGCAAAGATGTTGGTGTAGATCGGCACCACCGGCAGGTCGTTCTGCGGACGCACCGTGATGATCGGGCAGGTGATCGAGTGGTCGACCCGCAGCTCGTTGGAGAAGGCGAGGTCGAAGTCGCGGTCGATGCCTTCGCGCAGCAGGTACGTCGACAACTCCTCGTGTCCCTTGAGCAGTAGCCGGGGCAGGCCGAACTCGCGCTCCTCGTTGTAGTAGTTCGCGTCGTAGAACGGCGCCTTGCCGACGAGGAACTGCGGCATGTTGTCCAGCCACAGCTGGTGGAAGTGATCCGAGCCGACCATGACCAGCACATCCGGCCGCGCCCCGGTCAGCGTCGCGCGATAGGCCTCGACCTTGCGCACCCATTCCGCGGCGAACGGCGGCGCCTCATCAGGGGGCAGCCGGCTCGTCTTGTAGAAGAACGGATGATGCGTCGTCGCCAGGATGGCGACCAATTCGGCCATGCGCGCTGCCTCGGCTTCGGGCGTACATTTGTCCGTCTACCGGTCTGAATCAGACGATGCTCCGCGGCACATTCGGTGTCAAGGCTCCGGGGAGGTAGGAGGCGCGGTGGCGAGGCGGGCGACAAACCCTGATTTCGTCGAAGCGCTCGCCCGCGGACTCGACGTGCTGAGCAGCTTCGGGGCGGACCGTCCGGCGATGTCGCTCACCGAGGTCGCCGCAGCGACGGGGCTGGCCCGCCCCACCGCGCGCCGGCTGCTGCTGACCCTGCAAGAACTCGGGTACGTCCGTGTCGACGGCGGCTCTTTCACCCTCACCCCGAGGGTCATGCATCTCGGGATGGCCTACGCCAGCTCGCTCGGGCTGTGGGAGATCGCCCGGCCGCACCTCGCCGAGCTGGTCCGCACCACGCACGAGTCGTCGTCGATGGCCCAGCTCGACGGCTCGGACATCGTCTACGTCGCGCGGGTCTCGGTGCCCAAGATCATCACGCTGCGCGTCGACATCGGCACCAGATTCCCTGCGCTACAGACCTCGCAGGGCAAGGTGCTGCTCGCCGCGCTCGAGCCCGAGGATCTGACCCGGGCGCTCGCCGTGCCGAGCCGTGCCGGGCTGCCGCCGTTCCTGCCGCGCGAGCGCGCGGCGATCGACGCGGAACTGCGGACGGTGCGGGCCCGCGGCTGGGCGCTGGCCGACGAGGAACTCGCGCCCGGCATCCGCTCGGTTGCCGTGCCGGTGCGGGACGGGACGGGCGCGGTGCGCGCCGCCATGAACGTGACCGTGCACGCCGCGGAGACCAGCGTCGAGCGGCTCACCGGCGAGTACCTGCCGCACCTGCTGCACGCCGCTGGCGAGATCAGCGCGGAGTGGGAGCTCTGGCAGTCCCGCCCGCATGCTGAACTCGTTCCCGAGACGGACGGACAGGTGTCCGCATCCCGAACGACCGCATAGATGACGGCGGTGACGGCGCCAAGACGGCCGCCGCAACTCGACGAGCACGGCGCACCGATCCGGCACTGGCTGGAGAGAGGAACGGACCCGCGGTGACCGACCATCCCGAGTACCCGACCGCGCTCGGCGTCTCGTCCGCCGAGCGGATATCGCTGTTCGGCCGCGACCTGTCGGCCGAGCTGATCGGGAAGGTGAGCTTCGGACACCTCGCCTACCAGCTGATCACGCTGACCCCGCCGACGGACCAGCAGGTCCGCGTCTTCGAGGCCGTCCTCGTCGCGCTGGCCGATCACGGGTTCACGCCGACGGCCATCGCGGCCCGGCTGACCTACCTCAGTGCGCCCGACGCGATCCAGGGGGCGCTGGCCGCCGGACTGCTCGGCGGCGGGTCGCGCTTCCTGGGCGTCAGCGAGGACACCGGCGCGTTCCTCGCCGAGGCGCTCGACGGCGCCGACCCGCTGCCGACCACGGACACGGGGTGGGACGAGCTCGCCCGCAGCGCTGTGCGCGAGCGTCGCGATTCGGGCGGCTTGATTCCCGGGCTCGGCCACCACCTGCACAAGGACGGGGATCCGCGCACCCCGGTGATCATCGCGATCGCCCGCGAGGAGGGTCAGTACGGGCCGCATCTCGCGCTGTTCGAGGCGGTGGGGCGGGTGGCGCCCGAACTGCTCGGCCGACGTCTGCCGCTCAACGGGGCAGGCGTGTGCGGCGCGGCGCTGGCCGACCTCGGCATCCCCGCCGGGCTGCTTCGCGGCGTCGTGCTGCTGGCCCGCTGCGCCGGCTTGCTCGGACAGCTGGCCGAGGAGATACGCCGCCCGGTTGCCGGCGAGATCTTCACCGACATCGAGTCGCACGTCGTCTACCGACCCGGCGATTGAGCATGAAGTCGCGGGAGGGCGTATGACCCTGCCGCGCGGGCGGCGAGATGTATACCGTTCGGCTGTGCGTGGTGAACCCATCACCGCGGCGGACACCCCGCTACTCCGTCGCATTCGCGAGTCGGTGATCGGCGAGGACCAGGTGATGCACGGCCCGTACGGGCCGCGCCGGGTCACCTACGCCGACTACACGGCCTCCGGACGCGCCGTGTCGTTCATCGAGGAGTTCATCCGGAACGAGGTGCTGCCGCGGTACGCGAACACGCACACCGAGTCGAGCGGCACCGGGTTGCAGACGACCCGACTGCGTGAGGACGCCCGGGCGATCATCGCCGAGGCGGTGGGCGCCGACGAGCGCTACGCGGTCATCTTCGCCGGCTCGGGGTGCACCGGCGCGGTCGACAAGCTGATCGGCGTCCTCGGCATCCGCATTCCGTGCCAGCTCGACGACCGATACCGGTTCAGCGAGGCGATCCCGGAGCGCGAACGGCCGGTCGTGTTCATCGGCCCGTACGAGCACCACTCGAACGAACTGCCGTGGCGCGAGTCGATCGCGGATGTAGTCGTGATTCCGCAAGACACCGACGGACACGTCGATCTTGCCGTCCTCGAACAACAACTCGTGCGGTTCGCCGACCGCCCGGTGAAGATCGGCTCGTTCTCCGCGGCGAGCAATGTCACCGGCATCCTCAGCGACGTCGTCGCGATCTCGAGCCTGTTGCACGCGCACGGCGCGCTGTCGTTCTGGGACTACGCCGCCGCCGCGCCCTACGTGGAGCTGCGCATGACGGCAGCGCCCGGCTCTCCCGACTCCTATAAGGACGCCGTCTTCTTCAGTCCGCACAAGTTCATCGGCGGCCCGGGCACACCCGGCGTGCTCGTGGTGCGCCGCGATCTACTGCGCAACCGCGTCCCGGACGTGCCCGGCGGCGGCACTGTCGAGTACGTGAACCCGGCCGAGCACGTCTACCTGCGCGACCCGGTCGCCCGCGAGGAGGGCGGCACGCCCGCCATCGTCGAGGCCATTCGCGCCGGGCTGGTGTTCCAGCTGAAGCAGGCTGTCGGCGTCGACGCGATCAGGGCGAAGGAGGACGAGTTCCTGCAGCGGGCAATCGAGGCGTGGACGGCCGAGCCGGCGATCGAGGTGCTCGGCAACCTCGACGCCGAGCGGCTGTCGATCGTGTCGTTCGTCGTGCGCGCGCCGAGCGGGCGCTACCTGCACCACAACTTCGTCGTCACGCTGCTCAATGACCTGTTCGGCATCCAGGCACGGGGCGGCTGCTCCTGCGCCGGCCCGTACGGACATCAGCTGCTCGGCATCGACCTCGACCGCTCGCACGAGTTCGAGCGGCAGATCGCCGTCGGCTGCGAGGGCATCAAACCCGGCTGGGTGCGGATCAACTTCAACTACTTCCTGTCGGACGCCGTGGTCGACTACGTGATCGCGGCCGTCGCGTTCGTCGCCAGGCACGGGCACGGGCTGCTCGGCGACTACGTCTTCGATGTCGCGACCGCGCTGTGGCGGCACCGCGAGGGGCTCGTCGAGCCGCCGCTGCGACTGACCGAGTTGCATTACGACGCGGCGGGTGCGCTGTGCTATCCGCGGCACACCGATCGGGCACCGGAGCGCGATCTGCGGCGATATCTGGACGAGGCCGCCGCGCTCGTCCGGGCCGCCGCGGATGGGGCCGCCGATGCGCAGGCCGAGGTGTCGGCCGACTTCGACGCGCTGTGCTGGTTCGACCTGCCGGCGACCTGCCTCCAATGACCCGATTTATGAATGGGTCGATGGTCCGCACCTAGTTAGGACTTACGCCCACGGGCCTGGGGCCGTCGTCTCCCGATGATGATTGGGTGAGCACGAATACCACCCGCGGCTCCGGAACACATGGTTCCAAAAAGCCGCACTCGCCGTCCCAGCACGCCCCGCGCAGCGCCAAGCCGCGCGCGAGCACGCTGCGCCAGCGCCAGGAGGCGCAGCGCGCCCTGGCCGAGGCGCGGCGCGAGCGGGAGGGCCGCAAGCGCAGGCTTTGGGTGGTGCTCGCGCCGATCGCGGTGATCGTGCTGGTCGTCGCCACCCTGGTCGCGGTGCGGCTCGGCTCGGGCGCGGGCGGCGCCAACGGCAAGGCGGGCGGCGGCGCGGCCCCCGCGGTCGTCGCCAAGGTCACCGG
>DASQSE010000013.1:0-4373 GCA_035642535.1 Jatrophihabitans sp. | reverse complement strand
AGCTTGTCGCCCTCGTTGGGGTGTGGTGCCCAATCGACGGCCAGAAGGCGGCCGATGGATGGTTCGATCCCGAGTTCTTCGCGGACCTCGCGTCGTGCTGCTTGCTTCGGACTCTCCCCCGGTTCGACGTAGCCCCCGGGGAGGTCCCACCCGGCCTTATATGACGGCTTGACTAGTAGGACGCGGCCGTCGAGGTCGCGAAACAGGACACCTGCGGCGACCCGTGGTGTTGCCATCGGTGGCGGGCTGGACATGCGACCAGCGTAGTCAGGCGGCGTGGCCAAGGCGTCGTGACAGCGCGACGAGGTCGGGGCTCGGTCGCCGTCGCGAGTCGCGTATCCAGTGGTGAACGAGCTCGTGCGTGAGGAAGTGGCAGCGTACTTGTTCCGGCGCGGATTGCTCCGCACTGAGCACGATCGCCAGGGCTTCATCCCGCCGAGCTATTCGCGATAGGGCGCGGGCCAGCTCGAGCCGATGGCGCACTTGCCGTTCGCGCGAGGTCGGTTACGTCGATGACCTGCCCTATTTCCACGGCTTGGCGCATGTCTCCGAGTTCGGCTGCGACAGTGACGCGGTGGATAGCGACATTCGTTGGGCCGAACGCGGTCCAGACGCGGTTCGCGTCGCGTCCTAGCTGAATCGCGAATTCGTCGGCGTAACGAAGGAACCGCGTGGCCTCCGCTCGGTCGCCGGCACGGGCTGACGCGATCGCGCCGACAAACGTCAAGGCACCTTGTACGGACAGTCCATCCGGCCCACGCAGGTGGCTGGCCTCCGCAAGGCCGTCCTGGACGACGCTCACCGCATCGGCGTACTGAGCGTTGCTTAGCAACGTGTGGGCGATCGAACGCTGGAGCAAAGCAGCGGCAATGGGGTCGTCGATCATCTGCACGGCCAGGTCGCCACGGTCGGCGCAGAGTCTCGCCAGGTCAAGATCACCGAGCTTGACAAGGGTGCTCGCCGCGAGCTGGTAAAGGTAGGCCAAATAGCTGGTCGCGTCCTGGGCGGCTCGGCCTAGCGTCTGCTGCCCGGTGACGTAGGCGACTGGTAATGCCTGGTTGAGTCGCATGATCACGGGGCCGAATCGAGAGTCCTGGTAGGCCGTCCAGGCGTCATCGACGAGCCCGCGCAGCTCGACTGGTTCGACCGCGGCGACGTTGTCGTGCTTAGCGGCGGAGCGTGAGTTGACCGCGCGATAGCTCAAGATCAGCTCACGAAGAGCGGGAACGCTCCTGCCGCGCGTCAGGTCATCGACCTCCGCGATGTCGTCTGGAAGAAGGTCGTGCAGCGAGACGTCGAGCACGCTGGCGAGCTGACTGATCACCGACACCCTGTCGAGTGGTGCACGGCCGCTTTCGATCTTCTCCGCCCAGCGCTCGGAGCGGCCGACCAGCTCGGCTAGGGCGACCTGGGAGAGGCCGCGCCGGCGGCGGTAGTACGCGACGCGGGAAGCGCACGCGCTCGTGTTCGCCGGCCCGAAGGGCGCTCCACTGCGCCGGAGCAACTTCACGAAGTGGTGGGCTGCCGCGCTCGCCGAAGCTGGCATCAGCGCTGAGGTCCATTTCCACGACCTGAGGCACACGGGCAACACCCTCGCCGCCCAGGCCGGCGCGAACCTCGCTGACCTGATGGCCCGCATGGGTCACGCGAGCAGCCGCGCTGCACAGATCTACCTGCACACCACGTCGGTCCGAGACCGGGGCGTCGCTGACGCGCTGAACCCGCTGCTCGACGGTGTAAGGGGCACGCGGGGGGCACGGACTGCCGACGCCGGCGGGCACGGCACGGTCGACGAAGACGGAGAAGCCCGGGAATCGGAGGTTTGAGGGTGGAGCGGGTGACGGGAATCGAACCCGCACTGTCAGCTTGGGAAGCTGATGTTCTGCCATTGAACTACACCCGCAGACGTCGGCAGAGCCTACACGAGCGCCCGGTTTGCGGGGTTCATGCGCAGGCAGCGTGCGGGCTGTGACTTACTGCCCGACAGCGGTGTTGCGATCGCCTCTGGCCGTCGTCCCCGCAGCGCGCTACTGATCAACTAGCCGGAAGGATTTCGTAGGCATCGGCGCGGGAGGGCACCGTCATGACCGAATCATCAACCCCATCGGCAGCCGCCTTTGACCTCAACGCGGACACCGTGCCCGACACGGTGGTCGTCGACACGAACGCCGACGGCGTCGCGGACGTCGAGGCGTTCGATCTCGATGCCGACTCGGTGCCGGACGTTGCCGTCGTCGACACGAACGCCGACGGAGTCGCGGATGCCGTCTTCGACATCTCCGAAGACGTACCTGCCGCCCCGGAGGACAGCCCGGAGACCACTGCGACGCCGGCGGACGAAACCGACCTGGCCGGCGATTCGTTCACGCCGCCCGACGAGGTCACCGACGCCGACCTCGAGCAGGCGCAGGCCGACCTCGACTACTCCGAGTCGATGAGCGAGTACTCCGAGACGAGCCTCGACGCCGCGAGCATGGACCTGAGCTGAGACGGCGCAGACCATGACGGTCACCAGCGCGCCGGCGCAGGCCCCGGTCGCCGCGCCGTGCGCCAAAACCATCTATCTCGTCGGCACCGCGAAGGTTGCCGTGCTGCGCAGCGAACAGGTCGAAGCGTTGATCGAGGCCGCCGACTATCTCGACAGCCAGCGGAGCCGAATGACGCAGCAGGCCGATCGGCTCGACGCGGTAGTCACCTTCGCCCATCGGCTGCGCACCGCGCTGGCCGCGGCGAGCGGCGCTGCCGTGCGGCTCGACCTCGAACCGATAGAGGAGGAGATGGCGAGCTTCCTCGTCCTCCAGTCACATGCATGGGCGACGCACAAGGAGCGCACTCGGAGTCGGCACACCTGTCGGGTCTGCGGCCGAAGCCGATTGTCCAACCCGGCGTGGGAGAGATATCTGGAACGCGAAGCGAAGAAGGACGCGGCGGTCAAGACGCTCACCTCGGCGTCCGGCGTCTACACCGGCTGGCACGGCTACTACAAAACGAAGCACCGGAACGCGACCTACGAGTGCCTCTACTGCTGGGCACTCGATACCGACGAGGCGCGGGTCGTGTTCTGCCCCAACTGCAAGACCATGGCCGATACGCCGGTGCTGAAGCAGTGTGCGAAGTGCCGCTACGGCTTCACATCGAGCAGTGCGTTGAACGACGTTTGGCGGCCGGCCGACGCGGTCGCGGTGCCGCCGCCGGCCGGCGAACGGCTGCGCGAGATCCGCCTCGCCGACGAGCCGACTCGCGTCATCTTCCTGCCGAGCGGGGGCCGCATGCTCACCGCGAGCCGCGCGCGATCGGTGCAGATGTGGGACGTCAGCGATCCGACCGGCCCACCTGGCGTGCTCTGGACGGCGCCGGTGGGCGGCATCGTCAAGATCACCCGACCGATCCTCGCGCTGAGCCCGGACGAGCAGTGGGTCGCAGTCGCGAACCCACAGCAGCCCCGGGTGCGCCTGCTCCGCGCCGCTGACGGAGCCGAGGCGAGCACGATCAGTTGGAGCCTCGCGGACGGCGGCACGCCGAGTGCGGTGGCCTTCTGGCCGGACGGCAGTGCGCTGCTCGTTGCGAACGCCGACATCGACTTCTGGTCGACGTCCGGCCAGCGGTTCAACCGGTTGCCGGTCGGCAGCATGAGCAGCGCGTCGCACGTGGCGATCGGTCCGGACGCAGCGCTCGTGGCGGCGGTCGTCAACTCGGTGGCCAGCCACCGGGTGTTCGTGTGGCGATCCAGCGACGGCGCGGTGCTGGGCAAGATTGCGGTGCCCGGGCCGATCGGTGATCTCGTGTGGACGCCGCAACCCGACGTCCTCGCGCTGGCAGTGGGCAATGCCGCGTGGTTGGTTCAGGTGCCGAGCGGGAACCGGCTCACCCAGTTCACCGTCGACGCCGAGATCACGGCGATCGCAGTCAGCGCAGCCGGCACGCTGCTCGCAACGGCGTCCAAGGATCGTTCCGCGCGGGTGTTCGACCTGCGGTCCGCGATCGAGATCGCCCGCATCAGCAGGCCCACGACGGTGACCACGGTGGCGTTCGCGGCGGACGGGAGGCTGGCCATCGGCGACGAGTCCAACGTCGTGCAGTTCTGGGCGCCGCCGCAGGAGACCAGCGCGCCGGTCTCGGAGCCCTGATTTCGCCGCCCCGGTTACGGTGGGGTGGTCATGACCGTCGTGTTCACCTGCGAGGACGAGCCGGCGACCCAGCCGCGCGATTACTGGCGGCACGTGCTGGGCGACGTGCTCGGCCCGCTCGAACCACGCGGCGGGAATCCCGATCGGCTTCGCGTCGCCGAAGTCGGCGCAGTGCGCGTCGGAGACCTGTTGGCGCACGAACCCGGTGGCGCCGAGCGCACCCGGCGGCACGTGCGCGCGATCGAG
>DASQSE010000012.1:0-25287 GCA_035642535.1 Jatrophihabitans sp. | reverse complement strand
GTCTACCGTCGCGTGACCCCCGCAGCGCCGAACGCGTGGCGACTGCTGCTGCTGCCGATCGGGCTCGGCGAACTGGCCTACTTCGTCTTCTCGGGTCGGCCGGCGACCACCGCCGGCCAGATCCTTGCCTACCTGTCGGGGATCCTGATGACGATGGCCGGGCTGGTGATCGCCGGCCCGTGGCTGACGATGGCCGGTTCGCGGCTACTCGCGCGTCGCGCACACCGCCCGCCGGCACTGATCGCCGCGCGGCGGCTCGCGGACGACCCGAAGGCCGGCTTCCGCGCGGTCAGTGGCCTGGTGCTCGCGCTGTTCGTGACGAGCACGGCGATCGGCGTGATCACCACGATCACCGCCTACGACGGTGGCTCGCGGAGCACGGCCGCGGAGCAGTCGACCTTGATCCAAGATTTCCGCCGATTCGCCTCGTCGCCCGATTCCGCGTTGTCGGTGCGATCGGTGCCGTCGGCACTACTGGGCGAGCTGCGCGCAATACCCGGTGTAGCGGCGGTCGTGCTGATCCACGATGACCCCGCCATCACCGCGCCGTTCCCGCCTGGCGTCGTCAGCTGCGCCGACCTGGCGCGGGTCCCGGCGCTCGGGCGCTGCGCCTCGGGTGCGCGCACGGCGGTGATCGAACCCGAACTGGCCGGCTCCAAGCTCGCCCCGACGGCGTGGCAGGCGGCCCCACTCGCGCCCGGACAGCTGTCGAACCTGCCGGTGCAAGTGTTCGCGGTAGCGACGGACGGGTCGGCGGCGGCTCTCGAGCGAGCCCGAACGATCGTCGAAGACGCGTATCCCAATGCCGTCGCGCCGTTCACCGTGGCGGAGGACCAAGCCGATCGGGTGGTGCTCGCCGACGCGTATCAGCGACTCGCCAACGTGGTGATCATTGCGAGCCTGCCGATCGCCGGCTGCACGCTCGCGGTGAGCGTCGTGGCCGGACTCAATGAGCGGAGGCGGCCGTTCAGCCTGCTCCGGCTGACCGGCGCACCGCTGCGAACGCTGCGTCGTGTCGTCATGCTCGAAAGCGGGGTGCCGCTGCTAGTCGCGGCGACGGTGTCCACCGCGGCCGGCTTCCTCGCTGCCTACTTGTTCCTGCGCTCGCAGCTGTCCGAAACCCTGCAGCCGCCCAGCCTTGCGTTCTACGGCATCGTCGCGGCCGGGCTCGCTGCGTCGCTGGCGATCATCGCCTCGACGTTGCCCGTCCTGCGCCGGATCAGCGGCCCAGAGGCAGCCCGCAACGACTGACCCCAGCATCGCGTGGTCAAGTTACGCGCCGCGTGGTCAGCTATACGTGACCACGCGAGTCGTAAGTGACCACGCGATGAGGAGGACGAGCACCGCGGCAACCGCGATCGCGAGCGGTGCGCCGGCAACAGCCCACGCCGCGGTCGCCGCGACGGCGACGCACCACCCGCCGGCGACGAGCGCCGACCCGCGCGTCCACGCGTCGACGCGGCCGAGAAGCACGCGCAACCGCTCCGGATCACGCGCGCGCGCCGCGACCCCGATGCTCGCGCCGCGCACCAGCCCGAACACGAGCCCGGCACCGAGCGCCTGCGCGATGCTGCCGGTCAGGATCGCGAGCAGCGCGGTCAGGTACACGCCGGCCGTCATGACGTAGGTTGCGAAGCCGGTGCCGATCTGCACGCCGTACCCGCCGGCGTAGATCCACCGTCGATAGCTCACCACCCACCGCTCGTCCACCTGGCGCGGATGCATCGGTAGCGACCAGCCGCCGACCCGCGCGTCGGAAAGTGCGGCCACCGCTGCCCCGGCCAGGGCGACCGTCCACACCGCCGTCGAGTCCGCGCCGAGCCGGCCGAATCCCGCAGCGCCGAGCGCGCACCCGACACCCAGCAGCGCGCCGCCGGCCAGCGCGCCCGCGACGTACCAGTACGCGGTCACCCAGAAGCGATGCCCGCGCGCTCGTTCCGACACCGGATTCAGCGACGACAGCATGGACAGTCCGCACGGCGACCACATTCCACGGACGGCCGAGATCGCGGCGGTGAGCAACAGCATTAGGAACATGACAGACGTCCTCAGGGCGTGTGGGTGTACGTGTGCCAGACGATCTTGTCTTTGCGATAGATCGCGAGCTGCCCGTTGTCGCGCACGTGCAGGCGCTGGGTGGCGTTGGTCGTCGCGTTGTGCGTGTGGAAGCGCACCCGGCCGTGCGTATCGATCACCTTGAGCCGCCCGTCGTGGCCCATGATCGCGTAGCCGCCGGCCGCGACGTCGGCCGTCTTCGTCGACCACACCACGCCAGACTGATTGCGCAGCACCAGATTGCCGTCAGCGCGCATCCGCAGTTCGGTGTGCCGATCGGGGGACACCAACCGGTCGCCGGCGTGCAGCCGATGCCCGGCCGCGAGCCACTGCGGCGCCTTCGCGAAGGTGACCAGGGTCAGGCACGGCGCGTTGTGCCGCAGCGTGTTGTTGTCGGTGCGGCTGGACGAACCGCACTTGCCCGGGTACAGCTGCCACGGCGGGATGCAGGTGATCTGCCGGCACACCACCGCGCTCACGCCACCGATCTGCGTGTTGCACTGCCCGTACCGGAAGACGTTGCAGGCGACCCGGCGCTTGTCGCAGGTCTTGTGGTGGCAGTGGCAGTGGCCGGAGTAGCTCGGTAGCGCGTTGCAGTCGATGTAGTAGCGCGCGTGCCCGCCGCAGAACGACGAGCGATCGGCCTTCCACCAGCCGCCCCGGTAGGTGTGCGGCGGGCAAGTGTTGCGGCCGTGGTTGATGGTGCAGCACATGACCGTGTAGCCGTCGGCGCAGTGCGAATCCGGGCCGCAGACGGTCGCATATGCGGACTGCGGACGGATGAGGAAGCCGATCGGGTCGACCGCGATCGCCGTCCCGGCCAGCGTGGCCGTCGCGAGGAACTTGCGCCGCGACGTTCGCCGGGCGCCGACGCCGGCCAACTTGTTCACCAGTCGCTCGGTAATGGTCATCGGTCGATCACCTTGATGTTGTCGAGGACGCCGTGCACCTTGCCGACGAGCCCGGCTGCCGGCGAGCCGAGCACGACGTACAGGCAGAACGCCCGACCGTGCTCGGTGAAGAAACGTTGGTAGCCGAGCTGGCCGCGCAGCGGGCGCTGCAGTGCATTGCGCGCGAAGTCGCGCAGCACGGGCCGCGGCACGCCCCGTGCCGCGAACAGCGGCGTGCCTGCCTCGTCGGAGTCGTATTCGAGCAGCGCGACGAACGCGTGCCCGGCTCCCATCTTCTCGACCGCGCCGGAGCCGAAGTCACCGCGCCCGGGCGGCAGCGCGAAGTTCGCGAGGTGCAGCACCGGGTTGACCGACTCCGCCTCGTCGGCCGTCGCGTCGCGCAGGAACAACCGCGCCTCCCACCGCTCGGGCAGATGGACGCGCAGCCCGTGCGCCGCGACCGTCGCGCGCGGGCCACCCAATGCCGTGCGCGTACTCATGCCTCGTCATCCGCATACAGCCGCATGTCACCGGGCAGGATCCCGGCCGCCAGCAGCTCGCGGTCGACGGTCGCCTCCTGGCGCTGATCGCGCGGCGACTTCGGGCCGCCCGCCGCGGCGACGAAGCCGACCTCACCCGTCGCCTGCGCGAGCAGTTCGGCCACCTGGCCGAGTGACTGCCCGGTGCCCTCGCCGCGAATCCGGCCGGAGCGCCCGTCCACGTAGACGGCGTGCGGCGAACCCGGGACCGCATAGTCGTGCCAGGCAGCCGAGGAGAGGACGACATCGACGCCGTCGGGCGCGAGCGCCGCGAGATCCCGCGGGCTCTCCTCGGCGGCGTCCTGCGGCACGACGAGCAGCCGGGTGGCGGCCGGCAGGCGGATCGCGTACGGCGTCGCGAGCTCGGCCCAGAACGTCTCGCACGTCGCGCAGCCGCTCGACAGGAACAGCAGCAGCGTGTCGTGCTCGACGCCCGCGACGCGAGTGGTGACCAGTTCGCCGGACAGCGTCTCGCCCGCGATGTCGTGCGCCGGGCCGAACTCCGCCGGCGACGACGTCGATGCCGGCGGCACGGCGAACTGCCCGGGCGCGTTGCCGCCGTCCAGTTCGTGCAGCCGGCGCAGGACGGTCCCGTACGCGCGCAGCAGGCCGGCGACGAGCACCGTGAGGACGGCCAGCAGCACCGTCTCGATGAGCACCAGGACGGTCATCGCGCCTCCATCAATCGACGTCGCGCGGCGGTCAGCGCCGGCAGCGCGGTGAGTAGCAGGAACGCCAGGTACGCGAGCAGCGCCGACTGCCCGACGCCGACGACGCCGTGCAGTGCGCCGTCCTCGAAAAGTCCGCCGAATCTGCCGGGTGGCCGGAGGGCAGCTGCTGCGGCGATACCGAACGCTGCCGCGTTGACGGCGAGATGCATGCCACCGACCGGCGCGTCCGCTCGGCCGAAGCAACCGCACGAAGCACGCTCGCGCCGCTGCATCAACCGAACACTGACGGCGGCGCATGCGAGGTAGCACGCGCCGAGCGCCAGCGCCGCAGCGCGATCACCGAGTGCGATCACGGCGAGCGCGACGACCATCTCGATCGCCGCCGCGGCTCGGACGACTGCCGATGGCACCACCCGCCACGCCCGCCGCAGCATCGCCGCCGCCGGCCCGGGCGCGACCAGCTTCGCCAGACCGGCGGCACCGAGCAGCAGCGCCGCCGCGAGTTGAAGCGACCCGATCATGGGGAGCAATCTCCGCTCCGGTGCCCGACAAAGCAATCCCGCCGACTGGCCGGACCCTAATGCGCGCGATACCTTTTGCGCACCACTTGGCCGGAATTGTCCGGCTGATCCGGTCCGAACTCTCTCTCGCGAGGCGCGCCAATGTCGTTGCGACTTCGAACAGCTGCCGTCGTCGCGCTCCTCGCGGCCAGTTTCGTGACGGTCGTCCTCGTCGCGCCGAAGGCGAAAGCGGTCACGCGCAGTTCGGCAATTTCCGCCGCGGCAGCCTACGGGCCGTCGCACGGTGGTTACCACGTCGGCATCGCCGTCTACGACACCTGGGAGCACCGCATCTACGGCGGCGGCGATTCGGACGGCATCTTCGCGTCGGAGTCGGTCGTCAAGGTGATGATCGCGAACCGACTACTCGTCCAGGGACGCATGCACGGCAGCACCGCCCGACGCGCGTGGAAGATGATCACTCGATCGGACGACGCGATCGCCAGCTCCTTCTACGGCAGCGTCGGCGGGGATGGGCTGATCCACTGGATCAAGCAGCGTTACCACGTCAAGAATCTGGGCCGCCGGCCCAGCCGCGCGGGCTGGTGGGGGAACACGCACATCACCCCGCGTGGGTTGGTCAGGTACTACGCGCGGATGAAGCACGACCGCAGGGTCGCACCGTGGCTGCTGAACGCGATGCACCACGCGAAGCCGTACGGCTCGGACGGCACGTACCAGTTCTTCGGCATCCCGCAGGCCACGCACGGCTTCGCCCTCAAACAGGGCTGGGGCAACGACATCGACTGGTGCTGCACGGCGGACTTCAACACGACCGGCTTCGTCAACCAGAACCGCTACGCGATCGCGATCCTCGCGCGCGGGCCGAGCAGCACCTATGGCGGGCCGATCGGCCGCATGCTCAGCCAGACCGCAAAGCTGCTGCTGCCCGGCGGGCACTTCCCGGATCCGGCGCCTGCGGTCACCGAGCTGTCCAGGACGACGGGCCGGACGTCGGGCGGGCAGCGCATCACCGTGAATGGGCGCTCGTTCACGCACGTCAAGGCGGTCCGGTTCGGCGAGGTCCGCGGCACTGCGGTCAACGTGCTCGGCCCGCACCGGCTACGGGTGACGACTCCCACGCACGCTGCCGGCCGCTTCCCGGTGCGCGTGGTCACCCCGCATGGCGTGTCGCAGGTCGGCAGCGCCCGGTTCAGGTTCATCGCGCGGCCCGCGATCACGTCGGTGCAACCGCGGGCCGGCAGTACGCAGGGCGGGAAGACGGTGACGATCAAGGGCGCTCGGCTGGGCAAGGCGAAGCAGGTGCTGTTCGGCGGCGAGGCGGGCACCGCGCTGCACGTGACGTCTGCGACGTCGCTGAAGGTGGTAACTCCGGCGCGGGCAGTGGGCACGGTCGACGTCCGGGTCGTCACTGCATACGGCAGCTCGCGGATCGTGGCCGCCGACAAGTTCTCCTACGTCGCGGCGCCGGCGGTCACGTCGGTGAATCCCAACACCGGGCCGACGGCCGGGGGGAACACGGTGACGATCGACGGCACCGACCTGGCGCTCGCGAACGCGGTCTGGTTCGGCGGTACACGCGCGGCGAACCTGCATGTCATCTCGTCGAGCGAGCTGACCGTCAGCGCGCCCGCGAACGACGCAGGGCGAGTCCACGTCAGGGTGCGCACCCCGGGCGGCACGTCCGCGAAGACCTCTGCCGACAGATACACGTACGGATGAGCAAGATGGGGATATGACCACCGATTCACCGACCCGCCGGCTCGCGCAGAGCCTCGCCGACCGGCTGCTGGCAGCCGACCCGTTCATCGGGACCAATCTCGGGCTGCGCGAGTACGACGCGCTCATCCCCGACCCGTCAGCCGCCGCCGAGGACGCCCTGGTCGCCGACCTGGAGACGATCGCGACGCAGGCGGCCGGGGTCACCACGGATTCGACAGACGACGCCGTCACGCTGGACGTCATCCGGACGACCTGCGAGCGGTACCGACGCTCGATCGCGAGCAGGTGGAGCGAATTCACGGTCACGGCCATGCCGCTCGCCGGCCCGCCCGCGCTGTTCGCCATCCTTGCCCGTACGTCACTCGCCGACGCGCAGGCGGCCGCGGACTACCTCGCCCGGGTCAGTGCGGCGTCCGACTGGATCGATGGCACGACCGCGCGGCTGCGCGAGGGTGTCGCCCGCAGCCGCTACCCGGTGGCCCCGCTACTGGGCGACGCGCTGGCCTGGGCCGATCGCGCGATCGCGTCGGCAGTGCCGCCGGCGATCACCACGCCGGCTCCGCCCCCCGGCTGGGACGGCGCTGGCGAATGGCGCGCCGAGCTCGAACGCGCCGCGCAGGACGGCATCGTCCCCGCCCTCGCGCGGTGGCGGGATCAACTGCTCGAACTTCGCCCGCACGCCCGGCCCGATGATGCGGTCGGGATCAGCGTGCTGCCCGGCGGAGCCGAGGACTACGAGCGTGCAGTCGCCGTGCACACGACGCTGCCGCTCAGCGCCGACGAGTTGCACAACATCGGATTGCACGAGGTGGCTCGCCTCGAGGACCAGGCTCGCGAGCTCGGCGCGTCGATCGGACTGCCCGATCTCGATGCAGTGCGCAAGGCCGTCCGCGAGTCGACTGCATTGCTCGAACCAGCCGCTGCGCTCGACGCGGCGCAGGGGGCCGTCCGGCGCGCGGAGTCACGCGCGCACGAGATCATGCCGCAGCCGCTGCCCGGCCCGTGCGACGTGACGCCGATGCCGCAGACCGTCGCCGAGTCGGGCATGGCGCCGCACTACACCCGTCCGAAGGAGGACGGCAGCCGGCCGGGGACGTACTGGTTCAACACGTTCAGCGCCACGGCCGGCACCGGCTGGGACCTCGAGGCGGTCGCGTTCCACGAGACAGTGCCCGGCCACCATTCGCAACTGGCCCGGCTGCAGCGGCTCGAGCAGCTGCCGATGCTGCAACAGCTCGGCGTCACCGTGCACGCCGAGGGCTGGGGGCTGTACGCGGAGCGGCTGGCCGGCGAGTTCGGTCTCTACAGCGGGACGGAGGCCGAGATCGGCGCCGTGTACGTCGAGATGCACCGCGCTGCGCGGCTCGTCGTCGATACCGGCCTGCACGCGATGGGCTGGTCGCGGCAGCAGGCGCGCGACTACCTGCTCGAGCATGTCGCGCTCGCCGACGGCTTCCTGACCGCCGAGATCGACCGGTACATCGCCTGGCCGGGGCAGGCGCTCGCCTACCTCGTCGGGCAGCGCGAGATCCTGCGGTTGCGCGAGCGCGCCCGCGGGTCGCTCGGTAACGCGTTCGACCTGCCCGCGTTCAACGGCGCCCTGCTCGACCACGGCAACCTGCCGATGCCGGTGCTCGCCCGCGTCATCGAGAATTGGGCGACCCCGGCCCAATGATCAACGGGGCGTCGGAGAAATTCGGCCACTTGCCGGGCGACCTGATGCGACGATGTGCGGCGTGGAACTGCTGCGCCAACTGCCGGCCTTTCTCGCCGCCGTCGTGCTCATCTCGGCGGTGCCCGGACCGGCCGTCGCGCTGCTGATCCGCCGCTGCTCGGCCGGCGGTTTCCGCGCCGGCGTGCCGGTCGTGCTCGGCCTGGAAGCGGGCCTCTATCTGTGGATCCTCGCCGCGGGTGCGGGTCTCGCGGCGCTCGTCGCCACCTCGCACGTCGCCTATCTCGTGCTGCGCGTCGTGGGTGCGGCCGTGCTGCTCGTCCTCGGCGTCCAGGCGCTGCGCGCGGCCCGGCGCGGCGCCTACGACGCGGAGCTGTCCGCCGCTCGGGTGCTACCGCGCGGCCGAGGCGGCGGATTCGCGATGGGTCTGCTCACGAATGCGGCCAACCCGAAGGCCGCGGTCTTCACGTTCGCGTTCTATCCGCAGTTCATCCCGTCCGGCTACCCGCTGCTGCCCACAGCGGCGGCGCTCGGGCTGCTTCAGATCGGCGTCGAGATCTGCCTGTACCTTTCGTTCGCCGCGCTCGTCGGACGGGTGCGCAACTGGTTCGCGCAGGCGCGAGTCCGTCGCCGCCTCGATGCGCTGTGCGGGGCCGTCCTCGTCGCGCTCGGCCTGCGGGTCGCCACCGAATCGCAGTAGCTCCACCGCGATGATCAAGCAGGAACTCCACCTATAGCCCACATCCGCGCTTGATCATCGCGGAGTTGACAACTCTCGTTCGGTGACGATACTTAAGTGTGTGCTTAACTATTCGGGCCAGACGGACGCGGACGTGGTGTTCCACGCGTTGTCCGACCCGACCCGGCGGCACATCGTCGAGCAACTGGGCCGCGGCCCGGCAAGCGTCAGTCAGCTCGCCGCCCCACTTCCCATGTCCATGCCGGCCGTCGTCCAGCACCTGCAGGTGCTCGAGGCGAGTGGGCTCATCGAGAGCCAGAAGGTCGGCCGAGTGCGCACCTGCCGGCTCGTCGTGAAGCGCCTCGACACCGTGCAGGACTGGATCGAAGCCCGCCGCGCCGCGTGGGAGCGCCGCCTCGATCGACTGGGCGAATTCCTCGCCGAGCAAGAGAACCAAGAGAAGAAGGACAAGAAGGAGCAGCCATGACGTCCGTCGTCCACGACTCGTTCACCCTCGAGCGCACCTATCCCTTCCCGCCCGAGAAGGTCTTCGCGGCCTGGACGACCCTCGACGCCAAGCGGAAGTGGTTCGGCAACGAGGAAGGGCTCGAGCCGGTCGGCGAGCAGTCGCTCGACTTCTGCCCGGGCGGCCGGGAGCACTTCTCGGCGAAGTTCGAGAACTCGGTCTTCGACTTCGACGGCACGTACTACGACATCGTCGAGAACGAGCGGATCGTCTGGTCCTACGACATGCACATGGACGGCAGGCGCATCTCGGTATCGGTGGCCACCGTCGTCCTCACCCCGGTTTCCGGCGGGACCACCCTCGCGATGACCGAGCAGGGCGCCTTCCTGGACGGGCTCGACACCAACGAGCAGCGCCGCGAGGGGACTGAGCAGTTCCTCGACAACCTGGGCAGCTACCTCGCCGGCTGAAATTTTCTTTTCCGGCGATGTCGAAATCGCCGGATCTCATCCGACGACCTGATGACGGATAACCACATTTGAACGACAGGAGCCCCCGATGACCACCGACCGGCGCCGGTTCGCGGCCTTGGCAGTCCTCTGCACCGGCATGCTGATGATCGTCCTCGATATCACCATCGTGAACGTCGCCCTGCCGGCCATCCGCGACGACCTCGGGTTCTCTGAGGCCAGCCTGGCCTGGGTCGTCAACGCATACATGATCGCCTTTGGCGGGCTGTTGCTGCTGGCCGGCCGG
Source organism: Jatrophihabitans sp. (assembly GCA_035642535.1). GTDB lineage: Bacteria > Actinomycetota > Actinomycetes > Mycobacteriales > Jatrophihabitantaceae > Jatrophihabitans. The sequence goes on along the minus strand of DASQSE010000012.1, from coordinate 15,316 downwards.
CTCGGCGACCTGCTCGGCCGGCGCCGCGTCTTCCTCGCCGGCCTCGGCGTCTTCTCGACCGCCTCACTCGCCTGCGGCGCCGCGCAGAACGAGGCAATGCTCGTCGCGGCCCGCTTCGTCCAGGGCGCCGGCGGCGCGATGACCTCCGCCGTCATCCTCGGCATGATCGTGACGATGTTCCCCGACCCGCGGGAGCAGGCGCAGGCGATCGGCGCCTACGCGTTCGTGGCCTCCGCGGGTGGCGCAGTCGGCCTGCTCGCCGGCGGTTCGCTGACGCAGGCGCTGAACTGGCACTGGATCTTCTTCGTCAACATCCCGATCGGCATCGCGACCGCGGTGTTCGCGACCCGGCTGCTCGACCGTGAGACCGGCATCGGGCTGCGGGCCGGCACAGACGTCGTCGGCGCGCTGACCGTCACAGCCGCTCTCATGCTGGGCGTGTACACGATCGTCGGCCAAGCGGCCGTGCATGGCTGGAGCGCGCCGGCGACTCTTGTGTACGGCGCCGGTTCGATCGTGCTGCTCGTCGTGTTCGTGGTGCGCGAGATGACGACGGCCAACCCGCTCGTCCCGATGAGCATCTTCCGCTCTCGCACGGTCGTCGGCTCGAACCTGATCCAGATCGCGGGCGGCGCCGGGATGTTCGGCACCTTCTTCCTCGGCTCGCAGTACTTCGAGGGCGTGCTCGGCTACTCGCCGATGCGGATCGGGCTCGCGTTCCTGCCGACGACGGTCGTGATGGCCGCGCTGTCGGTGCGCTACACCGAGCCGCTGATCACCCGCTACGGCGCGCGCCCGGTCATGACCGCCGGCCTCGTCCTGATGATCGCCGGGCTGGCCGCGTTCGCGTTCGCCCCGGTGCACGCGAACTACGCGATCCACGTGCTGCCCGTCGTCACGCTGCTCGGCGCGGGCGCCGGCCTCACCTTCCCGGCGCTGATGACGTTGGCGATGACCGGCGTGCAGCCCGAGGAGGCCGGCCTGGCATCCGGGCTGATCAACACCACCGGGCAGGTCGGCTGCGCGCTCGGGCTGGCCGTGCTGGCCGCGCTGTCCGCCGCCCGCACCCGCACGCTGGAGCACTCCGGCACCGCGGCGAAGGCCGCGCTGACCGGTGGCTACCACCTGTCCTTCTGGGTCGCAGCCGGTGTGGTCGCCGCGGCAGTTGTGATCGCCAAGGTCGTGCTGCGGCCGGCGTCGCAGCCGACGCCCGAGCATGTCGTGGTCGACGAGCGGGTGCTCGAGGCCGCGTGAGCTCTGTGAGCATGGACGGGTGCAGCGGCTGTTCGCGATCCTGATCCTGCTGCTCGCGGCGTGCACTAGCTCGAACACCGCAAGCCCGAGCACGACACGGAGCACGACACAGAGCACGACACCGAACAGTCAGCACCCCGGTCGAGGGAATCCCTCGGCCGGGGTGCCGCACTTTGCGCACATCGTCGTCGTCATCGAGGAGAACCACTCCTACCGCGACGTAGTCGGGAGCGGGCAGGCGCCGTACTTCACGGCGTTGGCGCGCTCCGGGGCGCTGCTCACGAATTCCTACGGCGTCGCGCATCCGAGCGAGCCGAACTACCTGGCGCTGTTCTCCGGCTCGACGCATGGCCTCACGGACGACTCCTGCCCGCTGCGCTATCACGCCGACAACCTCGCCGCGCAGTTGCGCAGTCGCGGCATGAGCTTCGTCGGTTACGCCGAATCGCTGCCGGCGCCGGGCTATCGCGGCTGCGCCGCAGGTGGCTACGCGCGCAAGCACGCGCCGTGGACCGACTTCGCCGACGTCCCGGCCCGCGTCGGCCAGCCGATGTCGGCATTCCCGACCGACTTCGGGCAGCTGCCCCGGGTCGCATTCGTCGTGCCGAACCTCGATCACGACATGCACGACGGGACGGTCGGGCAGGCGGACCAGTGGCTGCGTGCACATCTCGGCGGCTACGCGTCCTGGGCCCGCGACCACGACAGCCTGCTGATCGTCACGTGGGACGAGGACGACTTCTCGGCCGCCAACCACATCCCAGGTTTGCTCGTCGGCGCGCATGTCCGGCGCATGCGCTATCGCGGTCGGGTCGACCACTACACCGTGCTGCGGACGATCGAGGCGGCTGAGCGGTTGCCGACGGTCGGCGCCACCGCCTACCGAACGCCCATCACGGCCGTATGGATGCCTTGACGGTTATATAACTGATTCGGCATACTTGGACAGATGAGCTTCGACGTGCTCGCCGAGCCGAATCGGCGGCGCATCCTCGACCTGCTGCGGGCCGGCGAGCGGCCGGTCGGCGAGTTGGTCGCGGATCTGGGGCTCAGCCAACCCGCGGTATCGAAGCATCTGCGCGTCCTGCGCGAGGCGGGTTTCGTCGCCGTCCGCGGCGACGCGCAGCGCCGCATCTACCGCATCCAGCCACAGCCGCTGCGCCAACTGGACGAATGGCTTGCGCCGTACCGCGCGCTGTGGACGGACAGCCTCGATGCCCTCGAGGCTCATCTCGATGGAAGGATGCTATGACCGGCACGCTCGAACAGACCTCGACCGGCTGGGCGCTCCGCTTCGTCCGGCAGCTACGGCACAACCCGGCGAAAGTCTGGGCTGCGATCACCGATCCGGAGCAGCGGGCCGCCTGGTTCCCGGACACCATGATCGGTGAGCTCGCGCCCGGCGCGACGCTGCGCTTCGTCACCGGGATCGACGCGATTCCCGAGTTCACGGGCACCGTGCTCGCCGTCGAGCCGGAACGGCTGCTCGAGTTCACATGGGGCGAGGACGTCCTGCGTTTCGAGATCGAGCCCACCGCCGAGGGCTGCACGCTGACCTTGCGCGACACGATCGCCGAATTGGGCAAGGCCGCGCGCGACGGTGCGGGCTGGCAGCTGTGCCTCGAGAAGTTGGACGATCTGCTCGCCGGTCGTCCGCAGGGCGACGCCGATAGTGCGCGCTGGACGGAGATCCATCCGGAGTACGTCGCCGCCTTCGGGCCGGAGGCGGCGACCATCGGCCCGCCTGCCGGATGGGATGGAACTTAACGCTTCCCTTACAGCCGATCATGAGGCACAATAGCTGCGGAGCGGGGCCAATCACGCGGGGCCGATCACCGCGAAGGACCGTTCAATGCTCCGCCCCATCGCCGCAGTTGTCGGTACCGCTGCGCTTTCCGTCAGCCTCCTGATCGCCGCGCCGGCCGCGCTGGCCGCACCACCCACTCCGCACGCGCCTCGCAAACTGCCGGCGGCAATCGAGTCGCTCGGCGGGTACGTCGAGCAGACCGCCTGCCAACCGGTCGCGCGCCGCGGCACGGTCAAGCTGGCCCGACTGCTCGCCTCGACGTACCGCAACTACGGCGCGACGTCCTGGGCGTCCACCTACGCGTGCGGAACGGACGGCACGCGCAGCGAGCACTACGACGGGCGCGCGATCGACTGGATGGTGGACATCCACAACAAGAAGCAGCACGCCGCGGCCAAGACCGCCATCGCGTGGCTGCTCGCAACGGACAAGGCCGGGAATCGATTTGCCATGGCTCGCCGGTTGGGCGTGATGTACCTGATCTACGACAACCGGATGTGGGGCGCGTGGGACGGGAGGTGGGAGCCGTACAACAACTGCTCCCACCTCCCGCAGCACACCTATGACAATGCGTGCCACCGCACGCACATGCACATCTCGCTGACGTGGAACGGCGCCATGGGGCGGACCTCGTTCTGGACCGGACGCGTCGCGCCGACGGACTACGGCCCGTGCCGCTGGCGCGACCTGAACTGGGCGCACGTGTACAAGGGCCGCAACCTGAAGCAGTGCGCGTGGTACCCGCAGGTGCACGCGAAGAAGAGCGCGTCGGCGACGAAGAAGGCGCTCGTGACGTACTCCGGTGCCGAGGTTCGGCACGGCTGGCAGGGCCCGGCGGTGAGCGCCGTGCAGCGCGCGCTGCACGTGTCCGCCTCCGGCGTGTTCGACACTGCGACCGTCCACGCGGTGAAGCACTTCCAGCGCAAGCACTCGTCGCTGCGCGTCTCCGGTGTGATGACGCCGCGCACCTGGCGGGCCTTGCTAGCCGCTACGCGTTGATCTTCGCGATGACGGCTCGGCCGATCGTCGCGAGCTGCTCCAACTGCTCTGTCGTCAGCAGGTCGATCAGGTAGTCGCGCACCGCGTCGACGTGGCCCGGCGCGGCCACGGCGAGGGTCTGGAAGCCGAGGTCGGTCAACCGCGCGATCTGACCGCGCCGATCGGTGGGGCACTCGTCGCGCGCAACCCAGCCGCGCTCCTCGAGGCGCGCCACGGCGTGTGAGAGCCGGCTGCGCGAGGACAGCGTGCGATCGGCGAGCTGGCTCATCCGCAGTGACCGGTCCTCGGCCTCGGACAGCGTGACGAGAATTTCGTAGTAGGCGTGCGGCATGTCCGCGTCGCGCTGCAGCTGCCGGTCGAGGGCGTCGAAGAGCACCTTGCTCGACTCGACGTAGGCGCGCCAGGCCCGCTGCTCGTCGGCGCTGAGCCAGCGGGGTGCCGTCATGCGCAGAGCGTACATTGTTGAACGTTCAACTGTGTGGCGGTACCATCGCGGCATGGCCATCTACCGCCTCAACCACGCCGTGCTCTACGTCCGCGACGTCGCGCGCAGCGTCGCGTTCTACCGGGACGTCCTCGGCTTCGAGATCGTGATGGAAATGGGCGGCGGGCGCGCCGCGTTCCTGCGCGCGCCGGAATCGTCGAACGACCACGACCTCGGGCTGTTCGCGATCGGCAACGAGGCCGGCCCGTCGCTCGCCGGCCGGGCCACGGTCGGCCTCTATCACCTGGCCTGGGAGGTCGACACGCTGCGCGACTTGGAAACACTGGCCGGCCGCTTGGTCGAGGCGGGGGCGCTGGTGGGCACGTCCGACCACAGCACGACGAAGTCGCTGTACGGCAAGGATCCGGACGGGCTCGAGTTCGAGGTGGCCTGGATCGTCCCCGCCGACCTGCTCGATGACGCGACGTTGCAGGGGCGCACGCAGATCCGGCCGCTGGACATCGCACGAGAGATCGACCGCTACGGCGCCGAGACGCCGGGCGGCGTGGGTATCAGTCGCGCAGCTGTGAAGTAACCGGCGAGTAGGTCCGTTATCGGCGATCTAACGCCGGGTATCTCCTGACCGACGCGGAGGGCCGGTCTCTACTCAGGAGGTAAGTACATCATGGCCGGATTCATCATTGCCTTGCTACTCATCGGCTTGCTCGCCGGGGCTGTCGCCCGACTGCTCGTCCCGGGTAAGGACCCGATCGGAATCCTCGGCACGATTCTCGTCGGCGTCGTCGGCTCGTTCCTCGGCGGATTCCTTGGGTACGTGCTGTTCAACCACGACCTGAACGAGGGCGCCCTGCAGCCGTCGGGCGTCATCGGCTCGATCATCGGCGCCATCATCGTGCTGCTGATCTACCGCTCCGTCTCGGGCAACTACGGCAGCAAGCGGCGCGGCGTTTTCCACCACTAACTAAACTCGGGGCATCCCGAGCCACCGACGCGAAGGTTGCCCCATGCCCGATGCCCGCATCCGCGCGCTGCTGCTCGAGCATGTCCATCCGGTCGCCGAGCACATACTGCGCGGATGCGGCTTCGAGGTCGACGCCCTGCCGCGGGCACTCGACGAGGACGAGTTGGTCGAGCGCATTGCCGGTGTGCAGTTGCTCGGCATCCGCTCCAAGACGCATGTCACGCACCGCGTGCTCGAGGCGGCCGATGACCTGATCGCAGTCGGCGCGTTCTGCATCGGCACCAACCAGATCGATGTCGCCGCGGCGTCCCAACGGGGCGCCGCGGTGTTCAATGCGCCGTTCTCGAACACCCGCTCGGTCGTCGAGCTCGCCATCGCCGAGATCATCGCGATGACTCGGCGGTTGACCGAGAAGAACGACCTCATGCACACCGGTGTGTGGGACAAGTCGGCGGAGGGCGCGCACGAGGTCCGCGGCCGCACGCTCGGCATCGTCGGATACGGCAACATCGGCTCACAGCTGTCCGTACTCGCCGAGAACCTCGGCATGAAGGTGCTGTTCCACGACACGTCCGACAAGCTCGCGCTCGGCAACGCGCGGCAGTGCGTGTCGTTGAAGGAGCTGCTCGCCGACTCCGACATCGTCACGCTGCACGTCGACGGCCGGACGACCAACCAGAGCTTCTTCGGCGACGCGGACTTCGCCGCGATGCGGCCGGGCGCGCTGTTCCTCAACCTGTCGCGCGGCTTCGTTGTCGACTACGCGGCGCTGCGCAAGCACATCGAATCCGGCCACATCGCGGGCGCGGCGGTGGACGTGTTCCCCGTCGAACCGAGGGCGCGCGGCGAGGAGTTCGTCTCCGAGCTGCGCGGGCTGCCGAACGTCATTCTGACTCCGCACATCGGCGGCTCCACCGAGGAGGCGCAGGAGGACATCGGCCGTTTCGTCGCCGGCAAATTGCGTGACTTCATGCTCGACGGCTCGACCGCGATGAGCATCAACCTGCCGCCGCTGAGCATGCCCCGGCCGCAGAACACGTTGCGCATGCTGCACCTGCACCACAACGTGCCGGGCGTGCTGGCGCACATCAACGGCCTGCTCGCCGACCGCGGCGTGAACGTCGAGGCGCAGCTGCTCGGCACCCGCGGCGACCTCGGTTACGTCGTCACCGACAGCGCGAGCGGGACCACCCAGGCGATCGTCGACGCCATCCGCGCCCTCCCCGAGACGATCAAGCTGCGCATCATCTTCTGATCCAGCGCGGATCGAGGCGGGTGTCGCTCGCCTCACTTTGCCGCGTGCACCGGCCCGATTCGCGCTCACTGGCCCGCTATGTCGGGCCAATGACCTGACAACAGGCCGGGAAACGTTGGTTGCGGGAGGTTACTGGCGGGTAATAGTCTCCTTGTTACTGCTGGGTAACCGGCGGTGCGACAGAGCAGGAGTGTTGCCGCGATGGGCCACTACAAGAGCAATGTGCGGGACATCGAATTCAATCTGTTCGAGGTCTTCGGCACCGATCAGGTGCTCGAGAAGGCACCGTTCGAGGACCTTGACGAGGCGACGGCGCGCGGCATGATCGCCGAGGTCGCCAAGCTGGCCGAGGGCCGGCTCGGCGAGTCGTTCGCCGACGCCGACCGCAATCCGCCGGTCTTCGACCCGAACACCTACACGGTCAAGATTCCCGAGTCGTTCAAGGAGTCGTATCGGGCGTTCCACGACAGCGAGTGGTGGCGCGTCGAGACGATCCCGGAACTCGGCGGGTACCTGGTCCCTCGCACTCTCGTGTGGGCGATCGGCGAGCAGGTCCTCGGCGCAAACCCGGCGCTGTACATGTATCACGCCGGCCCACCGTTCGCCGGCATCATCTACGCCAACGGCAACGAGACGCAGAAGAAGATCGCCCAGCTGATCGTCGACCGCGACTGGGGCGCCACCATGGTGCTCACCGAGCCGGAGGCCGGCTCGGACGTCGGCGCCGGCCGCACGAGGGCGATCCAGCAGGAGGACGGCTCCTGGCACATCGAGGGCGTCAAGCGGTTCATCACGTCGGCCGCCAACGACATGGTCGAGAACGTCATCCATCTGGTGCTCGCCCGCCCGGAGGGTGCCCGTCCCGGCACCAAGGGCCTGTCGTTGTTCGTCGTGCCGGAGTGGCACTTCGATGTCGAGACCGGCGAAATCGGCGAGCGCAACGGTGCGTTCGTCACGAACATCGAGCACAAGATGGGCCTGAAGGCCTCGACCACCTGCGAACTTCGCTTCGGCGAGATCGACGGCATCCCGGCCAAGGGCTGGCTGGTGGGCGATGTCCACAACGGCATCGCGCAGATGTTCCAGGTCATTGAGCACGCTCGGATGATGGTCGGCACGAAGGCCATCGCGACGTTGTCGACCGGCTACCTCAACGCCCTCGACTTCGCGAAGACGCGGGTGCAGTCTGCGGACCTGACGCAGGTGGCGGACAAGAGCGCACCGCGGGTCACGATCATCAATCACCCGGACGTGCGGCGCAGCCTGATGCTGAACAAGGCATATGCGGAAGGGCTGCGCGCCCTCGTGTACTACACCGCGTCGTTCCAGGACAAGATCGTCATCGGCGAGGGCGATGTCCACCTGTACGAGGCGATCAACGACCTGCTGCTGCCGATCGTCAAGGGTGCGGGCTCGGAGCGCTCGTACGACCAACTCGCCCAGGCTCTGCAGACCTTCGGCGGCTCCGGCTACCTGCAGGACTACCCGCTCGAGCAGTACATCCGGGACGCCAAGATCGACACGCTGTACGAGGGCACCACGGCGATCCAGGCGCAGGACTTCTTCTTCCGAAAGATCGCCAAGAACAACGGCGCTGCGCTGCTCGCCGTGTCCGCCGAGATCAACGAGTTCCTCGAGGCGATCAAGAACGAGGGCCGGCTGAAGGAGGAGCGCGCCGCACTGGCGAAGGCGGTCGAGGACTTCGGCGGCATCGTCGGCGCGATGTTCCAGCAGCTGATGAGCGGTCAGGACGACGTCGCCAACGTCTACAAGGTCGCCCAGAACGCGAACCGGCTGCTGCTCGCCGCCGGCGATCTGCTCATCGGCTACCTGCTGCTGCGCCAGGCCGCGGTTGCGTTGGAGAAGCTGGACGCCAACGGGGTGTCCGAGGCCGACCGCGCCTTCTATGCGGGCAAGCCCGCCGTCGCCCGGTTCTTCGCGATGACCGTGCTGCCCGAGCTCACCGCGCGTCGCGCCATCGCCGAGGCGATCGACAACGCGCTGATGGAGGTGTCGGAGACGTCCTTCTAGGCGGCGTCCCTACAGGAGGCGTCCTACTAGGACAGGACGCCTCCACCCCTCCCGACTTGTCCGCCCTTCAGTGCGTCAGCGCGTGCCGTAGGGCGGACAACTCGGGAGGCTCGCGCGACTTGTCCGCCCCTTGGTGCGTGAGGACGTGCCGCAGGGCGGACAACTCGGGGGAGTCGGGGGAGAGCGCGCCGCAGTGCAGCGCGCGCAGCAGGAAGCCCGCGAGCGCACGCGCGGTGGCCGGTTCGTCGAGCACGCCGCCGGCCGCCTGCTCCAGGTACGCGCCCAGCCGAGCGGCCGCCACCGACACGCCGTCGCGGTAGAACGCGAAGGTCGCGGCGTATCGGGTCGGCAGCTGCGCCGGATGCAGATCCCAGCCCTGATAGAAGCCGCGCTCCAGCGAGCGGCGCACCAGTCGGGCGTGCAGCTGCCACGCCGCGCGAATCGCGTCCGACGAGCCGACCGGCAGCACGTTCGTGGAGCCGTCGCACACCGGCACCCCGGTGCCCGCCGCGGCCACCTGCATGACGGCCTTGGCGTGATCGGCCGCCGGGTGCTCCAGCGATTGCTGCGCGGCCGCGATGCCGAGCGCGGCGGTGTAGTCGTAGGTGCCGTAGTGCAGACCGGCGCATCGGCCGTCAGCAGCATGGATCATCTGCGCGACGAGCGCGGTGCCGTCCGCGCCGAGGACGGCCTGCGGCATCTCGATCTGGAGCTCGAAGCGCAGCGGCTGGTCGTCCTCGACCGCTGCGCACAGTGCGACCATCGCCTCGACCTGGGGCACCGAGCTGACCTTGGGCAGCGTGACGCGGAAGCCGTCCGGCCGCGGACCGAACTCCTCGAGGAAGATCGCGAGGGTGCGGACGGCGCGGTGCCGGGTGTCGGCCTCCAGCGACTTGATACGTATGCCGACGAACGCCGGCGCGCCCTCTTGCGCGAGCGCGCTCGCGACGGCGCGGGCCGCGGCGTCCTCCTCCTCGTCCTCGCGCACGCCGTAGCCGTCCTCGAAGTCGATGCGCAGATCCTCGATCGGCTCGGCGCGCAGCTTGGCGTGCACCCGCGCGTCGATGTCCGCGTCGGTGTCGGGCAGCGGCCCGTGCTCGTCGAGCAGTTGCACCGCGGCGAGCCCCCACTCGGTCACGACGTGCGCGTTGAACCGGTCGGCCGGCACGTACACGGTATGGACGGGCTGTCGCCCGAGCGGCGGACCGGGGTAGCGCCGCGTCCGCTCGGCGTCGTCACCGTCGAGCATTTCATCGAGAAACGTCGGATCGATCATCAGGAGAAGAACTCGCTGCGGTCGACGGTCCCGGCCTGGTCGGCCGGCAGCAGGCCGAGCCAGCGCTGCGCCAGCCGGGCGCGAGCTTCTTCGGCCACGCTGCCGAGCAGTCGCAGTCGCGCGATGCCGCCGTCCGGGTAGATGTTGAGGCGGGCGCGGGTGACGGGCGGCGCGCCGGCCAAGCGCAGCCGGTGTTCGGTGTCGGGCAGCAGCCGGGTGCGCGGCAGCAGCAGCGCGCCGGAGTCGGCATCGGTGAGCGCCGCCCAGCCCGGCGCGTTGCCGAGGAAGCGGGACGTGTCGAGCACCGCCTCGCGCAGCACGCCGGGCGCCGCGAGCCGCACGACCAGCCAGTCGTTGCCGTCGTCGCGGCGCCGCTGCGTCTCCCATCCGTCCGACATCACCGCCGCCCGCCCGGGCGCGAGGACGTTCGCTGGCGACGCGAAGAACATGTTGCTGCACGACTCGGCGCAGCCACCGCTCGCGAGCGCAGCCAAATCGACCCGACCGCCGAGCCGCCGTGGATCGGGGACGACCTCGCCGAACGCGCGGAGCCGCGCAACGCCGCCGTCCGGATGAATCGTAAGCCGCACGTGGGTGACGAGGCGGTCCGGGGCGTCAACCGGGAAGACGTTCGACGTATCGCCCGCGAGGTCGACCTTGTCGAGCACCGGCAGCCAGTCGGCGGCCCGCACCTCGTCGACGGTCGGGTAGCCGAGCAGGGTGGTGGCCTCGACGGATGCGTGCGGCGGATAGTTGCCCTTGAAGTGCGCCGTGTCGATGTCGACGCCACGCACGATCGCCGGCACGGCCAGCCGGATGAGGACGAAGTCGCTGCCCGGCTCGCGGCGGCGGCGCGTTTCCCAGCCGTCGTAGACCTTGCCCCGCGGCCCGAACGCGGCCGGATCGTGCTGCGCCGGGCCGGCGGCGATGAGTTGCTGCGCGTCGGCGAAGAAGTCGTCATTGGTGAACATGACCGATCCGCCGAGCCGGCGCGACGCGACATCGGGCAAGCCGCGGAATTCCATCATGCAACCAGCCGCCCTCGTCGCTCGCCGTCGCGCACCGGAACCCCAGCCAACCACGTCTGCTCGACGACGCCACGCAGCGTGCGCCCGGCGTACGGCGTGACCGGGTGCCGGTGCCGCAGTCGCGCCGCGTCGACTACGAACGTCTCGTCCGGAGCGAAAACCGCGAGGTCCGCGCGATAGCCGGGCGCCATCGCACCGCGGCCGGGCAGCCGGGTCAGCGCCGCGGGCGCCGTCGCCATCCACTGCGCGACGTGATCGAGGCCGATCCCGCGCCGCGCGGCCTCCGTCCAGACGACCGGCAGACCGAGCTGGACGGACGCGATGCCGCCCCACGCCTGCCCGAAGTCGCCGCGCTTGAGCTCGGCGGGACACGGCGAGTGGTCCGAGACGACGCAGTCGATTGTGCCGTCGCGCAGGCCGTCCCAGAGCGCGTCGCGGTTCGCCGCGTCGCGAACGGGTGGGCAGCACTTGAACTCGGTCGCGCCGTCCGGGACATCCTCCGCGCACAGCGTGAGGTAGTGCGGACACGTCTCCGCCGTGACCGGCAGCCCAGCGTCCTTGGCAGCGCGGATCAGCGGCAGCGTCGCGGCGCTGGAGACGTGGACGACATGCGTCCGGCATCCGCTCTCGCGCGTCGCGGCGAACAGCCTTTCGAGCGCACGCACCTCGGCAGCGGGCGGCCGGGACGCGACGAAGTCGGCGTAGCGCGCGCTGTGCGCCTCCGTGATCAGCGCGCCGTCCTCCGCATGCGCGGCGAGCAGTCCGTCGAAGCCGGCGATCGCGCGCATAGCCGCGCCCAGGCCGGTCGCGTCGAGGGGCGGGAACTCGTCCACCCCGGACGGCAGCAGGAAGCACTTGAAGCCCACGACGCCGGCGTCGTGCAGCGCTCTTAGCGCGGCGGCGTTGCCCGGAACCGCGCCGCCCCAGAAGCCGACGTCGACGGCGAGCTGCCCGGCCGTCGCGGTGCGCTTGGCCGCGAGTGCAGCGACGTCGACGGTCGGCGGGATGCTGTTCAGCGGCATGTCGACGATCGTCGTCACACCACCGGCCGCCGCCGCGGCGGTCGCCGTCGCGAATCCCTCCCAATCGGTGCGCCCGGGTTCGTTGACGTGCACGTGGCTGTCCACCAGCCCGGGCAGCAGCACCCGGTTGGGCGGCAGTTCGATGACGCGCGCCGCTCCCGGCTCGGCGCTCGGCAGCACATCCGCGATCAGGCCGTCGCGCAGCACGACCGCGGCGCTGCGCTCACCCTCGGGTGTCACGGCGCGCGCCGCTCGAATGATCGTGACGTCGTCCGGCATTGCCGGTGATCGTAATGTCTTCGGACGTGGACGTCGCCGAGCTCAACGTGCTGCCGCAGGACGGCGCCGTCGAGTTGCTGCGTCCGGTCTGCGCGAGCCACGCGTGGCTGCGGGCAATCGTCGACGCTCGTCCGTACCGCGACCTCGCCGAGCTGAGCACCCGTTCGGACGAACTGCTAGCGACGCTCGAGTGGCAGGCGATCGAGGACGCGCTCGCTGCGCACCCGCGTATCGGCGATCGACCGGCCGGTACCGATCGCGAGGCCGGCTGGTCGCGGCAGGAGCAGTCGGGCGCGGCCACCGCTTCGCCCGAGGTGGCCGACGCGCTGCGCGCCGGCAACGTCGCGTACGAGCAGCGCTTCGGGCGGGTGTTCCTCATCTGCGCGACAGGACGCACGGCGGAGGAGATGCTCGCCGAGCTGACGCGGCGGCTGGGCAACGACGAGGCCGCGGAGCGCGAGGTCGTGCGCCGGGAACTCGCGGCGATCGTCCGCCTGCGCTTGGCAAAGGCGCTGCGATGACAGGCTGGGCGGCATGAGCATCTCCACTCACGTGCTGGATGCAGCAGCGGGCCGGCCGGCGGCCGGCGTGCCCGTCGTCCTGGAGCGGCGCGCTGCCGACGACTGGACGATGCTCGCCTCGGCCAGCACCGACGGCGACGGGCGGATCGGCAACCTCCTGGCGAGCACTGAGGCGGGCGTGCACCGGCTGCGTTTCGACGTGGAGCGCTATGCGGGGCCGGACGCGTTCTTCCCGGAGGTCGTGATCGTGTTCCGCATCGAGGATCCCGCGGCGCACCACCACGTGCCGCTGCTGCTCAGTCCGTTCGCGTACTCGACGTACCGGGGGTCATGAATGGCGACGACCGTCATCGACGGGTGCCACATCGCCAGCGTCGACGAGAACGGTACCGAGCATCGCAGCGGGCATGTCATCCTCGACGACGGCGTGATCACGGGCGTCGGCGACGGGCCGGCGCCGGCGCCGGCGATCGACGGTGCCGGCCGGATCGACGGGCGCGGCTTGCTCGCCACGCCCGGGCTGGTCAACACGCACCACCACCTGTACCAGTGGATCACTCGCGGCTTCGCCACCGATTCGACGCTGTTCGGCTGGCTCACCACGCTCTACCCGATCTGGGCCAGGCTGACGCCGGAGCTCGTCCATGCGGCAGCCGCGGCGAATCTGGGTTGGCTGGCGCTGTCCGGCTGCACGACCTCGATGGATCACCACTACGTGTTTCCGGGCGGCGCCGGCGACCTGCTCGAAGCCGAGATCCGCGCGGCCGGCGAGATCGGCGTCCGCTTCCACCCGACGCGCGGCTCGATGAACCTCGGCCGCTCCGCAGGCGGGCTGCCGCCGGACGAGGTGGTCGAGACGCACGACGCGATCCTCGCCGCGAGCGCCGACGCGATCGAGCGCTGGCACGACCCGGCGCCCGGCGCGATGACGCGCATCGCGGTGGCGCCCTGCTCGCCGTTCTCGGTGACTACCGAGCTGATGCGCGACTGCGCCGAACTCGCGCGCGAGCGCGGCGTGCGGCTGCACACCCACCTCGCCGAGACGGCCGACGAGGAGGAGTTCTGCAAGCAGACCTATGGCGGAACGTCGGCGGAATACGCCGAGGAGCTGGGTTGGCTCGGCCCCGACGTGTGGATGGCACACTGCGTCCACCTCTCGCCCGAGGCCGTGCAGCGCTTCGCCGCGACCGGGACGGCGGTAGCCCACTGCCCGACCTCCAACGGCCGCCTCGGTGCGGGAATAGCACCTATCCGCACCCTGCTCGACGCCGGCGTGCCGGTCGGCCTCGGGGTGGACGGCGCCGCGTCGAACGAGTCGGCGCGCCTGGTGGACGAGCTGCATCAGGCGCTGCTCGTCGCCCGGCTGGCCGGCGGCCCGCTGGCGCTGACCGCGCGCGAGGCCTTGCGGATGGCGACTCGCGACGGTGCTCGCTGTCTGGGCCGGGAGGCCGAGCTCGGCTCGCTCGAGGTCGGCAAGCTCGCGGACGTCGCGCTGTGGCGGGTGGACGGCTTGGCCGGCGCGGGCATCGACGACCCGGTCTGCACGCTCGTGTTCGGCGCCCCGCGACTCGCGGCGCTGTACGTCGGCGGGCGCGCCGTGGTCGTCGACGGCACCTTGCAGACCGCCGACGAGGGCGAATTGGCCGCTGCGGCAGTTGCTGCAAGCGGGACAATCGCTGCAGATCGTTAGGACGGGGGCCGATGGACTTCCTTTACGCCGCATCCTGGGAGGCGGCGCTCGCCGGCAAGGCAGAGCGCCCGGACGCGGTGCCGATCAGCGGCGGCACTGACGTGATGGTCGAGCTCAACTTCGCGCGCCGCCGCCCGGACGCACTGCTGGATCTCAACGGTGTGGCCGAGCTCGCGCAGTGGGAACGCGTCGACGGCGCGGTGCGCATCGGCGCCGCGCTGCCGTTCACCCGGATCATCGACGAGATCGGCGCCTTCGTCCCCGGCCTGGCCATTGCGTCGCGCACGGTGGGCTCGCCGCAGATCCGCAACCGCGGCACGCTGGGCGGCAATCTCGGCACCGCCTCGCCGGCCGGCGACGCGTTGCCGCCGCTCGTGGCCGCCGGGGCAACGGTCGAGGTCGCCTCGACGCGCGGCACCCGCACCGTTCCCGTCCGCGACTTCTTCACCGGCCACCGGAGCACTGTGCTGGAGCCGGACGAGCTGATCAGCGCAGTGGTAGTCCCGGTGGCGGACGGGCCGCAGCAGTTCGCGAAGATCGGCACACGCAATGCGATGGTGATCGCCGTGTGCTCGTTCGCGCTCGCGCTGCACCCCGAGCGGCGCATGGTGTCGGGCTGCATCGGCTCGGCCGGGCCCACCGTGCTGCCCACCTCGGAGGCGGAGCAGTTCCTCGCCGCCGAACTCGACTGGGCGGCCGAGCTGGACGGATCGGTTGCGACGCGATTCGGCGAACTGGTCGCGGACAC
>DASQSE010000011.1:0-34722 GCA_035642535.1 Jatrophihabitans sp. | reverse complement strand
GCCCGTCGGTCCGCTGCCGGGCGCGTACCGAGCGGCGACCTCAGCGCCGACCCCCGGGTCGGCCGCGCCATCGGCGCCCGTGCCGGCCGCGGGCGCAGTGCGCCACGAACTCGCCTCGCTCGCGAAGGCGCCCGGGCTCGGCGCGCGGCTGCGGGCGCAGGTCGTCGACGCCGCCACCGGCAAGCAGTTATACGAACAGCAGGGCGGCGCCCCGACCGCGCCGGCGTCGACGGCCAAGCTGCTCACGGCCGCGGCCGTCCTCACCGTGCACAAGGCGACGGACCGGATCACGACCGGCGTGGTGCAGGGCCGGCACGGGACGGTCGTCCTGGTCGGCGCCGGCGACCCCACGCTGAGCGGTGCGAAATCCGGCCGGCCGTCCGTCTACCCGCACGCCGCGCGGATAAGCGACCTCGCCGCCCAGCTGCGCCGCGCGCACGTGCGGCCGCGCGCAATCGTGGTGGACGACTCGTTGTTCGCCGGCCCTACGATTTCGCCGGCGTGGGCGCCGGAGGACGTCCCGAGCAGCTACGCCTCGGCGATCACGCCTGTGCTCGCCGACGGTGGCCGCGTCGCACCCGACGAAGTGGTCATCCGCAGCTCGCACCCGGATCTCGACGCCGGGCGCGAGCTCGCCGGCGCGCTCGGGTTGCAGAAGGTGCCGATCGAGCGCGGTGCGGCGCCGCGCGGGGCGCGCACGTTGGCGACGGTCTCGTCCGCGCCGTTCGACACGCTGGTCGAGCAGATGCTGCAGAACTCCGACAACGTGATCGCGGAGTGTCTGGCTCGACAGGTCGCGCTGGCCGAGCACCAGCCGGCCTCGTTCACGGGTGCCGCGCACGCCGTGCGCGCCGTTTTGAAGCGGCTCGGCGTCGACCCGGGCGCGGGCATGGTGGACGGCAGCGGGCTCGCGGCGCGCGACCGGCTGAGCCCGCAGGCGCTGACCGACGTGCTGCGACTCGTCGCGGGTACGGCGCACCCGACGCTGCACGTCGTCCTCGCCGGACTGCCGGTCGCGGCGTGGTCCGGGACGCTCGTCGACCGCTATCTGCGCGGCGCGGGCGCCGGAGTGGTGCGCGCCAAGACGGGCAGCCTGACCGGCGTCGCCACGCTGGCCGGACTCGTCCACGACAGATCCGGGCGGCTGCTCGCGTTCGCCCTGATGGCCGACCGCACAGTTTCGACGTTCGCCGCCGAAGACGCGATGGACGCGATCGTCACCAGGCTGGCGCGCTGCGGTTGCAGGTAGCGTGACAAACATGGCTGGGCTCATCGACTGGGACGTCGCGGCGCGCGCCGCGAAGCGGCTCAGCCCCCAACCGCCTGGCGTCTCGCAGCGTGAGGCGGAGAACGTCGTCGCCGAGCTCTACCGCGCCACCGCGCAGGCGGCCGACCAGGTCGCCGAGCTGACGGGGCTGCGCGAGCCGCCGGTCACCGCGATCACCCGCGTCATCGATCGGCCGGCCTGGATCGACACCAACGCAAGCGGCATGCGCTCGATCATGGATCCGCTCGTCGCCCGGCTCACCGAGGAACACCCGGTCGGCAAGGCGGCGCAGCAGGTCGGCGGCCGGCTGACCGGCGTGCAGGTCGGCGTCGTGCTCGGCTTCCTCTCCGGCAAGGTGCTCGGCCAGTTCGAGTTCTTCGACCGTCCGGGTGGGCAGCTGCTTCTCGTCGCACCCAACCTCGTGACCGTCGAGCGACAGTTGCGGGTCGAGCCGCGCGACTTTCGGCTGTGGGTGTGCCTGCACGAGGTCACGCACCGCGTCCAGTTCACCGCCGTCCCGTGGCTGCGTCAGCACATGCTCGACGAGATCGCCGCGCTCGGCGACGCCATCGAGACCGACCCGGCGGAACTGCGCCGGCGAGTAACCAACGCAGTCGGCGAGTTGGTGAAGGTGGTGCGCGGGCAGGGCGACGGCGCCGGGTTGATTTCGGTGCTCGCGACGCCGCAGCAGCGGATCGTGCTCGACCGGGTCACCGCGTTCATGTCGCTGGTCGAGGGGCACGCGGAGTACGTGATGAACGCGGTGCCCACCTCGGTCATCCCGTCCCAGAAGGTGATCGAGAGCCGGTTCGCCGCGCGGCGCCGGCGCAGCGGGAATCCGCTCGATCGGCTGCTGCGCCGGCTGCTCGGCATGGAGGCCAAGACGCGGCAGTACGTGGACGGGTCGGCGTTCGTGCGCACGGTCATCGAGCGGATCGGCGTCGCCGACTTCAACGCGATCTGGACGTCGACGGAAACGTTGCCCAGCAAGGCCGAGATCGCGGATCCGGCGCGCTGGATCGCGCGCGTGCACGCCTGAGCCCCGGGCGGCGTAGCAATGGGGCCTGCGCCTGCTGTCGCGGATGTGCGATCCGCGGTGCGTACGACGCTCGCCGCCGCTCGCCCGCGCAGTGTCCTGGTTGCCTGCTCGGGTGGGGCGGATTCACTCGCGCTCGCCGCGGCCACGGCGTTCGAGGCGCCGCGGGCGGGCATTTCCGGCGGACTGGTGACGATCGACCACGGCCTGCAGGAGGGTTCCGCGCGGCACGCGGCCTGGGTCGCCGGGCTCGGCTTCGAGCTCGGATTCGACCCGGTCGAGGTGGTCGCGGTGGACGTGGGTACGGCCGGAGGACCCGAAGCCGCCGCCCGGGTGGGTCGTTACGCAGCGCTCGACGCCGCCGCGGCCGCGCTCGACGCCCACGTGCTCCTCGCGCACACCCTCGACGACCAGGCCGAAACGGTGCTGCTCGGCCTGGGCCGCGGTTCCGGGCCGCGCTCGATCGCCGGCATGGCGGCCGCCGACGGCTGCTACCTGCGCCCGTTCCTCGGGCTGCGCCGGGCGACGACCGTGGCGGCGTGCGCGGCGCTCGGGCTCTCCGCCTGGGACGACCCGCACAACAGCGACCCGGGGTTCCAGCGTGTCCGATTACGGCGCGAGGTGCTGCCGTTGCTGGAGGACGTGCTGCAGGGCGGCGTCGCCGAGGCGCTGGCCCGTACCGCCGACCTGCTGCGCGACGACCTCGAAGCGCTGGACGAGCTCGCCGGCGCCTCCCACCTCTCCGAAGTTGTCCGCCCTTCAGTACGTGGGGACGCGTCGAAGGGCGGACAACTCGATGTTGCTTCGGTCGCTTCGCTGCCGCGCGCGGTGCGCACGCGCGTGCTCCGGCGGTGGGCGCAGGACGTCGGCGCCCGGCCGCTCAGCGCCGAGCGCACCGTCGCGCTCGAGGCGCTCGTCACGTCCTGGCACGGCCAGCGCGCGGTCGACCTGCCGGGCGGCGTGTCGGTCCGGCGCGAGTCTGGGAAACTCGTCGCGTACCTGACTGCCGAACCCCGGAGTAATCAGACGTGAGCGAGCTGGACCGCGACATCGACGAGGTGCTGGTCTCCTCGGAGCAGATCACCGCACGGATCGCCGAGCTCGCAAAGGAGATCGACGCCGACTACGTCGGTCGGGAGCCGGTGCTGGTCGGCATCCTCAAGGGCGCGGCCATGTTCATGTCCGACCTGGCCCGCGCGCTCGAGCGGCCGTCGACGATGGAATTCATGGCGGTCAGCTCCTACGGCAGCGGCACGCAGAGCAGCGGCGTGGTGCGCATCCTCAAGGATCTCGACCGCGATATCGCGGGCCAGGACGTCCTGATCGTCGAGGACATCATCGACTCCGGCCTCACGCTCTCCTGGCTGCTGAAGAACCTCAAGGCCCGCAGTCCGGCCACGATCTCGATCGTCACGCTGCTGCGCAAACCGGACGCGCTGAAGGTGGACGTACATGTGAATTACGTCGGATTCGACATTCCGAACGAGTTCGTGGTGGGGTATGGCCTCGACTACGCAGAGCGGTACCGCGATCTGCCCTATATCGGGCGCCTGAAGCCCTCGGTATACGGGGCCTGATCTGTGCTGTCCCGTGTACCGTCGTGATGTAGACCCGTCCTCCGAGTGGGAAGGAACGCGGGCGGGCAGCCGTTCGTGATACCGATATGAACCGCAAGCGGATTCTCCGGTCGTGGTGGCTCTGGGGCCTCCTCGTCCTGTTCGCCATTTTCGTGCTGCCGAACCTGATTTCCGGCGGCAGCGAGTACCACTCGGTGGACACCTCTCAGGCGCTCGGCCAGATCAAGGCGCACAACATTCAGAGCGCGGTGCTCAACGACAAAGAGCAGTCGATCGACCTGACACTGAAGAAGCCGTTCGAAGGCAACACGAAGATCACCACGCAGTTCCCGGCCAACTCCACCAACTCGGTCTACCAGGACCTCAGCAACGCCGGCGTGGATTTCCGCACGCACGTCAGCAAGGAGAACACCTGGCTGTCGATCCTGGTCAGCCTGCTGCCGATCCTGCTGATCGTCGGTGTGCTGTTCTTCGTGATGAGCCAGGTCCAGGGCGGCGGAAACCGGGTGATGAGCTTCGGCCGCTCGAAGGCCAAGCTCGTTAATAAGGACACCCCGAAGACCACGTTTGCCGACGTCGCGGGCGCCGACGAGGCGATCGAGGAACTCGAGGAGATCAAGGACTTCCTCGCGAACCCGGCGCGCTTCCAGGCGATCGGCGCCAAGATCCCGAAGGGCGTGCTGCTGTACGGCCCGCCCGGCACCGGTAAGACGCTGCTCGCCCGCGCGGTGGCCGGCGAGGCGGGCGTGCCGTTCTATTCGATCTCCGGTTCGGACTTCGTCGAGATGTTCGTCGGCGTCGGCGCGTCGCGCGTTCGCGACCTCTTCGAGCAGGCCAAGTCGAATGCACCGGCGATCATCTTCGTCGACGAGATCGACGCGGTCGGCCGGCACCGTGGCGCGGGCCTGGGCGGCGGCCACGACGAGCGCGAGCAGACCCTGAACCAACTGCTCGTCGAGATGGACGGCTTCGACGTTAAGGGCGGCGTGATCCTGATCGCGGCGACCAACCGGCCCGACATCCTCGACCCCGCCCTGCTGCGTCCCGGCCGCTTCGACCGGCAGATCGCGGTCAGCCCGCCGGATGTCATCGGCCGCGAGGCGATCCTGCGGGTGCACGCGAAGGGCAAGCCGTTCGCGGCGGACGTCGACCTCAACATCATCGCGCGCCGGACTCCGGGCTTCACCGGTGCCGATCTCGCGAACGTCGTCAACGAGGCCGCGCTGCTCACCGCGCGGCAGAACGGTCGGCTCATCACGCTCCAGGCGTTGGAGGAGTCGATCGATCGCGTCATCGCCGGCCCGGAGCGCAAGACGCGCGCGATGAGCGACAAGGAGAAGCGGGTCACCGCCTATCACGAGTCCGGGCACGCGCTCACGGCGTGGGCGATGCCGAACCTCGACCCGGTGCACAAGGTCACGATCCTGCCGCGCGGCCGGTCACTCGGGCACACGCTCGTGCTGCCGCTCGAGGATCGCTACCAGCAGACCCGCGCCGAGATCCTCGACCAACTCGTCTACGCGCTCGGTGGCCGCGCCGCCGAGGAGCTCGTGTTCCACGAGCCGACGACCGGTGCGTCCGACGACATCGAGAAGGCCAGCAAGCTGGCCCGCGCGATGGTCACCGAGTTCGGCATGAGCACGAAGCTCGGCGCGGTGAAGTACGGCACCAGCGACTCCGAGCCCTTCCTCGGCCGCGACTACGGGCACACCCGCGACTACTCCGAGGACATCGCCGCCGACATCGACTCCGAGGTGCGCGACCTGATCGAGGGCGCACACGACGAGGCCTGGGAGATCCTGCAGCAGTACCGCGACGTGCTCGATGCGATGGTGCTCGAGCTGGCCGAGAAGGAGACGCTCGGCAAGGAGGATCTCGAGCGCATCCTCGCGCCGGTGCGCAAACGCCCGCCGCACAACACGTTCGCCGCGTTCGGCAAGCGCACGCCGAGTGACCGGCCGCCGGTCGAGATCCCACCTTCGCTGCGCAAGCCGTCCCCGCTCGGCTCTGCCAACGGCTCGCCCAACGGCGCGCCCGGCGATGAGCGGCAGCCGGCCCCGGCGCCGGAGCCGGCCACCCAGCCGTCCACGCCGGGTCCGGGTTCGACCTTCGGGCCGCAGGACGGTTCGATCGGTCAGCCGTACGGCGGCTACCCACCCCCGCCGCCGTACGACCCGCCGGGCGGTTATCGCAGTTGAGCGACTTCACGCACGGGCAGGTGGACGTCGCCCGGGCGGAGGCGGCGGTCCGCGAGCTGCTGATCGCAATCGGCGACGATCCCGACCGGGAGGGGCTCAAGCGCACCCCGGAGCGCGTCGCCCGGGCGTACCAGGAGATGTTCGCCGGGCTGCACCAGAACCCCGACAACGTGCTCGAGACGACCTTCGACGAAGACCACGACGAGTTGGTGCTGGTCAAGGACATCCCGCTCTACTCGATCTGCGAGCACCATCTGGTGCCCTGGCACGGGACCGCGGCAGTCGGCTACATCCCGTGCGGGGAGGGGCGGATCACCGGGCTTTCCAAGCTGGCGCGCGTGGTGGATCTCTACGCCCGTCGACCGCAGGTGCAGGAGCGGCTGACGAGTCAGGTCGCGGACGCGGTCATGCGCAAGCTGGAGCCGTACGGTGTGATCGTCGTCGTGCAGGCCGAGCACCTGTGCATGGCGATGCGCGGCGTGCGCAAGCCCGGCTCGCTGACGATGACCTCGGCCGTGCGCGGGATCTTCAAGGAAGATCCGCGCACCCGTGCTGAGGCGCTCAGCCTGATCCTCGGGAAGTGACATGGACGTATCCGGCCGGGCCGACCGGATCTGCGTCGTCGGGGTCCTGAACGTCACACCCGACTCGTTCTCCGACGGCGGGCGCTACACCTCCCTCGACCAAGCCGTCGCGCACGCGCACGAGATGCGCAACGCGGGTGCCGATCTCATCGACGTCGGCGGCGAGTCGACCCGGCCCGGCGCGCAGCGCGTCGACGCCGCCGAGGAGTTGCGCCGGGTGCTGCCGGTGATCACCGAACTGGCCGCGGCCGGTATCCCTATGTCGATCGACACCTACCGCGCGTCGGTCGCGGGGGCCGCGCTCGCGGCGGGCGTCGGCGGAGTGAACGACGTGTCGGGCGGGCTCGCCGATCCGGCGATGGCGTCGGTCGTCAGAGACGCCGGCTGCCCGTGGATCCTCATGCACTGGCGCGGGCACAGCGAGCACATGTACGAGCTGGCGCGCTACGACGACGTGGTGAAGGACGTTCGCGCGGAGCTGTTGGCGCGCGTCGACGCTGCCGTCGCGGCCGGGGTCGACGAGGCGCGACTGTTGATCGATCCCGGGCTGGGCTTCGCCAAGACCGCCACGCACAACTGGGCGCTGCTCGCCGGGCTCGACTCGATCGTCGAGATCGGCTTGCCGGTGCTCACCGCGTCGTCCCGCAAGTCGTTCCTCGGTTCGCTGCTCGCGGCGCCGGACGGCACGCCGCGCCCGGTCGACGAGCGCGAGGACGCGACCACGGCGCTCACCGCGTACTGCGCGCTGCGCGGCGTGTGGGGGGTGCGCGTGCACGAGGTGCGCCCGTCCGTCGACGCCGCGCTGGCCATCGCGGCGGTGCAGCGTGGCTGATCAGATCGCGTTGACGGGGTTGCGGGTCCGCGGCTTCCACGGCGTGTTCGAGCACGAACGGCGCGACGGGCAGGAATTCGTCGTGGACGCCGTCCTCGACGTGTCGACCGCGGCGGCCGCGGCCTCGGACGAACTCGCAGACACCGTCCACTACGGCGAACTCGCCGAGCAGCTTGCTGCGGTGATCGCCGGCGAACCGGTGAACCTGCTCGAGACGCTCGCCGCGCGGCTGGCCGACGCGTGCCTGACCGATGGCCGCGTCGCGGCGGCAACGGTGACCGTGCACAAGCCGCAGGCGCCGATCCCGCTGCAGTTCGCTGACGTCGCGGTGACGATCAGGCGGTCCCGATGAGTCGCGCGGTGCTCTCGATCGGCTCGAACCTCGATGATCGGCTCGCCGCTCTGTGCGGCGCGGTCGACGCGTTCCGCCCCTGGCTGGTCGCCGTGTCTCCGGTGTACGAGACGCCGCCGTGGGGGCCGGTCGCGCAAGAGGACTACCTCAACGCGGTGCTGATCGTCTCCGACGCCGAGGCCGGTGCGCGGGACTGGCTGCGCCGCGCGCAGGATGCGGAGCAACGGGCCGGCCGCACCCGCGAGCTGCGCTGGGGCCCGCGCACGCTCGACGTCGACGTGATCACCGTCGACGACGAGGTGAGCTCTGCCGCCGAGCTCACCCTGCCGCATCCGCGCGCCGTCGAACGGGCGTTCGTACTGGTGCCGTGGCTGGCTGCCGATCCGCAGGCCACGCTCGCCGGACGCCCGCTCGCCGACTGGCTCGATCGACTTCCGCAGGACGACGTCGCGGGCGTGCGTCGCCTCGAAATCGCGGGGCCGAAAGGAGGCGCCGCCGAAGTCGGCTCCGCGTTCAGGTGGTGGGTGGGGAGGCGGACGTGACAAACGGGCCGCTGATGCGCAGGACGCGGTGGACCGACCTCGCAGTGCCGTTCGTTGTGGTCGGGATTACCGTCTACGTGCTGCTGAAGTTCTCCTACACCTCGTACCTGCAGCTGAAGTACTTGACGCCGGTGCCGATCGTCGCGCTCGCGCTCGCCGAGCTGGTCGCCGCCCGCCGGGTGCGGGCTGCTGTGCGCCACGACCCGCGCGCCAAGCCGATGGCAGCGATCGTCATCGCCCGCTGTGTCGCCCTGGGCAAGGCCTCTTCGGTCGTGGGCGCCGCGGTGGCCGGGGGCGCGATAGGCATCATCGTCCGGCTGCTCCCGGATGTTCGAATGATCGAAGTCGCCCAGCACGACGCAACGGTGACGGCCCTGCTTTTCGCCGCGTCGCTGCTCCTTATACTGGCTGGCCTACTGCTCGAACGCGCGGGCATCGACCCCGGGAGTGATCGGCGCGAATCTTGACTGGCTGTTCAGTCGGCATCGTCTTGCCCGCATGTTCATGTCTATTCTGGTGCGATGCCGCGTCGTGACGCTCCGCCGCTGACCCGCGGCGTCGTCCTACGCGCATTCCTGCTCGTCTGCGCTGTTGCGCTGGGCGCAGCGGCGGCCTGGTTGATCGTGACGAGTTCGACGCACGCCGATGCATCGAAGCGGCTCGAACTCGGGGTGCTCGCCGGGCTGTGGTCCGGGCTGATGGCGGCGTTCGCGATGTTCGGCGCGCGCCGCGCCCAGCTGCTCGACGCGGGGTACTACCCGGAGGCCAGCGGCTCGCGGGAACTCGAGCTGCGTGGGACCAACCTCGAACTCGAGCGGGCTGACGAGGCGGCAGCGCGGCGCGCGCACGAAGCGCGGCTGGAGCGACTGCTGCGCACCGAGATCCAGGCGGCAGTGAACCGCGAGGTGACGGTGCTGCGCTCGGAGATCGCCGATCTGCGCAGCGAGCTGGTGGAGAAGGTCGGCGGCCAGTTGCGCCTCGAACGGATCGAGACGACCCGGGTGCTCGGGTCGGACCTCGAGGCCCTGCAGCACGAGGTGCGCCAGCTGAAGGCCGTCGCGCAGGACTCTGGCGAGTTCGCTGCGTGGAGCCGACCGCGGGTGAGCGAGGGGTCCGCGCTGCGTCAGATCGTGGAGCCCGCGCGGGTTCGGCCGGTAACCCGGGAGACCGCCGAGGTCGAGGCGGACGTGCAGCCGGCGCGGACACTGAGCGCAGTACCACCGGCTGCGACCTTCCCCACGCCGCCGCCTGCCCCGCCGTCGACCACACCGGCGCCGACACCGATGTTCAGCACGCCGCCGCCCGCGCCGACGTTCAGTACACCGCCGCCACCCGCCCCGGCTCCGCCGCCGACGTTCAGCACGCCGCCGCCACCCGCGCCGCCGCCGCTGCCGACGTTCATGACGCCGCTTCCGCCGCCGCCCGCACCGCCCGCCTCGAACACGCCGGCTCCGGCACCGCCGCCGGCTCCGACTCCGCTGGCTCCGACCCCACTCGCCCCGACCCCGCCGCCGGGTCCGACACCGTTGGCTCCGACTCCACTCGCCCCCACCCCGCCGCCAGGTCCGCCACCGTTGGCTCCGACTCCGCCGGCACCGCCCGCGGCAGCGCCGACTCCGATACCCGCGCCGTCGCCGCCAGCACCACCGGCCGCATCGACGCCCCCTTCTTCCACGCCGGCAACGCCGCCCGCCCCACGCCGGTCGCCCGCCCCGCCGCATCCGGTCGAGGTACGTGAGCCGCGTCCACTGCCGGTCGCCCCGGCGCCGGAGCCGGCCAGCCGCCCGACTCCGCCCGCGGCGCAGGCTATGCCGGCCGATCCGTTCGCCGGACTGCCGCGCATCCGCCCGTTCACCGAGTTCGAGCTCGACCCGATCGAGGACGAGTCCGCTTACACCGGCCGGCGGCGCCGTGCCGAGGAAGAGGAAGGCGGCCGCGGCAGGCATTCGCGGACCGAACCCGCGGCGGCGCGACGGCACAGCCGCGCCGAGGAGACGGGCGAGGACCTGCTTGCCCGGATCTTTGCCCGCGAACAGGGCTAGGGCACAGACCCCCTAGTAGCGCAGGCTGGCATCCAGCATGCGCGCCCACTGATCGGCGATGCGGTCGCGGCGGGCACCGTCGTCGGTGAGCAGGTTCGCCAGCCCGAGACCGCGGGCCAGATCAAGCGTGGCCTGCGCGGTCTCGCGGACGCCGGCCACCGACTCGTCCACGCCGAGCAGTTCGACGACGACGCGGTGCACCTCGCGCCCGATCCGCGCTTCGAGCGGCACGATCTGCTCGCGCAACTGCGGCTCGGCCGCCGCGGCGACCCAGAGCATGAGCGCGGCGCGGAAGAACGTCCCCGTGAACAGGTCGAACACCAGTCCGACGATCGCTCGGGTGTCCAGCTCCGGGCGCTCGGCGAGCTGTTTGCGCAGCTGCTCGCCGCGCTCCCGGGTGACGTGCTCGAGGGCCGCCATGAACAGCGCCTCGCGGGTCGGGAAGTGATGTTGCGCAGCGCCGCGCGAGACGCCGGCGTGCTCCGCGACGACGGCCACCGTGCTGGCGCTCCAGCCGTGTTCGGCGAGGCAGATGATCGCCGACTCGAGCAGCCGGGCGCGGGTCGCCCGCGAGCGGTCCTGCTGCGGTTCGCGGGCGTCGACCGCCGTCATTGCGACGCCCATCGGGGTGGCCGTTTCTGCAAGAACGCGAGCATGCCCTCCCGCGCCTCCTCGGATCCGAACAGCCGCGCCGAAAGGGCCTGCATCTCGTCGCCGCCCGCAGCCAAGGCGGCCGCGACGCGTCGGGTGGTGATTCGCTTCGTCTCGGCCAGGCCCTGCGGCGAGCAGGCCCACAGCGCGTCGGTGAGCGTGGCGAGTTCGGCGTCGAGATCGTCGACCGCAGCGCTCACGAGCCCGGTCGCGGCGGCGACGTCGGCGTTGAACACCTCGCCGGTGAGGTAGTACCTGCTCGCCGCGCGCTCGTTCATCCGGCCCAGCGTCGTCAGCGAGATGATCGCCGGTGCGAGTCCGAGGCGCACCTCGGTCAAGGCGAAGGACGCGTTCGGCCCGGCGAGCGCGATGTCGCACGCGCCCACGATGCCGAGCCCGCCGGCCCGCACCGCGCCGTCGACGCGAGCGATCATCGGCTTCGGCAACTCGACGATGCTGCGCAGCAAATCGAGCATGCGCCGGGTGCCCTGCTCCGGACCGCCCTCCGCGCTCTGCTCCTTCAGGTCGGCGCCGGCGCAGAACACCGACCCGGTGTGCGAGAGAACGATTGCGCGCACCGACGCGTCGGCGGCGGCGGAGCTCAGACGCTCGCTCAGCTCGCCGACGAGCTGGGCCGAGAGCGCGTTGCGGTTCGTCGGTGAGTCAAGCGTGACCGTCGCGATCGCGCGATTCGCTGCGTAGTGGACGACCTCGCTCATGGCTAGTACGACCTCGGCAGGCCCAGGCTGAACTGGGCGACGAAGTTGAGGATCATCTCGCGGCTCACCGGGGCGATGCGCGCGACGCGCGCGGCGAGCAGCAGGTTGCCGACGCCGTACTCGTGCGCAAGACCGTTGCCGCCGAGCGTCTGCACGGCCTGGTCGACGCAGGCGATGGCCGCCTCGGCGGCCGAGTACTTCGCCATGTTCGCCGACTCGCCCGCGCCCATATCGTCGCCCGCGTCGTAGAGCGAGGCGGCCTTCTGCATCATCAGCTTGGCCAGTTCGAGCTCGACCTTGGCCTTCGCGAGCGGATGCGACAACCCCTGGTGCGTCCCGATCGGCTGGCCCCAGACGTTGCGCTCATTGGCGTAGCGGACGGCGCGGTCGAGCGCGTAGCGGCCCATCCCGACCGATCCGGCGGCGGCCATGATCCGCTCCGGGTTGAGGCCGGCGAACAGCTGCGCGAGCGCCGCGTCCTCATCGCCGACGAGCGCGTCGGACGGCAGCCGGACGTCGTCGAGGAACAGCAGGAACTGCCGGTCCGGCATCACGACATCCATGTCGATCGCCTGGTACTCGAAGCCCGGGGTGTCCGTCGGGAAGACGAACAGCGCGGGCTTGAGCTTGCCGGTTTTGGCGTCCTCGGTACGTCCGACGATCAGGATCGCGTCGGCGTGATCGACGCCCGACACGTAGATCTTGCGGCCGTTGAGGATCCAATCACCGCCGTCCCGCTTCGCGGTCGTCGTGATGTTGTGCGAGTTCGAGCCGGCGTCCGGCTCGGTGATGCCGAACGCCATGATCGTCTCGCCCGACGCGATGCCCGGCAGCCAGTACCGCTTCTGCTCGTCCGTCCCGAACCGGCTGATGATCGTGCCGTTGATCGCCGGTGAGACGACCATCATCAGCAGCCCGCAGCCTGCCGTATTGAGCTCCTCGCCGACCAGCGCCAGCTCATACATGCCGGCGCCACCGCCGCCGTACTCCTCCGGAATGTTCAGCCCGATGAAGCCGCTCTTGCCGGCCTCCTGCCACAGCTCGGTGAGTGGTTCGCGCGCGCGGGCCCGCGGAGCGGTGTAGTCGTGGCCGTAGCGTTTGCCGAGTTCGGCGACCGCCTTGCGCAGCGCGACCTGCTCCTCGGTTTCGTTGAAATGCATCTATGTTCCTTCCCCTACCACGGCGAGCACGGCGCCCACGTCGATCTGCTGTCCTGCGCTGACCGGCAACTCGGTGACGACGCCGTCGGCCGGTGCGTTGATGCGGTGCTGCATCTTCATCGCTTCGAGCCAGAGGATCGGCTCGCCGGCCGCGACGCGCTGACCGACCTCGACCGCGATGCGGACGACCGAGCCCGGCATCGGCGCGAGCAGCGATCCGGCCGCCACGTGCTCGGCCGGGTCGACGAAACGCGGCGTTCTGTGCAGCGCGATCGAGCCGAGCGACGAGTCGACGTACACGTCCTCGCCTTCGATGTGCACGTCGAAGCTGCGGCGCACGCCGGCGACGTCGAGCACGACGTGGTGGGGTGCTGCGGACACGAGCGCGACGTCGTCGAAGCCGTCGGCCCGCAGCCCGTCGCGGGTGTACCGGTAGGCGATCTCGGTGTCGTCGAACGCGATGCGGTGCGACTGGCTGACCACGTTGCGCCAGCCCGACGGGATGTTGCGAAGCACCGCCCTGCCCAAGTTGTCCGCCCTATCCGACGCCATAGCGCCGGCAAGGGCGGACAACTGCACCTCGGCCGGCTTCGCCTGCGACGCCGCCAGTCCGTCGATGCCATGGCGCTCGAAAAACGCCGTGTCGGTCTCGCCGCGAAGGAACGCTTCGTGGCGCAGGACGTTGACGAGCAGGTCGCGGTTTGTAGTGACGCCGTGGATCTCGCTGCGCGCCAGCGTGGCCGCGAGCGCGGTGGCGGCCTGGGTGCGGGTCGGCGCCCAGGTGATCAGCTTCGCCAGCATCGGGTCGTAGTGGATGCCGACGAGCGTCCCGTCCACGACGCCGCTGTCGAGGCGCACGCCGGCCGGCGCGCCGGTGACTCCGAACGCCACGTCGACGCCGGGCACCGCGAACCGCGAGAGCGTCCCGGATTGCGGCTGCCAATCGGCGCGCGGATCCTCCGCGTAGAGCCGCGCCTCGATCGCGTAACCGCGGGTGACCGGCGGTTCGGGCTCGAGTTGCGCGCCGTTCGCGACCGCGATCTGCAGTGCGACGAGATCGAGGCCGGTCGTGCACTCGGTGACCGGGTGCTCGACCTGGAGTCGGGTGTTCATCTCGAGGAAGTAGAAGTGGCCGCCGCCGGGATCGGAGTCGGCGAGAAACTCGACCGTGCCCGCGCCCGCGTAGCCGATCGCCTCGGCGGCTGCGCGCGCTGCTTCGAACAGTTCCTTGCGCATGCCGTCGACACGTTCGACGAGCGGCGACGGGGCTTCCTCGATCACCTTCTGGTGTCGGCGCTGGATCGAGCACTCGCGCTCGCCCACGGCCCACACCGTCCCGTGCTGGTCGGCCATGACCTGGACCTCGATGTGCCTGCCGGTGGCCAGGTACGGCTCGCAGAAGACGATCGGGTTGCCGAACGCGCCGGCCGCCTCCGTCGCCGCTGCCGCCACCTCGTCCGCGAGGTCTGCGAGGTCGCGGACGACGCGCATGCCGCGCCCGCCGCCGCCGGCCGACGCCTTGATCAGGACGGGCAGGTCGGCGGCCGTGACTTGCGCGGGATTCAGTTCGCGCAGCACGGGTACGCCCGCGTCCGCCATCAGCCGCTTCGCCTCGATCTTGCTGCCCATCGCGTCGATGGCGTCCGGCGGCGGGCCGATCCAGCTCAGCCCGGCGGCCAGCACAGCACGTGCGAATGCGGCGTTCTCCGACAGGAAGCCGTAGCCGGGATGCACTGCGTCCGCACCGGCGCGCCGCGCGGCGTCGATGATCGACTCTGCGTGCAGGTACGTTTCGGCGGGCGCTGCACCGGGCAGCCGTACCGCCGCGTCGGCCTCGCGGACGTGCGGACTGGCCGCGTCCGGATCGGAGAACACGGCGACGGTGCCCAGCCCGAGCGCGCGGCAGGTGCGGAAGACGCGGCGCGCGATCTCGCCGCGGTTCGCAACGAGGACAGAGTTGATCAAGGCGTCCCTCCTCGCCTGGATAGGTGTGTGCTCGAACCTTTGCTCTGCTCAGCCCGGGTGAGCATCTGCACGTTGTCACTGAGCAGAGCAAAGGTGCCGGATCCCCTGATATCCGGAGCGGAACCTCGGCGCGCCGGCGCGGCCGCGATCACAGCCGGAACACCCCATAGCCGCGGGCGCCCTCGACGGGAGCGCTGTGCGCGGCGGACAGCGCGATGCCGAGCACAGTGCGGGTGTCGCGCGGGTCAATGACGCCGTCGTCGTAGAGCATCCCGGACAGGAACGGCGCCAGCGACTGCTCTTCGATCTGCGCCTCTACCGCGGTGCGCATGGCCGCGTCCGCCGCCTCGTCGTACGCCTGGCCACGCGCCTCCGCCGCCTGCCGCGCCACGATGGAGAGCACACCGGCCAACTGCTGCGGCCCCATCACCGCGGACTTTGCGTTCGGCCACGTAAACAGGAACCGCGGCCCGAACGCGCGGCCGCACATGCCGTAGTTGCCGGCGCCGTACGACGCGCCCATTGTGACCGTCAGGTGCGGCACGCCGGAATTGGAGACCGCATTGATCATCTGCGCGCCGTGCTTGATCATGCCGCGCCGCTCGTACTCCGCGCCGACCATGTAGCCCGTGGTGTTCTGCAGAAACACCAGCGGTACGTCCGCGCGGTTCGCGAGCTGGATGAACTGGGCGGCCTTCTGCGACTCCTCGCTGAACAGAATACCGCGCGCGTTCGCCAGGATCCCGATCGGAAAGCCGTGCAGCATCGCCCAGCCGGTAACCAGCGACGACCCGTACAGCGGCTTGAACTCGTCGAAGTCGGAGCCGTCGACGATGCGCGCGATCACCTCGCGCGGATCGAACGGGACCTTAAGATCCGTCGGGACGAGACCCAGCAGGTCCTCGGCGTCGTAGCGCGGTTCGGCGACGTCCGGCTTTGGGGACGGACCGAGCTTGTGCCAGTTGAGCCGCTTCACGATCTGCCGGCCGATGCGGATCGCGTCCTGCTCGTCCAGCGCGAAGTAGTCGGCCAGACCGGAGTACCGCGCATGCAGTTCGGCGCCGCCCAGCGACTCGTCGTCCGCCTCTTCCCCGGTGGCCATCTTGACCAGCGGCGGCCCGGCGAGGAACACCTTCGAGCGTTCCTTGATCATGACGACGTAGTCGCTCATGCCCGGCACATACGCGCCGCCCGCGGTCGAGTTGCCGAACACCAGCGAGATCGACGGGATGCCCGCTGCCGAGAGCCGGGTGAGGTCGCGGAAGATCTGCCCGCCCGGGATAAAGATGTCCTTCTGCGTCGGCAGGTCGGCGCCGCCCGACTCGGTCAGCCCGATCACCGGCAGCCGGTTCTGCAGCGCGATCTCGTCGGCGCGCAGCGTCTTCTTCATCGTGTATGGATTCGACGCGCCGCCGCGCACCGTCGGGTCGCTGCCGCTGATCAAGCACTCGACGCCCTCGACCACGCCGATCCCGGTGACCACCGAGGCGCCGACCGGAAAGTCAGACCCCCACGCCGCGAGCGGTGACAGCTCGAGGAACGGCGATCCGGGATCGAGCAGCAGTTCGATGCGTTCGCGGATGAGCAGCTTGCCGCGCTTGTGGTGCCGCTCGACGTACTTCTCGCCGCCCCCGGCCACTGCCTTCGCGTGTTCGACGTCGATCGCCGCGATCTGTTCGAGCAGCGCGGTCCGGTTGGCCCGGTACTCCGCCGAGGACGGATCGACGGCTGTCTTGAGGACGGTCATGCTCGTGCCGCTGTCTTCGCGCGAGCGCTCATCGTATAGCCCAGTGTCTTGGCGGCCAGCTCGGTGAGGATCTCGGTAGTGCCGCCGCCGATACCCATGATCCGCATGTCGCGGTACTGCCGCTCGACCTCGGATTCGCGCATGTATCCCATTCCGCCGTGCAACTGCACCGCTTGATCGACCACCCAGGTGCCGGCCTCGACGGCCGTGTTCTTCGCGAAGCAGGCCGCGCGCACCATGTCGGTCTCGCCCGCCGCTGCCCGCGCGGCCACCGACCGTGCGTACACGCGCGCGACCTCGATGCGGCGCGCCATCTCGGCCAGTGTGTGCTGCACCGACTGCCGGCTGATCAGCGGACGCCCGAACGTCTCGCGCAGCCGACACCACTCGACGGTGACGTCGAGACAGCGCTGCGCGCAGGCGTAGGACTGGACGGCCAGTCCGATGCGCTCGGCGACGAACTGCTGCGCGAGCTGCGCGAAGCCGGAGTTCTCCTCGCCGACCAGATGCGACGCGGGCACTCGCACGTCCACGTACGACAGTTCGGCGGTGTCCGAAGCGAGCCAGCCCATCTTCTCCAGCTTGCGCGCGACAGTGAAGCCGGGCGTGCCCTTCTCGACGACGAGCAGCGAGAGGCCATGCGCGCCCGCGTCGCCGGTGCGCACCGCGGTAACGACGAAGTCGGCGCGGACTCCGGAGGTGATGTAGGTCTTCGCGCCGTTGACGACGTAGTCGGGGCCGTCGCGCTTGGCCGTCGTACGGATGTTCGCGACGTCCGAGCCACCGTCCGGCTCGGTGATCGCCAACGCACCAATCTTCTCGCCGTCAATCGTGGGTATGACCCATCGTTCGAGCTGCCTTTGATTGCCGGCGGCTACGAGATGCGGCAGCGAGATGCCGGATGTGAACAACGACGCGAACACGCCGCTCGCCCCGCCGGCGCAATGGAACTCCTCGCCGACGATCAGTGCGTCGATCGCGTCGCCGCCTCCGCCGCCGACCGACGTCGGGTAGGAGAGCCCGATCAAGCCGGCGTCCGCGGCGCGCTCGTGCAGCCAGCGGGGCAGCTCGCCGCTGCGCTCCCACTCGTCCTGATGCGGCAATACCTCGCGGACGACGAACGCGCGCACCGTCTCGCGCAGCGCCCGCCGCTCGGCCGTCTCGTACGGATCCGTCATAGCAACGCCTCGGGCACGTCGACGATCCGGGCGCGCAGCCACTCGCCGAGCGCCTTCGCCTGCGGGTCGTGCCGCGCGTTCGAGGCGACGCCCGCGCCGAGGATGCCGTCGATGACGAAGTTGAGCGCGCGCAGGTTCGGCAGCACGTGGCGGGTGATCGGCAGCGCCGCCGTCTCGGGCAGCAGTTGCCGGAACCGTTCGACGGTGAGCTCGTGCGCGAGCCAGCCGAACGAGTCGTCCGACCGCGTCCACAGACCGACGTTGGCAGTGCCGCCCTTGTCGCCGCTGCGCGCGCCGGCGAGCACGCCGAGCGGCAGTCGACGGGTGCTGCCCGGTGCTCGCGGTGCCGATAGTTCGGGCGAAGGCACCGGCTCGAGCTCGCGCGTCTCGTCCGCCGCCGCGATCTTGACTCGCGTGCCGTCCGCGTGCACGGCGACGTGCGGCACTTCGCGGGCCGGCACGTACGCGGCGCTGAATACGCCGTACGGCGACGCCTCGCCGGGCGGCGCGGTGACGTGGAATCCCGGGTAGGACGCCAGCGCCAGTTCGATGGCCGCGCCGGTGAACGCCCGGCCGAGCGCCTTCGGGTCGGCGCCCCGCACCACGCAGTGCAGCAACGCCGCAGCCTCCTCCTGCACCGACGCGTCCGGATGGTCGGTGCGCGCGAGCGTCCACGTCGCGTCGAGGTGGGAGAGCTGCGATCGGACGAACACCGCCTTCGCCTCGATGTCGAGCCCGGTGAGAACGAACGTCACCTCGTTGCGGAACCCGCCGAGCGTGTTCAGCCCGACCTTGAGCGTCGGCGGTGGCGGCTCGCCGCGCATACCGGTGATGCGCACCCGATCCGGCCCGTCCGGCGCGAGCGAGATCGTGTCGAACCGGGTCGTGACGTCCGGTCCGGCGTAGCGTGCGCTGCCGATCTCGTAGAGAAGCTGCGCGGTGACCGTCCCGACCGTCACCGCGCCGCCCGTGCCCGGATGCTTGGTGACGACGGCCGACCCGTCCGCGTGCACCTCGGCGATGGGGAAGCCGAGTGGCTCGGCCAGCGGCGGAAGTTCGCGGAAGAAGGCGTAGTTGCCGCCGGTGGCCTGTGGCCCGCACTCGATGACGTGCCCGGCCACGACGGCGCCGGCGAGCTCGTCGTAGGACGTGCGCGACCAGCCGAAGTGCGCGGCGGCCGGCCCGACGACGAGCGACGCGTCGGTGACCCGGCCCGTCACGACGACGTCCGCGCCGGAGTCCAGGCACTCGGCGATGCCCCATGCGCCGAGATACGCGTTCGCCGCGAGCGGCTCGCCGAGGCCCAGTGAGGCCGCGCGCGGCAGTAGATCGTCGCCCTCCACGTGCGCGACGGCGACATCCAATCCGAGGTTGTCGGCGAGCACCCGTACCGCCCCCGCCAGCCCGGCCGGATTCAGCCCGCCGGCATTGGCGACGATCTTGACGCCCCGGTCGAGTGCGATGCCGAGCGTCGATTCGAGCTGACGCAAGAACGTCTTCGCGTACCCGAGGCTCGGGTCCTTCAACCGGTCGCGGGCGAGGATGAGCATGGTGAGCTCGGCGAGATAGTCGCCGGTGAGCACGTTGATCTCGCCGCCGGAGAGTTGTTCGTGCATCGCCGACGCCCGGTCGCCGTAGAAGCCGGACGCGTTGGCGATCCGCAGCGCTGCGCTCATTCGAACTGCCCCGGCTTGCGTCCCGCCCCGGACGGTCCGGCGAACGCCTGCGCGATGTCGAGCCAGTGATCGGCGTCCGGGCCGCGCGCGACAAGTGCCAGGTCGGCGCGGTGCCGGCGCTGCGTCACGAGCAGGCAGAAGTCGAGCGCCGGCCCGCTCACCCGCTGCGCTGCGTCGTCCCGACCCCACGTCCACACCTCGCCGGCCGGGCCGGTCAGCTCGACGCGGAACTCGTCGGCGGGTCGCTGCTCGCCGCGGATCAGGTACGCGTAGTCGCGCGCCCGCACGCCGATGTGCGCGACGTGCCGGATCCGGTCGGCTACCGGCCGCTGCACGCCGAGTGTGTCGGCGACGTCCTGCCCGTGCGCCCAGGTCTCCATCAACCGGGCCGTGGCCATCGACGTCGGGCTCATCGGCGGTCCGAACCACGGCAGCTTGCCGCCCGGCGGCACGGCGATGAGCGCGGCTGCGAACTTCTCTCGTCCCGCGCGCCAGTCGAAGAGGATCTGCTGCGGCGGATGCGCGGCGTGCTCGGCGGCGGCCTTGTCGACGTAGGTCTCGAACTCGGCAAGCACGGCCTGCAGCGCCGCGGCGAATGCGTCGGGATCGGTGGCCGCGAGAATCGCGACCTCGTCCGTCCACGCCAGGTGGCCGATCTGGTGGGCGATCGTCCAGCCCGGTGACGGCGTCTCGCGGCGCCACTCGGCGTCGGGCAAGTCCGCGACGAGCCTGTCGAGGTAGGCGCACTCGGCGCTCAGATCGGCTAGGACGTCGGCGAGTTCCGGCACGTGCCGAGCGTGGCATGGGGTCGAAGAAGAATCAAGCCTGCATGCTTTTTTCGCTGCGTACCCGGCAGATTGGCTACCCGGCGTCCTTGAGCAGCAAGTAGTTCGGCACGAAGAGCAGACAGATGTCGGTGGCGAGCGTGGTGTTGACGGGGCCGATGCGCACGATCACCGCCTCGACCTCGCCGCCGTGCGAGGGAGAGTGCAGTCGAATCCGCTCGCCCGGCCCGTACGGACGGATGACCGCGAGCGCGAGGCCGGCCAGCAGGCTCAGCAGGGTGCGATGCAGGACGGCGAACGACGCCAGCCCGGCCGTTCCGAAGATCGCGACCTGTTCGGCCACGGACAGGTCGAACACGACGGCAACGATGACAACGGTCGCGATGAGCGCCGCGGCGACGAGCAGGGGGACGGCAACCGGTGAGGGAGACGCGGAGGCCTGTCCGCCGCACGGACCCGGCGCCCGGCGCGGCGAATCTCGAAGATCACGCATCCGCGTCATAACACTTGTGTAGCAAGGGGTTTCGACCAAATATTGCGTCGGCTCACCACCGTGCCAGTGGCCGTGCGTGAGGCCGCTCACACTTCCATACCTGTTGGTACGGTCAGGTCAGTCGGCGCAACATGCGCAGTGGCGCGTGCTTGATCACCACCGACATCGGCCGCCACGGCCAGGCCGGAACGGTCGCCTCGTCGGCCTCCCGCTCGATCGCGCGCACCATTGCGCGGACCCCTTTCGACGTGCTGGACATCAGTGGCGTCTGCTGTGCGACGCGTTCGTTCATCTCCGAGGCGATGTAGCCGGGCAGCAGCGTCGTCACCTTGATCGGCTTTCCGATCATCTCGGCTCTGATGCCCTCGGCGAGCGTCGCGACACCCGCCTTGGACGCGGCGTAGGCGGTCATCGACTTCGGCATGCCGCGCCGCGCAGACAGCGACGAGACGATCACCAGATGGCCGGCGCCCGCGGCACGGAAGATCTCCATGGCCGCCTCGCACTGCGCCAGCGCCGAAACGAGGTTCGTCGTGATCGTCTGCTTGTTCGCGTCGAAGCGGCCGGTGCCGATCGGCGCGCCCTTTCCGATGCCGGCGTTGACGATGATCCGATCGAGACCGCCGAGGGTGTCGGCGACGTCGCGGAACACCCGGAAGACCGCGTCGTGGTCGTCGACGTCGAGCGCTCGAACCACGACAGTGCGCCCCGGGTACGCCGCGGTGATCTCGTCGCGCAGCGCCTCGAGCCGATCGAGGCGGCGCGCGCACAGCGCCAGGTCCGCGCTGGTGGCCGCGAACTGCCGCGCCATCTCGGCGCCGAGCCCCGAGCTGGCGCCGGTGATGAGGATCTTCACCCGCTGAACGGCCAGTCGTCCGGGTCGGCAGACTTCGCCTGCTGGCCGCGCATCTCGAAGTGCTGGGCGGTCAACTCGACGGCCTCCCCGATATCGACACCGGTCTGGTCGGCGAGCAGATACACGCCGTAGGCCACCTCACCGAGCCGGTTGGCCCAGTCGGGCGTCGGTCGGAAGGGTCGACGGCCGCGCTCGGTCGCCGCGGTCACGGTGGCCGTCAGCGCGCCGACCAGGGTCTGGAGCTCGAGCAGCAGCGTCGGCACCGTCGCATGCATGTCGGCGACGTCGGCCGTATGCGCTACGCGTTCCTGGAGATGTCCCACGCCCGAGCAACTTACCCAACGTGCAGGGGGCGTTGAGTGGTCGGTTGCGGCGTGAGTGGTCAGATATAGCTGACCACTCAATGCCAAACTGACCACTCACCGAAAGCTGCGAGGGACTTCGAGTGTCCGATCCGCGACCGGCGCGGCTGCGCGTGGGCATCGTCGGCGCGGGCCGGGTCGGTGCCACGCTCGGTGCTGCGCTCATCCGCGCCGGACACGAGGTGGTCGCCGCGAGCGGTGTGTCGAGGCAGTCGCAGCAGCGGGCGCAGCGGCTGCTGCCCGGGGTGCCGCTGCAGCCTGCCGACGAAGTGGTCGCGGCGTCCGAACTCGTCCTGCTCGCGGTGCCGGACGACGTCCTTCGCCCGCTCGTGGCCGGACTTGCCGAGACCGGTGCGTGGCAGGCAGGACAACTGGTCGCGCACACGTCGGGCGCGCAGGGCATCGGCGTCCTCGATCCGGCCGCGGCGCGCGGCGTCCTCGCGCTGGCGCTGCACCCGGTGATGACCTTCGCCGGCCGGCCCGAGGATCTCGACCGGCTCGCGGGAGCGACGTGGGGTGTGACGGCGCAGGAGGAACTGCGCCCGGTCGCCGAGGCGCTGGTCGTCGAGATGGGCGGCGAGCCGGTGTGGGTGCCGGAATCGGCCCGCTCGCTCTACCACGCCTCGTTGACCATCGCGTCCAACCACCTCGTCACGCTCGTGAACGACGCAC
Source organism: Jatrophihabitans sp. (assembly GCA_035642535.1). Taxonomy (GTDB): domain Bacteria; phylum Actinomycetota; class Actinomycetes; order Mycobacteriales; family Jatrophihabitantaceae; genus Jatrophihabitans. The sequence goes on along the minus strand of DASQSE010000011.1, from coordinate 12,028 downwards.
TCGACCTGCTCGACCGGGCCGATGTGGTCGCCCCGAGTCGGCTCGCCGCCCCGCTGCTCAGCGCGTCGCTCGACAACGTGCTGCGTCTCGGCGACGCGGCGCTCACCGGACCCGTCGTGCGCGGCGACGCGAAGACTGTCGCGGCGCATGTCGCGATGCTGCGCCAGGCCGCGCCGGACGTGCTGCCCGCGTATCAGGCGATGGCGCGGCGGACCGCGGAGCGCGCGCAAGCCGCCGGACGGCTGTCGGCCGAGCGCGCCGCGGAAGTGCTGGCGGCACTCACATGAACGTTGTTCGCGCGCGCGCCGAGTTCGCCGCGGCCCGCGCCGAACTGCCCGCGCCCGTCGGTCTCGTACCGACGATGGGGGCACTGCACGCCGGGCACCTCGCGCTGCTCAACGCGGCGCGCGCGGAGTGCGCGAGCGTGATCACGACCAACTTCGTCAACCCGATGCAGTTCGGGCCGGCCGAGGATCTGGCTCGCTACCCGCGCACCTTCGAAGCAGACCTCGCGGTATGCCAAGCGGCCGGCGTCGATCTCGTGTGGGCGCCCGGCGTGTCTGACGTGTACCTGCGCGGTAGCACCGAGGTGTCGGTGCAGCCCGGTCCGCTCGGCGACGTGCTCGAAGGCGCCGCGCGGCCCGGGCATTTCGCGGGTGTGCTGACCGTGGTCGCGAAGTTCCTCAATCTCGTCCGGCCCGACCGCGCGTACTTCGGGGAGAAGGACTATCAGCAGCTGACGCTGATCCGGCGGATGACCGACGATCTCGACCTCGGCGCGGCGATCGTCGGCGTCCCGACGGTGCGCGAGCCGGACGGTCTCGCGCTGGCCAGCCGCAACGTGTACCTGTCCGCGGACGAGCGGCGGCAGGCGCTGGCACTGTCGCGGGCGCTGTTCGCGGGTCGCGATGCGGCTGCGCTCGGCGCTGCCGGCGTGCTCGCCGCCGCCCGGGACACGCTCGGCGCGTTGCCGGTCGACTACCTCGAACTGCGCGATGCCGACCTGCGGCCGGTGTCCGAGCACGGGCCGGCGCGGCTGCTCGTCGCGGCGCGCATCGGGACGACCCGGCTCATCGACAACGTGGGATTCGTCCTATGACGCTGTTGGCAACCAGAACGGGAGCAAACCGATGAACAGTTATACCGACGTCGTGCGCCGGGCACTCGACGAGGACCTCGGGCCCGCCGGCGACGTCACCACGCGCGCCACCGTCGCACCGGGCGCGACGGCCACCGGCCGGCTCGTACCGCGCCAGCCGGGCGTGGTCGCGGGATTGCAAGTGGCTGCGACGGTCTTCGAGATCGTCGGCGAGGGGCGGGTGGCGTTCGTGCCGCTGACCTCGGACGGCTCCCGTGTCGCGCCCGGCGAAATCCTCGCAACGGTGGACGGGCCGATGGCCGACCTGCTGACCGCCGAACGCACCGCGCTGAACTTCCTCTGTCACCTCTCCGGCGTTGCGACGCTGACCCGCCGCTGGGTCGATGCAGTCGACGGGACGGGCGCGCAGATCCGTGACACCCGCAAGACGCTGCCCGGCCTGCGCGCGCTCGAGAAGTACGCCGTCACCTGCGGCGGCGGCCGGAACCACCGCATGTCGCTGTCGAACGCCGCCCTCGTCAAGGACAACCACGTGATCGCGGCCGGCGGCGTCGTACCCGCCTTCGAGCGGGTGCGCGCTGCCTACCCCGGGCTGCCGCTCGAGATCGAGGTCGACACCGTCGCCCAGGCGCGCGAGGTGATCGACGCCGGCGCGGATCTGGTCCTGCTCGACAACATGAGCCCGGCCGACATGCGCGAAGCGGTCGGCTACGCGAAGGGCCGTGCGCAACTCGAGGCGTCGGGCGGGCTCTCGCTCGAGACGGCCCACGCGGTCGCCGAGACGGGCGTCGACTACCTTTCCATCGGCGCGCTCACCCACTCCGCGCCGGCCCTCGACATCGGGTTGGATCTCTAGCCATGCTCCTCGCCATCGACGTCGGCAACACCAACACCGTCATGGGGATGTTCGACGACGCCAAGCTCGTCCACTCGTGGCGCACCAAGACCGACGCCCGGGACACGGCCGACGAGCTGGCGCTCATCTACCGCGGGCTGATCGCCGACCTGCCGGTGTCCGGCATCGCGGCCTGCTCGACCGTCCCGGCCGTGATGCGCGAGCTGCGGGCGATGCTCGAGCGCTATTACGCCGAGCTGCCCACCGTCCTCGTCGAACCCGGTGTGCGCACCGGCGTCAGCGTGCTCACCGACAACCCGAAGGAGGTGGGCACCGACCGCATCTGCAACACCGCCGCCGCGCACCACCTCGTCGACGGGCCGTGCATCGTCGTCGACTTCGGCACGTCGACGAACTTCGACTGCATCAGCGCCAAGGGCGAATTCCTCGGCGGCGCGCTCGCGCCCGGCATCGAGATCTCCCTGGACGCGCTGGCTGCCCGCGCCGCGCAACTGCGCAAGGTCGAGCTCGTCGCGCCGCGCAGCCCGATCGGCAAGAACACCGTCGAGTCGCTGCAGTCCGGGATCCTCTACGGCTTCGCCGGACAGGTCGACGGGATGGTGCGCCGGTTGTCGAAGGCACTCGCGCCGGACGACCCGGAGTCGGTACACGTGATCGCGACCGGCGGGCTTGCGACGCTGGTCGTCGACCACAGCGAGACCGTCACGCACTACGAACCCGATCTCACTCTGCTCGGCCTGCGACTGATCTACGACCGCAACACCTGACGCAGCCGCGCCAGGCCGGCCTCGATCCGGTCCGTCGGAATCGCGCCGTACCCGAACAGCAGACCCTGCTGGCTCCGCTGCTCGACCGCGCAGCGGGACAGCGCGCCGAGCCCGACGTCGCGCTCCTGTGCGGCGCGAGTGATCGCCCGATCGTCGCGCGCGGCCGGCAGCCGCGCCGCGAGATGCAGTCCGGCCAGCGAGTCGATCGGCTGTAGCACGTCGGCGAAGTCGTCCAGCAACACCGTCCGGATGAGGTGGTGCCGCTGCTCGTACACCCGGCGCATCCGCCGAATGTGCCGCGCGAAGCCGCCCTCGTCGATGAAGGTCGCGAGCGCCCGCTGCAGGTGCGCCGGTGCACCGAAATCGGCGGCGAATTTGGCCCGGGCGAGCGCGGCCACCACCCGCGGCGTCGCCACCAGGAAGCCGATGCGCAGCGCCGGCAGCAGCGTCTTGGAGAACGAGCCGACGTAGGCGACCCGACCGGCTTCGTCGAGCTGGTGCAGTGGCGGCAGCGGCTGGCCGGCGTAGCGGAACTCGGTGTCGTAGTCGTCCTCGACGATGACCGCATCGTGCTGCGCTGCCCAGTCGAGCAACGCGACGCGGCGGGTGTGCGACATCGTCGTCCCCAGCGGGAACTGGTGAGACGGCGTGACATACACGAGGCGCGCGCGGGCGGGAATGCGATCGACGAGCAGCCCGTGTTCGTCCACCGCCACCCCGGCGACGTGCAGCCGGTTCGCGCGCAGCGCCGCGTGCGCCGGTGGATAGCCCGGGTCCTCGACGGCGACGACGTCGCCCGGCGCGGCGAGGACGCGGGCCGCCAGGTCGATGGCCTGCTGCGCCCCGCTGGTGACGACGATGCGCTCGGCGTCGACGGCAAGTCCGCGGCTGAGTGTGATGTGCCTGGCGATCGCCGTACGTAGTTCCGGGTCGCCGGCCGGATCGGGATAGGAGCCGTCGGCCCAGGCTCGGGCGCGGAACTGTTCGCTGAGCAGCGCGCGCCAGCGCGGGTACGGGAAGTGCTCCACGGACGGGCGGCCGAGCCGGAAGTTGAACGCGGCCGGCGATTCCCAGGCTCGGGCGCGTGGCGGCGTGATGTCTTCCCACAACGCGTCCGGCTCGAGCGAATCGCCGCCGACCGCAACGTCGCGCAGCGCCGGCGGCGGGGACGGCTGGACGATCGCGCCGATGCCCGGGCGGGATCTGATCAGGCCGTCCAGCGCGAGCAGTTCGTACGCCGCGACGACCGTCGCCCGTGACACGGACAGCCGGGCCGCGAGGGCACGCGTCGACGGCAGCAGATCGCCCGGCGCGAGTGTGCCGCCGCGGATGAGCGCCGCGATCTGTCGACGGATCTGCTCCGCGAGCGGACCGCTGCCGGTGAGCGACAACTCGAGGTCGGCCGCTGTGCCCACGATGTCACCCCGTGGTGATCGCTGCGTGACTGGTCTGCCGAAGTCCGTCGCGGATTGGCCGGGCTCCCGGCGATCGGCTCACGTTAGCGTCCCGGCTCACCGTTTCGATCCAGAGCTAGGAGTTGCCATGCGAAAGGCATTGCTCGCCGCGGCCGTCGGCGCCGCGGCCACCGTTGTCGGCCTGACGATCCCCGCGACCGCCGCCACCGGCGGCGATTCGACCGACGCCGCCTACCGGCACTGTGCCGCGCAGTTCGACGCGGCGCAGCGCGCGGACATGGAGTCCTTCCGCGACTTCGACGCAGCGACGTTCCGCGCCGGCCACGACCCGGACGCGGTCAGCATCTTCGCGCAGGGGCAGCGCTTCGTCGGCATCGACGCGATCATGGCCGCACTGAAGAATCACTTCACGAACAAGAATGCGGTCTGGACGTGGACCGAGCTCAACCGCCGCGTCATCGGCTGCAAGACGGCGTTCATCGAGTACGACGCGAACTACGACATCCCGAGCATCGGCTTCCACCAGCGCGCGCTCACCGACGTCACGTACGTGTACGAGAGCGGGCAGTGGAAGAGCATCCTCGACCAGGGCACCCTGCTCGAGTTGACGACCGGGTGACGTCGGACGTGGGGTGGCGGCCCCGCTACGGTCGAAGGCATGCAGCTTCGGATTTTCACCGAACCCCAGCAGGGCGCGAGCTACGAGGACCAACTCCGGATCGCGAGGGCGGCGGAGGACCTCGGCTTCGACGCGTTCTTTCGCTCCGACCACTACCTGTCGATGGGCAGCGCGTCCGGGCTGCCCGGTCCGAGCGACGCGTGGTTGACGCTCGCCGGGCTCGCCCGCGAGACCTCGCGCATCCGGCTCGGCACGCTCGTCAGCCCGGCCACGTTCCGGCTGCCCGGCCCGCTCGCGATCTCGGTCGCGCAGGTCGACCAGATGAGCGGTGGACGGGTCGAGCTGGGGCTGGGCGCTGGGTGGTACGAGGCCGAGCACGCCGCGTACGGCATCCCGTTCCCGGAGGTCGGTGAGCGGTTCGGTCGCTTCGCGGAGCAGGTCGAGGTCGTGCACGGCCTGCTCGGCACGCCGGAGGGCGGCACGTTCAGCTACGACGGCACGTACTACTCGCTGACGGACTCTCCAGCGCTGCCGAAGCCGGTGCAGGCGCCGCACCCGCCGATCGTCCTCGGCGGCGCGGCCAAGAAGCGCGGCGCGGCGCTCGCCGCGACCTACGCCGACGAGTTCAACTGCGGCTTCAGCTCGCTGGACGAGACGCGCGCCGCGTTCGACCGGGTGCGCGCGGCCGCGGACGGGACGGGCCGGGAACTCGTGTACTCCGCGGCGCACACGGTGTGCGTCGGACGCGACGACACGGAACTCGCGCAGCGCGCCAAGGCGATCGGGCGAGACGTCGACAAACTGCGCACGGCAAGTGTGGCCGGCACCCCCGCCGAGGTCGTCGACCGCATCAACGCGTTCGGCGAACTGGGCGCGGGCCGGATGTACCTGCAGGTGCTCGACCTGAGCGACGTCGACCACCTCGAGCTCATCGCGTCCGAGGTATTGCCGCACGTCTGACCTCACGTCTGACCCACCCTGAGTTGTCCGCCCTACGACGTGCTATCAAGTGCCCTGGGGCGGGCAACTTGCGGGGGCCCAGGAAGTTGTCCGCCCTCCCGCACGTCCGGACGTACCGACGGGCGGACAACTCGGGGTGAGTGCTAGAGCCAGCCGCGTTCGTCGGCGACCCGCACGGCCTCGACGCGGTTGCGCACGCCGGTCTTCGCGATCGCCGCGGAGAGGTAGTTGCGCACCGTCCCCTCCGAGAGGAACAGCTTCGCCGAGATGTCCGCGACCGTGGCGCCGTCGCGCGCCGCGACCAGCACGTCGCGCTCCCGCCCGGTCAGCGGCGACCGGCCGCCGGCCAGCGTCGCCGCCGCCAGCCCCGGATCGACCACCCGCTCGCCGCGCGCCACGCGCCGCACCGCGTCGGCGAGCTGCTCGGCCGGCGCGTCCTTGACGACGAACCCGGACGCGCCCGCCTCCATCGCGCGCCGCAGATAGCCCGGCCGGCCGAACGCGGTGAGCATGATCAGCCGGCACTCGGGTAGCTCGTGACTGAGCGCGGCGGCGGCCGCCAGCCCGTCCATGCCGGGCATCTCGATGTCGAGCAACGCGATGTCGGGGCGGGCGCGCAGCGCGGTGGCGACCACCGCATCGCCGCGGTTGACCTGGGCGACCACCTCGAAGTCGTCCTCGAGGTCGAGCATTGTCGCCAGTGCCGTGCGGACGAGGTTCTGGTCGTCCGCGAGCAGCAGCTTGATCACGGCGCGACCGCGGCGGCCGGGGCGGCGGGTTCGACGCGCGACGGCGGGACATCGGCGCGCAACCGGAAGCCGGCGAACCCGCTAGTGATCGTCAGCGTGCCGCCCGCCGCCTCAACGCGCTCGCGCAGCCCGCGCAGTCCGTTGCCACCGCCGGGCACGCCGCCCCGGCCGTCGTCGAAGATCTCGACATGCGTGGGACCGAGTGTGATGCGCGCGTGCGTCGCGCGGGAGTGCCGCACCACGTTCGTCACCGCTTCGCGGATCACCCAGCCGAACAGCTCGGACAACGCCGGCTCGGTCTCGACCACCGACGGGGGCAGTTCGCTGACCATGCCGGCCGCGCGCAACACCTCGCGCGCGGTCGCCAACTCGCCGGTGAGCGTGACGTCGCGGTGCGCGGACACCGCGGCGCGGACGTCACCGAGCGTGCGCCGGGTGAGTTTCTCCACCTCGGTGATCTCGGCGAATGCGCGCTCGGCATCGCCGTGCTCGGCCAGCCGCCGGGCGAGGCCGGCTTTGACCGTGATGGTCGTCAGCGAGTGGCCGAGCAGGTCGTGCAGGTCCCGCGCGATGCGTGAGCGTTCGTTCTCGGCGGCGAGTCGTGCGACCTCGGAGCGCGCCGCAGCGAGCGCGATGTTCGACCGGACGACGTGGAAGAAGCCGAACATCGCCAGGGCGACGAGCAAGATGCTGAGCGCGATGTTCCACTCGATCTTGCCGCCCCAGCCGGGGATGAAGCGCGGCAGCAGCCCCGCGGCCGCGGCCATCGCGGCGACGACGGGCACCGCGAACCGGCGCCGGGTCGCGATGGTCAGGACTGCGAGGTAGACGCAGAACACGAAGGCGTCGGCGTGCGCGAAGAAGGCCTCGGCGACTGTCGTCGCGCCGGCGGCGCCGAACAGCAGCCAGAACGTCCGGGTCTCACGCCCCCAGCCCATCGGCAGCGCGGCCAGGTAGCACGCCGCGAACGCGACGACCAACACGTAGCCGACGATTGCCGCCGCGCCGTGTGAGTGGTGTGCCACGCCGTCCACCGCCTGGCCGAGGTACACGAGCCAGAAGGCGGGGAAGAAGTAGCGGCGCCACCCGCCGCCACCCCAGTGCCGGCTCAGGTCTTCGAGATCCGGCTCAGTGGTGACGGCGGCTTCGTTCGGCTCGCACATGCTGCGTCCCAAGGTCCGCGGTTCAGACGCGTCCAGTGTCGCGCCGGTACGCCCACATCGCGAGCGAGATGGTCGCCGCCGCCCAGAGCGCGATCGTCACCCAGCCGCGCGCACCCCAGGGGTTGGAGTCGCCGCCGAGGCCGATCTGCCCGGCCTGGGTCAGCCAGTAGCTGGGCAGCGCCTTGCAGAGATCCACGAAGAAGCCGCCACCCGTGATCGGGAACCAGGTGCCGCCGAGGAACGCGAACAGCGACGTGATGCCGCCCATCGCCGGACCCATCGAGTCGCTCGTGAACAGATGGCCCAGCGCGATGCCGAGCGCGGCGAACGGGATCAACGCGACGAGGACGAGCCCGGTCATCCGCAGCCAGTTCTCGAACGGGTGGATCCGCACCCCGAGTGCAATCCCCGACGCGTAAAGCAGCACGATCGCGATCGCCGCCATCAGGTAGCCGGTGAGGATCTTCGCCCGGAAGTACATGCGCGGCGTGAGCGGCGTCAGTCGCAGCGTCCGATTCCACCCGACCGCGCGCTCGGCCGCGATCCGCGCGCCGCCGGACATCACGGCGATCATCGACCCGAACGCCAGCAGTCCGACCATGTAGTACTGCGGAGCGAAGATGTGCGTGGGGTTGGTCTTCGTCCCGCCGAAGTTGTGGTTGTCCTTGTTCGGGCCGGCGAGCAGGAAGTACATGATCAAGGGGAAGATCAACGAGAAGATGAAGCTGCGCTTGTTGCGGACCGTCCGGAGCAGCTCGAACTTGACATAGGTCGCGGAGGTCACCGCGATACCTCCTCTCCGGCCGAGCCGGTCAATTGCACGAATGCGTCTTCTAGGGCGGCGCCGCGCACCTCGATGTCGCGCGCGCTCGGGTATGCGGGCAGCAGCGCGCGCAGCACCGCGTCCGAGTCGGCGCAGCTGAGCACGATGCCGTCGCCGCGCGTCTCGACGCTCGCCACGCCGGGCAGCGCGGCCAGCGCCGAAACGTCCGCGTGCGGCAGCGTGGCGCGGATCGTCCGCATCCCGACCCGCGCCTTGATCTCGGTGGCCGGGCCGTCGGCGACGATGCTGCCGCCCGACATCAGGATGATCCGGTCTGCGTAGGCGTCCGCCTCTTCGAGGTAGTGGGTCGCGAACACGACCGTCTTGCCGCGCCCGGCGAATTCGCGCATGGTCGTCCAGAACTGGCGCCGCGCTTCGACGTCCATCGCGACCGTCGGCTCGTCGAGGACGAGCAGATCGGGGTTGGCAATGAGCCCGACGGCGAAGCGCAGCCGCTGGGTCTGTCCGCCGGAGAGCTTGGTCGTCTTGCGGTTGACGAGATCCTGGATGCGGGTGAGCGCGATCACCTCGTCGACGGCGAGCGGCTCAGGATAGAGGCTCGCCATCATCTCCAGCAGTTCGCGCACGCTGAGGTCGGAGATGACCCCGCCGACCTGCAGCATCCCGCCGACGGCACCGGCCGCGGTCGCCCGATCCGGGTTCATGCCCAGGACCTCGATCGTCCCGCCGTCCGGCTTGAGCAGGCCGAGCAGTATGTCGATCGTCGTCGACTTGCCCGCGCCGTTCGGCCCGAGCAGTGCGACGGTTTCGCCTACGTCGATGGTGATATCGATGCCGCGCACGGCGTGCACCGGCCCCTGCGGGCTCTTGAACGATTTCGTGAGTTCGGAGACGCGCACGCCCGCGACGGTGTCGCGGACGATCTCAGTTGTCAGCATGGTGATCAGCGTGCCTGACGGCGCAAACGCGCGGTAATGCCCGCACAGCCCAATGTGGCGTGACATAAGTCAATGACATGGTCGCTCGGAGACGTCGGTGCCGACATCCCGCCCGCTCGATGATCAAGCACGAATATAGGCACTCGCCTACATTCGTGCTTGATCATCGACTGAATGGGGAGGTCGACGCCTCGTCTCTCGCGACGAACGGTTGCTTTAGGGTTGCTGACGATGACCGAGGACGAGGATCTTCCGGAGCAGTTGCGGGTCCGCCGGGAGAAGTACGACCGCCTCATCGGCGACCCGCAACGCGCGCCGTTCCCCGTCGGCCTGCCGCGCACGGCCTCGCTGGCCGAGATTCGCGCGACCTATCCGGACCTGCCGGCGGGCACGGAGACCGGCGTGGCCGCCGGCATCACCGGTCGGGTCATCTTCATGCGCAACACCGGGAAGCTGTGCTTCGCGATGCTGCGTGAGGGCGAAGCCGAACTGCAGGTGATGATTTCGCTGGATCGGGTCGGCACCGAATCCCTGGCCGCCTGGAAGGCCGATGTCGACCTCGGTGACGTCGTATTCGTGCACGGCGAGGTCATCTCGTCCAAGCGCGGCGAGCTGTCCGTTCTCGCCGCCGATTGGCGGATCGCCGCCAAGGCGTTGCGGCCGCTTCCGGTTGCGCACAAGCCGCTTTCCGACGAAATGCGGATGCGGCAACGCTACGTCGATCTGATCGTGCGTCGGGATGCGCGCCGGATGGTTTACACGCGCGCTGAGGTGTTGCGTTCGCTGCGTGCCACATTCCATGACGCGGGCTATGTCGAGGTGGAAACGCCGGTACTGCACATCGTGCACGGCGGGGCCGCCGCCCGTCCGTTCCACACGCACCTCAATGCATTCGACCTCGACATGTCGCTGCGCATCGCGACCGAGCTGTATCTCAAGCGCTGCATCGTGGGCGGCATCGAAAAGGTGTACGAGATGGGCCCGGCATTCCGGAACGAGGGAGTCGATTCCAGCCATTCGCCGGAGTACACGTTGCTCGAGGCATATGCGTCGTACGGCGACTACGACTCGATGGCCGAATTGACCCGGCGCCTTGTGCTCGATGCGGCGGCCGAGGTGGGCGTCGAGACCGGTATCGGAATGGACGGCAGCGCGGTCGATCTGACCGGCGAATGGCGCAACGTCACGATCCACGACGCGGTGTCGACGGCCGTGGGCGAGCCGATCACCGTCGACACCGACGCTGCTGCGCTGCGCGGCCACGCGGAGCGCCTAGGAGCACCCGTCAAGCCGGACTGGAAGGCCGGCGAAATCGTCCTCGAACTGTTCGAGAAGCTCGTCGAGCACACGATTGTGCAGCCCACGTTCGTGCGCGACTATCCCGTCGACGTGCGCCCACTCGCCCGCCCGCACCGCGAGGATCCGCGGCTGGCCGAGGCGTGGGATCTGATCATAGGCGGCGTCGAGGTCGGCGTCGCGTATTCGGAATTGGTCGATCCGGTCGAGCAGCGCCGGCGGTTGACCGAGCAGTCGCTGGCCGCGGCGGCCGGTGATCCGGAAGCGATGCAACTCGACGAGGATTTCCTGCGCGCCCTCGAATACGGGATGCCACCGACCGGCGGGATGGGCGTGGGCGTCGATCGGCTCATCATGATCCTGACCGGCAAGGGAATTCGCGAGACGATCCTGTTCCCGCTGCTAAAACCTTTGTGACATGATCTTGGCACATTCCGTTGCACTGGGTAGGCTTTTGGCGCCGAGACGAACCTTCTAGAGAAACGGCGTCAGAATGGCACAGAAGACCATCGTCCAGCTCATCGACGACCTCGACCAGGGGTCCGCGGACGAGACCGTTAGTTTTGGGTTGGATGGCACGAACTACGAAATCGACCTGTCTGCCAAGAACGCCGCCAAATTGCGCGATGCGTTGGCAAACTACGTTGCGGGCGCCCGGCGTTCTGGACGTTCCGGCGTGCGTAACTCAGGTCCCGGCCGGCGTGGCAGAAGCGCCCGCAGTGACCGTGAACAGACACAGGCAATACGTGAGTGGGGCCGTAAGAACGGCTGGAAGGTCGGCGCCAAGGGGCGCATCCCAGCAGATCTGTTAGAGGCATACAACTCGCGAAAGTGAATTACCCGCCAAGATGCCGACTGAAAAAGCCTTCGATGCGTTGCCACGCATCGGCGGCAGCTTCCGGCTCCGGACGGATACCGGTTACCCGCAGTAGCGGAAGGATCGGTCGCGGCCCTACCTCGGTGTCGTTCAGGAAGGAATGACCGGCGTCCGGGTACTCCTTGACGTCGTGCTCGACGCCTAGCTTCTGCAGCGTCCGGGTGAGCTTCTTCGTCGCACCCATCAGCACGCGGTCCTTGCCGCCGTAGCTGCCCACGATCGGGCAGGCGCCGGCGAGGGCCTGCTCAAGGTGCAGCGGCAGCGGCCCGTAGTTCGAGGACGCCGCGTCGAAGCCGCGATTCGCCGTCACCAGCGCGAATCCGCCGCCCATGCAGAAGCCGATGATGCCGACGCGGCCCGTGCAGTCGTCACGCTCGGTGAGGTGGGCGCGCGCGGCCGCAATGTCCGCGATCGCCTTGCCGCGCCCGGTCAGCATCGCGCGGAATGTCGACAGCACGCACCGAGCGGCGCCGCCGTCGCTGTACAGATCGGGCGCGAGCGTCAG
>DASQSE010000010.1:0-8488 GCA_035642535.1 Jatrophihabitans sp. | reverse complement strand
ACTGGAGATCGAGTAGGTCGGCGGCGTGTAGGTGGAGGTCGGCGTGAACGTGTCGTCCGATGCGTCGCCGCTGCCGCTCGTGCACCCGGCAACGAGCAGCACGAAAGTGGCAAATGCCGCGAACCGCCCCACGCACGAGATCATGCCGGATGGCGCAAGCTCCCGCTGAACGCCTGTGGATACTGAAGGCGTGAACCTGCCAGAGTTGCCAGCGTTCCCCACCACTCGGCTGCGCCGCCTGCGCCGGACTCCCGCGCTGCGCCGGCTGGTCAGCGAGGTCAGCCTGCGACCGTCGGATCTGGTGCTGCCGATGTTCGTCCGGGAGAGCGCTGGTGGCTCAGCCGAGCCGATTCCTATTGCCTCCATGCCCGGCGTCGTGCAGCACTCGCAGGAGTCGCTGCTGAAGGCAGCCACCGAGGCCGTCGGCAGGGGCGTCGGCGGACTGATGATCTTCGGGGTCCCGCTCGCCAAGGATGCCCTCGGCTCGGGCGCCGACGATCCGGACGGCGTCCTCAACGTCGCGCTCCGCCGACTGCGTCACGAACTCGGCGACAGCACCGTACTGATGTCCGACCTCTGCCTGGACGAGTTCACCGATCACGGGCACTGCGGTGTCCTCGACGAGCACGGCGCAGTCGACAACGACGCCACACTTTTCCGCTACGAAGCGATGGCGCTCGCGCAGGCCGAGGCGGGCGCGCACCTGCTCGGCACCAGCGGGATGATGGACGGCCAGGTCGGCGCGGTGCGCCAGGCGCTCGACTCGGTCGGGCACATCGATACGGGCATCCTCGCCTACGCACCGAAGTACGCGTCGGGCTTCTACGGACCTTTTCGCGAGGCGGTCAACTCGTCGTTGCAGGGCGACCGCGCGAGCTATCAGCAGGACGCTTCGCGCACGGTGGCAGATGCGTTGGCCGAGGTCTCGTTGGACATCGCCGAAGGCGCCGACATCGTCATGGTCAAGCCGGCGCTGCCCTACCTCGACGTGCTGCACGCTGTGGCCGACGCGTCGCCGATCCCTGTCGCGGCGTATCAGATCAGTGGCGAGTACGCGATGGTCGAGGCGGCCGCCGAGCGGGGCTGGCTCGATCGCGAGTGGGTGATTCTCGAGACGCTCACCTCGATCAAGCGCGCCGGCGCGTCGATCATCCTCACCTATTGGGCCGCCGAGGTCGCGGAGTTGCTCGGCTAGGTAGCCCCGGACCAAATTGTCGTACGTGTGTTCTAGCGTCTGATTTGTGGACGCAGACCCGGCGAGCGAGGCAGTGACGGCGATAGCCGCTGCCGTCGACACGCTGTTGTCTGCAGAGCTTTCGTCAGTGTCGGGCGCTGGTGTGGCGGGCTTGATCTCGGCGCTCGAGGTGCAGCGGCGCCGCTTGGAGGCGGTGGATCAGCGGCTGGTCGCGGAGGCAAGTGAGCGCGGTGTCGCTGGTGAGTACGGGCGGACGAGTCCGGCTGATCTGCTGATGTGGTTGTTGCGGATCAGCCCGGCTGAGTCGAAGGCGCGGGTTGGACGGGCACAGGATCTCGGCCCGCGGCGGGCGATCACCGGCGAGCGGCTGGAGCCGCTGTTCCCAGTGGTGGCCGAGGCAGTGCGAGCGGGGGAGATCTCGGCGCAGCATGTCGCGGTAATCGGTGAGTGTCTGGATCGGATCCCGACGCGGATGGCGCATGAGGTGGTGCCGGTCGCGGAGCGGTTGCTGGTCGAAGCGGCCCGGCATGAGCAACCGCGGCAATTGGCCAAGACCGCGCGGTTGCTGCTCGCCCGCGTCGATCCGGACGGAGCAGAGCCGAATGAGCGGGAGATGCAGCGGCGCCGCGGGTTCACGCTGCGCCGCAACCCGGACGGCAGCTCCGAGCCGCGCGGCTACTTCACGCCCGAGGCGACCGAGGCGTGGCAGACGATCCTGGATGCACTGGCCGCGCCAGTGCCGGTAGCCGACGGCATGCCTGATCAGCGCAGCGCCGGGCAGCGGCGCCACGACGCGATGATCGACGCTGCGATGCGGCTGCTGCGCTCCGGAGAGCTGGCCGCCGCGGGTGGCAGCCCGATGACGATCCTGGCGAGCACCACGATGCGCGAACTCGGTCACGGTGCCGGGGTGGCGATCACCGCACACGGCCAGCCGGTCGCCCTCCAGCAGCTGCTCGAACGGGCCGGCGAGGCCGAGGTGATCCCGGTGGTGTGCAGCCAATCCGGCGGCATACTCGGCTACGGTCGCGGCCGCCGACTCGCCTCACGCGGCCAACGGTTCGCGCTGGCGGCCCGCGACGGCGGCTGCGCCTTCCCAGCCTGCGACCGCCCGGCGGCGTGGACCGAGGTGCACCACATCCAGCCCTGGAATCAAGGCGGCGGCACCGACGTGGACAACATGTGCCTGCTCTGCCGCTATCACCACCGCGAATTCGCTGCCCGCGATTGGGAAGTGTTCATGCAGGACGGCATGCCGCATTGGCGACCACCGCCGTTCATCGACCCGGAACGAAAACCCATCCGCAACACCGCACACCACCTCACCGACTTCGACTTCGCCGCCTAGGTTTCGGGCGGCGGGTCGAAGCCGGCGCGGCGGAGTAACTCGCGGGCGCGCTCTTTGAGCTCGTCCGGTCCGAGGTCGCCGTTGGCGGGATCGCGCAGTTCGGGGTTGTCGACGTAGTCCTCGACGACGAACGCAAACTCTTCGAAGATCTGGAATGAGTCGCGATGTGAGGACCGACGGTCATCTCCCCAATGCGCGAAGAACTCCATCTCGAAGTCGCCCGGTGCCATCTCGCCCGACACAAGCGCTTCCAGCATCTCTCGATACGGAGTGATCTCGGCCGCCAGCCTTTGACGTAGACGATCTTCAGATCTAGCCACCGCCCAAGCTCCTATCCCGGACGACGTGAATCATCTGCCAATTCCGCAAGCTCCACGCAGAAACGAACCTTCCATCGAGATCCTGGATCACCACCACTCGGCTCTTGATCTGGTAGCTGAGGACTACCGGCTTGCGGCGGTACGTCCCGATCACGCGACGGGTCGATGGGCTGGCGATGAACTTCTCTACCGCCGCGTCGAACGCCTCGAAGCCGGCTTTGCTCCGTCCCAACGTCACGCCGAAGACCTCGGCGTGTTTGAACTTCGCCTCGAGTTGTGAGCGCGTCAGCACGAGCTCCGGCAAGTTGCCGGCAAGCGTTCCCAGCCGGCGCACGGCGAGCAGCTCTCGGAGGTGCAACATGGACGGCAGGGTGCGCACGTGCTCCAGCACCGCGGTGCTCAGCCGGACATCGAGCAGGCTGGCCATCGCGCCGGCGATGCGGTCGGCGCGTTCGGCGTAGAGCGCGACCGACGACGCCAATGACCGGGCCAGCGCCGCGAAGCGCTCGATGATCGCGGCGACTCGGGCGGCGGTGGCCGAGATGCGGGCCGCTTCGCCGGCCTGGCCCACCGCCTCGGACACACCGAACGTGAAGAAGCTGAGCAGCCCGCTCGCCGCCTCGATGCCGGCCGTCCATTCGAGCAGGCTCTCGAGTTCGCTGAGCACCTCGTGGTGTGCCTGATCGAGGTGCTCGGCGAGCTGATCGCACGCGCTGCCGAGGCCGCGGTGCACCTCGCCGAGCTCGCGCAACTGCGCCGCCACCATGCGACAGACCCGGCGCATGTCCGCGGCCTCCGGCAGCCGGTCGGCACCCGGCGGCGCTGCCGCGTCCACGACCCGCGACGCGGCCGCATCGAACGCCGCCGCGCTCGCGCGCCAGGCCACTGCCGCGGTACGCAGCTGGTCCTGGTGGCCGTTCGGCCACACCACCCAACCGACCGCGTGCTCGATCAGCCCCCAGCCGGCCGGCGCGCTGCCCGCCCCGCCGGCCGCCGTCATCGGGCACATCGCCAGGAAGTAGCTGCCAACCGACGGCAGCGCGGCGACCGCATCGGCCACCGTGCGCGGCACGTGCGCGATCGACGCGGCATCGGCCGCGGCGTAGTTGCGTGCTGTGTGCGCGAACATCCCGGCCAGCTTGTGCACAGCGTTGATCGCGTCCTGTGCGGCATACAGCGCCGAGCGCGCCGCTGGGTCGTAGGCGCCTGCCCACGCGAGCGCGCCCGGGTCGCTGCCGGCCATCGCGGAACAGCCGTCCAGCGTCCTCGACAAACTCGTCACGGACAGTTCGAGTGGATCAGCACCCAGCCGCTCGAGCAGCTGCGCAGCAATCGAGAAGTCCTCCGTCTCGAGTTCGATCACCGCGCTCATGGCACCGCAGCCTAGGGCGAATCGCACCACCCCCGCCGCGGCCTGTGGACAATGCAGCAATGCCGGCAGCGCCCCCCGGGACCCCCGAGACCTACGCGGAGCAGCCGCGCGGCTACGCGAGCCTCTGGGCCGTCGCGGCCGTCCTCGGCGCCGGCCTCGTCATCGACCTCATGCTGGGCGGTGGCGTGCCGCACCTGATCGGCTGGGCGATCGCATTCGTCCTCGTGCTCGGCGTCAACGCCCTCGTCGTCCACGCGGTCCGCGAGACGAAGTCGCTGAACCTGACGCGGAACGAGCTGCGCGTCGGCGACGAGGCGATCGACCGCACCGAGATCACCGGCATCGCGACCGACGCGTCCGGCGAGGATCTCCCGGTACTCGGCTGGCCGACCGGCCGGCCGCGCGGCATGCAGCACGTGACGCTGCGCCTGATCGACGGCCGAGACCTCGTCGTCCCGACCCGCTTCCCGGACCGGCTGCGAGCCGCGCTCGGCGTCGCCACCGCGGTAGCCGAAGCAGAGATCCGCGCCGCCGCGCGCGCTGACCTGCCGCTTCTCGAAGACGTCTACCGCCGCGCCGCCGTACTGTTCCGCACCGCCGGGTACGCGCTGCCCGACTTGCCGTTCGACGCGGCCGGGCTCGCCAAGGCGAAGGCGGTCTTCGTCGCCGGCAGACCGCCGATCGCGTTCGTCCGCATCGACGAGGTGGACGGGCTGGCGCACATCGACGAGCTGGCCGTCATCCCGAAGCACATGCGGCACGGTGTCGGCGGCCGGCTCGTCGAGCGCGCCTGCGAGTGGGCGCGCGAGCACGGCTACCCGGCGATCACGCTCACGACGTACGCGGACGTGCTGTGGAACGGCCCGTTCTACGCAGCGCGGGGCTTCGAGGAAACCGCCGAGCACGGGCCCGGCACAGTCGCGCGGCGCGACGAGGAGCGGAAACTCGGCCTGGACGCCGTCGGTCGACGCATCGTCATGCGGCGCGGGCTCGACTGAAACCCGCCCGGGCGGCGAGTGTGGCGACGCCCGCGGCGACGATGCCCGCGAGGTTGATGCCGAGTTGTGCGAGCGACTGCCACGTCTCGTGCCACTGACCGAGCACGCCGCCGAGCGCGGCGTTGCCCGCCGCAGGAATGGTCGTGACCGAAATGAAGACGCCGACCAGCGCGGCCGACTTGCTCGACGTGAGCGACAGCATCCCGGCCGTCCCGGCGACGAGCGCGGTGATCAGCGAGAACCAGCCCGGGTGGTAGATGAAGTCGGTCTGCTGCCGATGCGTGATGTCAGTCGGGTCGATCAAGTTGGTGGCGCGGGCGAGCAGCGACAGCAGGCTCGTGACGACGAGCGCGAACGGAAAGCCCACGAGCAACGCATTGGCACCGCGCCGCGCGATCGAAGCGCGGCGGTGGACGATGCCGACGGCCAGCGCCGCGAGCGGCCCGAACTCCGGGCCGACGACCATGGCGCCGACGATCGTGACCTGCGAATCGGTCACCACGCCGATCGACGCGAGCAGCGTGGCAAGTGTCATAAACGCGAGGAAGGTGCCGGTGAGCGTGGAGTCCTCGCCGGTGCGGCTGATGAGCTCGTCCCAGATCAAGGCGTCGGCGCCCTCGCCCGGCGCCTCTTCTTCGGCGCGTTCGACGAGTGAGCCGATCGCCGTGTCCAGCGACTCGAGCGTGGCCATGCCGTGTTCGAAGACGCCGAGTCGGCGCAGCCCGTCGAACACGTCATCGGCGCATTCGCGCGCGAGATCCGCCGTGATCTCCGTGCCGTCGGACGTGGCACCGTGCCGCCGGACGGCCACGGCGCCGACCTCCTTGCCGAGCAGCTCGAGCACCCGATCTGCGGCGTCCTCCGGGCAGACGACCCGGAGGTGCACCATCGTCATGCGCTCACCGCGGCGCCATGCGGATGGCGCCGTCGAGGCGGATCACCTCGCCGTTCAACATCGGGTTCTCGACGATGTGCTGGACGAGCGCGGCATATTCGCTCGGGTTGCCGAGCCGGCTCGGGTGCGGCACCTGCTTGCCGAGCGAGTCCTGCGCGTCCTGCGGCAGCCCCTGCAGCATCGGCGTCAGGAACAACCCGGGCGCGATCGTGACGACGCGGATCAACTTGTCGGCGAGGTCGCGCGCGATCGACAGCGTCATGCCGATGACGCCACCCTTGGACGCCGCGTAGGCGGCCTGCCCGATCTGGCCCTCGTACGCGGCGACCGACGCGGTGTTGACGATCACCCCGCGCTCGCCGTCGATCTCGTCCGTCGCGGCGATGCGTTCCGCGGCCAGCCGGATGACGTTGAAGGTGCCGATCAGGTTGATGTTGACGACCTGGCTGAACTGCTCGAGCGGCAGCACGCCTTGCTTGCCGATCACCCGCCCCGCGGTGCCGACCCCGGCGCAGTTCACCGCGATGCGGAGCGGGCCGTGCTCGGCGGCCGCGTCGAGCGCGGCGACCACGTCGGATTCGCTGGTCACATCAGCAGCCGCGAAGGCACCACCGAACGCGGCGGCCTGCTCGTTGCCGTCGCTCGTGGGCAGATCGAGGATCGTGACGTGTGCGCCCGCCGCCGCGAGGCGAGTCGCGGTCGCGAGCCCGAGTCCGGACGCGCCACCCGTCACCAACGCCGCGCTGCCCTCGATCTTCATGCCGTACTACCTTTCGGTGCTGGCTGCTCGCACCGATCCTGCCGGATGACCGCGCTCAGTCCGCGAGGGCCCGCCTGGCGATCTTGAAGATGAGCGTTTGCTCGATCCACCGCGGCACCTGCTTTCCGACGCCGACGAAGACGACGACGCTGGCCAGCTCGTTGCCGCCGATGAAGCTGACGTCCACGCGGATCTTCGCGCGTCGGCCGCCCGAGTCGACGCTCACCACTCCGGTCGCAGTGCCGACGACAGCCGCCGCGGTGTTGAACCCGCCCGGCTCCGCGGTGAACTGCGACGAGACCGTCCGAGCACCCGGAACGACATCGGCGAGGCTGGGACGCAGCACGGTGGCAATGCATGTGTCGGCCTGCGAGCTGCCGATCGCGGCCGCGCGATCCGCGACACCCTGTTGGGACCGGTAGCCGGTCGTCACCGACCAGATGCGGCGGTCGCCGTTGCGGAAGACACCGGAGCCGACGGTCTCCTGCGTGTCGCCGGCGCGGCTCAGGTCGATGCCGGTGCAGTCGGCCAGTTTGCCGAGGACGTCGGGCAGCGACTCGTCGACGCGCTGCCACGACGGAGGGAAATCGCTGAGCTGCAGCCCGACGGATTCGACGGTGCTCCGCGACGGGGTGCCCGAGCCCGAGTTGGTGCAGCCGGCCGCGACGAGGCAGCAGGCGAGCGCCAGCACGGCTGGTTTCGGCAACGAACGCATAGTGCGAGATTGGCATATCCCGGCCTTTGCCAGACTGAGTGGATGAGCGAAGCGCCCGCGTCCGCCGCCCTTTTCGACCGTGCGCTCGGCGTGATCCCGGGCGGCGTGAACTCGCCGGTGCGGGCGTTTCGCGCCGTCGGCGGCACGCCGCGCTTCATGGTGCGCGGGTCGGGACCGTACCTGTTCGACGCGGACGGCCGCCGCTACGTCGACCTGGTGGGCTCGTGGGGGCCGATGATCCTCGGGCACGCGCATCCCGAGGTGGTGGCTGCGGTGCAGGCGGCGGCGGCGTCCGGGCTGTCGTTCGGGACACCGACGCCAGGTGAGGTCGAGCTCGCCGAGGAACTCGTGCGGCGGGTCGCCCCCGCCGAGCAGGTGCGGCTCGTCAACTCCGGAACCGAGGCGACGATGTCGGCGATCCGGCTCGCCCGCGGCGCGACGGGCCGGCACCGCGTGGTCAAGTTCGCCGGCTGCTACCACGGGCACGTGGACGCGTTGCTGGCCGCCGCCGGTTCCGGCGTCGTGACCTTCGGGCTGCCCGACACGCCTGGCGTCACGGGCGCGCAAACCGCCGAGACGATCGTGCTGCCCTACAACGACATCGCCGCCGTCGAGGCGTGTTTCGCGGAGTTCGGGGACGACATCGCGTGCGTGATCACCGAGGCCGCGGCCGGGAACATGGGCGCGATCGCGCCGAGCGGGGGCTTCAACGCCGGGCTGCGGCTGATCACCGCCCGACACGGGGCGCTTCTGATCATGGACGAGGTGATGACCGGATTCCGCGTCTCGCCCGCGGGTTGGTACGGCATCGATCCGGTGGACGCCGATCTCTACACGTTCGGCAAGGTGATGAGCGGTGGTCTGCCGGCCGCCGCGTTCGGCGGC
>DASQSE010000009.1:0-43278 GCA_035642535.1 Jatrophihabitans sp. | reverse complement strand
TACGGGTCGACGATCCCCCAGCCCAGGCGCGAGTTACGCGCGTCGCCCGCGCGGTCGGCGGTGACCGTCAGCCGGACGACGACCTGCTGCGGTGCCAGTTCAGGGCGGTAGGCGCGCAGCAGCGCGGCTGCGCCCGCGACGTAGGCGGCCGCGAACTCCGCGTCGTCGACGCCCCACGCGTGCCCGAGCCGGCCCGACGCGGTGCCCGCGGCCGTGCTGACGAGTCGCGCGCCGGGCGCGGCCAGCGCGACCTGGCTGCCACCCTCGGCCTGCACGGCCTGGCCCTGCTCGTCGACGGGCGCCACGCCGAGCGCGCCCGGATCGGCGGCCGGGTAACTGCGGGTGCCGGCTTGCGATCCGACGACCGGGCCGATCACGAGCGCGCCGTGCGCGGTGGCATGTGCGACGGCGGTGCGCAGGTCGGCGCTGTCGTGCGCCGCAGGCACGACGACCAGGATGACGTCCGCACCTGCTGCCTGCGCCGTGTCGATGGCTGCCGCGAGCCGGTTCGGTTCGCCGCCCTGCACGCCGTTGCTGCTCGTCTGTGTGTAGCGGATCGGCAGCAGCCGGGCACCGGGCGCGAGCCCGGCGAAGGTGGTCGCCGACGCCGGTCGTGCCGCGACGATGCCCGCGGCGAACGTGCCGCGGCCGTCGCAGTCGTCGTCCGCCGCGCCGGAGCCGAGCAGATCGACGCCGCGGCGCACCTGGCTCCTGCCGAACTGGCCGTTGCGCGCGTCGACACCGGTGCCGAGCACCGCGACGGTCTGACCGCTGCCGTCAGTGAGCGGCCAGACCCGCTGCGGGTCGAACAGCTGCTGCGGCCACGGCGTCGCGGCCCGGTACACGCCCTGTGGGCTGACGCAGCTCGGCGCCGCCCCGGCCGCCGCCGGCGAAGGCACGGCCAGCGCGGCGCACGCGAGCGTGCCGGCCAGCAGGGCGTCGCGTACGGCGGTCATTGCCCGGCCATCGGCACGCGCAACGTCACGCGCACCCCGCGCCCCGGGCGGGACCACACGTCGGCCTGCCCGTCCACCTCCCGCAGCCGGGCGCCGATAGATTCGCGCATGCCGAAGCCCGCCGGCGTCACGAGCGGATCGAAGCCGCAACCGTGGTCGCGGACGACGACGTGCACCGCGTCGGCCGCGGCGGTCAGCCGGAGCACTGCGGCATCGGCACCGGAGTGCTTCGCGACGTTGCGCAGCGCCTCACGCGCGGCATCGCGCAGCGCAGCGCGCCCGGTGGTCGACAGCACGTCGTCAGGTATGTCGTCCAGCGCGAGTTCGATCCGCAACCCGTCGGCGGACAGCTCGGCGGCGAGCCCGAGCAGTTCGTCGGCGAACCGCATGGCCCCAACGTCGACGGGCACGGTGCCGAGCGCCTGCCGGATCTGCATCGCCTGCCCGCGTGCCATGCCGCGCAGCCGATCGATCGTCTGCTCGCCGTCCTCGCCTGCCGGGTAGAGCGCGATCGCTTCCAGTGTCTGAAGCACGGTGTCGTGCATGCCGCGCAGCAACACGGCACGCTCGGCCTCGCGGCCGGCCTGCATGCCGACGGTCATCGCGAGCCGGGCGCCGAACGCCAGCACCGCGACGTCGATCAAGGCCAGGCCGACCGCGGCGGCCAAGCCCACCGTCCCGGCGGCGGTGAAGGCGAGGACGTGCGGGATCGGCGCCCCGTCGTGGGCGTGATTCAGCTCGACCATCACGGCCTGCAGCGCGACGTTGCCCCCGACCACTGCCATCCCGGCCCAGCCGCCCAGCGAGAGCGTCCACACGACGACCGTGGCGATGAGGTGCGCGCCGGTCACCGACGTCGCCACGAGATAGGTGTCGGCGGGCACGCTGCCCGCGACGAGCAGATTCGCCGCCACGGCGAGCCCGAGCGAGGTGTACAGCATCTCCCGAGACACGCACCGGCTCCGCCCTGCCGCACGCAACCCGATCGCGTCGACGGCGGCGAGCGCGGCGACCACGCCGAGCAGCGGCAGCGTGCGCCGCAGGCCGTCGACCGCGGCCAGGACCGTTGCCGCGCAGGGCAGCAGGACCATGCGCAGGGTTACCGGGGCAATCGCTGCGTACCAGCGCAGTCGGGACGAGACTTCGGCCGGCGAATCGGCCGAGGCCTCGGGCGGCGGATGCGGCACGACGTCGCGCGCGCCGCGCACGAGGTCGTCGAGCACGCGACGCGGGCCACGGACGCCCGCCTCAATGGCCATGCCTTGCCCCCATGAGGAACTGCTCTCCTTGGGGACATTCCTAACAGTAAGCGCTTTCTATGACAATCGTGCGTTTCGGGGATATTTCGGCGAACTTCGCGTGGCCGCCCGACCAACGCGAACGCGGGACCTACAGCAGGCCGCGACCGCCGTCGACGTAGAGCACCTGGCCGGTGACGTAGCCCGACTCCTCGGCGGCGAAGAACGCCACCGCATTCGCGATGTCGTCCGGGACGCCGCCGCGCCGCACCGGCACGGCTTGCGCCGTAGCCTCGCGCATCTGCTCGATCGTCGTGCCGATCCGCTCCGCGGTGGCCTTCGTCATTGCCGTCTCGACGAAGCCGGGCGCGATGGCGTTGGCGGTCACGCCGAACGGACCGAGCTCGATCGCGAGCGTCTTCGTCAGTCCCTGCAACCCGGCTTTGGCGGTCGAGTAGTTGGCCTGACCGCGGTTGCCGAGAGCGGACGTCGAGGACATCGACACGATGCGTCCGTACTTGGCTTCGACCATGTGCCTCTGCGCGATCTGGCTGCACAGGAACGCACCGCGCAGGTGAACCTCCATGACGAGCGTCCAGTCGTCGTCGCTCATCTTGAAGAGCAGGTTGTCGCGAAGGACGCCCGCGTTGTTCACGAGGATATGCAGCCCGCCGAACTCGCCGACCAGGGTGTCGACCGCGGCCTGCACCTGGTCGCGCTGCGACACGTCGGCGCCGAGTGCGAGCGCGGCGCCACCGGCCGCCGTGATCTCTTCTGCGACTGCCTGCGCGGCTTCCTGCTGCAGGTCGAGGACGCCCACCTTCGCGCCGCCCTTGGCCAACCGCTGCGCCGCCGCGGCGCCGATGCCCTGCGCGGCACCGGTGACGAGCGCGACGCGGTCCTGAACTCCTGGCATGCGTTACTCCTGTCTCGACTCGACGAACCGGCGCATCCCGGCCAGCCAGCGATCCGGGTCGGACGCCTTCTGCGCCCAGAACGTACCGACCTGCGCGTGCGGCAGGATCAGGAACCTCTCCTCGGCCAATCCCGCCACGACCGCGTCCGCGACCTGCTCGGCGGTGAGGATCTCGCCCGACGCGGCGACCGCGCGGGCGCCCGGGTCACCGGCGGCGAGCGGATCCATGAGCAGCGGCGTCGCGACACCCATCGGGCAGACGACGCTCACGCCGATCCCCCGGAGGCCGTAGGTGAGCGCGAGCCACTCGGCGAGCGCCACCGCGCCGTGCTTGGTGACCGCGTACGGCGCGTCACCGGGCGAGGTGAGCAGGCCGGCCGCCGACGCGGTGCTCAGCAACCATCCGCTGCCTCGGGCCAACATGGCCGGCAGCACCGCGCGCGCCGCGTACACGTGCGCCATCACGTTCACTTCGTACGCGCGGTGCCACAGGTCGTCCGCATCGTCGAGGCCGACCCCTGTTGCGATGCCCGCGTTCGAGCAGAACAGGTCGATGCGTTCGTCGCGGTTCAGCGTGCGCGTCACCAAATCCTGCACGGCCGCCGCGTCGGTGACGTCCACCTCTTCCGCCACCCCGCCGATGTCATCCGCCACTGCCTGCGCGCCGGCATGATCACGGTCGACGACTATCACGCGCTCCGCGCCCGCAGCGGCGAACCGGCGCGCGAGCGCGGCGCCGATGCCGCTCGCGCCGCCCGTGACGACCGCGACCGCGCCCGCAACCCTCATGCGCGCGCGGCAGCGGCGTGGCTGCGCAGTTCCTGACGGGCGATCGAGCGCAGGTGCACTTCGTCCGGGCCGTCCGCGAGATGCAGCGTGCGCAACTGGGCCCACGCCGCGGCGAGCGGGGTGTCGGACGAAACGCCGGCGGCGCCGTGCACCTGGACGGCCCTGTCGAGCACGTAGGACGCGGCGCGCGGCGCGGCCACCTTGATCGCCGCGATCTCGGTACGCGCGTTCCGCACCCCGACCGTGTCGATCAGCCACGCCGTCTTGAGCACGAGCAACCGCGCCTGCTCGATGGCCAGCCGGGACTCGGCGATCCACTCCTGCACGACTCCGTGCTTGGCGATCGGCTGACCGAACGTCGACCGGGACGCGGCGCGCGCACACATCAGCTCGACGGCGCGCTCGGCCATCCCGAGCGAGCGCATGCAGTGGTGGATCCGACCCGGACCGAGCCGCGCCTGCGCCATCATGAACCCGCCACCCTGCGGGCCGAGCAGGTTCTCGCGCGGCACCTGTACGTTGTCGTAGCGGATCACCCCGTGACCGCCGTGCGGCCCGTCGTCGTAGCCGTAGACGGTCGTCGACCGCTCGATCGTCACGCCCGGCGTGTCGAGCGGAACGAGGATCATCGAGTGGCGCGCGTACGTCGCGGCCTCCGGGTCGCTGACGCCCATCACGATCGCGATCCTGCAATCGGGCCGCAGCGCGCCCGTCGACCACCACTTGACGCCGTTGACGACGTACCCGTCGCTGTCCGGAGTGATCGTCGTCGCGATGTTGGTGGCGTCGGAGGAGGCGACGTCCGGCTCCGTCATCGAGAAGCACGAGCGGATCTCGCCGCGCAGCAGCGGCTCCAGCCACTCCATGCTCTGCGCCTCCGTCGCGAACATCGCGAGCAGTTCCATGTTGCCGGTGTCGGGTGCCGCGCAGTTCATCGCCTCCGGCGCGATCGCCGGCGAGCGCCCGGACAGCTCGGCGATCGGCGCATAGTCGAGGACGGGTAACCCGGCGCCGTGCGTCGCGTCGGGCAGGAAGAGGTTCCAGAGGCCCTGCGCGCGAGCCGCCTCCTTCAACCCGGCCAGCACGTCCGGCATGCGGAACGGCGTGCCGGCGGCGCGGTTCGCCGCGACCTGCGCCTCGAAAACCGGCTCGGCCGGGTACACGAAGTCGTCGAGGAACTTGCGCACTTGCTCCTGCAGGGCCCGCGACCGCTCACTGAATGCGAAGTCCACGAAAGATCCTCCTACCGATCGGCCACGGCGCGCAGCGCGGCGTCCAACAGCATCGGGACGGCCGCGCCGAAATGATCGAAGCCCGCGCCGACCGTCTTGCCGCCCAGGTAGCGGCGGTGAATGCCCTCGGCGACGACCGCGAGCTTGAAGTAGCCCAACCCGACGTACCAACTGAGTCGGGAAAGATCGCGCGGCGAGCGCTGCGCATACCGCGCCACCATCTCGGCCGAGGTGAGAAACCCGCGCTCGGGCAGCATCTTCGGCATGATCGTGTCGCCCTGCTGGGCGAGATCCTGGTAGACGACCAGGAGCCCGAGGTCGGCCAGCGGATCACCGAGAGTCGCCATCTCCCAGTCGACCACCGCGGCGATCCGGTCGCAGTGCGGATCGAACATCACGTTCGTGAGGCGGTAGTCGCCGTGCACAATCGCGGGCGCCGACTGCTCCGGCAGCGTCTCCGTCAGCTGTTGCACCGTCTTGCCCAGCTCGTCCAGTGGCCGCGTCTCGGACGCCTGCCACTGCTGATGCCAGCGCCGCACCTGCCGGGACAAGAACCCCTCCGGCCGGCCGAAGTCGGCCAACCCGACCGCGGCCGGATCCACCTCGTGCAGCTCGACGAGCGTGTCCATCAGCAGCTCGCAGGCGCGGCGCGCCACGCCCGGGTCGAGCTCGTTCAGCAGCTCCGGCTTGTCGAGCACCACGCCGTCGACGAACTCCATCAGGTAGAAGGGTGCGCCGAGCACGTCCGGGTCGGCACAGCACGCAACCTCATGGGGCACCGGCACCGCCGTAGGGGCGAGCGCCTTGATCACCCGATGCTCGCGCACCATGTCGTGCGCCGTAGGCAGCACGTGTGCCAGCGGCGGCCGGCGCAGCGCCCAGCTCGTTCCGCCGTCCGTGATCCGGAACGTCAGATTCGACTTGCCGCCCGCGATCAACTCACCGCGCAGCGCACCCTGACGCAAACCTGGACGGACGTCGTCCAGCCACCGCGTCAGGGCGTCGAGATCGACACCGGGAAGCTCGGACACGAATCCCGACCCTATGCCCATGGTCGCTCGGGGACTTCGACGCCTGGAGATCGCGTCTTCCCTCGTCGCTCGTGGCCTCCTTCGTCGGCCTACTCGCTCCTCAGTCCAGACGCGATCGGCGCCTCGTCCCGCGCGACGGAGCTCAGTCGCGGGCGAGTACCTGCTCCTCCGGCTCCTCCGGCTCGACGACGACGGTCGCGCCGCGCCGCGGGGGCTCCGGGTGCGGGTACGACGGCTGCACGCGCAGGATGCGTGCCACGCCGGCCGGCAGGTACCAGTTCCAGCGGCCGAACAGCGAGACGAGCGACGGAACGAGCAGCGAGCGCACGATCGTCGCGTCGATCAGGATGCCGATGCCCAAGCCGGTCGCCAGCACCTTCAGGTCGGTGCCGGGCCCGGAGGCGAGCGCCGCGAAGGCGAGGAACAGAATCAGCGCGGCGCAGGTGACGAGCCGGCCGGTTCGCCCGATGCCCTCGACGACCGCCGCGTCCGTCGAGCGGGCGCCGTCGTACTCCTCCCGAATACGGGACAGGATGAAGACCTCGTAGTCCATCGACAGCCCGAACAGGAACGCGAACACCATCAGCGGGATCCAGAACGTGACGGCACCCGTCGCCTCGATGTCGAAGATCGCCTTCGAGCCGTGGCCGTCCTGCCAGAACAACACCATGGCGCCGAGGGTGGCGCCCAGCGATAGCAGGTTGAGGACGATCGCCTTGAGCGGCAGCAGCAGCGAGCGGAACGCCCGCACCAGCAGGATGTAGGTGAGCACCGCGATCACTGCGAGCATCAGCGGAAAATTGCCGTAGACCGCATGCAGGAAGTCGATCTGCGCAGCACCCAGGCCGGTGGCGCCGGTGACGCCGTCCTGCCCGCTGAGCACGTCGTTGACGTCGCGCACGACGCCGATGCTCTTCGAGTTGACCGTCTCGTTCACCGGAATGGCGACGATCACAGACTGACCGTCCGCGTTGCTCTCGGGGCCACTCGGCACGAGGACGCGATCGATGCCGTCCACGGCGCCGACCGCAGCGGCGACCGTCCTCGCCTGATTCGTGTCGACCAGGATCTCGATCGGCGTGAGCGTGCCGTTGTTGACGCCGCCCTTCTCGAGCGTCTGCAGCGACTCGTACGCGGGCCCGCTGTGCGCCAGCGAAGCGGACGACGACTGCCCGATCTTCGCGCCGAACAGCGACACAGCCAGGACACCGAGCACCGCGATGGCGAGGCCGGCGGCGACCCAGCGGCGACGCACGATGAGTCGCGCCCACCTGCTCCACGCCCTACTGGCGCGGTTCTCGTGCCGGACCTTCGGCCAGTCGATCCGCGGCCCGATGCCGCCGAGGATGGCCGGTGTGAACGTCAACGTCGTCAGCACCGCTGCGAGCGGTATCAACGCGCCGCCGTAGCCCATGCTGCGCATGAACGGGACGGGCAGCACGATCAGCGCAAGGAGGCCGATCGCAACCGTCACACCGCTGAACACCACCGCACGGCCGGCGGTCTCCATGGCGACCTTGACGGCCTCGTGATTATCTCGCCCGTGGTCCTTCTCTTCGCGCCATCGGGTGACGAACAGCAGCGAGTAGTCGATCGACACACCGAGGCCGACGAGGGCGACGAGGAACTCGACGATGAACGACACGTCGGTGGCGTAGGTGATCGGCAGCAGCATGATGAACGTGCCGAGGATCGATGCCGCGGCGACGATCAGCGGAAGGAACGCGAGCAGCGAACCGAACACGAACGCCAGCACCGCCAGCGCACCGACGGCGCCGAGCAGCGTCTCGCCGAGGACACCGGGCCCACCGCTGTCGTCGCCGGAGGCGAGTACGTCCTCACCCGTGACGCCGATCGTCGCGCCGGCCGGGGC
Source organism: Jatrophihabitans sp. (assembly GCA_035642535.1). Lineage (GTDB taxonomy): Bacteria > Actinomycetota > Actinomycetes > Mycobacteriales > Jatrophihabitantaceae > Jatrophihabitans. The sequence goes on along the minus strand of DASQSE010000009.1, from coordinate 35,243 downwards.
CGCCTTCTCGGCAGCGGCCCGGATCGGGTCGGTGAGCAGCGTCTGGTTCGGTGAGTGGTTGAAGAGGTAGAAGACCATCGCGTAGGCGGTGCGGTCGTCCTTTGTGCGGAACGCCGATTCCCCGGTGTTCGCCTCGTCGAGGACGCGCAGGTGCTGGTTCGGAACGACACCCGGCGCGGCGACGGCCTTGAACGTGGCGTCAACCGCCTGCTCGTTGCCCGTGATCGTCTGGCCCTTGGGCATCGTCACAGTGACGAGGTACGGGCTCGTCTCGCCGCCGTTGTGCAGCAGGTTCTCGATCTTGTGGGCGGTCTCAGTGCCAGGCTGGCCCGGGAGTGAGAAGTCGATCGTCAACCGATCGTTGACCGTCTTCGACAGCATTCCACCGACGACGATCACCAGCAGCCAGAAGCCGATGACCCACTTGCGATGGCGCAGCACAAACTCAGCCCAGCGACGCACAATTCCTCCGTGTTGCAGATGGTTGCCCGGCAGTCTAAGGGTGACTCGCGACAGAACCTTGACGTTTTTCGGGCCGACTATGTGACAGCGTGGAACAGCGAGCCCACGCCGAACGTCACGGCTGCCGCGATCACGCCGAACCCCAATTGCCGCATACCCGCGTATAACCAACTGCGCGCGGTGAATTTCGAGGCGGCGACGCCTGCGCCGAATAGTGCGAGAACCGACAAAACGGCGGATATCCACAACGTCTCGGTGCCGAGCGCGTACGGCAGCAGCGGCAGCAGCGCCCCGACGCAGAACGAGAAGAACGACGACGTCGCGGCAACAACCGGGCTGGGCAACTGCGTGGGGTCGACGCCGAGTTCCTCCTGGGCGTGGATGACGAGCGCCTGGTCCGGATCGCGGGACAGCTGCCGGGCGACCTGCTCGGCCAGGCCCCGATCGACGCCGCGGCTCACATACATCTGGGTCAGCTCGGCGAGCTCGGCATCCGCGTTGGTGACGAGCTCGTGCCGCTCGACCTCCAGCTCGGCCGCCGTGGACTCGTTCTGGCTCTGGACCGAGATGTACTCACCCGCCGCCATCGAGAACGCACCGCCGACCAGCCCGGCGAGCCCGGCGAGCGCGACGTCCGAACTGCTCGCGGAGGCGCCCGCGACACCCGCGATGAGGGCGAAGTTGGAGACGAGCCCATCCATCATCCCGAACACGGTTGGGCGCAGCCAGCCGCCGCTTACGTCGCGATGCTCGTGGTGGATCTCCGGATTCGGCCGGTCCGGCAGGTCGCTCAGGGCATCACTCATCGGCGGCGACCTCGACGGCCGGCTCGTCGTCCTCCTCGTCCTCCGCTTCGCCGTAGTAGGGGCTTTCTTCCCGCTCGGCATGGAAGCCGCCGTGCCTGAGGAACCAGACCAACGCCCCGACGAAGACAACGAGGCTCGTCCAGTCGTTGAGGCGCACGCCCAGGAAGTGGTGGGTGGGGTCGGTGCGCAGCGCCTCGATCCAGGCACGTCCCGCCGTGTATCCCATGACGTAGAGCGCCATTACATTGCCGCGGCCGAGCCGCAGCCGGCGGTCGATCAGAATCAGCGCGACGCCGAGCGCGACGTCCCAGAGGAACTCGTACAGGAACGTCGGTTGGAAGTGACCGGCCAATGTCCCGCTGCCTGGCGGACAGGTCAGGCCGCCGTTCGTGCCACCGGGCACCGTCTTGCCGGTGTTGATGTCGAGGCAGTGGATCTGCAACCCCCACGGCAGACTCGTGCGGCCGCCGAACAGCTCGTTGTTGAACCAGTTGCCCCACCGGCCGATCGCCTGCGCGAACACCACGCCTGGTATGGCCGCGTCGGCGAACACCTGCAGCTTGATGTTGCGGCGCCGGCAGCCGATCCACGCACCGGCGGTGCCGAGCGCGATGGCGCCCCAGATGCCCAACCCGCCGTCCCAGACCTTGACGGCGTCGATGGGGTGTCGGCCGCTGCCGAAGTACAGCTCCGGATCGGTGACGACGTGGTAGAGGCGGCCGCCGACAATACCGAGGACGATCGCCCACGCGCCGACGTCCCACACGTGGTCGGGATTGCCGCCGCGCTCGCGCCAGCGCCGGTTCGTCACCCAGATCGCCACGAGGATGCCGGCGATGATGCACAGCGCATAGGCCCGGATCGGCAGCGCGCCGAGGTGCCAGACGCTGCGTGTTGGGCTGGGGATCGAGGCGAGCAGCACCTGCTCACGGTAGCCGGATAGCTTGGAGCGATGCCGACCAGCCGTGCCGCCGTCGTGACCGAGAACGGCGGACCCGAAGTCCTCAAGGTCGAGGAGCGCACCGTGCGCCCGCCCGGCCCGGGCGAGTTGCTCGTCGAGGTCGCCGCATCGGGCGTCAACTTCATCGACGTGTACCGCCGCCGGGGCGTGTACAAGACGCCGACGCCGTTCATCCTCGGCGAGGAGTGCGCGGGCCGGGTGGTGTCCGTCGGTCCGGACGTGCGGGATGTCTCGATCGGTGACGTGGTCGCCACGGCCGCCGGTGGTCACGGCACGCATGCGACGACGGCGGTGATCGACGCCGCCCCGGCAGTGCCCGTGCCCGCCGGCGTCGAGCCGGAGATCGCAGCAGCCTCGATGTTGCAGGGCATCACCGCGCACTACCTCGTCAACTCCACCTACCCGCTGCGCTCCGGAGAGACGGCGCTCGTGCACGCCGCCGCCGGCGGCGTCGGGCAGCTGCTCGTACAGACGGCGAAGGCGAAGGGTGCCCGGGTGATCGGCACGGTCGGCAGTGCGGCGAAGGCCGATATCGCCGGCGCTCTCGGCGCTGATCACGTCTTGCGCTACGACGAGGTCGACGACCTCACAGCCGCGGTGCGCGAGCTCGCGCCGGCCGGCGTCGACGTCGTGTACGACGGCGTCGGCAAGGCTACGTTCGAGGCATCGCTCGCGTCCCTGCGGCGGCGCGGGATGATGGTGCTGTTCGGCGCGGCGAGCGGGCAGGTGCCGCCCTTCGATCTCCAGCGCCTCAATCCGATGGGGTCGCTGTTCGTCACCCGCCCGACGATCGCCCACTACACCGCCGAGCGGGACGAGTTGCTGTGGCGCGCGCGGGAAGTGCTCGGCGCCGTCGCCGAGGGCACGCTGCGCGTCGAGATCGGCGGACGGTACGGCCTGGGCGACGCGGGACAGGCCTACCGCGATCTCGAGGGCCGCCGTACAACTGGCAAGTTGTTGATCATTCCCGAGTAGATCTTGACCGCACCGGACAAATGCGGACAAAGTGTGTCCCATGACACACTCAATTCGTGCCCTGCTCCTGGCGGCGGTGCTGGCCGGCGGGCTCGGCGTGGCCGCCCCGTCCGCGTCGGCGGCCGGCGCCGTCTACGGCATGGACGTCTCCGGTTATCAGGGCAATGTCGACTGGCAGACCGCGTGGAACAACGGGGGGCGCTTCGCCTACGTCAAGGCCACTGAAGGCACCGGCTACACGAACCCGTACTTCGCGCAGCAGTACGTCGGTTCGTACAACGTCGGGATGATCCGCGGTGCCTACCACTTCGCGCTGCCCGACCGTTCCAGCGGCGCCTACCAGGCCGACTTCTTCGTCAACCATGGCGGCGGCTGGTCTGCGGACGGGCAGACGCTGCCCGGCGCACTGGACATCGAATGGAACCCCTACGGCGCGACCTGCTACGGCTACTCGCAGTCGGGGATGGTGGCGTGGATCAAGTCGTTCAGCGACGAGTACCACGCCCGGACGAGCCGCTGGCCGGTGATCTACACCGCGACGAGTTGGTGGCAGCAGTGCACCGGCAACCTCGGCGACTTCACCTCGACCAACCCGCTGTGGGTGGCGCGCTACGCGTCGCAGGTCGGCACGTTGCCGTACGCGTGGTCGTACTACACGTTCTGGCAGTACGCGGACGCCGGCACCTTCCCCGGCGACCAGGACGTCTTCAACGGCGACTACTCGCGCCTTCAGGTGCTGGCGACCGGCTGACGGCGGACGCCTGCGGCGAGCTCGCCGGCGAGGGCATGCACGGCCGCCACTCCCCCGGCGTCCGGAGAGTCGAGCATGCAGCGCACCAGTGCCGAGCCGACGATGACGCCGTCGGCGAACGCAGCCATCTGTGCGGCCTGATCACCGTTGGAGACGCCGAGTCCGACGCACACCGGGATGTCCGGGGCAAGTGCCCGCACCCGCCCGACCAGCGCTGCCGCCGCCGCGCCGACGGCATCACGCGCGCCCGTGACGCCCATGAGCGCCGCCGCGTAGACGAAGCCGCGTGATGCCGCGGCGGTCGACACGATGCGGGCGTCGGTGGACGACGGTGCGACGAGGAAGACCCGGTCGAGGCCGTGCTCGTCAGTGGCGGCGAGCCACGGTGCCGCCTCGTCGGGAATGAGATCGGGCGTGATGGCACCGGAGCCACCGGCCGCGCTCAGCTCTGCGGCGAACCGGTCGACGCCGTAGCGCTCCACCGGATTCCAATAGGTCATGATCACCGCCGCGGCGCCGGCCTGCGCGACCGCCTCGACCGCGCGCAACGCGTCGCGGATCCCGACGCCGGCGCGAACCGCCGGCTCCGCCGCGGCCTGGATCGTCGGCCCGTCCATGACCGGATCGCTATACGGCACACCGACCTCGACGACATCCGCGCCGCCGTCGACCATCGCGCGCATTGCGTCGATGGAGACGTCGACGTTCGGATAGCCGACGGGCAGGTAGCCGACGAGCGCCGCCCGGTTGTCCGCCTTCGCCTTGGCCAGCGCGTCCGAGAGAGCACTCATCAGATCAGCCCGAAGTACTTCGACGCGGTCTCGACGTCCTTGTCGCCGCGGCCGGAGAGGTTGACGAGAATGATCGCGTCCGGCCCGAGTTCGCGGCCGAGGTCGATGACGCCGGCCAGCGCGTGCGCGGATTCGATCGCCGGGATGATGCCCTCGGTGCGCGACAGCAACTCGAACGCCGCCATCGCCTGCGCGTCGGTGATCGGCCGGTAGTCGGCGCGACCGATGTCGTGCAGGTAGGAGTGCTCGGGACCGACGCCCGGGTAGTCGAGGCCGGCCGAGATCGAGTGCGACTCGATCGTCTGCCCGTTCTCGTCCTGGAGCAGGTAGGAGCGCGCGCCGTGCAGGACACCGGGCGCGCCGCCGGTGATCGAGGCGGCGTGCCGACCCGACTCGACGCCATCGCCGCCGGCCTCGTAGCCCACGAGTCGCACCTGCTTATCCGGGACGAAGGCGGTGAAGATGCCGATCGCGTTCGAGCCACCCCCGACGCACGCCGCCACCGCGTCGGGCAGCCGGCCGCATCGCTCCAGGACCTGCGCGCGCGCCTCGTCCCCGATGATGCGCTGATACTCGCGCACCATCATCGGGAACGGGTGCGGCCCGGCGACCGTCCCGAACACATAGTTCGTGGTCTCGACGTTGGTGACCCAATCGCGCATCGCCTCATTGATGGCGTCCTTGAGCGTGCGCGAGCCGGTGGTGACGGGGACGACCTCGGCGCCGAGCAGTCGCATGCGCGCGACATTGAGCGCCTGACGGTGGGTGTCCTCCTCGCCCATGTAGACGACGCACTCGAGGCCGAGCAGCGCGGCGGCGGTTGCAGTGGCCACGCCGTGCTGGCCGGCGCCTGTCTCGGCGATGACCCGCTTCTTGCCGATGTGTTGGGTCAGCAGTGCTTGGCCGAGCACATTGTTGATCTTGTGCGAACCGGTGTGGTTGAGATCCTCGCGCTTGAGCAGGATGCGAGCGCCGCCGGCGTGCTCACCGAAGCGCGGCGCGTCGGTCAGCGGCGAGGGGCGGCCGGTGTAATCGCGCAGCAGCCGGGTGAGTTCGGCGCGGAACGCCGGGTCGGCTTGCGTCTCGTGGAACGCTGCAGTGAGATCGTCGATGGCGGCGATGAGCGCCTCGGGTACGAAGCGGCCGCCGTACGGGCCGAAGTGGCCGGTCTGATCAGGCATGAGCGGTGCGGACATGCGGGACTCCGGGGTCGTGACGGACAGGGACGGCGTCAGCCGTGCCATCGCCCGCCGAGCTCGCTGATCCGCTGCACGACCAGCAGCCTACCGGGCGCCGCGACTGGCTAACGTCGAGCGGTTGCGGCCGGACGGTTACCGCTCGGCTGCGTCGGCTCGCCATTCGTCGCCGGGACGCCAACCCGGTGGTAGCCGCGGACGGGGCGCAAGGCGAAGCTGCGCGACGCGAACCTCCCATCGGCTCAACCGGCGCTGGTAGTCGCGGTATTCGCGATTGCGCCGGAAGGTCTCCGGCGGTCTCGCGAGGCCGAACCCATCTGCCCACCATTCGCCGTATTCCGGATCGAGGATCGTGTCGAGATGCGCCGGATACCGGCGACCTGCGCCGTCCGCCGTGTCCCGCCACACCTCCAGCGGGACGACGAGGCGTCCGTCGGCGTCGGCCACCACGAGCAGGCAATTGGCAGCGTTGAGAACCCGCTGGAGCACTGGAAGTGATGGGAGCGCCGCGCCGGTCTCGAGCTGACCTATCGTGCTCGCGCTCACCTTCGCGTACTTGGCGAGCTCGCGTTGGCTCATGTCGGCGGCCCGCCGGACCCGCCGCACGATCCCGGACAGCGGATAGCCGCCAATCATGAACTCGGTGCGCTCCGTCATGCGCGCAACGGTGCCACCTTGGCCCGACGTGGCGGCGGCTGAATATCGAATCTGTGGATGACGGTGGTTATCCACCGCCGCTTTGCCCGGCGAGCCGCCGACGTGCTTACCGGTGGTCCCTCTTGGCACCTTTGCTCTGCTCAGTCGGATCGAGCATGCGATCAGGCTCGCTGAGCAGAGCGCTCTGCTCAGCCACGCTGAGCAAATGCCCACTCAGGTTGAGCAGAGCAAAGGTGCCAGACCACCCCTCCGGCGCGGCGGCGGTCACAGTCGGGCGGCGGTCACAGTCGCGCGGCGGTCACAGTCGCGCGGCGGCCGCAGTCGCGCGGTCCGGCTCAGCGCGACGGGCGCGGCGTGGCCGGATGCGCGCCGGCGGTAACCAACTCGGCAACCGCGTGCCGCGGGTCGGCGCCGGTCACGAGCGACTCGCCCACCAGCACCGCGTCCGCGCCGGCCGCGGCGTACTCGATCAGGTCGAGCGGCCCGCGCACGCCGGATTCCGCGATCTTCACGACCCCACTCGGCAAGCCTGGGGCGATGCGTTCGAACGTCGAGCGATCGACATCCAGGGTGCGCAGATCACGTGCGTTCACGCCGATCACCCGCGCGCCCGCGTCGAGCGCGCGCGACGCCTCGTCCTCGGTGTGCACCTCGATGATCGCCGTCATACCGAGCGACTCGACGCGCTCGCGCAGCCCGATCAGCGCGTTCTGTTCGAGCGCCGCGACGATCAGCAGCACCGCGTCCGCGCCGTGTGCGCGCGCCTCGTGCACCTGGTACACGCCGATGACGAAATCCTTGCGCAGCACCGGCACCTGCACAGCGGCACGCACCAAGTCCAGGTCGGCCAGCGACCCGCCGAACTGGCGTCGCTCGGTCAGCACACTGATCATGCGCGCGCCACCGAGCTCGTACTGCTTCGACAAGAACGCCGGGTCGTCGATCTCGGCCAGCGATCCGTGCGACGGGCTGCGCCGCTTCACCTCGGCGATCACACCGACGCCCGGAGCGCGCAATGCGGTGAGGGCGTCACACGCCGGCCGCGCTGCCCCGGCGCGTTCCTTGATCACGTCGAGCGGGACGGCATCGGCTCGCTCCGCGACGTCCTCTCGGACGCCCGCGACGATGTCGTCCAAGACGCTCGCCACCCGGCCGCCTCCCCTGTCGATGTCCGGTCCGGTATGCCCGCAACGAGCGTAACGAGCCGATGACGCTGCTCAGTCGGTGGGGTCGGTTGGGTCGCAGCCGCGGTCGAGTGCGGTCCACAGCGTCGCAGCCGGCTGGGCCGGATCGACGGGTTGTGCGGACGCACTCTCATACCGCGCGGACATCACCTGCCAGCGGTGGCCACGCCATGCGACCAGCGCACCGGCGGCAGCCACCAGCGCACCGCAGACGAGGGTGAGTGCCGCCCACGTCGCGTGCGTCTCCACATGCGGCACCGCACGCGACACGTCGACCGTCGGATGATGCTCGGTCACCAACGTGCGGGCGCGGCTTGCGCTCACCGCGCCCGCCGATGCCACGGCACGCCAGACGAGGGCCGCGCCGGCCAGCGCGAGAACACCCCCGACCACGCGCCGCGCCACACCACGCGTCGCGAGTACGGCCACGACTCCGGCGAGCGCGACGAGGGCCAGCGCGGTCGGCGCAGCGTCGACGGTGCGGCCGGACAGCTGCAGCATGTCGTCGTGCAGCGGCGCCGGCCGAGGCGTGGTCACCGTCTGCCAGTCCCGCGTCGCGACGAGCAATGCCCCGCCGGCGCCGATCAGATCCAGCAGCAGCGCCAGCACGAACGGCGTGTACCGCGTCATCCGACCGTGCGCAGCGTCTCGGCAGTGGCAATCGCCTGCAGAACCGCCCGTGCCTTGTTGCGGGTCTCCTGTTCCTCGTTCGCGGGGATGCTGTCGGCGACGATGCCGGCGGCGGCCTGGACGTAGGCCTTGCCATCGCGCATGACCGCGGTGCGGATCGCGATCGCCACGTCGAGATCGCCTGCCGCGTCGAGGTAACCGACCGCGCCTCCGTACACGTTGCGGCGCACCGGCTCGAGTTCGTCGATCAGCTCCATCGCCCGCACCTTGGGCGCGCCGGTGAGCGTTCCGGCCGGGAACGTCGCAGTGAGCACGTCGAAGGCATCCATGCCGTCGGCGACCTCCGACTCCACTGTCGAGACGATGTGCCAGACGTGGCTGTAGCGCTCCACCGCGCCGAACTCGATCACCTGCACCGAGCCGGATGCCGAAACCCGGCCCAAGTCGTTGCGCGCAAGATCGACGAGCATGACGTGCTCGGCCCGCTCCTTCGGATCCGTCACGAGCTCGGCGGCGAGCGCGGCGTCCTGCTCGGCGGTCTCGCCGCGCCGCCGGGTGCCGGCGATCGGGTGCAGCACGGCGCGCCGGCCCTGCACCGTCACCAGTGCCTCCGGGCTGCAGCCGACGATGTCGACCGCGTCGGTGCGCAGGAAGTACATGTACGGGGACGGGTTGAGGGTGCGCAGCACGCGGTACACATCCAGTGGGTCGGCCGTGGTGTCGGCGACGAACCGCTGCCCGACCTGGATCTGGAACACCTCGCCGGCACGCACCGCCTCCAGCGCCTGCTCGACCGCAGGCTGGTACTCCCCCGGCGGCGTGCGGGAAACGGCGGCCTTCGGCGGCGCCGCAGCGAACGTCGCAACAGTCGGCTCCGACGGTGTCGCAAGCGCGCCCTGCATCGCGTCGAGTCGGCGCACTGCGTCCGCGTAGGCATCGTCCAGCTCGGTGGCCGACATGTCCGGCCCCAGCAGCGCGTTGGCGATCAGCACGACGGTGCACTCGTGGTGGTCGACGGCGGCGAGGTCGGTGACGAGCAGCATGGTGAGCTCGGGCAGGCCGAGCTCGTCGACGGCCTTGTCCGGTAGTCGCTCGATGCGGCGGACGACGTCGTAGCCGAGGTAGCCGACAAAGCCGCCGGTCAAGGGCGGGAGGCCGGGCAAACGGGGTCCCTTGACCGCGCGCCACGCCGCGCCGAGTGCCGCGAGCGGGTCTCCCGACGTCGGCAGCCCGGCGGGCACGTCTCCGCTCCACGCCGCCTCGCCGTCGACGACGGACAGGCTGGCTGCGGCGTTCACGCCGACGAACGACCAGCGGGAGAAGGACGCACCGGGCTCCGCGGACTCGAGCAGGAAGGTGCCCGCCCGGCCGGCCGCGAGCTTGCGATACACGCCGACGGGCGTCTCCGCATCCGCGAACAGCGTGCGGGTTATCGGGACGAGCCGATGTGTCGTGACGAGTCGATCCAGATCGGCCCGCCCGAGTGCGGTTGTCATTGCGCGAGCTCGCCCGCGTCGAAGCAGGTGCGGGTGCCGGTGTGGCAGGCGGGGCCGACCTGGTCGACCTTGACCAACACCGCATCCCCGTCACAGTCCAGGGCCACCGACTTGACGTGCTGCACGTGGCCGGAGGTCTCGCCCTTCACCCAGTAGCCCTGCCGCGATCGGGACCAGTACGTGGCGCGGCCCGTCGTGAGCGTGCGATGCAGCGCCTCGTCGTCCATCCAGCCCACCATCAGCACCTCGCCGGTGTCGTGCTGCTGCACGACGGCAGCCACCAGCCCGGCGGCGTCGCGCTTGAGACGCGTCGCGACGGCCGGGTCCAGATCGGACGGGGCACGCTGAGGCATGCCGTCGATTGTGCCGAACCGCGTCTACTCGGTAGCCGCGGGCAGCCAGACCGTGACCGTGCTGCCGTGCTCGACGTCGCTGTCGAAGCGCACCGACCCGCCGTGCGCGCGGATGATCGCGGCGACGATCGACAGCCCCAGACCGCTGCCGCCGCGCGCCCGGGTGCGTGCCTTGTCGGCGCGCCAGAAGCGCTCGAAGACATGCGCGGCCTGGTCGGGCGGCAGGCCCGGCCCGCGGTCTGCGACCGTCACGGTGACTCCGCCGCCGTCGGCGATGCCGCGAACTGTGCCGCGAACTAGAATCGGCCGCTCCTCCGCCGTGTGCACGGCAGCGTTGTTGATCAGATTGCGCACCGCACGCAGCAACTGGTCGCGATCGCCGAGCACGGGTGGCAGCGGCTCGAGCTCGAGCTCGATCGACCGGTCCGGGAACGCGGCCCGGCTGCCGCTGACCGCGTCGTCGAGGACGCCCTCGAGATCGACCGCCGCCCGCTCCTCGAGGTGAGTCGCGCCGTCGGCGTCGCCGCGCGCGAGCAGCAGCAGGTCGTCGACGAGCCGGGACATCCGGGTGCCCTCGGACTCGATGCGGTCGAGGTTCTCGTGTTGGGCGCTGCCGGCAGCGCGCTGCATGCGCGCCAACTCGGCGTAGCCGCGGATGGAGGTGAGCGGCGTGCGTAGCTCGTGCGAGGCGTCGGCGAGGAACTGCCGCATCCGGTTCTCGCTCTCGACCCGAGCCTTGAACTGCGTCTCGACGGCCGACAGCAGCGTGTTCACCGACTCGGCCAGCTGCCCGACCTCGGTGCCCTCCTCGACGACGGGCACCCGCCGGTCGAGGCCCGCGCCCTCCGGGGAGAGTTCGGCGGCGACTTCCTGCGCGGTGCCGGTCACCCGGTACAGGTTGCGCAGACTCCGCTGCACCCCCCACGACGTCGCGACAAGAGCGAGGACTACCGCACTGGATCCGATGATCACTTCGATTGCGACGAGCCGGCCGAGGGTCTTCGTGATCTCGTCCGTCGACAGCCCGTTCACGATCACGAAATTGCCGTTCGCAAGCGGAACCTCTGACGACACGACCCGCAGCCGATGGCCATCGGTTGTCGTCAGCGTGCGGAACGTTCCGGGCTCCGCGATCAGCGACAGCCGCTGTTGCTCCGACAGCGACATGTTCTTCAGCGAGGAGAGATCCGGCTCCACACTGATCGCGGCGGTGCCACTCGGTGAGCGGATCACGGTGATCCACTCGGTAAGCGGTGCGCGCAGGTCGCTCGGGTTTCCGAACGGGCAGTCCTGGGTCGCGCTGCCGAGGCAAAACGCGAGCTTGTGTTCGTTCGTCTGTGCGATCGGCGCGAGTTGCTGGTCGAGTCGGTTGTAGAGGAACGACTTCAAGGCGTAGAACGTGCTCGCGCCGATCGCGCACACGAGCACGACGACCAGCGCAACGACACCGGCGACGAGCCGGGACGTCAGACTGCGCAGCCACAGCCGAGGCTTCTTCGGCGGCGTCGCAATGAGCTGCGCGCCGGTCACGGTCGAGACATCACGCGCGTGGCGCCTTGATGACGTAGCCGGCGCCCCGGATGGTGTGGATCAGCTTCGGGTCCACGTTGTCGATCTTCTTGCGCAGGTAGCCGATGTACAGTTCGACGATGTTCGACTGGCCCTGGAAGTCGTACTTCCACACCCGGTCGAGGATCTGCGTCTTGGACAGCACCACCCGCTCGTTGCGCATGAGGTAGCGAAGCAGCTCGAATTCGGTGGCAGTTAAGTGCACCTCGACGCCGGCGCGGGTGACCTCGTGGCTGTTCTCGTCCAGCTCCAGGTCGGCCACCGTGAGGATGCCCTCGCGCCCGCCTTCCGGCACCGAGCGGCGGAGCACGGCGTGCACCCGGGCGAGCAGTTCTTCAATGCTGAACGGCTTGACGACGTAATCGTCGGCGCCGGCGCGCAATCCGACGATCCGGTCACTCGCGGCGTCCCGCGCGGTCAGGAAGATCACCGGCACCTGGGAGCCGGCCGCGCGCAGATTCTGCAGCACGCCGAGCCCGTCGAGGCCGGGCATCATCACGTCCAGCACGATCAGATCGGGGTCGTACTCGGCGACCTTGGCGAGCGCGGCGGTGCCGCTGTCGGCCGTCACCGTCTCGAAGCCGTCGAAGCGCAGCGCCGAGGAGACGAGGTGCGTGACGTTGTCCTCGTCGTCAACGACGAGGACGCGTCGCTTGGTCGGTGTCGAAGTCACGGTTGCCGCACTCATATCCGCTTCCACCCGTCTGGACGTCTTGGTATGCGCTGTGCCCATCCTGAGCGGCGCGGCTAGGTGTCCGTTGGGTGTCAGCTGTGAGCAGCGTAGGTCGGTTCAGCCCGATCTCGCCACCCCGGCCGGGGATTCGTTCTTGGCTCGTCCTAACCTCGGCGGCTCCTGCCCGACGTGCCGCCACGACTGCGGCGCGAACGCGCAACAGAGCGCGGCGAGCGCCGCGACGGCGACGACGAACGACACGAACCGGCCACCCTTGGTGACATCGACGAAGAAGTCGATCGCGGTCGCGAGCATGCCCAGCTGGACGAGCACGAACGGCCACCGGCGGCGTCCGCTGAGCATCCACACCAGTGCCATGACGCCGACGACGAACAGCCCCAGCGCGATGAGGCCGGCAACCAGTTCGCCCCGCTGGGTACTGGTGATGTCCGGCGGCGCCACGTGGTGGAAGCCGCCGTGCACGATGAACAGGACGGCGTACACCGCCAGGAACGGCAGCGGTGCCGTGCCCGCGGCGACGGCCCAGACAACCGCGGTGGGTGTGTCGCGAACCTCGTCGTCGTCGCGCACGCTTCGGCGCATTCCCAGCATCGCTACGCTCCTGCGAATGGTGCAGTTCGCCCTCTTCGAACGGCACGCGCTAGCGGAGACCTTACGCTGCGCCGATCCGCACGCGCCCACCCTGTCCGGTAACTGGACCGTTGCGCAACTGACAGCTCATCTCGTCCTCCGTGAGCGCTCGATCGTGGAGCTGTTGGGCCGGCTGCCGAGTAGGCGGCTGCACCGGGTCGCGCAGCGCGAGATCGACGACCTCGTCGCCCGGGAGCCATACCAGCGGCTGGTGGACGCGGTCGATGCCGGGCCGTCGTGGCGCGATGTCAGGTGGCCGGTGCCCACGTCGTTCGTGTGGTCGCTGCCTGCCGTGCGCGAGCGGGCGAACCTGCTCGAATACCTCGTCCATCACGAGGACGTCCGGCGCGCCGCAGCCGGCTGGGCGCCACGATCGCTGCCCGACGAAATGCAGCGGGAAGTGTGGCAGCGGCTGCCGTGGTCGACCCGGTTGACGATGCGCACGGTGCCGCTGCGGATCGCACTGGTGTGGCCAGAGCACGGCGAAGTGCGGGCGGGTCGCGGTGCCACGGTCGCGGTACGAGTCACCGGCGATCCCGTCGAGCTCACGCTGTTCGCCTTCGGCCGCCGCGAAGTCGCGCGCGTCGACTGCACGGGTGCGCCCGCGGATGTGGCGAGGGTCCTCGGCTCCGCGATGGGGCTCTGACGCCTGGCACCTAGCGGCGCAGGGCCGTCTCACGCGCCAGGTGCGCGAGCTTCTCGGGATTGCGGACCGCGTAGAGCCCGGAGATGAGGCCGTCCTCGACGCGAACTGCGGTGACGGTGTCGACCTCGCCGCCGCGCCGGAGGATCAGCGCCGGATAGCCGTTGACCCGCGCAAGTTGAATCGAGGTCGCAGCGGCGATCCTGGTCCGCGTCGTGGCCAGGAGCGGAGCCACGCGGTGGGCTCCGACGATGGGCTCCAGCACGGCCTCTACCACTCCGCCACCGTCACCGACCAGCACCACATCCGGCGCGAGGATGTCGAGCAGGCCCTGTAGATCGCCGGTGTCAACGGCGCGCCGAAACGCCTCCAGCGCGCCCTGGGTCTCGGCCGGGGATACGACGGCGCGCGGCCGGCGCGCGGCGACGTGCGCGCGCGCCCGATGGGCGATCTGGCGGACTGCGCCCGCGCTCTTGTCGACCGCGGCGGCGATCTCGTCGTACTCCAGATCGAACACGTCACGCAGCACGAATACGGCTCGTTCCGTCGGGGTGAGTGTCTCGAGCACCATCAACATCGCGATCGAGACGCTGTCGGCAAGTTCGACGTCCTCGGCAACGTCGGGCGCGGTCAGCAACGGCTCGGGCAGCCAGGAACCGACGTAGGACTCCTTGCGGCGGCCGAGCGCACGCAACCTGCTCAGCGCCTGGCGTGTGGTGATCTGCACCAGGTAGGCCCGCTGATCGCGCACCGAGTCGAGGTCGACGGCCGCCCATCGCAACCAGGTTTCCTGCAGCACGTCCTCGGCATCGGTCGCCGAACCGAGCATCTCGTAGGCGACCGTGAACAGCAGGTTGCGGTGCGCGACGAACGCCTCGGTAGCTGATTCCACACACACAAGATGCCGGTCCGGAGCCGTTTGTGACATCCGCTGTCGGCGGCGCTCGTCACATGCCGGCAGCTGTCACAACGATCGGGTCGCAGTCATCTCCATGGTCGTAAGCACACCCTTCTCACCGAATGAGGGCGAAGTCATGGAACCCCGTTTCGACATGATGGCCAACGAGCTCGGCGCGCGGATCGCCAAGCGGATGTACAACGTCAGCCTGGTGATCGACCAGTCGACGCTGCCCAAGACCACCCAGGAACTCGTGATGCTGCGCGCCAGCCAGATCAACAGCTGCGGTTGGTGCGTCGACATCCACACCAAGGAGGCCGCGGCCGCCGGTGAGACGCCCGTCCGGATCAACCTGGTCGCCGCCTGGCAGCACGCTGGCGTGTTCTCCGAAGCCGAGCGGGCCGCGTTCGCACTCGCCGAGGAGGGCACCCGGCTTGCGGACGCGAGCCACGGGGTGTCGGACGACACCTGGGCCCACGTCCGCAAGCACTACGACGACGACCAACTGGCCGCGCTGGTCTCGCTGATCGCCATGATCAACGCGTCCACCCGGCTCAGCGTGATCCTGAACTACCAGGGCGGTTCGTACGAGCCCGGCATGTTCAGCAGCCTGTCCAGCTGACCAGCGTTGACCAGCGCCTACTGCACCGTGAACGACTTGGTCATGGTCGCCTTCGAGCTGTCGCCGACGTAGACGTCGATCTGGCCCGGCTCCACGACGAAGTGCCCGAAGTTGTCGTAGAAGCCGACGTCGCTGCGGTCCAGCTTGAAGGTGACCGTCTTCGTCTGGTTCGGCGCCAGTGTGACGCGCTCGAAGCCGCGCAGCCGGCGCACCGGTTGCTCGATTGAGGCCACCGGGTCGTGGATGTACAGCTGCACCACTTCGTCGCCGGCCCGGGTGCCGGTGTTGGTCACCTCCGCGGTCG
This sequence comes from Jatrophihabitans sp., assembly GCA_035642535.1. Taxonomy (GTDB): domain Bacteria; phylum Actinomycetota; class Actinomycetes; order Mycobacteriales; family Jatrophihabitantaceae; genus Jatrophihabitans. The sequence continues at coordinate 19,621 of DASQSE010000009.1, read as the reverse complement.
CAGTGATGCTGCCGTTGGCCGGCATCGTGTTCGAGCTGAGCTGCAGGTTCGTCACGTTGAAGGTGGTGTAGCTCAGCCCGTACCCGAACGAGTACAGCGGATCGCACGTGTTCAGATCCCGGTATCGCGAGTCCCACTTGACGCCCGGGTCGCACGGGCGACCGGTCGGCTCGTGGTTGTAGTAGATCGGCACCTGGCCGACGTTGACCGGGAAGGACACCGGCAGCTTGCCGCCTGGATTCACCTTGCCGAACAGCACGTCGGCCACCGAGTTGCCGGCCTGGACTCCGGGGAACCACGCCTCGAGGATGGCCGGCGACTCGGCCGCGACCTTCGTCAGCGTCAGCGGCCGGCCGTTGAAGAGCACAACCGTGAACGGCTTGCCCAGCGCCGCGATCCGGTCGATCAGCTGCTGCTCCTGGCCGGGCAGATCGAGGTTGCTGCGCGACGTTGCCTCGCCGCTCATCTCGCGCGTCTCGCCGAGCGCCAGCACGATCTGGTCCGCCGATTGCGCCGCGGTCACCGCCTGGTCGAACCCCGGGCCCGCCGGGCAGTCGTTCGCCGGGTTGTAGTCGGGCGGCTCGGTGTTCGGCAGGTTGCAGGCCTTGGTGAACGTCGTATTCGGGTCCTGCGCCTTGATGCCGGTGAACAGGCTCACCGCGTCCTCGTCCCGGCCGGTGCCCCACCACGGGCCGAGCATGTCGTGCTGGTCGTCGCCGAGCGGGCCGATGACTGCGACCGACTTGTTCGGATCCAGCGGCAGCGTGCTGTTGTCGTTCTTCAGCAGCACCATCGACTTGCTCCCGGCTGCGCGCTCGGCCGCCACGGCGTCCGGTCGCAGTTGCGCCCCATCCGCCTTCGACGGGTCGACATACGGGTGGTCGAACAGCCCGGCGCGGAACTTGACGCGCAGGATGCGGCGCACCGCGTCGTTGATCTGCGCCATCGTGATCTTGCCCTGCGCCAGGAGCTGCTTGCCGTAGGTGACGTACTCGGTGCTGACCATCTCCATGTCGGTGCCGCCGTTGATCGCGGCTTGCGCGGCCTGGGCGCCGTTCGCGGCGATACCGTGCCCGCAGGGCCCGGTGTTCGGATCCACCGGTGGGCAGGCGCGCAGTTCGTCCACCGCGGTGTAGTCACTCTCGATGAACCCGTCGAATCCCCAGTCGTGCTTGAGGATGTTGGTCTCCGTCTCACGGTTGGCGCAGCCAGGCACCCCGTTGATCGCGTTGAACGAGCACATCGCGGTCGCGGCGCCGGCGTCGATCGCCGCCTTGTACGGCGGCAGGTACATGTTGAACAACCGCTCCGGTGACATGTCGGTGGTGTTGTACTCGCGGCCGCCCTCCGGCTGGCCGTACGCGGCGAAGTGCTTCACGCTCGCCGCCACCTTGTCGGGCGCGCTGTAGTCGCTGCCCTGGTCGCCGTGTACCCGAGCGGCCGCCATCGCCGAGCCGAGGTAGGGATCCTCACCGCCGCCCTCGGCGATCCGGCCCCACCGCGGGTCATGCGACACGTCCACCATGGGGCTGTAGACCTGCTTGATGCCGGTCGCCGCGGTCTCGCGCGCGCCGAAGGTAGCGTCCGCGTTCGCAACCGACGGGTCGAAGCTGCTCGCCTCGCCGAGCGGGATCGGGAACACCGTGCGGAACCCGTGAATCGTGTCGAAGGCGAACAGGATCGGGATGTGCAACCGGGATTGCTCGACCGCGGCATGTTGCAGGTCGTTGATCTTCTGCGGATCGGTCAGGCTGAACACGCCGCCGACACCCTTGGCGGCCTCCGCGGGAGTCGCCTGCCAATCAGCGAGCAACTGCATCTGTTCGAGCTTCTCGTCAAGCGTCATCTTGCCGAGCAGCGCGTTCACGCGTGCCTCAACCGGCTGTCCGGTCGGTGCGCTCGTCGCGCCGTTTGCCGTGAGCGAGCTGGTGGCGATAAGCAGACCGACGCCGAGGACGAGCGTGCCGGCGATCGCGACCGGCCTGCGCCGAAGTCGACCGAGGTATCTCACCGCGAACCTCCTTAGGTCCGGTCGCGGTCTCGGCGAACGTGTAGACGCCGCAGCAGGCCGCTCGACCGTTGAGGACGAAACGGATATCACTGACATAATTCGTCTTACACGTAATTCGGACGCTGTCAATGTGCCTGGCATGCAAACGCAGAATGCGATGTCAGCGCACGATGACGCCCGCAGCGCGCAGGCTGCGCTTCACTTCCGCGACCGTGAAGTCGCCGAAGTGGAACACGCTGGCGGCGAGGACGGCGTCCGCCCCTGCCTCGACGGCGGGGGCGAAATGCTCGACGGCGCCCGCTCCCCCGCTCGCGATCACCGGCACGTCGACGATGCCGCGGGCGAGCCGAATCAGTTCGAGGTCGTAGCCGTCCTTCGTTCCGTCGGCGTCCATGGAGTTCAGCAGGATCTCGCCGGCGCCCAACTCGGTAGCCCGCCTCATCCAGTCCAACGCGTCGATCCCGGTCCCCTCGCGGCCGCCGTGCGTGGTGACCTCGAAGCCGCTCGGCGTCGCAGCATCGCCCGGGCGCACCCGCCGCACGTCGGCGGACAGCACCAGCACCTGCCGGCCGAAGCGTTGTGCGATCTCCTCGATGAGCAGCGGACGGGCGACCGCAGCGGTGTTCACGCCCACCTTGTCGGCGCCCGCGCGCAGCAACGCATCGACGTCAGCGACGCTGCGCACCCCGCCGCCGACGGTGAGCGGGATGAACACCTGCTCGGCAGTGCGCCGTACCACGTCGTAGGTGGTCTCGCGGCCGGCCGACGATGCCGAAATATCCAAAAAGGTGAGCTCGTCCGCACCCTGCTCGTCGTACTGGCGGGCCAGCTCCACCGGATCGCCGGCATCGCGCAACCCCGCGAAGTTGACGCCCTTCACGACTCGTCCGGCATCCACGTCGAGGCACGGGATCACCCGAACAGCGAGAGTCACGCGTTCAGTGTTCCAGCCGCTCAGCGCACGAACGTGAAGAGTCTGCGGCCGGCGGGAAGCGGGACCGGTCCGCCGACGAAGCGGGTCACGCCCAATCCCGTACGGTCGCCCGCCTGTTCGTGCTCTGCATAGTCGAGCTCGGCGAATCCCGCCTCGGCGAACCACGTGCGCAGCCGGGCATTGCCCTGGCCGCGTGGCGCGCGCGACCAGACCACAGTCGCAGCCGGCGCACACAGCGTGGGAATGGCCGCGATGGTCCGCTCAATGTCGGCGTCCGTGATGTTGCCGAAGATGCCGACCAGCAGGACGACGTCGGCTGGTACGGCACCGGCGTATGCATCCGTGCTGCCGGCATCGGCCGTGCGCACCGCAACGCCACCGAGGCCCGCCGCGCGTGCGGCATCGGCCGCCGCCTCGGCGATGGCCGGGTGCAACTCGATCAGAGTGGCGCTGACCCGGTCGGCGTCGTCGCGCTCGCGCAGCACGCCGATGACGTCGCGGCCGTCACCGGCGCACGCGCTCACGATCCGCACCGCCCCGGCACACTCGTCCAGCGCCTCGTGCAGGTAGTGCCGTACCTGGCCGAGGCGCCAGGACAGCGACGATGCCGGGTCGTCGTAGCCGCGGTGCCACGCTTCGTAGTCACGCACGTCAGCGCACCACGGCAAGCGCCTCCGGCAACGTGAACGCACCGGCATAGAGGGCCTTGCCGACGATGGCGCCTTCGACGCCGAGCTCTGCCAGCCCGGCGATCGCGCGCAGGTCGGTCAGCGACGAGACTCCCCCGCTCGCTACGACGTGTGCCGGCGTGCGAGCACACACGTCGCGCAGCAGCTGCAGATTCGGCCCGGTGAGCGTGCCGTCGCGGTGGACGTCGGTGACGACGTAACGCGCGCAACCGTCGGCGTCCAGGCGCGCCAACGTCTCCCACAGATCGCCGCCGGCCTGCGTCCAGCCGCGCGCGGCCAGCGTCGTCCCGCGCACGTCGAGTCCCACCGCCACGCGATCGCCGTGCCGCGCAATGGCCGAGCGCACCCAGTCGGGCGACTCGAGAGCGGCCGTGCCGATGTTGACGCGCGCGGCGCCCGTCGCGAGCGCGGCGTCCAGCGACGCGTCGTCGCGAATGCCGCCGGACAGCTCCACCGCGACGTCGACCCGCCTGACGACCGACGCGAGCAGGTCGCGGTTGTCGCCGCGCCCGAACGCCGCGTCGAGGTCGACGAGGTGGATCCATTCGGCGCCGTCCCGCTGCCAGGCGAGCGCGGCATCGAGCGGCGCACCGTAGGACGTTTCGGTGCCGGCCTCGCCCTGCACGAGCCGCACCGCGGCGCCGTCGGCGACGTCGACGGCGGGCAGCAGAACGAGCGTCATGGGCGGCTCCGATCGAAGAACAACAGGTACAGCACCGGCCCGACGATGAGCAGCGCGAGCGCGGTCACCAGGACGGCGCCCGGCGAACGGCTGACCAGATAGACGACGAGCAGGATCAGCAGGAGCACGGTGGCGAAGGCGCCCCATGTTTCGCGCCGCCGGCGGAAGGCCGGCCCGTGCTGCCAGAGCCGGAGACGTCGCCACGCCAGCGACCGGCGATCGCGCCGGGCCCGCGCCGCGGCCGCCTTCTCCTGTTCCGCACGGGCCGCCGCCGCACGCTCGGCGGCCGCCCGCGCCCGCTCGGCACGCGCAATCTGCCGCGCCTTGCTCATCCGGACACCAGCCAGTTCTCGAGCAGCGTCGCGCCGGCGTCGCCCGACTTCTCCGGGTGGAACTGCGTCGCGCTCACCGCGCCGCGCTCCACCGCCGCGACGAACGGCTCGCCATGCTCCGCGTGCGTCACGAGGCCCTCCGACTTGCGCGCGGCATAGGAGTGGACGAAGTAGAAGCGCGTGTCAGCCGGCAGCCCGACAAACAGCCGCGAGCCCGCCGCGACGGCGACGTTGTTCCAGCCCATGTGCGGCAGTATCGGCGCGGCCAGCCGCTCCACCCGGCCGGGCAGCAAGCCGAGGCCGTCGGTCTCGACGCCGTGTTCGACGCCGGCGTCGAAGAGCACTTGCATGCCGACGCAGATGCCCAGCAACGGCCGCGCGGCGGCGACCCAGTCGAGCACCAGGCCGATGCCGCCGACATCGCGCAGGCCCGCCATGCACGCTGCGAACGCGCCCACCCCGGGAACGACCAGCCCGTCCGCGCGCCGAATCGCGGCAGCGTCCGCGGTCACAGTCACTTCGGCCCCGACACGTTCGAGCGCCCGCTGGGCCGAACGCAGGTTGCCCGACCCGTAGTCGAGGACCGCGACGCGCTTCAGAGCAGACCCTTCGTGGACGGGACACCCTGCACCCGCGGATCGATCTCCACCGCTTCGCGCAGCGCGCGGGCGACCGCCTTGTACTGCGCCTCGGTGATGTGGTGCCAGTCGCGCCCGCCGCGCACCGTCACGTGCAGCGCGAGCGCCGCATGATGCACGAACGACTCGAAGACGTGCCGGGTGAGCGTCGTCGCGTAGTCGGGGCCGATGGTGGGCGGTGCGCCGTCCGGCTCGTCGTGCACGAGGTACGGGCGACCGGAGAGGTCGACGGCGGCCTGGACCAGTGCCTCGTCCATCGGGATCGTCGCATCGCCGAAGCGGCGGGTTCCGGCCTTGTCGCCGGCCGCCTGCGCAAATGCCTGGCCGAGTGCGATCGCGGTGTCCTCGACGGTGTGGTGAGCGTCGATGTGCAGGTCGCCCTCGACCTGGACAGTCAGGTCGAACAGGCCGTGCTTGCCGAACGCGCTGAGCATGTGGTCGTAGAAACCCACACCGGTCGAGACATCGGTGGCACCGTGCCCATCGAGGTCGATCGCAACCAAGACCTTGGTCTCGCTGGTCGCGCGCTCGATGCGCCCCGTGCGACTCATCCCAGTACCTCTTCCAACGCGCGGCGGAAGGCCGCCATCTCCTGCGGCGTGCCGATCGACACGCGCAGCCAGCCGTCCGGACCAGTCTCGCGGATCAGCACACCACGGTCGAGCAGCGCCTGCCACACGGCATGCCGGTCAGGGAAGGTTCCGAACAGCACGAAGTTCGCATCGGACTCCGCCGCCTGCACCCCGAACGCACGCAGCCACTGCACCGTCCGATCGCGTTCGGCGCGCAGCTCGTCGACGGCGTGCAAGAGCTCGTCGGCGTTCGCCAGTGCCACCCGCGCCACCGCCTGGCTGACCGACGAGAGGTGGTACGGCAGCCGCACGATGCGCACTGCGTCGACGACCGCGCGGGATGCGGCGAGGTAGCCGAGCCGGCCGCCCGCCAGCGCGAACGCCTTCGACATCGTGCGGGTGACGACGAGCCGTGGTGCGTCGCGGAGCAGGGTGAGCGCGCTGGGCACGCCCGAGCGCCGGAACTCCGCGTATGCCTCGTCGACGATCACCATGCCGGGCGCCGCCTCGATGACCGCCTCGATGTCCGCGAGCGGCAACGCGGTGCCGGTCGGGTTGTTGGGCGAGGCGAGCAGGACGACCGACGGCCGATACTCGGCGAGCACCGCTCGCATCTCTCCCAAGTCGAGCGAGAAGTCCGCAGCGCGCCTGCCCAGCACCCAGTCGGTGTGCGTGTCGCGGGCGTACTCCGGATACATCGAGTAGGTCGGCGCGAACGACACCGCCGTCCGCCCGGGACCGCCGAACGCCTGCAGCAACTGCAGCATGATCTCGTTGGAGCCGTTCGCCGCCCACACCTGGTCGACGTCGAGCCCCACTCCGCCGTCGGCGATGAGGTAGGACGCGAGGTCGGCACGCAGGGCGACGGCATCGCGATCCGGGTACCGGTTCAGGCTGCGCGCCGCGTTCGCGACGGCATCGGCGATCTCGGCGATCACCCGCTCGCTCGGTGGATACGGGTTCTCGTTGACGTTCAGCTTGACCGCTACGTCGAGCTGCGGCGCACCGTAGGGCGATTCGCCACGCAGCTCGTCCCGCAGCGGCAGCTCGTCCAGCTCACTCACCGGAGGCGGGCGGCGATGGCCGCGCCGTGCGCGGGGAGGTCCTCGGCCTCGGCCAGCGCCATGACATGCGGCGCGGCCTCGGCCAGCGCCTGCGCGGAGTACTCGACCAGGTGTACGCCCTTCAGGAACGACTGCACCGACAACCCGGACGCGTGCCGTGCCGTGCAGCCGGTGGGCAGCACGTGGTTCGAGCCGGCGCAGTAGTCGCCGAGCGAAACCGGCGCTGAAGGGCCGACGAAGATGCAGCCGGCGTTGCGCACCCGCTCGGCCCAGTGCCGCGCGTCCGTGGTGATGACCTCGAGATGTTCGGCGGCGTACGCGTCGACGATCGCAAGTCCTTGCTCGAGATCGCGGACGAGCACGATCGCCGATTGCTCACCGGTCAGCGCGGCGCGCACCCGGTCGAGGTGCTTGGTCAGCGCCACCTGCCGCTCGACCTCGGCGGCGACGGCATCGGCGAGTTCGGCGGAGTCGGTGACAAGTACGGAAGCGGCGAGAGTGTCGTGCTCGGCCTGGCTGATCAGATCGGCTGCGACGTGCACCGGATCGGCGGTGCCGTCGGCGAGCACCGCGATCTCGGTAGGTCCGGCCTCGGCGTCGATGCCGACGACGCCGCGCACCAACCGCTTCGCCGCGGCGACGTAGACGTTGCCCGGCCCGGTGACGACGTCGACCGGCTCGATGCCCAACGCAGCATCGCCGTACGCGGCGAGCGCCACCGCCTGCGCGCCACCCACGGCGTACACCTCGTCGACGCCGAGCAACGCACAGGCGGCCAGGATCGTCGGGTGCGGACGGCCGGCGTTGTCCCGCTGTGCCGGGCTGAATACCGCGATCGACTCGACGCCGGCCACCTGCGCGGGGACGACGTTCATCACGACGCTGGACGGGTACACCGCGAGCCCGCCGGGCACGTACAGCCCGACCCGGCGGACCGGGATCCAGCGCTCGGTGACCGTGCCGCCGGGCACGACCTGGACGTCCACTGTCTCGCGGCGCTGCTGCTCGTGGACGACCCGCGCGCGGCGGATCGATTCGGCGAGCGCGTCGCGAACCGCGTCGTCCAGCGCCGCCAAGGCCTCCGTCAGCGCCGCCGTGGGAACGCGCGGATCGAGGACGTCCACGCCGTCGAAGCGCAGCGTCGCCTCGCGCGCGGCCGGGTAGCCGCGGGCGGCGACGTCAGAGACGAGCGGAGTCACCGACGCGAGCGCGGCCGTGACGTCGACCCGGGCGCGTGGCAGCGCGCGGCGCACGGCGGCCATGTCGTCCGGGGCGGACCCGGCCGCGGTCAGGTCGAGGCGGCGCAGCACGGGCCAAGTTTACGGACGGCAGGGCGTGCGCCGTGACGTCAGCTCAACGTGATGATCCGGACGGCGAGGTTGGTGACACTCACCTGCACCGAACGCAGGTTGCAGGCCGTCGAGATGATCTTGCCTGCCGCGACGACCCGCAGCGGCCCGAACAGGATGGCGTTCGGTGGTTTGTGGGTGCCCTTGAACGTCAGGAACGCCGCCTGGCCCACTTTGGCACCACTGACGCCGTAGGTGAGGTAGCCGCAGGAGTTCGCGGCCAGCGTGAAGCTGATCGTCCCGGACCTGTCTGCGCCGGACAGATCGGCGAGGTGCACGGAGTCGTTCTGGACGTTGCCGCCGGTGACCGAGTTCGCCGCGAGCTTGCCGTGGGTCACGGCAGCCGGGGCGATCTTGTCGCCGCTCACCGCTTCAGTGGCGATCTTCGGCGTCGTGACGGCGTGATTCTGGATCGCGGCCGTGTCGACCGAATTCGGCGGTGCGATCGTGGTGGCGTACGCGACGCCGCCGAGCGCGAGGAACAGGGCGAGCGTTGCGGCGACGTCGGCATAGCGCGGCCGGCGGAGTTTGGGCAGGTGCATCGGGGGCCCCCGGTTCGTGAGTTGCATCGATCGGCGGACGCCGACCACCGATGAGACTGTCCCAATCGCGGAGACTGCGCCAATCGGCCGCGGATCGCTAGCGTGAGTGCCGTGGCCGAGGTGATCGCGCTGTTTCCGCTCAGCCACGTGCTGCTCCCCGGGATGCCGCTGCCGCTACACATCTTCGAGCAGCGTTACCGCGACCTGCTCGACGACCTCGCGCGTGCGCCGAGCGGCGCGCGCTTCGGGGTCGTCGCACTCCGCTCGGGCAGCGAAGCACTCGCCCCGCACATCGAGTGCGCCGCGCCGGACGTCGAGGAGATCGGAACGCTGGCCGAGATCCTCGAGGTGGAGGCGAAGGACGACGGCACGTCGGACGTCCTGTCCGTGGGTAGCAGACGGTTCCACATCGACGCGCTCGTCCCGGACGGCAAGGCGTACCTGCGCGCCGAGGTCAGCTTTCTCGACGAGGCGGACGGCGAGCTGCGCGACGAGCACGCGTCCGTGGCGAGCGCGCTCATGCAGACCTACGACGAGCTGCTGGTCCGGCTGGCCGGCCGGGCGACCGGCGCCGAACTACCTGACGACGCGAACCAGCTCTCCTACCAGATCGGCGCCCGGTTGCCACTGCTTCCGATCGAGCGGCAGGCGGTGCTGTGCGACGACACGACGGCCGACCGGCTCGTCCGGCTCATCCGGCTACTGCGGCGGGAGATCGCGCTGCTGCAGCGCACCCGCACCATCGCCGTATCGCCAGCCGTCCTGCGCCTCGGTGCGGGCACGAACTAGCCGCTCCCGAACCGGATCGGCCCGGCCGAGATCGTCGCGGACGGCGAACGCGACGAACAACCCGTAGATCATGATCGCGATCGCCGGCTCGACGAACAGCAGCCCGCGCATGTGCAGCGAGACCGGGAGGTGCGCGATCTGCGAACCCGCCTTGCCGTGATAGGTGCCGCCGCCGGTGAGATACCCGGTGAACCACGTCAACGCCGAGCCGACCGCCCCGCCGACGCCGAGCCCGAGCAATACGAGCGGGCCGCGGTGCGAGGCGCGGAACAGCCACGCGAACAGAGCCGCGAGAAAGCCGACGGCCGCGACGATCGCGAGATAGCGCCCGTCGGTCGCGGCCATCTTCTCGACCTCCTCGTACGGGTACAACTTGCCCGGCGCGATCACGTACGCCCGCTGCTGGGCGCCGCTCCACTTCGCCCACAACGGGCCGAGCGCCGCACCCACCACGGCGAGCACGAGGATGAGGCGTATCGCGACTCGCGCGTCCGCCCGCGTCTCGTCCACGGCCCGGCGCCGACGCCGCGCGCGACGCGTCGGCACGTCGCCGAGACCCGGCGTGTGCCACATCGTCTCGCCGCGTGCGGCGCGGTGCGAATGCGTCATGCTTTCACTCTGCCATCCGACTCCGTCGGCACGTCATTGCTGGCCGCCGAGCAGCAGGTGCAACTCGTCGAGGCGGTGCTTGGGCACGGTGCGGTCGATCTCGAAGCCGCGCAGCCGGGCCAGCGTCGCGGGGCGGCGCTTGCCGATGAGCCGGATCGCGAGCAGCGGCAGCGTCACCGTGTGCGAGGGAAGACCGACGCGGCGCAGCTCGCGCAGCACGTCGCCGCGCGTGTCGGAGACGAGCGCGCGCAACCGGGTTTCGATCGGGCCGTAGCGGTCGGCCTCGGTGAGCCGGCGCAGGGTCATCCGCAGCGCGGCACGAACGAGCAGCACCATGACCGCGAGCACGGCCAGCAGGACCGCCAGGAACGTCAGGTGCAGCCCCCATTCGCAGCCCGCCGCAAGGGCCAGGAGGGCGAGCAAGATCGCGAGCAGCGTGTGGCCGACGGACTCGCCGATTGCCCGGCCCACGAGATAACGAGCCAGCGCCCATTGGCTCAGCGGACTGCCCTGGCGGAACTCCCCGACCTCCTCGCCTGCCGGGTCCGCAGACAGCCACTCGCCGTCGTCGGACGGTTCCTCGGGCAGGGCGGGGCGCACCCCCAGAGGCTACCGAGGGCGCTTGACAGCTTGCGCTCGAGAGCAAATACTCTATTTCGAGTAATCGAGTTCGAGCAGGAGTTGACATGAGCCGTCGACGGGTCGCCAATCCCCTCGCGCTTGCCGTGCTGTCCTGCCTCAACGAGCGGCCGATGCACCCGTACGAAATCAGCACGACGCTGCGCGAGCGCGGCAAGGAGCAGAGCATCAAGCTCAACTACGGCTCGCTGTATTCGGTCGTCGAGGCGTTGCAGAAGCACGGCCTGATCACGACGCGAGCCACCATGCGCGCCGGCCGCCGGCCGGAGCGGACGGTCTACGAGATCACCACCGCCGGAGTCGAGGAGTTCGAGGACTGGCTCGCCGAGCTGCTGTCCACGCCGATGCGCGAGTTCACCTCGCTCGAGGCCGGGTTGTCGCTGATGGCCGGCCTGCCACCGGACGAGGTCGTTCGGCTGCTCGACAAGCGGTGCGACAACCTGCGCATCGAGTTGCGCTCGATGGAGGCCGCCGGGCAGGTCGCGGCAGAGATGGGGCTGCCCGAGATCTTCACCGTCGAATCGCATTACCGGCACGCGTTGCTCACCGCCGAGCTCGCGTTCGTCACCGATGTCGTCAAACGCATCCGGTCGGCAGAGTTCGGCGGCACGAAGGTATGGCGACGCATGCACGAGCTGCACGCGAACGGGATCTCGTTCGAGGAGATCATGACCGATCCCGTCGGACACCTCGGAGAGGAGGCGCGCATCCTGCAGGGCCCGGACCAACCCCACACATGAGCAACCCCTGACCGGTGCGGCAACACCGGTCAGGGGCTTATCCCCGAGCCGGACGCGAGTCCAGCCCAGGGCGCAGTCATTCACGATAGGCGCTCGTGGCCCGGCTCCCCTACGCGAAGGGAAGTCGCATGCCACCATCGGCAGCACTCGCCGCCGTCGAGCTCGTCAAGACCTATCCCGGCGGGCGCGGCGCGCCACCGGTCCGCGCGCTGGACGGATTGTCCGTCGAAGTCGCGCCGGGCAGCGTCATGGCACTGCTCGGCCGCAACGGCGCCGGCAAGTCGACCACTGTCAAGATCCTGACCACGCTCGCTTGCCCGGACTCGGGTCAGGCGTACGTCGCCGGCATCGACGTGCGCCGCGATCAGGACGCGGTGCGCCGCGCCATCGGGCTCGTCTCGCAGAAGGCGTCCAGCGATCCGATGGCCACCGGGCGGGAGAACCTCGCCCTCGCCGGCCGGATCCAGGGACTGTCCCGCTCCGCGTCCGCGGCACGCGCGGCGCAGCTACTCGCCCGCTTCGATCTCGGCGACGCCGCCGACCGACTCGCGAAGACCTACTCCGGCGGTATGGCGCGCAAGCTCGACGTCGCGATCGGGCTCGTGCACCGGCCGCGCGTCCTGTTCCTGGACGAGCCGACGAGCGGCCTCGATCCCGAGGCGCGCGCGCAGATGTGGCGCGAGATCGCCCGGCTGTCCGCCGAGGAGCAGATGACGGCGCTACTCACGACGCACTACCTCGACGAGGCCGACCAGCTCGCCGATCGGGTTGCCATCGTCGACGTGGGCCGGGTTGTTGTCGAAGGCACGCCCGACGAGTTGAAGAGCGAACTGCGCGGCGACGCCGTGCAGGTCGAGCTGGCCGCGGCGGACACCGCCGCCGCGTCGGTGCTGAACGGGGTTCGCGGGCTGCGCGAGATCAGCATCGACGGCAGCCGGCTGCGGGCGCGCGCGGACAACGGGGCGCAGGCGGTGCCTGCCGTGCTCGCGGCGCTCGACAGCGCCGGGGTTGCCGTCGCGTCCGTGACGGTGGCTCGGCCGTCGCTCGACGACGTCTACCTGCGACATGTCGGCCGCGCGTTCCGTGCGGAGGTGGCGGCATGACAACCACCACTTCGACCCCGCCAGGCACGCTGGAAAGCCCGCCGCGCGTGCCTCAGAGGGTCAAAGTCGGGAGTGGCACCCTGGTGCGGCACTCAGGGCTGCTCACGGCGCGGGCGGTGCGCACCTTGCTGCGTCAGCCCGCGTTCGCGGCGATCACGCTCGTCCAGCCCGTCATCTGGCTGCTGCTGTTCGGGCAGCTGTTCCGCAACGTCGTGCACATCCCCGGCTTCTCCACCGCGTCCGGCTCCTACCTGGAGTTCATCACGCCCGGGGTGATCGTCATGACCGCGCTGTTCTCCAGTGGCTGGGCCGGCACGGTGTTCATCGAGGACATGGACCGCGGCGTGATGGACCGGCTGCTCGCCTCGCCGGTGCGGCGCGGCGCCATGATCGTCGGCACGCTCGCCTATCAGTCGTTGACGACGATCGTGCAGACGCTGGTCGTCTTCGCGATCGCCTTCGCCGGCGGGGCCCGGTTCGCCGGCGGTGCGCCCGGGGTGCTCGTCACCGTGGTCGCGGCGTGCCTGATCTCGGTGATCATCGCGTGCTTCTCCAACGCGATTGCCTTGCTGGTGCGCCAGCAGGAGGCGCTGATCGGCATCAGCCAGTTCATCGTGCTGCCGCTGCAGTTCCTCTCCTCGTCGATCATGGACACCCGGGTGGCGCCGGCTTGGGTGCGGCACGTCGCGCGGTACAACCCGGTCGACTGGGCGTCCACGGCGGCCCGCGCGGCGCTCTCGGCCGACACCGACTGGGGGGTGGTGTTGCCCCGGCTCGGCCTGCTCGCGGCGCTGGCGGTGCTCATGGCGTGGCTCGCGACGCGCGCGTTCCGGACCTACCAACGCTCCATCTGATCCGTCCACCGATCAGTTGACTGGCCCGCTGCAGCGGGCCAGTCAACTGCGAGTGCGGCGTGGACGGTGGCCGGCCAGCGCGGCGCGAAGCGCCGGGGCGAGCCGCTGCACCAACTCGTCCGGCGGCATCGAGGCGATCGGCTCCAGGCACAGCAGGTAGCGGCCCATCACCAGTCCGGCGATCTGACTCGCCGCGATCGCGGCTCGGCTGGTGGCCTCCGGCCCGCCGATGCGCTCCGCGAGCCGGGTGATCATTTCGCGTTCGATCATCTCCCGGAACAGCCGGGCGACCTCGGGGTCGCGGATCACTCCGACCAGGAGGGTGCGCAGCGGAGCGCCCGTCGCGGGATCGTCCCAGACCGCGACGATCGTGCGCACCAGCCGCTCGGGCAAGGAATTCAACGGACCGTCCAACTCGCGGGCGAGCAGCTCCGCGGGATTGGCGGTCAGCGCGAGCGCGGCGCCGAACAACCCCTTCTTCGAACCGAAGTGATAGCCGATCAGGGCGACGTCCACCCCCGCCTCCTCGGCGATCGAGCGAAGTGAGACCGCGTCGTAGCCATCGGCGAAGAACCGGCGCCGCGCCACGGCCAGGATGTCGTCGCGCGTCTGGGTACGGCCAGCGGGACGCCCCCGTCCACGCTTGTTATTCAACATGGTTGAAATTTAGGCCACCGGTCCGGCATCGTCAATTCAGCAACGATGAATTCGAAAGGTGCAGCCATGACGACGACAGCGATGAACAATCAGGTGGCACGTACCGCGGGCGGTTCGCAGCGGCGCGTCCTCGCCGTTACCTGCATCGCGCTCGCCACCGTCGTGTCGGCGGTCGCGTCCCTCAACGTCGCGATCCCGGATATCGCGCGGGATACGCGCGCCGACCAGACCCAGCTCTCCTGGATGATCGACGCCTACTCGCTCGTGTTCGCGGCGCTATTGCTGCCCGCGGGCGGGCTGGGCGACCGGCTCGGACGCCGCAAGGCACTGGTCGCCGGGCTCGCCATATTCGGTGCCGGCTCGGTGGCGGCGATGAGCTACGCGGACGCGAACTGGCTGATCGGCATGCGTGCCGTGCTCGGCCTGGGCGCCGCGTTGGTCATGCCGGCGACGCTTGCGACGATCACGAGCACCTTCCCGCCCGCGCAGCGCGCGAAGGCGGTCGGCACCTGGGCCGGTGTGGCCGGTGCGTCCGCGATCCTCGGACTCCTGACGTCGGGTCTCGTGCTCGAACAGTGGTCGTGGCGCGCCGTGTTCGCGATCAACATCGTGCTCGCCGTCGTAGCGATCGTCGGCACCCTGCGCATCGTCCCCGAATCAGCCGATCCCGACGCGCCGCGCATCGACTGGGTGGGTGCGGTGATCGCCGTTGCGGGGCTGGGCCTGCTCGTGTACTCGATCATCGAGGCACCGACGGCAGGCTGGGGCAGCGCGCGCACGCTGGCCGGCCTCGGCGCCGCCGCGGTCGTCCTTGCCGCGTTCGTCGGCTGGGAGCTGCGCGCGGCCGAGCCGCTGCTCGATCCGCGGCTGTTCAAGCACCCCGGCTTCGCCGCCGGCACAATGTCGCTCACGCTGCAGTTCTTCGCGTTCTTCGGCTTCATCTTCCTGGTGCTGCAATACCTGCAGCTCGTGCTCGCCAACAGCCCGCTCGTCGCGGCAGCGAGCCTGGTGCCGATGGCGCTGGGCATGATGCCGAGCGCGCGGATCATCGCGCCGAAGCTCGTCGCCCGGATCGGCACCGGGCGCACCAGCACTGTCGGTCTGGTCCTGGCGGCCGCCGCATTCGCCTGGCTGTCCACCCTGGACGCGTCGAGCGGCTACTGGGCGCTGTTCGCCGGTCTGCTGCCACTCGGTGCCGGAATGGGACTGGCGATGACGCCGGCCACCTCGGCGGTGACCGATGCGCTGCCGCCGGAGAAGCAGGGCGTCGGATCGGCGATGAACGACCTGTCGCGTGAACTCGGCGGTGCGCTCGGCATCGCGGTGCTCGGCAGCATCCTCCAGTCGGTGTACCGGAACCACGTCAACGTCTCCGGACTGCCCGGCCACGCGGCCGAGCAGGCCCGGTCGTCGCTGGCGCTGGCGAGCCGACTCGGCCCGACCGTGGCGCACAGCGCGCAAACCGCGTTCGTCGACGGCATGCAGTTCGCCCTGATCGGCGGCGCGGCAGCCGTCGCGGCAGCAGCGGTCGCCGTCGTCGCCATGCACCGCAAGTAGCGCCGGAGGGACCCTGGCCCCTGGCGGGCAACGCGAGCATGCTGGGGGATGCCGGATCGAACCGACGATGACCGGAGGACAGCATGCGTGCAAACCCAGGCGATGTGCTGGTCGTCGAGGGGCAGGTCGTCGGGCAGCACGCCCGACAAGGGACCATTCTCGAGGTCCGCTCCCCCGACGGCTCGCCGCCCTACCTCGTCCGCTGGGAGGACGGTCACGAGGCGTTGACCTTCCCGGGCCCCGACGCGCACGTCGCACCAGCCGAGCAGAACTAGGGCGAGCTTTCTCAGGCAGAGACGGCGGTCGGGCCCAGCAGTGCTTTGAGCTCGCCCATCAACGCCGGGGACGCGGCGACCCGGCAGTCGAGCACCACCCGCGGCCGGTTCGTGCTCACCAGGCACAGGTGCACCTCCGTCTGTCCGGGGTGCGTGGCGAGCACGTCCTTCAGCCGGTTCACGAGCGGCGGCGTGCAGCGCGTCGCCTCGATGCTCAGCGTCACCGGGCCTCGCGGTGCGACGTTCGTGTCGACGACCGTGAGATCGCTGGCGATCATCTTGACGGTGTCCTCGCGGGCGTCCGTCCGTCCCTTGATCGCGACGATCGCGTCCTCGGCGACGTTCAGCGCCACCTGCGCATAGGTGGCCGGGAAGAACATGACCTCGATCGAGCCCTCGAGATCCTCGAGCACCGCCTGCGCCCACGGCGCACCGGCCTTCGTGACCCGGCGCTGCACGGACGAGAGGATTCCTGCCAAGGTGACGGACTGCGACTCATTCACGCCGTCGGCCATCGCGGCGGCGATCGACGTGTCGGCGGCGCCGGCGAGCACGTGCTCGAGACCGAACAGCGGGTGATCCGAGACGTAGAGCCCGAGCATCTCCCGCTCGAACTGAAGCAGCACCTTCTTGTCCCACTCGCCGTCGGGCACCCGCACCGCGAACACGTCGTCGACGGGCGCGGTCTCACCGAGTGAACCGAACAGGTCGAACTGGCCGATCGACTCGGCGCGCTTCGTGTCGAGGACGGCGTCGACCGCGGACTCGTAGACGAGGATGAGGCCGCGCCGCGGGTGGCCGAGCGAGTCGAACGCGCCGCCCTTGATCAGCGCCTCGATCGTGCGCTTGTTGCAGACCGTCGCGTCGACCTTCTTGAGGAAGTCTCCGATGTCGACGAACGGATCCTTCTCGGCGCGGGTGGCGACGATCGACGCGACGACGTTCGCGCCGACGTTGCGGATCGCGCTGAGCCCGAAGCGGATGTCGGTGCCGGTCGGAGTGAAGTCGGCGTCCGACTCGTTGACGCACGGCGGCAGCACCTTGATGCCCATCCGGCGGCATTCAGCCAGGTAGATCGCCGACTTGTCCTTGTCGTCGCGCACACTGGTGAGCAGCGCCGCCATGTACTCGGCCGGATAGTTCGCCTTGAGGTAGGCCGTCCAATACGCGATCACTCCGTACGCCGCCGAGTGCGCCTTGTTGAACGCGTAGTCGGAGAACGGGACGAGGATGTCCCACAGTGTCTTGATCGCGTCGGCCGAGTAGCCGCGCCCGCGCATGCCGGCGCTGAACGTCTCGTACTGGGCGTCCAGCTCGGCCTTCTTCTTCTTGCCCATCGCGCGGCGAAGTAGGTCCGCGGCGCCGAGCGAGTAGCCGGCCACGCGCTGCGCAATCGCCATGACCTGCTCTTGATAGATGATCAGGCCGTACGTGTCGCCGAGCAGTGCCTTCTGCGCCTCTTCGAGCTCGGCATGGAGCGGCACCACCGGCTTGCGGCCGGTCTTGCGGTCGGCGTACTCGTTGTGCGAGTTCGCGCCCATCGGGCCGGGCCGGTACAAGGCGATGACCGCGGAGATGTCCTCGAAGTTGTCCGGCCGCATCGAGCGGAGCAGCGCGCGCAGCGGGCCGCCGTCCAGCTGGAAGACGCCGAGCGTGTCGCCTCGGGTGAGCAGCTCGTAGGTCTTGGCGTCGTCAAGGGGCAGTTCCTCGAGGACGACCTCCTCGTCGCGATTGGCCTTGATGTTGCGGACCGCGTCGTCGAGGACGGTGAGGTTGCGCAGCCCGAGGAAGTCCATCTTGATCAGGCCGAGCTTCTCGCAGGTCGGGTAGTCGAACTGCGTGATGATCGCGCCGTCCTGCTCACGCTTCATGACCGGCATGAGGTCGATCAGCGGATCGGAGCTCATGATCACGCCCGCGGCGTGCACGCCCCACTGCCGCTTGAGGCCCTCGAGACCCTTCGCTTGGTCGACGACCTTCTTGACCTCGACGTCCTGCTCGTAGAGCGCGCGGAACTCGCCGCCCTCGTTGTAGCGCTCGTGCGACGTGTCGAAGATCTTCGCGAGCGGGACGTCCTTGCCCATGACGGGCGGCGGCATGACCTTGGTGATCCGCTCCCCCATCGAGAACGGATAGCCGAGCACCCGGGCGGCGTCCTTGACCGCCTGCTTGGCCTTGATCGTGCCGTACGTGACGACCTGCGCGACGCGGTCGTCGCCGTACTTCTCAGTGACGTAGCGGATGACCTCGCCGCGCCGGCGCTCGTCGAAATCCACGTCGAAGTCGGGCATCGACACGCGGTCCGGGTTCAGGAACCGCTCGAAGATCAGCCCGTGCTGCAAGGGATCGAGATCGGTGATGCGCATCGCGTAGGCGACGACCGATCCGGCACCGGAGCCGCGCCCCGGACCGACCCGGATGCCGTTGTCCTTCGCCCAGTTGATGAAATCGGCGACGACGAGGAAGTACCCGGCGAAGTTCATCGCCCTGATGACGCCGACTTCGTACTCGGCCTGCTTGCGGATGTCGGCCGGGATGCCGGTCGGGTACCGCCGCGCGAGCCCGGCCTCGACCTCCTTCGCGAACCAGCTCTGCTCCGTCTCGTCGGCGGGCACCGGGAAGCGCGGCATGTAAGTGCCGTTGCCCTCGGTGAACGACACGTCGCACCGCTCGGCGATGAGCAGCGTGTTGTCGCAGGCCTCGCGCAGGTCGTGCTTGTCGGCCCACAGCGAGCGCATCTCGGCCGGCGACTTCAGGTAGTAGCCGCGGCCCTCGAGCTTGAACCGCTTCGGGTCGGCCATCGTCTTGCCGGACTGGACGCAGAGCAGGATCTCGTGCGTGTCCGCGTCTGCCGCGTGCGTGTAGTGCAGGTCGTTGGTGGCGAGCAGCGGGAGGTCGAGATCCCTGGCGATCTTCAGCAGGCCCTCGCGGACGCGCGTCTCGATGTCGAGGTCGTGGTCCATGAGCTCGACGAAGTAGTTGGCCGCGCCGAAGATGTCGCGGAACTCGGCCGCACTCGCCCGCGCCTTCTCGTAATCGCCGATGCGCAACCACGTCTGCACCTCGCCGGACGGGCATCCGGTGGTGGCGATCAGCCCGTCCGCGTACTCGGACAGCAACTCGCGGTCGGCGCGCGGCTTGTAGAAGAACCCTTCGATGGACGATCGGGACGCCAGCCGGAACAGGTTGTGCATGCCCGACGTGTTCTCGGCCAGCATCGTCATGTGCGTGAACGCGCCGCCGCCCGAGACGTCGTCGTCCCCACCGCCTGCCCAGCGCACGCGGGTGCGGTCGAAGCGGGAGGTGCCAGGCGTTACGTACGCCTCGACGCCGATGATCGGCTTGATGCCGTGCGCCGTGGCCTTGCTGTAAAAGTCGTGCGCGCCGAACACGTTGCCGTGGTCGGTCATGGCCAGCGCCGGCATGCCCATCCGGGCCGCCTCGGCGAACAGCTCCGACAATCGGGCCGCACCGTCGAGCATCGAGTACTCGGTGTGCACGTGCAGATGCACGAACTGGTCGGTGCTGCCTGCTGCCACGGTGCGCCTGCTGCCTCTCGTCGACGGGGATCGACCGATTCTCACA
>DASQSE010000008.1:0-30490 GCA_035642535.1 Jatrophihabitans sp. | reverse complement strand
CAGCGTCAGGCCACCAAGGACGCCGGTCAGATCGCCGGGCTGAACGTCCTGCGCATCATCAACGAGCCCACCGCGGCGGCGCTCGCGTACGGGCTCGACAAGGGTGAGAAGGACCAGACGATCCTCGTGTTCGACCTCGGGGGCGGCACCTTCGACGTGTCCCTGCTCGAGATCGGCGAGGGCATCATCGAGGTAAAGGCCACCAACGGCGACAACCACCTCGGTGGCGACGACTGGGACGAGCGGATCATCAAGTGGCTCGTCGACAAGTTCAAGGCCGCGCACGGCATCGACCTGGCCAAGGACAAGATGGCGATGCAGCGGCTGCGCGAGGCGGCCGAGCGCGCCAAGATCGAGCTGTCGTCCTCCCAGCAGACGAGTATCAACCTGCCCTACATCACCCAGGACGCGGAGAAGAACCCGCTGTTCCTCGACGAGTCGCTCTCGCGCGCCGAGTTCCAGAAGATCACCGCTGACCTGCTCGAGCGGACGAAGGCGCCGTTCCACAGCGTCATCAAGGACGCCAACATCAACCTCAGCCAGATCGACCACGTCGTGCTGGTCGGCGGCTCAACTCGCATGCCGGCCGTCGTCGACCTGGTCAAGGAACTGACGGGCGGCAAGGAGCCGAACAAGGGCGTCAACCCGGACGAGGTCGTCGCCGTCGGCGCTTCGCTGCAGGCCGGTGTGCTGAAGGGCGAGGTCAAGGACGTCCTGCTGCTCGATGTCACCCCGCTGTCCCTGGGCATCGAGACCAAGGGCGGCATCATGACCAAGCTGATCGAGCGGAACACCACGATCCCGACCAAGCGTTCGGAGATCTTCACGACCGCTGACGACAACCAGCCCAGCGTGCAGATCCAGGTCTATCAGGGCGAGCGCGACATCGCCGCCTACAACAAGAAGCTCGGCATGTTCGAGCTGACCGGTCTGCCGCCGGCGCCGCGCGGCGTCCCGCAGATCGAGGTCACCTTCGACATCGACGCGAACGGCATCGTGCACGTCACCGCCAAAGACCTTGCTACCAACAAGGAGCAGGGCATGCGGATCACCGGCGGCTCGGGCATGAGCAAGGACGAGATCGATCGGATGATGAAGGACGCCGAGGCGCACGCCGAGGAGGACCGCAAGCGGCGCGAGGAGGCGGAGATCCGCAACACCGCCGAGGGGCTGCAGTTCACCACCGAGAAGTTCCTCGCCGAGAACGGCGACAAGCTGCCCGAGGACAAGCGCAGCGAGTTGCAGACTGCGGTGGACGAGTTGAGGAAGACGCTCGAGGGCGCCGACTTCGAGGCGATCAAGGCCGCGCAGGAGAAGGTGTCGAAGATCGCCTCGGAGGCCGGCGGTGCGATGTACGCAGCCGCGCAGGAGGCGGCCGGCGCGGAGGGTGCTGCCAGTGCCGCAGATGCCGGGCCGGACTTCACGAAGCCGGCCGAGTCTGCCGACGACGCGGTCGTCGACGCCGAGGTCGTCGACGAGGGACCGGGTGAGGACAACAAGTGACCGCGGCCGATGGTGACCGGGAGCCGTTGGTCATCCGGGACAACCGCAAGATCGATCCGGTGACCGGCGAAGCGCGCAAGCCCGCGTCCGCTGCGGACGCGATGCCGGCGACGGAATCCGGCGAAGGGCCGATGGTCGACGCCGCGCTGCTCGACGAGCGCACCCGAGACCTGCAGCGCGTGCAGGCGGAATACGCGAACTATCGCAAGCGCGCCGAGCGGGAGAAGCAGGCCGCGGGGGATCTCGCGGTCGGCCGTGCGCTCGGCGAGCTGCTCCCGGTGCTCGACGACATCGATCGGGCGCGGGCGCACGGCGATCTGACCGGTGCGCTGAAGTCCGTCGCCGACCACCTCGACGCGGTCTTCGGCAAGCTCGGCCTCGAGGCGTTCGGTGAGGTCGGCGACCCGTTCGACCCGGCGATCCACGAGGCAGTCCTACATGCGGAGAGCGACACCGTCACGGAGCCGACCTGCACGACGATCATGCGTCCCGGCTACAAGCACAACGGCCGGCTGGTACGTGCGGCGATGGTTGGCGTCACCGACCCGCTGGCGCCGCCTGGCCTCGGCGACACGACGCCCGTGACGGCGTCGGCCGAAGGCAGGCATGCGGCGGCGGAGGCGGACTCGTCCGAGGATCAGCCCGACGAGACCACCAGCCCGCCGCCCCCGACGGATGATCAACAGGGCTGAATGATCAAGGAGTATGTGAGAGGCACAGAGAGAGGAGGTGACGTCGGGCGATGAGCACGAAGGACTACATCGAGAAGGACTACTACAAGGCGCTCGGCGTCACCAAGGACGCGTCCGCCGCAGACATCAAGAAGACCTACCGCAAGCTCGCGCGTGAGCTGCACCCGGACAAGAACCCGGGCGACGCGAAGGCCGAGGCCCGCTTCAAGGAAGTGTCGGAGGCCTACGACGTCCTCTCCGACGCGAAGAAGCGCAAGGAGTACGACGAGGCGCGCAGCCTGTTCGGCAGCGGCTCCTTCGGTGGCTTCGGCGGGTTCGGTGCGGGCAGCCAGCGCCGCACGAACGCGTCGTTCAACGTCTCCGATCTGTTCGGCGGCGGATCGAGCAGCAACCTGAACGACCTGTTCGACGGACTGTTCGGCCCGACCGCCGGCCGCACCGGCGGACGAACCGGCGCCGGCCCGCGCCGCGGTCAGGACGCCTCCGCGGATGTCAGCCTGGGCTTCGACGAGGCGGTGCACGGGGCGACGATCCCGCTGCGGCTGTCCGGTCCCGCGACGTGCAAGACGTGCGGCGGACTTGGTGCGCGGCCGGGCACTGCGCCGCACCGCTGCGCGAACTGCGGCGGTACCGGGTTCGTCAGCCGCAACCAGGGCGCATTCGGGTTCAGCGAGCCGTGCGTCGAGTGCCGCGGCACCGGTCAGATCATCGACGACCCGTGCCCGGACTGCCACGGCACCGGCGCCACCACGCAGGTGCGCACGATCAACGTCCGCATCCCGGCCGGCGTGCGGGACGGCGCGAAGGTTCGGGTGCCCGGCAAGGGGACACCGGGTGCGTACGGCGGCCCGCCGGGTGATCTCTATGTCACCGTGCGCGTCGAGCCGCACAAGCTGTTCGGTCGCAGCGGCGACGACCTCACGCTCACGGTTCCGATCACGTTCGCCGAGGCGACGCTCGGCAGCACGCTGAAGGTGCCGACGCTGGATGGTTCGGTGTCGCTGAAGATCGCGCCCGGGACGCCGTCCGGACGCATCCTGCGGGTGCGCGGCCGCGGCGTGCGCCGTCGCAGCCACACCGGCGATCTGCTCGTCACCGTCGAGGTCGCCGTACCCGCGAACCTCGACGGCGCGTCCCGTGCGGCGCTCGAGCGCTTCGCGGCGGCGCAGACGGACGACCCGCGGCCGCACATCACCGCGGCGTTAGGAGGCACGTGATGGTCCGCAAGGTGCCAAGCGAGGTCCCCGACGACGCGCCGGTGTTCGTGATCTCGGTTGCCGCGCAGCTGGCCGGCATGCACGCGCAGACGTTGCGTCAGTACGACCGGCTGGGACTCGTCACGCCCGGGCGCACCGGCGGCGGCGGGCGGCGCTACTCGGCGCGCGACGTCGCGCTGCTGCGCGAGGTGCAGCGGCTCTCGCAGGTCGAGGGCGTGAACCTCGCCGGTATCAAGCGCATCATCGAGCTCGAGTCGCAGGTGGACGCGCTGCGCGCGAAGGTCGCCGAGCTGGCTGCCGAACTCGACCACGCCTACGCGGAGCTGGCCGCGCGCCGCGGCCCCACCACCGCGCTGGTTGTCTGGAAGCCGCCGATCTCACGCCGCCGCTGATCGCTCCGACTTGTCCGCCCTTCGATGCGTCTGCGCGTACCTAAGGGCGGACAACTCGCTGGGGGGCGACGCGCGAGCGCAACGGCTCCCACCAGACGCGGTTGTCGCGATACCAGGCGACCGTCCGCGCCAACCCGTCCTCGAACCGGACCTGCGGCCGATACCCGAGCGCGGCGACCTTCGAGAAGTCGACTGCGTACCGCAGATCGTGCGCGGCGCCGCGCGGGTCGGCGATCTCCTCGACATACGACCAATCACGCAGGGTCGCTTCGAGCAGCAATTCGGTGAGCGCGCGGTTCGACAGCTCGCGCCCACCGCCGACGTTGTAGATCTCGCCGGGCCGGCCGTGTTCGGCGACGAGTGCCAGCGCCCGGCAGTGGTCCTCGACGGCCAGCCAGTCACGCACGTGCACGCCGACGCCGTAGAGCGGGACGGGGCGGCCGTCGAGCAGGTTCGTGACGAACAGCGAGACGATCTTCTCCGGCAACTGGTACGGCCCGTAGTTGTTGCTGCACCGCGTGACCCGGACGTCCAGGCCGTAGGTGACGGCGTACGCGCGGGCGATGAGGTCGCTGCTCGCCTTGGATGCCGCATACGGCGAGTTGGGTTGTGGCGGGTCGTCCTCCGTCCACGCGCCGGAGTCAATCGAGCCGTACACCTCGTCGGTCGACACATGCAGCACGGTCGATACGCCGTGCCGCAGCGCGGCCGCGAACAGCTGCTGCGCGCCGACGACGTTGGCCGCGATGAATTGGTCCGTCGCGCCGGTGATGGACCGATCGACCTGCGTCTCCGCGGCGAAGTTGACGGCGATGTCGTGGCCGGGCACCGCGGCGTCGAGATCGCCGGCCGAGCAGACGTCGCCGCGCACGAACGCGTAGCGCGGGCTGTCCGCGACGGGCGCGAGGTTGGCGAGGTTGCCCGCATACGTCAGCTTGTCGAACACGGTGACATCCGCGCCGGCGAAGAACGGGTACTCGTCCGCGAGCACCGACCGGACGAACTGCGAGCCGATGAAGCCCGCCCCGCCGGGAACGAACACGCGCACGGCGTTCAGTCTCGCAGGGCAGCTGCCCGCTTCGGGGCCGAGCTGACCAGCCAGTGCCGTCGATTTCGGTCACCCCGGCCCCGAAGCGGCGGGCTGTGGCTGAGGTCAGGCGCCGCGCCGTGCGTAACTTGAGCGGAACACGCTCAACTTCTCGTACGTTGTGTTCACGAGAGCCGTGACACGACGATGACCAGTGGGGTGGACTAACGACCATGAACCGGACGACCCGTGCCGAACAGGCGATCAGTGGCGCTGTGACGATGGCCGCCGAGCGCGGCAACCCGGCCGTCGAACCTGCGCACCTGGCCGTCGCGCTGCTCAATGACGCCGAGACGCTGGCCCGGCCGTTGCTGCAGTCCGTCGGCGCCGACCCGAACGTGGTGCGCGCCGACGTGTCGCGACTCGTCGACAAGCTGCCGTCCGCCTCCGGTTCGACGGTGTCCGCGCCGTCGGCGTCGCGCAACCTGCTGGCCGTGCTGGGCGCGGCCGAGCGTGAGGCACGCGACCGCTCCGACGAGTACATCTCCGCCGAGCACCTGCTGCTCGCCCTGGCCGGCGCCGACGGCGAGGTGGCGGACGTGCTGCGCCAGCACGGCGCCACCGCGGCCACGCTCCGCGAGGCGTTGAGCACCGTGCGCGGTTCGGCGCGAGTCACGACGCCCGACCCCGAGGGCACCTTCCAGGCGTTGGAGAAATACGGCAACGACCTCACCGCGAGCGCGCGCGAAGGCAAGATCGACCCGGTCATCGGCCGCGATGCCGAGATCCGGCGCGTCATCCAAGTGCTGTCTCGGCGTACGAAGAACAACCCGGTGCTGATCGGCGAGCCCGGCGTCGGCAAGACCGCAGTCGTCGAAGGGTTGGCCCAGCGCATCGTCGCGAAGGACGTCCCGTCCAGCCTGCAGGGCAAGCGCGTCGTCGCGCTCGACCTCGGCTCGATGATCGCCGGCTCGAAGTACCGCGGCGAGTTCGAGGAGCGGCTCAAGGCCGTCCTCAACGAGATCAAGGACTCCGGCGGCCAGATCATCACCTTCATCGACGAACTGCACACCGTCGTCGGCGCCGGCGCGACGGGCGAGGGCTCGATGGACGCCGGCAACATGCTCAAGCCGATGCTCGCGCGCGGCGAGTTGCGCATGGTCGGTGCGACGACACTCGACGAGTACCGCGAGCACATCGAGAAGGACCCGGCTTTCGAGCGTCGCTTCCAGCAGGTGCTGGTCGCCGAGCCGTCCGTCGAGGACACGATCGCGATCCTGCGTGGCCTCAACCCGCGCTACGAAGCGCACCACGAAGTGCAGATCAGCGACGGCGCGCTCGTCGCCGCGGCCACGCTCTCCGACCGCTACATCACCTCGCGCTTCCTGCCGGACAAGGCGATCGACCTGGTCGACGAGGCGGCCTCGCGGCTGCGGATGGAGATCGACTCGCGGCCGGTCGAGATCGACGAACTACAGCGCGCCGTCGACCGTCTCAAGATGGAGGAGATGGCGCTGGCCAAGGAGACCGACGCGGCGTCCGAAGAGAGATTGGTGCGGCTTTCCGCAGAGCTGGCCGACAAGCAAGAGGAGCTCGACGCGCTGAACCTGCGGTGGGAGCGCGAGAAGACCGGGCTCAACCGCGTCGGCGAACTCAAGAAACAGCTGGACGACCTGCAGGGCCAGATCGAGCGCGCGCAGCGCGACGGCGATCTCGAGACCGCGTCCCGGCTCCAGTACGGCGAGCTGCCCAAGCTCGAGAAGGAGCTCGAAGCGGCCAGCGCGGCCGAGGCGGCGGAGGCGTCCATCGACCTCCTGGTGAAGGAGGAGGTCACCGCCGACGACATCGCCGACGTCGTGTCATCGTGGACGGGCATCCCGGCCGGTCGGCTGATGGAGGGCGAGACGGCCAAGTTATTGCGCATGGACGAGGCACTCGGTGGGCGCGTCGTCGGGCAGCAGCGGGCGATCCGCGCAGTGTCCGATGCGGTGCGGCGTGCGCGCGCCGGCATCTCCGACCCGGATCGGCCCACCGGCTCGTTCCTGTTCCTCGGCCCGACGGGCGTCGGCAAGACCGAGTTGGCGAAGGCGCTGGCGTGGTTCCTGTTCGACGACGAGCGGGCGATGGTGCGCATCGACATGAGCGAGTACTCCGAGAAGCACTCGGTCGCGCGGCTCGTCGGCGCCCCGCCGGGCTATGTCGGTTACGAGGAGGGCGGCCAGCTCACCGAGGCGGTGCGCCGTCGTCCGTACAGCGTGATCCTGCTCGACGAGGTCGAGAAGGCGCACCCGGACGTGTTCGACATCCTGCTCGCGGTGCTCGACGACGGCCGGCTCACCGACGGGCAGGGCCGCACGGTCGACTTCCGCAACACGCTGCTGATCCTGACGTCGAACCTCGGGACGTCGTCGATCACCTCCGATCTGCCCGACGAGATGCGGCGCGACGCGGTGATGGGCGCGGTGCGCGTCCACTTCAAGCCGGAGTTCCTGAACCGGCTCGACGACATCGTTGTGTTCGAGTCGCTGACCACCGATGACCTGACGCGCATCGTCGACATCCAACTGGCCGCGCTGTCGGCTCGGCTGGCGACGCGGCGGCTGACGCTCGACGTCTCGGCCGCGGCTCGTGAGTGGTTGGCGATCAACGGCTTCGATCCGCTCTACGGCGCCCGGCCGTTGCGCCGGCTCGTCCAGAGCGCGATCGGCGACACGCTGGCCAAGGCATTGCTCGGCGGCGAGGTACGCGACGGTCAGACGGTGAAGGTGGACGCGCTCGAGGACCGTTCCGGGCTTACAGTCGGCGCGTGAGTGACGGCAGCGACCACACCGAGCGGGCTGCGAGCGACCCGCTCGGAGTGCTCGCGATCGTCCTCGGCTGCATCGGGCTGCTGACATTCGGCTTCGTGCTCGCGATCGTCACCGCGGTCGTGGCGACGGTGGCCGGGCAGCGCGCGCTCGCGGCGCAACGCAGCTTGGAAAACGCCTACATCGCGTTCGGGTTGGCGGTGCTCGATGGCGTCGTCTTCATCGTGCTCCACTATCTGTTCCACCTACCTGCATTCGCCGGGTGACGGTCCAGGGAGGGCAAGATGTCGCAACCGGGCGCGCCGCCGCCGTACGGGGACCCCATCGATCCCAATGCGCAGTCGCAGTGGCCGTACCCGCAGTCGTACGGCCAGCAGCCGCCGCCCCCGTACGGACAAGTGCCACCTCCGTACGGGCAGCCGCCGTACGGCTACCCGCAGCCGGGGCCGGGCACGAACGGCCTGGCGATCGCGTCGCTCATCCTCGCCTTCCTCTGCTCGCTCGCGGGCTTGATCTGCGGCATCGTCGCGCTCAACCAACTCGCAGAACGTCCGAACGAAGGCGGTCGCGGGCTGGCCATCGCGGGCATCATCGTGAGCGCTGTCTCGATCGTCGGCAGCATCGCCTGGTACGTGGCGGTCACCTGATGACGACTGCACGCGCAGCCGGCCGGCAGGTGCCGGTCGAGGCGGCCGCGCTCGCCGGTGCCGCGCTCGCACTTGACGTTGCGTTCGACCCGATCCATCGGCACGTCCCGCTGTGTCCGCTGCATGCGTTCACCGGATTGTGGTGCCCGCTGTGCGGCGGGCTGCGCGCCGCGGATTCGCTTGTGCACGGGCAGTTGGGCGCGGCGCTGCACTACAACGTCTTGTTCGTCGCCGCGCTGCCGCTCGTCCTGGTGTGGTGGCTGGATTGGCTGCGGACGGGACGGGCGCGTCAGCCGCGTTCAGTCGTGCACGCCCTCGTCGTCATCGCGGTCGCGTTCGCGGTGCTGCGCAATCTGCCGTTCGCGATGTCGCTGCGCGGGGGTTGATGCCTAACCGAAGTGGTCGCGGAAGCATTGGTCCCAGCCGGGTTGGTCGCTGTTGCTGAAGCCGCCGCACTGATTCGACGCGTGGATGACGAGCACACTGAACACCGTCGCGAGCACCGCCCCGATGATCGAGCAGATG
The DNA here is from genome assembly GCA_035642535.1 of Jatrophihabitans sp. Taxonomy (GTDB): domain Bacteria; phylum Actinomycetota; class Actinomycetes; order Mycobacteriales; family Jatrophihabitantaceae; genus Jatrophihabitans. The sequence continues at coordinate 21,680 of DASQSE010000008.1, read as the reverse complement.
AGCCCCGCCACCGCCAGGCCGCGGCCGGCGCCTCCGGTCCGCTTCGTCTCGTTCATGCCGATGAGCGAGAAGATGAGGCCGAGGACTACCAGCACCCCGTCGAAGAAGCTCAGGACGCACAGGACGATCGACGCGATGCCGAGGATGAGCCCGGCGATCGCCTTGCCGTTGCTGCCGGACCGCGGCTGGGTGTAGCCGTGGTACGGCGGCGGGGGCGGTGCGCCGTACGGCCCCGGTTGCTGCATGTAGGGGTACTGGTACGGCGACGGCTGGCCGCCGTACGGACCCGGTCCGTACGGCTGGTTCCCGTACGGCGGCGGAGGTGGGCCGTACGGGCTGGGCGGCTGGATGACCGGGCCGGTATAGCCAGGCGGCGCGTATTCGGCCGGGATCGGGTGCTCGGGCTTGCCGAACCGATACGGGTCGAACGGGGCGTCGCTGCCCGAATCGCGGTTGTCGCCTTTGCCGAGGTTCACACCCTCACGGGGCTCGCCGCTTTCCGGGTCGGACGGCGTCGTCATTGTCTCCTCCGTCGGCCGGCAGTGGGTGTCGACTCTAGTCGTCACGACAGTCGGGGGTACCAGTATGACCAGCCGCCCATGTGACGCACGTAGACTGCGCCGGATGAGTGACGACCCGGAGAAGCAGCCGAAGCCGGTCTCCATGAGTAAGGGTCCGGCGCATGCTGACGAACCGACGGCGGCGCAGCGCCCGCAGACCGTTGTCGCCGCGGTCGGCGCGATGGGTGGGTCGGCACTTGCCGCGTTCGGTGCCGCGGTCGCGCTCTACGGTCAGCGCGACTGGCTCACCAGCCAGACGATCAAGGCGAACTCGACCAGCATCTCCAACGCGGTGAAGGACGCGGTGTCCAGCGCCAGCAGCGCGAGTTCCGACACCGCATCGGCCGCCGCCTCGGCGTCGAAGTCGGCAATGGACAGGTGGGCGACGAATCCCGCCGGCGTGCACGACTCCGTCAGCCAGCAGCAACAGGCCGCGCTGATCGGCACGATCATCGTTGTCGCCGCGATCGGGCTGCTGGGCCTGAGTGTCTACCGGGGTCGGCACTGGGCGCGGTGGGCGGTGGTCGGTTTCTGGTTCCTGGCCTCGTTCACCGGCACGCTGGCCGGCATCGGCTCCGTCCTGTCGGTCGCCTCGAGCGCGCCGATCGCGTTCAAGGTGCCGTCGTTCCTCGCCGGCGCACTGCTGCTGATCGCCGTCGTGCTCGTGAACCTGAAGTCCAGCGTGGCGTACTTCGCGCTCTCCAGGCCCGCCGGGCGTGCGGGCGTATCGGCGCGCCGCGGGCTGTTCGCGCCCCGCCCGCCGGCGAATGCACCGGACCGGAAGAAGTCGCCGGCCACCAAGCCCACCTCCGCGCTCACATCGAACGCGGCCGACCGTGGCGAGTCCTACGTGCAGAAGCAGCGTGCGAAGAAGCGGGCGGCGGCCAACCGCGAATCGATCCAGCACGGTGCGGAGTTGGCGCGCAGCCGCGCGAAGGCGAGCAAGTCGCGCCGCATCGAGACCGATCGCAAATAAGCGTCGACGGAGTCGACTCCGTTCTTTGGTGGCGGGTGGGGAGGCGGACGTGAGCGATCGCGACGACCTGCTGCGGCTGATCAAAGACCTCGCCGTGGTGCACGGCCGGGTCACGCTGTCCTCCGGTCGCGAGGCCGATTACTACATCGACCTGCGGCGCATCACGCTGCACCGGGTTGCGGCACCGCTGGTCGGCAGGGTGATGCGCGAGCTCACCGCCGACTGGAGCTATGCCGCGGCCGGTGGTCTGACCCTCGGCGCCGACCCGGTCGGCACCGCGATCATGCACGCGTCCGGCGGCGCGGTCGATGCGTTCGTCGTGCGCAAGGCCGAGAAGGCGCACGGCCTGCAGCGACGTGTCGAAGGCCCCGACGTCGCCGGCCGCCGAGTGCTCGTCGTCGAGGACGTCTCCACCACCGGCGCCTCCCCGCTGACCGCCACCGAGGCGCTGCGCGAAGCAGGCGCCGAGGTGGTCGGCGTCGCGACGATCGTCGACCGCGGCGGCAGTGCGGCGATCGAGGCGACGGGCCTGCGGTGTCGCAGCGCGTACGCGCTGGCCGACCTCGGCCTGTCCTGACGGTGGACGAGCCGGTCGGGGTCGGGCCACATCCGCTGCCCTGGCCGGACGATCCACGGCTCGACCCGGAACTGCTGCGCGACGGTGACCGCCGCAACGTCGTCGACCGCTACCGCTATTGGCGCGTCGACGCGATCGTCGCCGACCTGGATGAACGCCGGCACCCGTTCGCGGTCGCGATCGAGAACTGGCGGCACGACCTCAACATCGGCACCGTCGTGCGCACCGCGAACGCCTTCCTCGCCCGCGAGGTGATCGTCGTCGGCAATCGCCGCTGGAACCGGCGCGGCGCGATGGTGACCGACCGGTACCAGCACATCAGGCACGTGCCGGCCGCTGCGGAGCTTGCCGACTACGCGACGCAGGCCGGGTACGAGATCGTCGCCGTCGACAACCTGCCCGGCGCGGTCGCGCTCGAGACGTTCGCGTTGCCGGCGAACGCGTTACTGCTGTTCGGGCAGGAGGGGACGGGCCTGAGTGGGCCCGCGCGCGACGTGGCCGCGACCGTCTGCTCGATAGCCCAGTTCGGCTCCACCCGCTCGATCAACGCCGGCGTCGCGGCCGGCATCGCGATGCATGCCTGGATCCGTCAGCACGCGCTGTGATCAGTCCTGGGCCAACAGGAAGCGGCCGAAATGCGGGACGGTGAACGCGATCCGGCCGCGCTGCCCCGAGTAGACGAGACCTTTCTTGAGCAACCCGTCGCGCGCTGGTGAGAGCGACTGCGGCGCGCGACCGAGCGACTGCGCGACGTCCGAGGTCGAGACGGCGTCCGCGCCCGTCGCCGCGACATCGGCCATCGCGCGCAGGTACTCACGCTCGGCCGGGGTGGCGCGCTCGTAGCGCGAGCCGAAGAATCCGACGGCCAGCTCGGCCTCCGCCTCCGGCGCGGCGACCGCGACATCCGCAGGACTGATCGGCGAGCGCGGCGCGAGATCCCACGCGACCTTGCCGTAGGCCTGGACGAAGTACGGGTAGCCACCGGTGGCGTCGTACATCGCGGCGAGCGCGTCCTCGGCGAAGTCGGCTTCCTCGTCGCGCGCCGGCGCGCGCAGTGCGTGGTCGTGCGCTATGCGGTCGAGCCGGTCGATGCGGGCGTACCGGAACAGCCGTTCGGAGTAGGACTTGGACGCCGACAGCACCGCCGGCAAGTGCGGCAGCCCGGCGCCGACGACCACGAGCGGCAGGCTGCGCTGCGAGATCTCGTGGCCCGCGGCGCACAGCGCGGACACGTCCGCAGGGCCGAGATCCTGCATCTCGTCGATGAAGACGGCGAGGCCGTGGCCGCTGTCGCTGGCCAATCCGCCGACGTCGCAGAAGAGTTCGACGAGGTCGATCTCGATGTCACCGGAGTCGGCGCGGCCGGCAATCGCGGGCACGTCGATTCCCGGCTGCCAGGGCCGGCCCTTGCGCACGCGCTCGTCGCGCTGCGCGAACGACTTCACCACGCCGAGGACGTGCGCGGTCTCGTCCGCGTGCCCGCCCGCGAGCTCGCGCACGGCGAGATGCAGGGCGCCGGCGAGTGGGTGCCGGATCGACTGGTCGGGACGGGCCTCGAGCTTGCCGGTGCCCCAGCCCCGCCGCACGGCCGCCGAGCGCATCGCGTTGAGCAGCACCGTCTTGCCGACACCGCGCAGCCCGGTGAGCACGACGGAGCGCTCCGGCCGGCCGCGCGTGACCCGCTCGAGCAGCACGTCGAACGCCGCCAGCTCGGCGTCGCGCCCGGCGAGCTCAGGTGGGCGCTGCCCGGCACCGGGGGCGTAGGGATTCCTGACAGGGTCCACGTCCACCTCCCAAAGGCGGAGCCGACTGCGTCGGCGCTGATGGCTAGGACCGTATCGGGCTCTCTAGCGAAATCCGCAGATTGTCGAATACAGCGTGATCGTGTCGCGGCCAGGATGGTGTCGTTGTGCAACCGTGTAGGCAATCCGCCGGACAGGAGTCGCCTGGATGAAGCTGACGGTCGTCGGGACCGGGTACCTCGGCGCGACGCACGCCGCCGCGATGGCCGAACTCGGCCACGAGGTCCTCGGCGTGGACGTCGACGAGATCAAGATCGAGCGCCTGTCTGTCGGGCAGATCCCGTTCTACGAGCCGGGCCTGCCGGAGCTGCTCGGCAAGCACGTGCAATCCGGTCGTTTGCAGTTCACCACGTCGGTCGCCCGCGCGGCCGAGTTCGCCGACCTGCACTTCGTCTGCGTGGGCACGCCGCAGAAGGCCGGCGAATACGCGGCAGATCTGACGTACGTCGACGCCGCGTTCGGCGCCCTCGCGACAAGCGTGCGACCCGGCGCCGTGGTCGTCGGCAAGTCGACGGTGCCGGTCGGCACCGCGGCGCGGCTCGCCGTCCTGCTCCGGTCGGCCGGCGCGGAGCTGGTGTGGAACCCCGAGTTCCTGCGCGAGGGCTTCGCGGTCCAGGACACCCTCCGTCCCGACCGGATCGTCATGGGCGTGGACGGTGACGCCGCGGGTCGACGCCTCGAGGAGGCGTACCAGCCGATCCTCGAAGGCGCGGACATTCCGGTGATCGTCACCGACTTCGCGACGGCCGAGCTCGTCAAGGTGGCGGCCAACTCGTTCCTCGCGACCAAGATCTCGTTCATCAACGCGATGGCCGAAGTGTGCGAGGCCACCGGCGCGGACATCACTCAGCTCGCCGATGCCATCGGGCACGACCCGCGCATCGGGCACCGGTTCCTGCGCGCCGGGCTGGGTTTCGGCGGCGGCTGCCTGCCGAAGGACATCCGCGGGTTCATGGCGCGCGCGGGCGAACTCGGCGTCGACCAGGCGGTGTCGTTCCTCAAGAACATCGACGAGATCAACCTGCGTCGCCGAGCCCGCACCGTCGACCTGGCGCGCGAGATGTGCAACGGCTCGCTGGCCGGGCGGCGCGCCGCGATCCTGGGTGCCGCGTTCAAGCCGGACAGCGACGACATCCGCGACTCGCCCGCACTGGACGTGGCGCTCGCCATTCAGCGGCAAGGGGCTGCCGTCCGGGTGTACGACCCGCAGGCGATGGGCAACGCCAAGGACAGCTACCCGACGCTGGCGTACTCGCCGTCCGCGCTTGAGGCGTGTTCGGACGCGGACGTTGTCCTGCACCTCACCGAGTGGCCCGAGTTCCGTGCCCTCGCCCCGGACGACCTCGCCGCGATCGTGCGCGAGCGCAACATCGTGGACGGCCGCAGCGTGCTCGATCCGGCGACGTGGCGGGCGGCCGGGTGGCAGTTCCGCTCGTTGGGGCGACCCTAGGGCTTGCGCACCCGCACCATGGGGATGAGGCGACCGGCCTTCTCCTCGTGATCGGCGACGTGCGGCGCCATCTCGATCCAGCGCCGGAGGGCCTCTTCGCGTTCGGCACCTTCGAGGATCTCGGCGTCGGCCTGCCACGTCGCGCCGGTGATCTCGACGGTGACGTGCCGGCTCGCCTCGATGTTGCGATACCAGTCCGGCACGCGCGGGGAGGCGTTGCCCGAGGCGAACAGCAGCAGGTTGTCCGCATCGTCGCGTGCGGCGCCGATCGGGACGACATGTGGCCGGCCGGTGTGTCTGCCGGTCGTGGTGAGCACGACCATCCGATCGAAGTGCACCGGGCCGACCTCGCCCACCCCGCCGCTCGCGCGGAACTTCTCGATGAGCTCGCGGTTGAACTCCTGCGGCTCCATACCGATCATGTCGTCCAGCCCGTCCGATCAGCTACTCGGCAGGGTGAGGATCTCGGCCCCGTCGTCGGTGACAGCGATGCTGTGCTCCCACTGCGCCACCCATGAGCCGTCCTTGGTCAGCACCGTCCACTCGTCGTCCCACATGTACCAGTCGTAGCCGCCGAGCGTGAGCATCGGCTCGATCGTGAACGTCATGCCCGGCTCGAGCACGGTGTTCGCGCGCGGGTTGTCGTAGTGCAGGATCGTTGGCTTGGTGTGGAAGGACGGCCCGACGCCGTGCCCGGTGTAGTCGCGCACGACGCCGTACCCGAAGCGCTTCGCGTACGACTCGATCACCCGGCCGATGACGCTGATCGGACGGCCCGGGCGCACCGCGTTGATCCCGCGCAGCATCGCCTCCCGGGTGCGCTCGCTGAGCTGGCGGACCTCGTCGCGCGGCGTGCCGGCGAAGAAGGTCGCGCAGGTGTCGCCGTGCACGCCACCGATGTAGGCGGTGATGTCGATCTTGACGACGTCCCCGTCCTCGAGTGCCCGCGAATCTGGGATGCCGTGGCAGATGACCTCGTTGACGCTGGTGCACAGCGATTTGGGGAAGTTCTTGTAGCCGAGCGTGGACGGGTACGCGCCGCGCCCGATCATGAACTCGTGACCGATGCGGTCGAGGTCGTCGGTGGTGATGCCCGGCGCGACGTGCCTGCCGACCTCGACCAGCGCGTCGCCCGCGATCCGGCCCGCGACCCGCATCCGCGCGATCGTGTCGGCATCCTTGACCATCGGATCGTCGTGATCGGCCCTGGTGCCCGGCCAGGTGCCGACGTAGTGGGGCTGGACGATGTCCGCCGGCACCGCGCGCCGCGGCGAGATCGTGCCGGGCTGGATCGCGGACGTGCTGGCTGTCATGCCTTCATTGTGCCTGTTTCGGGCGCGCCCACGCCGAGCTTGGCGACGGCATCTGCGGGGGTCTCAGCAGTCGGCAGGCTGGCGCCTGCGCCCACCACCTCCCAGCCGCCGAGGCAGACGACGGGGACGCCGGTGCGCTGCGCTAGCGCGATCTCGCTCAGCGTGCCCCAGCTGCCGCCCACCGCGATCACCGCATCGGCGGCGCGGACGAGCAGTGCGTTACGGAGTTCGCCCAGGCCGGTCGGGATCGCGACCGTCGCAGACGAGACGGACCGATCGGTGCCGGGCAGCAGCGCCACGGTGAGACCACCCGCAGCGGAAGCGCCCGCAGTCGCCGCTGCCATGACCCCGCCCAGCCCGCCGGTGAGGACGATGGCGCCCGCCTCGGCCAGCAGCCGCCCGATCTCCCGCGCCGCCGCGACCTCCTCGGGCCGGGCGTCGCCGGGCCCGACCACGGCGACGTACGTCGTCACACCTCGACGACCATGGGGACGAGCATCGGGCGGCGGCGGTACTCGCGGTCGACCCAGCGGCCGACGGTGCGACGGACCAGGTGCTGCAGCGCGTCGGCGTCGCGCGTCCCGTCCGCCAGCGCCTTCTCGACGACCTCGATCAGTTCGCCGGTGATCGGATCCAGCGCGGCCGGATCGTCGCTGAAGCCGCGCGAGGTGATCTCCGGCCCGAACACCACCTTGCCGAGCTCGAGGTCGACCGCCACGAGGATCGACAGGAAGCCGTCCTCGCCGAGAATGCGGCGGTCCTTGAGCGTCGTGTCGCCGATGTCGCCCACCTCGAGGCCGTCCACGTACACGTAGCCCACCGGGATGCGCCCGACGATCGATGCGCTGCCGTCGACGAGATCGACCACGGTGCCGTCCTCGGCGAGCATGATCCGCTCGTCCGGAATACCCATCGAGCGGCCGATGGCGGCGTGCGCGCGGATGTGCCGCCACTCGCCGTGCACCGGCATGAGGTTCTTGGGCCGGACCGCGGACAGCAGGTAGCGCAGCTCGCCGGCCGGCGCATGCCCGGAGACGTGCACGAGCGCAATGGACTTGTCGATCACAGTCGCACCCAGCCGGGCCAGCCCGTTGATCACCGAGCCGACCGACGTCTCGTTTCCGGGGATCAGCGAGGACGCCAGCAGAATCGTGTCGTCGGAGACGATCCGGATCGTCTGGTGGTCGCGGTTCGCCATCCGCGAGAGGGCCGAGAGCGGCTCGCCCTGGGAGCCGGTCGAGATCAGCAGCACGCGCCGCGAGGGCAGCTGCTCGGCCTCGGTCAGGTCGATCATCAGACGGTCGGGGACGTGCAGCAGGCCGAGCTCGCGCGCGATCTGCATGTTGCGAACCATCGAGCGGCCGACAAGCGCGACCTGCCGCTCGGCCGCGGCCGCGGCGTCGAGCACCTGTTGCACGCGGTGCACGTGCGAGGCGAAGCAGGCGACGATGATCCGTCCCTTCGCCTTGTGCACGACGTCGGTGATGACCTGCCCGACCGTCATCTCGGACGGGATGAAGCCGCCCACTTCGGCGTTCGTCGAGTCGGCGAGCAGCAGATCGACCCCGTCGTCACCCAGCCGCGAGAAGCCAGGCAGGTCGGTGAGCCGTCCGTCGAGCGGCGTCTGGTCCATCTTGAAGTCGCCGGTGTGCAGAACGGTCTGCCCCCCGGCACGGATCGCGACCGCCAGCGCATCCGGGATGGAGTGGTTCACCGCGAAGAACTCCAGCCCCCAGGGCCCGACGCCGATCCGCTCGCCCTCCTTGACGACGCGCAGTTCGGCCTGTCGGCGGTGCTGTTCCAGCTTGGCGGCGACGAGCGCCAGCGTCAGGCGCGAGCCGATGACCGGGATGTCCGCCCGCTCGCGAAGCAGGTAGGGCAAGGCGCCGATGTGATCCTCGTGGCCGTGCGTGAGAACGACGGCATCGATGCGATCCAGCCGGTTCACGAACGCGGACCAGTCGGGCAGGGTGAGATCGACTCCGGGCGAGTTCGTCTTGCCGAGCAACATGCCGCAGTCGACGACCAGCAGCCGGCCGTCGAACTCCAGCATCGTCATGTTGCGGCCGATCTCCTTGATGCCGCCGAGCGCAACGACCCGTAGCGCACCGGTGGGGAGATCGGGCGGGGCCCCCCTGGCGTCCGAGCTCATGTGCCGAGGTTATCGTCAGTCCGCATGGCCACTGTCGACGCGCTGGGCTCGAGCGACATCACCAAGGTCGGGGTCATCATCACCATCGCGCTGGTGCTCATCGGATTGGTGCTCTCCTTCATCATCACCGCGATCGTCGGGCGCGTCATCATCATTGTCGTGCTGGCCGCACTCGTCGCGTTCGTGTGGCAGCAGCGCGGGCATGTCCAGGACGAGATCAACTCACACGCATGCAACCTGGACGCGACGTTCTTCGGCTTCCACTTGGACGCGCCGCATTCGGTGCAGCGAGCCTGCCACCGGCATTTCGGTTAGCGGCGCCGGCCCTGCCAGTAGTGGACTGCAACTGGGACGAACCCGAGGATCACCACGACGATCACGAGGTAGTCGATCCAGTTCTTGTGGTCACGGACGAACTGGATCTTGCCGAGCTGATGCCCGAGCAGCAGCACGCCGTCGGCCCAGAGGACGGCGCCCACCACGCTGTACAACGTGTAGAGCGCGAAGCGCATCCGGCCGACGCCGGCCATGACCGTCACCACGGTTCGGACTATCGGCACGAAACGTCCGATGATGATCGTCCACGACCCGAAACGCTCGAAGAACTCGTGCGCGCGCGTGACGTACTCGGGGCGGAACAGCCGCGAGTTCGGGCGGTGGAACACCACCGGCCCGGCCGTGTAGCCGATCCAATAGCCGACCAGGTTGCCGGCCACCGCCGCGATCGGCGCTACTACCAGGTAGGCGGCCAGCGGTGAGGTGATCGTCCCCGTCGCGATGCTGATGCCGGCGGCGAACAACAGCGTGTCGCCGGGCAGGAAAAACCCGATCAACAGCCCGCATTCGGCGAACAGGACGATCGCGAGCACGACGAGCGCTCCCGATCCGGACAGCAGATTGTCGGGCGCGATCGGGTTCGCCAGCAGCACGGGCGGGAGTCTACGGATGCCGCCCCCCAAGACTTGTCCGCTCTTGGGCGCGTCATAGCGTGTTGACGGGCGGACAACCCGCTAGGGGATACTGCGGGGAGGGGCCGCAAGGAACGCAGGGAGAACTCATGCCCATCGCCACACCCGAGATCTATGCCGACATGCTCGACCGCGCGAAGGACGGAGGTTTTGCGTATCCGGCGATCAACGTGACGTCGTCCGAGACGGTGAACGCGGCGATCCGCGGCTTCGCCGACGCGGGCAGCGACGGGATCATCCAGGTCTCGACCGGCGGGGCGGACTTCGCATCCGGCACCGCCGTCAAGCACATGGTCACCGGCGCGGTCGCGCTCGCCGAGTTCGCGCACGTCGTCGCGGCGAAGTACGACGTGCACGTAGCGCTGCACACCGACCACTGCCCCAAGGACAAGCTGGACGGCTACGTCCGGCCGCTGCTCGCCCTCTCGCAAGAGCGCGTGGACAACGGCGACGCGCCGCTGTTCCAGTCCCACATGTGGGACGGCTCGGCGATCGAGCTCGAGGAGAACCTGCAGATCGCCGCCGAGCTGCTCGACAAGGCGGCCAAGGCGCGCATCATCCTCGAGCTGGAGATCGGCGTCGTCGGCGGCGAGGAGGATGGCGTCGTCGGCGAGATGAACGAGAAGCTCTACACCCACCCGGCCGACGCGGTGCGCACCGCGGAGGTGCTCGGCACCGGCGAGAAGGGCCGCTATCTGCTGGCCGCGACGTTCGGCAACGTGCACGGCGTCTACAAGCCGGGCAACGTCAAGCTGCGTCCCGAGATCCTGAACGACCTGCAGAACGAGGTGGGCGCGAAGGTGGGTCGCGAGAAGCCGTTCGAGCTCGTCTTCCACGGCGGTTCCGGGTCTTCACTGGACGAGATCCGCGAGGCGGTCTCCTACGGCGTGGTGAAGATGAATGTCGACACCGACACGCAATACGCGTTCACCCGCGAGATCGCCGGCCACATGTTCACCAACTACGACGGCGTGCTGAAGGTCGACGGCGAGGTGGGCAACAAGAAGGCCTACGACCCGCGCTCGTACCTCAAGCTGGCCGAGCAGGGCATGGCGCATCGGGTCGTCGAGGCCTGCGAGGCGCTGCAGTCTGCAGGCACGTCCGCCTCCGCGTAACCCGCGATGACGTCTCACTCGCACGACGACCTGCTCGCCGCGCCGACCCAGCTGCCTTATGACTCCGGCGTCGCCCTGCTCGACGCCGGGGTCGATGCGACCACGGCGGCCGCGGCGCATCCGACGTCCTGCGCGGCGTGGGCCACGCTCGCCGAGGCGGCGCTGGCCGACGGCCGGACGGTCGAGGCCTACGCGTACGCGCGCACCGGCTACCACCGCGGACTCGATGCGCTGCGCCGCGCGGGTTGGCGCGGCCAGGGCCGGATCCCGTGGGCGCACGAGCCGAACCGCGGCTTCCTGCGCGCGCTGCATGCGCTGGGCCAGGCCGCGGCCGCGATCGGCGAACAGGACGAAGCGGCCAGGTGCGCGCAGTTCCTCGCCGACAGCGATCCCGCGGCCGCCGCCGCCCTCGCCCACTAACCCCGCGACTTCGACCTTCCCAGGCACGTGCGTGGGAGGGTCAAAGTCGCGTCTTGACCACCTTGCCGAGGGCGTTGCGGGGCAGGGCGGGCACGAAGCGCACCTCGCGCGGTCGCTTGTGCACGGCCAACTGCGTCGCGACGTGCTCGATCAACGCGGGTCCGGTCACGCCCGAGGCCACGACGTAGGCGACGATGCGCTGCCCGAGGTCGTCGTCCGGCTCGCCGACAACCGCCGCTTCCGAAACCGCGGGGTGCTCGATCAGCACCGCCTCGATCTCACCCGCCCCGATCCGGTAGCCGCCGCTCTTGATGAGGTCGGTCGCCGTCCGGCCGAGGATCCGGTACTGCCCGTCCGCGTCCAGCTCTGCGGTGTCGCCGGTGCGAAACCAGCCGTCATCGGAGACCGGCGGCCCACCCAGATAGCCATCGAACAGCGTCGCACCGCGGATCTCCAGGCCGCCGTCGCCGTCGAGACGCGCCTCGACGCCGGCGATCGGCCCGCCGACCGAGCCGGCGCGTCGCGGGGCGTCCGCACGCGCGGCCAGCGTGATCAGCGTTTCCGTCATGCCGTACCGCTCGACGGGCTGCTGCCCGGCCAGCGTCTGCAGCGCCGCGAACACCGACGGGGGCAGCGCCGCGCTGCCGGAGACCAGCAGCCGCGCCCCGCGCAGCGCAGCCGCACAGGACGGCTCGTGCGCGACGCGTCCCCACACCGTCGGCACGCCGAAGAACAGCGTCCCGCCTGCCTCGGCCGCCGCCGCGTAGGCCGCGGTGGTCGGACGGCCGGTGTGGACGAGCGGTGAGCCGGCGCGCAGCGCGCCGAGCACGCCGAGCACCAGACCGTGCACGTGGAACAGCGGGAGCCCGTGCACGAGCACGTCATCCGGACTCCACGCCCACGCTTCGCGCAGCCCGTCCAGGCAGGCGTTGACCGCGCGATGCGACAGCACGACGCCCTTCGGCGGCCCCGTGGTGCCGGACGTGTACATGATCAATGCTGGCCCGTCCTCGGGCATCGTCCAGGACGACGACGAGCGGGCCGCGACGTCGACCTGCGGGATCCAGACGGCGCTTGAATCACTCAGGATGTGACCGCGCTCGCGCGGCCCCGCGTCGGGCGGTACGGGCACGGCCGGCGCGCCGGCCAGCAGGCAGCCGAGCACGCCGACGACCGTCTCCAGCGTTGCCGTCGCTTCGATAGCGACGGGGCCGGCGCCGGCGACGCGATCGGCGACCGCGCCGGCAGCCGCGAACAGCGCCGCGCGCTCGAGCGAGCGCCCGGCGACGGTGATCGTCACACGGGCACGGCAGGCAGCGATTCGATGGCCGCCGCGATCGCCGCGTCGTCCGGCACCCGGTCGACCATCGAGCCGGACAGGTAGGCGTCGTAGGCGGCCAGGTCGAGATGCCCGTGCCCGCACAGCGCGGTGAGGATGACCTTCGACTCGCCGGTCTCCTTGCAGCGCAGCGCTTCCTCGATCGCGGCGGCGACCGCGTGCGTCGGTTCGGGCGCCGGGACGATGCCCTCGGTGCGGGCGAACTGGATGCCGGCCGCGAAGCACTCGCGCTGCGTCTTCGCCGTCGCCTCGAGCAGCCCCTCCTCGAGCAGGTGGCTGATCAGCGGGCTCATGCCATGGTAGCGCAGCCCGCCGGCGTGGATGGGGTCGGGGATGAAGTCGTGGCCGAGCGTGTGCATCTTGATCAGCGGCGTCATGCCCGCGGTGTCGCCGAAGTCGTAGGCGTACTTGCCGCGCGTCAGCGACGGGCAGGCCGCCGGCTCGATGGCGCGGATCACCGGCGCCATCCGGCCGGCCAACTTCTCGCGCAGGAACGGGAACATCAGCCCGCCGAAGTTCGAGCCGCCGCCGGTGCAGCCGACGATCAGGTCGGGCGCCTCGCCGGCCTTCGCCATCTGCAGCAACGCCTCCTCGCCGATCACGGTCTGGTGCAGCAGCACGTGGTTCAGCACGCTGCCCAGCGAGTAGTTCGTGTCGGCATGCTGCGCCGCGACCTCCACGGCCTCGCTGATCGCGATGCCGAGCGAGCCCGTCGAGTCCGGGTGCTGCGCGAGAATGGCGCGGCCCGCCTCGGTCAGCGTCGACGGCGACGGGTGGATGACGCCGCCGAACGTCTCGATCATCATCTTGCGGTACGGCTTCTGGTCGTAGGACGCGCGCACCTGCCAGATCTCGCAATCGAGCCCGTACTGCGAGCAGGCGAACGCCAGCGCGGTGCCCCACTGCCCGGCGCCCGTCTCGGTGGTGAGCCGGCGGATGCCGGCCTGCTTGTTGTAGTACGCCTGCGGGACGGCAGTGTTCGGCTTGTGCGAGCCGGCCGGTGACACGCCCTCGTACTTGTAGTAGATGTGCGCGGGCGTTTCGAGCGCGCGCTCGAGCTTGTGCGCGCGATACAGCGGCGAGGGCCGCCACAGCCGGTAGACGTCGAGGACCGCACCGGGAATGTCGACATACCGGTCGGTCGTGACCTCCTGCCCGATCAGCTCCATCGGGAACAACGGCGCGAGGTCGTCCGGGCCGACCGGTTCGAGCGTTCCCGGATGCAGGACCGGCGGCGGTGGGACCGGAAGATCGGCCAGCAGGTTGTACCACTGGGTGGGTTGTTCCGATTCGTCGAGCAGGAACTTCGTCTGCACACCGTCGCTCATGCGCCACACCATAGACCGCCACGGGTAGCCTTTCCGACGCCCGGGAAAGGTGGTGAACGATGCCCGCGATCGTGCTCGTCGGTGCGCAGTGGGGCGACGAAGGCAAAGGCAAGGCGACCGACCTGCTCGGCAGCCGGGTCGACGCGGTCGTCAAGTTCAACGGCGGCAACAACGCCGGCCACACCATCGTCATCGGCGACGAGAAGTACGCACTGCATCTGCTGCCGTCCGGCATTCTGACGCCGGGCTGCACGCCCGTCATCGGCAACGGCGTCGTCATCGATCTCGGCGTGCTCTTCGAAGAATTGGACGCACTCGACGCGCGCGGCGTGGACACGTCCGAGCTCGTCGTGTCGAGCGCGGCGCACGTCATCACGCCGTACAACCGCACGCTCGACAAGGTCACCGAGCGGTTCCTCGGCAACTCGAAGATCGGGACGACCGGCCGTGGCATCGGGCCGACCTACGCCGACAAGATGAGCCGGATCGGCATCCGCGTGCAGGACCTCTTCGACGCGGACGTGCTGCGCGCGAAGGTCAGCGGCGCGCTCGATCTGAAGAACCAGATCCTGGTCAAGATCTACAACCGCAAGGCCTTCGACGTGGAGGCGGTGGTCGAGGAGCTGGCGGGGTACGCCGAGCGGCTGCGGCCGATGGTCGCCGACACACCGTTGCTGCTCGAGCAACTCCTCGATCGCGGCGAGACGGTCGTGCTCGAGGCCGGGCAGGCGACGCTGCTCGACGTCGACCACGGCACCTACCCGTTCGTCACCTCGTCCAACGCGACGGCCGGCGGCGCCTGCACCGGCAGCGGCATCCCGCCCACTCGAATCAGCCGGGTGATCGCGGTGATCAAGGCGTACACCACGCGGGTCGGCCAGGGGCCGTTCCCGACCGAGCTGGAGGACGACAAGGGCGAGCTGCTGCGGAACAAGGGCGCCGAATTCGGCACCACCACCGGCCGGCCGCGCCGCTGCGGTTGGTTCGACGCAGTGATCGGCCGCTACGCGACGCGCATCAACGGGGTCACCGACTTCGTCCTCACCAAGCTGGACGTGCTCACGGGCATCGACGAGGTGCCGGTGTGCGTCGCGTACGAGATCGACGGCAAGCGGTACGACGAGCTGCCGATGAATCAGGCCGACTTCTCCCGCGCGGTGCCGGTGTACGAGACCTTTCCGGGTTGGCACGAGGACATCTCGGACGCCCGCACGCTCGATGACCTGCCGCGCAACGCCCGCGACTACGTCGACGCGCTCGAGAAGATGATCAGAGCACCGATTTCGGCGATCGGCGTCGGCCCGGGGCGCGACGAGACCGTCGCAGTGCGCGATCTGGTCGACTGACCAGCGCGGGGTCGCGCGGCAGACTGGCGCTATGCGCCTGCGCTTCGCCGTCCTCGTCCCGGTAGCGGCTCTGCTGGCGTGCACCAGCGGGAGCGGCGACGGCCCGACGTCCACAGCTGCTCCGCGGCCGACGAGCCAGGCACCGACCTCCGACCGTCCTGGGTCCGCCGGGCCGTTCGGCGACTGGCCGACCTATCACGGCGACGCGCTCCGCACCGGCTATGCGAAGACCATGCCGCCTGTCTCGGGGGCGCCGCAGGTCGTTGCCCGGTTCGACCTCGACGGCGATGTGTATGCGTCGCCGCTCGTCGTCGCCGGCCGGATTATCGTGGCGACCGAGAACGACAGCGTGTACGCGATCGACGACGGGCACATCGCGTGGCGCGCGCAGCTCGGCACCCCGGCGCCGCAGGATCAGCTGCCGTGCGGCAACATCTTCCCGCTCGGCATCACGGGCACGCCGGTGTTCGATGACGGCACGATCTATGTTGCTGCCGAGTTCGAAGGCAGCC
Source organism: Jatrophihabitans sp. (assembly GCA_035642535.1). Classification (GTDB taxonomy): domain Bacteria; phylum Actinomycetota; class Actinomycetes; order Mycobacteriales; family Jatrophihabitantaceae; genus Jatrophihabitans. The sequence goes on along the minus strand of DASQSE010000008.1, from coordinate 5,822 downwards.
CACCGCGACACGAACTCATCGCGCTGCGGATGTCCGACGGGCACGTCCTGTGGCGCCGCGGCCTTGACCTGCCCGGCGTCGATCCGGCCGCGATGCAGGAACGCGGCGCGCTCACGGTCGCCGACGGCCGGGTGTGGGTTCCGTTCGGCGGCCTCTACGGCGACTGCGGCGACTACAAGGGCCGGCTCGTGGGCGTCCGATTGCACGGGTCCGGGCCGGACGTCGCGTACACGGTGCCGACGGCCCGCGAGGCCGGGATCTGGGCGCCGCCGGGACCGGTCTGGGACGACCGCTACCTATACGTCCAGGTGGGCAACGGTGCGGCAACGTCCGGTGACCCTTACGACAAGAGCGATTCGGTGCTCGCGATCACGACCGACGCCACGGTGCACCAGTTCTTCGCCCCGACGACCTGGCCCGAAGACAACGCCGGAGACCTCGACCTCGGGACGCAGTCGCCGGCGCTCGTCGGGAGATGGGTTGTCGCGGTCGGCAAGCGCGGCACGGCATACGTGCTGGACCGCGACCATCTGGGCGGCATCGGCGGCGCGGTGAGCAGCGTCGATCTCTGCACGTCGTTCGGCGGCGCCGCGCAGCTCGGCGATCGCATGTACGTGCCGTGCACCGACGGGATCCGCGCCGTCCGGGTCGATGAAACCGGGCATGTCCAGGTCCTGTGGCACGCCTCGCCGGACGTATGGGGCTCGCCGGTTGTCGGTGGTGGCCGGGTGTGGGCGCTGAACCCGGATTCCGGGACGCTGTACACGCTCGACCCGACGAACGGCGCGGTCATCGACAGCGTGAGCGTCGGCGAGACCAGCCGCTTCGCGACGCCGGCGATCTACGGCAGCCAGCTGTTCGTCCCGACGCTGGACGGGCTGACCGTGGTACGCACCTCGTGACCTTCCAAGGTGCGCGACGGCGGACTACACCGCAGACTCATCGACATGCGAATCCGATTCGCCCTATCTGTCCCGCTCCTCGTCCTGATCGCCTGCACCGGAGGCGGTGACGCAGCAGCCAGTCCGACGCCGCATCAGGCGACCACGCAAGATCGGCCCAGCGCCGCGCCCGTGCAGCGAGCGGCGAGGCCCGCGAACTGGACGGCCTACCACGGCAACCGCCGGCGCACCGGTCACGCACCGAGCATGACCGCTGCGCACGGGCCACTGCGGATCGGCAAGCGCTACTCGTTGGACGGCAACGTCTACGCTTCGCCGCTCGTGATCGGCGGACGCGTCGTCGTGGCGACCGAGCACGACACCGTCTACGCGATCGACCACGGGCACGTCGTGTGGCGCAGGCACCTCGGCACGCCCGCTCCGCAATCCCAGCTGCCGTGCGGCAACATTTTCCCGCTCGGCATCACCGGCACGCCGGTCTACCGCAGGGGGCTGATCTACGTCGCGGCCGAATTCGGCGGACCGCCGCGGCACCGGCTGTTCGCACTGCGGCTCTCGACCGGCCACGTGGTGTGGCGCCACACGCTCGACCAGCCGGGGGTCGAGACCAGGGCCATGCAGGAACGCGGCGCGCTCACCTACGCCGGCGGCCGGATCTGGGTGCCGTTCGGCGGGCTTGCCGGAGACTGCGCCGGCTACAAGGGGCGCGTCGTGGGAGTGCGGATCCACGGCGCCCATCACGCGATCAAGTACACGGTCCCGACGCAGCGCGAGGCGGGGATCTGGACGCCGCCCGGGCCGGCGTGGGGCGGCAAGTACCTGTTCGTCGCGGTCGGCAACGGCGCGGCCACCAGCCCGCCCTACGACAAGAGCGACTCGGTCCTCGCGATCGGCAAGCGTGCGCACCTGCACCAGTTCTTCGCGCCGCGTTCCTGGCCGAGCGACAACGCGGCCGATCTCGACCTCGGCTCGCAGGGGCCGGCACTCGTGGGCAAGTGGGTCTTCGCCGACGGGAAGCGCGGCCGGGCTTACGTGCTTCGCCGTAGCCACCTCGGCGGCGTCGGCGGCGCGGTGACCAACGCCGACCTGTGCACGTCGTTCGGCGGCACCGCGGTGGTCAAATCGCGGGTGTACGTCCCGTGCACCGACGGCGTGCGCGCGGTGCGTATCGGCCGCCACGGGCACCTGCATCGGGTTTGGCACGCGGCTTCGTCGATCACCGGTTCGCCGGTCGTCGGTGGCGGCCGGGTGTGGGCGCTCAACCCCGACGCCGGCGTGCTCTACGCGCTCGGCCCGCGCAACGGCAACGTCGTGCGGCACATCGACGTGGGTGCGACCAGCCGCTTCGCCACGCCCGCGCTGTACGGCCACAAGGTGCTCGTCCCAACCCTCACCGGCCTGACCGTCGTCTACACCTCCTGATCACCCCTCCAGTTGTCCGCCCTACGTTGCGTCAGCGCGTACTGAAGGGCGGACAACTCGCGAACCCCTTGCAAGTTGTCCGCCCTACGACACGTGAGTACGTGCCGAAGGGCGGACAACTCGCGGTGGATAGGGTCGGGGCGTGCGCGTCCTCGTCATCGGATCCGGTGCGCGCGAGCACGCACTCTGCCTGGCGCTGGCGGCGGACCCTGCTGTGACGTTCCTCGTGTGCGCGCCCGGCAACGCGGGCACTATCGCGGTCGCCGAGCAGCGCGGCGTCGACGCCGCCGACCCGCAGGCGGTGGCCGCGCTGTCGAGCGACCTGGCCGCCGACCTGGTCGTCGTCGGGCCCGAGGCGCCATTGGTTGCCGGCGTCGCGGACGCGGTGCGCGCAGAGGGCATCGCATGCTTCGGCCCGTCCGGGGCGGCGGCGCGGCTCGAGGGCAGCAAGGCGTTCGCCAAGGACGTGATGGCCGCGGCGGCGGTGCCGACTGCGCGAGCACGCGTCTGCGTGAACCCCGAGGAGGCGGCCGCCGCGCTCGACGCGTTCGGCGCGCCGTACGTGGTGAAGGACGACGGGCTGGCCGCCGGCAAAGGCGTCGTCGTCACCAATGATCGCGGCGCGGCGCTCGCGCACGCCGCGCAATGCCGGCGCGTCGTCATCGAGGAGTACCTCGACGGCCCAGAGGTTTCACTGTTCTGCGTGACCGACGGTGAGACGGTGCTCCCGCTCGTCCCCGCGCAGGACTTCAAGCGCATCGGCGACCACGACACCGGGCCGAACACCGGCGGGATGGGCGCCTACGCACCACTGCCGTGGCTGCCCGACAGCCTGACCGACGAGGTCGTCAAGCGCGTCGCGCAGCCGACCGTCGACGAGATGGCACGACGCGGGACGCCGTTCGCCGGGCTGCTCTATATCGGGCTGGCCATCACGGCGGCCGGGCCGCGGGTGGTCGAGTTCAATGCGCGCTTCGGTGACCCCGAGACGCAGGCGGTGCTCGCGCTGTTGGAATCACCGCTCGGCGGGCTGCTGCACGCGGCGGCGACGGGGGATCTCGCGGCGCAGCCGCCGCTGCGCTGGCGGCCCGGCTTCGCAGTGACGGTCGTCCTCGCGGCCGCGGGCTATCCGGGCACGCCGCGCACCGGCGACATCCTTACCGGCGCCGAGCAGCCCGGCATCATCCACGCCGGCACGCGCAGGCGCGAGGACGGCGCGGTGGTCTCTGCGGGCGGGCGGGTGCTGTCCGCGACCGCGGTCGGTGACACGCTGGCCGCCGCCCGCACCCGCGCGTACGAGCTGCTGGAAAAGGTCGAGCTGCCAGGCGGGCAACACCGCACCGACATCGCGCTCCGCGCGGTGCGCGAGGAAATCTCGGTCTGAGCCGCGCGCGCTTACCCTGGGTCGCGTGGAACCGGGCGAGGACGAGGAGCTGCCGCAGCCGCACCAGCACGGCAAGCCGCCCGGTGCGCGGCGGCTGCGTCTCGACCTGGGCCTCGCCGCACTGCTGCTCGGTGCCGCGGCCCTGATCGGCACCGCGATCTCCCAGCACGGTCAGTCCGGCAATCCATCGACCAGCCCGTCCGGTTCGGCGTCGGTGAGTCGGACGACGGCAACGCCGGAACGGGCCGTCGCGACGGACTTCGTGACGTTGCACGCGGGCACGACAACCACGCGGATTTCCGATGCCGCGCGCGATGCCCTGCAGGACGCGTTCCCGGGCGCGCGGATCATCGCAGCGCGGACGGTCCGCGTGCATGGCAGGAACAACGGCGGCGCGCTGAGCGCGCTGAACGTGACCGCCCGCCAGGGCGACAAACGCATCGCGCTGGCGCTGCGCGGCGCGCTGCGGACCGACGTCAGCCGCGACGTGGGTGCTCGGACGGGCCGGGCATTCTCGGGTGGCCACCGCATCACCAGCTACGAGGCGCCGCTCGCGCAGTACGACGTCGTCGTGCAGGTCGTCTCACCAAGAAGCAAGCACCAGGACGTCGCCCCACTCGCCCGGCTGGCCTCCGACACCCGGTTGCTCGCCAAGTAGTAGGCCACAATGGGCTTGTGAAGCCCGCGATCCCGGACGTCCTCGCCGCCCGCTATGCGTCGAGCGCGATGACGGCGATCTGGTCGCCGGCGCACAAGATCATCCTGGAGCGGCAACTATGGCTCGCCGTGCTGCGTGCGCAGGTCGAGCTCGGCGTCGCAGTTCCGGACGGTGCGATCGAGTCCTATCAGCGCGTCGTCGAGCAGGGCACGGACGCGGTCGATCTCGAGTCGATCGCTGCACGTGAGCGGGTCACGCGGCACGACGTGAAGGCGCGCATCGAAGAGTTCGCCGCGCTCGCCGGATACGAGCAGATCCACCAGGGCATGACGAGCCGCGACCTCACCGAGAACGTCGAGCAGTTGCAGGTGCGTTCGTCCATCGCGCTCGTCCGGACGAAGGCGCTCGGCGTGCTGGCCCGGCTGGCGCGGCGTGCTGCCGAATACGACGAGCTGGTGATGGCGGGTCGCACGCACAACGTCGCCGCGCAGGCCACCACGCTCGGCAAGCGCTTCGCCAGCGCCGCGGAGGAGCTGCTCACCGCGCTCGCCCGGCTTGATGAGCTGGCCGCGCGCTATCCGCTGCGCGGAATCAAGGGCCCGGTCGGCACGTCCCAGGACATGCTCGACCTACTCGGCGGCGACGCCGCGAAGCTCGCGACGCTCGAAAAGCAGGTGGCGGGTCATCTCGGCTTCGAGCGGGTGCTGACCAGCGTCGGCCAGGTATATCCGCGATCGCTCGATTGGGACGTGCTCACTGCGCTCGTCCAGGTCGCGGCCGCGCCGGCCTCGTTCGCGACGACGCTGCGGCTGATGGCCGGCAACGAACTCGTCACCGAAGGCTTCCGGCCCGGCCAGGTCGGCTCGTCGGCCATGCCGCACAAGATGAACACCCGGTCCGCGGAGCGGATCAACGGCCTCGCAGTCGTGCTGCGCGGCTACGCGAGCATGGCCGGTGAGCTCGCGGGCAGCCAGTGGAACGAGGGCGATGTGTCGTGCTCCGTGGTGCGGCGCGTAGCGCTGCCGGGCGCGTTCTTCGCGGTGGACGGGCTGCTCGAAACGACGGCGACGGTGCTCGACGAATTCGGCGCCTATCCGGCCGTGATCGAGCGCGAGCTGGATCGCTATCTACCGTTCCTCGCGACGACGAAGGTGCTCATCGCCGCGCTGCGCAACGGCGTAGGACGCGAGGCGGCGCACGAGGCGATCAGAGAGAACGCCGTCGCGGTCGCACTCGAGATGCGGGAGAAGGGGACCGATCGCAACGACCTGTTCGACCGGCTGGCCGCCGACTCCCGACTCGGGCTGTCGGCGGACGAGCTGAATGCGCTGCTTGCCGACCCGCTGTCGTTCACCGGCGCGGCTCGTGCGCAGGTCGGCGCCGTGCTGCGGGCTGTCGACGCGGCGCTGGCATCCGACCCCGCGGCGGCGCAGTATCAACCTGAACCAATCCTCTG
>DASQSE010000007.1:0-93580 GCA_035642535.1 Jatrophihabitans sp. | reverse complement strand
TCGCGATGTCGCCGACGCGGTGCTCAGCGGGTCGCGTACCGTGCGTGCCCAGCCGTGCCGGTGGCAAGGCCAGGTGTTCGCGCCAGGGGACTTCCTCGCGATCTGGGCCGTCGAGAACGTGGTTCACCACCTCGACCTCCTTGTTGATGATCCGCCGCTAAGCAGCGGACTCGCCCTCGCCCGGGCAACGATCGAGGCGCTCGCCGCGGGGCCCTTGCCCGTCGAATGGACCGACGAGCAGGCGGTGCTCATCGGCACCGGCCGCAGTGCCGTTCCGCACGACGCAGGCGTGATCGGCGCGCGGCTGCCGGTGCTCGGCTAGTCGTCCACCGCACACGCCTTGCTGGGCGCGGAGCCACATCGAGATCGCACCGACCGCACATAACCACAGCGGCAGCCAGGCGTGACAATCCCGAGCCACGTCGCCGATTCGACGATCCTTGCGGCGCAGACTAGCTTCGAGCGGCGCGTGCCTATCCAGCGGCCGGCATACAGATGCGGCGAGCGAGCCGCATGACATCGCCGGAGTGTCTGTGCTGTTGATCTGGCGGATCCGTGCGCCGCGGACATCTGCCACGCCCCGGCCTCGCTACTCGGCGTGGCCGGGGGCCATGTCTGCCATTGTCGGGCCCTCCGCGCGGTCTTGTGGGCGACACTGGCATCCCGTTAGATTGAACAGTCAGTCAAACACGCCAGGAGGCTTGGCGATGGCCAATGGATGGCCGCGACGCTTCAGGAGGCCGGCTACGAGATGGCGTGGTTGTTCCTCGGGTTAGCCATCGTCGCTGAGCTCGGCGGAACGCTCGGCCTCCGACAGGTCGCCGAATCTCCGGTGTGGTGGGGAGTCGCGCTGATCGCCGGTGCCTATTCGGCTTCCTTCGCGCTCATGTGGGTCGCGCTGCGCAGCATCAACGTCGGCGTGGTGTATGCGATCTGGTCGGCCGTCGGGACGGCTGCAGTGGTGCTGGCAGGCGCGCTGCTGTTCGACGAGCGGCTCGGCTGGCAGGCGGTCGCCGGGATGGCCATCATCGTGCTCGGAGTGGTCGTCCTGGTGACATCGGGCTCCGTCCACCACAGCTGACGCAGAGTTCAGTCCGGGTGAGCGCTGCTTTCAAGTCGGTCTGATCACTCCGCCTGCGGCCGATCAACGAGTCGCCCGTGGCCTTCCACCACTGTTGCCTTGGCACGCGCGTGACCCTTGGCGGTCTTGTGGATACGTGGTCACGGCCGCCTGAGCCAAAGGATGCCGAGGCCGCGGATCGACTGGCGTCCTTTCGGGCCGGTCGACGGTCCGGTGACTGGTTGCAGTTGTCCACCGATCGCGCCACGGATCAGTGGGGCCGGCTGTGGGCGTGGGTGTGCTGGTTCCGAACCAATTCGCTTACGACCACCGGGTCTGCCGCCCCGCTCGCAGGTGCATCCCGCGCTGGTCGAGTGCTATCGACGTCTCGCGACCATTGACTGTCGGCCTACGACTCGTTGAACTCGCCCGCCGCCGCGTCCGAATGGCATCGAGTCCGTGCCCAACTCGAGCCCGTCTGCGCGAGTGGCAGTCCGGACCGGATGCGACGCACGGAGCACGCGTGGATGTGCTACAGCCGCTGCCGGATGACTGCGAGCGGGCGAACCGCCATGTCGACGGCGACGTGCGCCGACACGTGAGCCGGCACCCGAGGCCGTCGCTGCGATCGGTGTCAGCTCGACCGCTGTCTGTCAGGGCTCAGCTGCACCGTATCGCGCCTGAGATTGTCGTCCGCCAGGCCGCGCTGGCGGACTCGTGCACGTACGTCGAGCGGGCGCCGAGGCTCGAAACGGGCGGCTGCGCGATCTCGCCGGCGCGGCCGCTTACCTCAGCGCGATCATGCAGAACGGGCTGCGGGATGCGCAGCGGCGGGCAGTATTTGGTGGACGCCAACGACACGGCGATCGTTATGCCCGCGGTCTTGCCTACCCCCCGCGCCCGGTGTAAGAGTGTTGACCGAATGTTCAGTCAGCGCCCCGGATTGTGGTACCAGCATCTCATTGACTCGCCAGTCAAAGGGGTGACATCCCGAGAGGTCAAGACTCGGTGAAAGGGTGTGGGCAGCGATGGCAAGACACCCCAAGGAGCGGCCGGCTCCGCGCGAGGGTATCACCAGGAGGGAGCTGCTCAAGCGATCCGCGGCGGCCTCCCTCGTGCTGCCCAGCGCGGCGGCGATCCTCGACGCATGCTCGAAGCCGGGCACCGTCAGCTCCCCCAGCAGCGCCCATGCAAACGGCCCCGGCTCAGGCGAGTACTGGCCGGCAGGCTCGCCGTTCCCTCTGGCGCGGCAGAACTCGCCGGTCACGTGGAAGCTCTGGCGCGACCCGATCAAGTCGGGCCTCGCCCCGGAGAAGGGTGCAACCCTCCAGATCTACAACTGGGCCGACTACATCTGGCTGAAGGTCGTGAAGCAGTTCTGCGAGGCCTACAACTGCAAGTACCAGATCACCACGTTCAACAACATGGACGAGGGGCTCGCGAAGATGCGAACCGGGCAGCTCAAGTTCGACATCTTCATGGGCGTGACCCCGGACGTCCTCGGCAAGCTCATCACCGGCAAGCTGCTGCAACCGCTCAGCCAAAGCTACGTCCCGCACCTGGTCTCGGACGTCTGGGATACCTACCAAGACCCGTTCTATGACCAGCGCTGGCGCTACACGGTGCCCTACACCGCCTACACGACCGGGATCGGGTACCGGCGTGACCTCATTTCCGATGCTCAGCTCCGCGGCATGTCAAATCCCTACGAGGTCTTCTGGGACACCAAGTACAAGGGCAAGATCGGGATTTATGACGATTATCGCGAGGCCATCTCCATGGCTTTGCTCAAGGACGGCGTCACCGATCTGAACACCGGGAACCAGAAGTACCTCGATCAAGCGGAAAGCACCCTCAAATCGCTGATCAACACCGTCGATGTGCGGACCAGCATCAACGGCGTCTATATCGGCATCCCGAAGGGGACCTTCGACATCCATCAGGCCTGGTCGGGAGACAGTGTGGCCTCATGGCAGTACACCCCGACGCAGAACATGAAGACGTGGCAGACGCTCGGCTATTGGTTCCCGGCCGACCGCAAGGGCGCCGTCTTCAACGACACGATCACGATTCCGGCCAATGCGGAGCACCCGGTGTTGGCGCACCACTTCCTCGACTGGATGATGACCTTCCAGAACGCGATGCTGAACTTCACCTGGAACGGATACCAGCCACCGCAGCGGAAGGCAGATCCTGCGACGCTTACTACGACGAAGAGCGCGTACGGCGAGCCATACGTGTTCCCATGGATGTCCGACGCGGTGGTGCGCGAGCAGGACTTCCACATTGGGTACTTCGAAGAGGAGCTGACCCCCGAGGTAGATCAGTTGTGGCACAACGTGTGGCAGGCATTCGGCAGTGGCTGACCGGTCGGCCTCTCAGCCTCGCCGGCGACTGAGAGTCCTGCCACGGAGGCGGTCGCGCGATGAGCCCACGGGGGGCTGGTATCCGCGCTGGTACTGGCCAGGCTTCGCGCTTCCCGGCACGCTTTGGATGCTGGTGCTCTTCGTGCTGCCCTTCTATGTGGTCGTCTCCATCGCGTTCGGCACGGTGGATCCGGTCTTCCAGAGTCCGCTGCCGGTCTATGAGCCGTGGTGGTGGACGAGCAGGTATCTGGTGCAGGAGTGGCACTTCGCGACTGGCGAATTCCGGGTCGTAGAGCTGCGGACGATCGTCTACGTCGTGCTGGCCAGCACCATCTGCCTGGTGATCGCCTACGCGGTCGCGTACTACGTGGCCAGGTTCGGCGGGAAGCGGAGGGGACTCTTCCTGGCGCTGCTGGTCGCGCCGTTCTTCATCAGCTACCTGATGAGGATGCTGTCCTGGGTCGAGCTCCTGCAGCAAGACGGCTACGTGAACAGCGTGCTGACGTTCCTTCACATCACGCCGCATCCGATCAACTGGTTGGCGGGGGTGCCGTTTACCGTCGTGATGGGCCTGGTGTACGGCTATGTCCCTTACATGATCTTGCCGCTGTACGGGTTCCTCGACCGGATAGACCAGAGCCAGCTCGAGGCAGCGCGCGACCTTGGAGCGAACCCCTTCTGGACGTTCGTACGGGTGACCCTGCCGCTGTCGAAGCCGGCGATACTCGCGAGCCTGGTGATCGTCACCCTGCCCATGTTCGGCGACTACTACACGAACAATCTGCTCTCGGGCTCCCCGAAGACCACGATGTACGGCAATCTGCTCGACAACTCGATGGAGGCGACGGGGCAAGGCCCGCAGTCGGCCGTCCTGGTCCTTTTCCTGGTCGTGTTCCTGACGATTCCGATGTTGTACTACATCCGCGAAACCGCGAAGGCGCAGAGAAGCCAATGAGCGAGAGAGTTAGCGAGCGGCCGACCGCCGATCGCCGGAGCGAACGACCTGCCCCGATCGCCCCCGCCAAGGCCACCAGAACCCCTCTGGGCTGGTGGCGGAACCCCTGGCGGCGGCCGTACATCCTGGCCTCAATCACCTGGATGTATCTCGCGTGGTCGCTGCTGCCGGTGCTCATCGCCATCGGGATCTCGTTCAACGCGGGACGATCGAACGCCGTCTGGCAGGGTTTCTCCACGCAGTGGTGGTGGGGACACCCCAAGACCGACCCGACCGGGGCGCTGTTCATAAGCCCGGAACTGCACGCCGCGCTCCTCCAGAGCCTGCGCCTGTCGTTCCTCACCATGTTCGTAGCAGTGCCGATCGGCGTCGCCTTCGCGATCGGCATATCACGCTGGCGCGGGCCGGCGCCGGCCGGCGCCAACTTCCTCATGCTGTTCTCGTTCGTGATTCCCGAGATCGTCATCGGGATATCGATGTTCCTCTTCTTCACCTACCTGCTGAAAGTCGTTCCGCTCGGGACCGGGGCTCAGCTGCTCTCCCTGGTGACCTACCAGGTGTCCTATCCGGTGATCATCGTCCGAGCCCGGATGCTTTCGATCGGCAAGGAGTATGAGGAAGCGGCAACCGATCTGGGCGCCTCGCCGACCCAGGCCATCCGCAGAGTTCTGCTGCCTCTGCTGTACCCCGCCATCCTGGTCAGCTACGTCCTGGTGTTCGCCGACACGATCGACGACTTCATCACCGTGCGGTACCTGTCCGCCGGCGGCAGCACCGAGCCGCTGTCGGTGAAGATCTACAACTTCTCGCGAGGCACGCTCACGCCGGCGATCAACGCGGCCGCGACGTTCCTGCTGTTCTCGACGCTCGTGGTCGCTGTCGTCGGGGTGTTTCTCTATCGTCGAATCACCAGCGGTCAACGCGGCCGGACCGAGGAGATGGCCGGCCACCTGACTTAAGGGCCCGTGAAGGCAGGTCAGTCATCTACGCCTGAGTGGCCTACCCCTGGCGATGCTCGCGTTATGGCGCACGGGGAAGACGTGTCCGGCGGTGGCAGGGATGGGCGGTCAGGAGCGCGTCACGAGCCGCTGGCCCCAGCGGCCGCCGTCCTTCACCGCTGCGCCAACTCGCCGCTCTGACGATCGGCGGCCGGGGCCGGCTCCTCCTCGCCGGCCGCCACAGTCTCGTCGACGAGCACTCGGATCGCGTCGGGGGGCAGATGCACGCTTACGGCCGTCCCCTGCCGCCAGGGCGGGTCGCCGCCGCGATTCGGAATCCACGACTGGAGCGTCTCGCCGTGCGCCAGGTGGACGAGCACCTGGATGACCGAGCCGACGTAGAGGACACGCTCAACCATGCCCGGGATCCGGTTCTCGCCGGAGGCTTCGTGGCCCTCGAGAAGGACCCGCTCGGGGCGGACAACGATTCTGATCGGTCCTCGGGTCGCGCAGTCCCCGCGGGTGGCCGTGAACTGGAAATCGCCCAACCGGACCCTTCCTCCGCCGTCCCCCTGTGCCGACATCATGTTGGACACCCCGAGGAAGTCGGCGACATATGCGGTTGATGGCTCTTCGTAGACCTCGGACGGGCTGCCGACCTGCTGGATCCTGCCGCTCGCCATCACGGCCAGGCGGTCGGACATGGTGAGCGCCTCCTCCTGATCGTGAGTCACATAGATGAAGGTGATCCCGACCCTTTCCTGGAGGGCCTTGAGTTCTATCTGCAGGGCCTTTCGCAGCTTCGCGTCAAGGGCCCCCAACGGCTCGTCGAGCAGAAGGACCGAGGGGTTCAGTACGAGGGCTCGCGCCAGCGCCACCCGCTGCTGCTGGCCGCCGGAGAGGTGGGTGGGCTGGCGCTTCTCATATCCCTCCAGCTGGACGAGCGAGAGCGCATGCCGAACCTTGTCGGCGCTCTCCCTTTTCGACACGTGCTTGTAGCGGAGCCCGAACGCGACATTGTCGAACACCGAGAGAAACGGAAAGAGCGCGTAGCTCTGGAACACCGTGTTCACATTCCTGTGGTGCGGCTTCGTGTGGGCTACGTCCTGACCGTCGAGGAGGATACGGCCCGCGCTTGGTTGCTCGAAGCCCGCGATGAGCCGAAGAGTCGTGGTCTTGCCGCATCCCGACGGGCCCAGCAGGGAGAAGAACTCCCCTGGCGTGACGTGCAGGTCGATTCCGTCCACGGCGACCGTGTCACCGCCGAATCGCTTCGCCAGCTCGATCAGCTGGACATCGCCACCGGGCACCGCGTCCTCCGATCACACTCAGGCCCGCAACGGCCTCCGACTTCGACTTGAACCGGGCCGCGCCCTCGACGCCACGCCGATCCGAGCGCATCCGCCACTCATTTCCTCACGGCAACAGCATTATCGCGTTGTCGAGTCTGTCTACGGACCATCTGGCTACCCCACGGATGTTACGAACGCCGAATGACCTGAGTTGGTAGCAGAACTCGCCGCGGGCTACGTCCAGGTCCATCCTGTCCACCGCCACCTCGGCGAACCGACTGGTCAGCGCGACCAGCTCGACGCGTCCTCCGGCCATCGGCCACCTCCTGCTCAGTTGCGGGCGCGCCGCCGGTTCCAGGGGAAGCCGAGCCTGCCGGACACGTACTCCATCGACAGCTCGAATGCCTGGGTCGGTCCGGTGGCGAGGTCCTCCAGAGCGATCGGCACTACGAACCCGTACAGCAGGGCGGACAGCGTCACGGCGAAGTCATCGGCGTCCACGGCCGCGAACTCACCGGCGGCCTGCCCGGCCAGCACAAGGGACCGGATCGTCTCCCGCGAGTGGTCGTCGATCTTCTGCCGGATCGCGGCGACCGCCGGATTGCGCGGGGACTGCGCCCACAGATCCAGGTAGAGCAGCCACGAGTCTTCCGGCTCGTCACCGGGTTCGGGCAGGCACATCAGCGCGATGAACTCCTCCAGCCGGCCGGCCGAGGTGTCGATGGCCTCCATCCGGCGGGTAGCGATCGCATACCAGCGGTCCTCGACATACCGCAGAGCCTCGGTCAGCAGCTGATCCCGCGTCTCGAAGTAGTAGATGACCAGGGCCTGGCTGGTGCCGGCTCGCTTCGCCACGTCCGCGATCCTGGTATCGGCGTAGCCCCGCTCCACGATGATCTCAACCGCCGCATGCAGCAGCTTCTCCCGGCGCTGCCCCGCCATCCCGCCTGCGCTACCAGCCCGCTCTTCCATGCGCCATCCTCGCCCAAATCGGCGGAGTCGGCTGCCTCGACCGTTACCGCTGCTCCCGCCGGTCCCTAGCCGGCCCGGCCCGGCGCGCCTCTTGCGGAAGAGATTAGCAGGTTTCTAGACTGAACATTCAGTCAGTCCCTGAAGGCGCCTCATCCGGTTCGCGAGCGGTCCATCCGGGGAAGGAGTGCCATGGCGGCATATGACGCGATCATCGTTGGCGGGGGGCACAACGGGCTGGTCTCCGCCGCCTACCTGGCCCGGTCCGGCGCGCAGACACTGGTGCTGGAGGCGCGGGACCACACGGGCGGCGCGGCCACCACCGAGGCGCCATGGCCGGACGCTCCGGACTTCCGCGTAACCCGGCTGTCGTACGTGATGAGCCTGCTGCCGCCGACGATCATCAAGGACCTCGACCTGGCCCGCCGTGGCTACAAGGTCTTCCCGATGGGCCCGTACTACCAGGCTTTCCCGGAAGGCGGCTCGATCAAGCTCTACGCCGACGACGCCAAGCGCAACTACGACGAGGTGGCCCGCTGGTCGAAGAAGGACGCCGAGGCCATGCCCCGCTGGGACGCCTGGCTGGCCGGCCTGGCCGATGTGCTCGGCCCGCTGCTGCTCACCGTGCCGCCGCGGCTCGGCTCCCGCAAACCCCGCGACTTGGCCGAAACGCTCCGGCTGGCCTGGCGGCATCGCGGCCTGAGCGTGCGCACGATCGCCGACGTCACCCGGCTGATGACGATGAGCATCGCCGACCTGCTGGACGATTGGTTCGAGTCACCCCAGGTCAAGGGCGCGCTCGCGGTCAATGGGGTGATCGGGACGTGGGCCGGGCCTTACGAGCCGGGCACCGCCTACGTGATGGCGCACCACTCGATCGGTGACGTCGGTGATGGACACCTGGGCAACTGGGGGTTCCCTGAGGGCGGCATGGGCGCGGTAGCCGGCGCGATCGCCCTGGCTGCCCGCGAGGCGGGCGCGAGCATCCGCACCGGCACCCGGGTGCAGCGGCTGCTGATCTCCGGCGGCCGGGTCACCGGCGTGGTGCTCGACTCCGGCGAGGAGATCACCGCGCACGTCGTCGTGACCTCCCTGCACCCACGCACCGCCTTCCTCGACCACGTGGGCCGCGACAACCTGCCGCGCGATTTCGTCACCGACATCGAGCACTGGAAGACCCGCAGCGGCGTGGTGAAGATAAACCTGGCCCTGGCCGAGCTGCCCGACTTCACCGCCGACCCCGGCACGGCCCTGGCCGAGCACCATACCGGCTCGGTCGAGATGGCGCCGAGCATGGAGTACATCGAGCGGGCGTTCCTCGAGGCCCGCGAGGGCCGGCCGGCCAGCCGCCCGTTCAGCGACGGGGTCATCCCGACCGCCTTCGATAAGACGCTGTGCCCGAAGGGCTACCACACGATGTCGTTGTTCACCCAGTGGGTGCCATCGGACTGGAACCTCGAGCCGCACCGGGCCGAGCTGCAGGCCTACGTCGACCGCATGATCGACTGTTATAACGAGGTCGCGCCCAACTTCAAAAGCTCGATCCTGCACACCGACATCGTCGGCCCCTACGACCTCGAGCACGAATACGGCCTGGTCGGCGGCAACATCTTCCACGGCGAGCTGTCTCTGGAGCAACTGTTCCACCTGCGCCCCGCGCCCGGGTTCGCCGACTACCGCACCCCGGTCGCCGGGTTGTACTACGCGAGTTCCGCCACGCATGCGGGCGGCGGCGTGTGCGGCATCCCGGGCATGCAGGCGGCCAAGGCCGCGATCGCCGACCAGAAGGCCGCGCGCCGCGGCACCGCCGTCCGCCGGCTCACCCACCGGTCATGACCACGGACAACCGTGACACTGAACGGCGGGGCCCGCCCCTCAAAGCGGATACCGCGACGCCACTGGGGATGACCGGCCCCGCCGGCCAGCGTGCTGACGGCGATGCTGGAGGCGCGCAGCATTGCGCTGGTCGGGACCAGCCAGCGGTCGGGCGGCCTCGGGCGCAGATGGTCGAGGAGGCCGCCGCGAGCCCGTCCCGGCCGCGGCTATTCCCCAGGCAGCCCGCGCTACCGCGAGGTCGGCGGGCTGCCCATGTATGGCAGCGGGACCCACAATCGCGTTGTCATCCTCCGCCGCGACCCTCCCCATGTTCACTGCCCACAGCTAGGGCATCCTGACGGATGCGGCGTGCCGCAGCCCTCGGGGGATGATTCGGGGGATGAACTACGGTCTATAGCGGTGGTTTACGGCCACTGGAGTGGCTGCAAATGCGGCTAAACACGGACAGATGTTTCTGATCACGAGTTTCTCCGGCCTTCTAAGCCGGGCGTCGCAGGTTCGAATCCTGCCGGGGGCACCACCGCGGAGTGCGTTACGTCGGCCGATGGCGCCGTACTAAGCGCCGCAAACCGTTCACGACAGCATGCCGCGGACGGCAGCGGCGGACGGGAGGGTGAGCGCTCGGCGCGCGAGGTCGGCCGCTTCGTCGAGGTGCAGTCCTCGGACGGCCTGTTTGACGGTGGCGATGGCGGGCGGCGGGACGCTGAGCGAACGCACGCCGAGGCCGAGCAGTATCGGGATCGCGGCCGGGTCGGTCGCGGCTTCGCCGCACACGGCGACGGGCAGCGGCCCGGCTCCTGCGCAGAGCTCCGCAACGAGTTTGAGCACGCCGGGGTCGAGCGGGTCGGCCAGCGCGGCGAGTGCGGGGTTGCCGCGCTCTGCGGCGAGCGCGTATTGGGTGAGGTCGTTCGTACCGATGCTGAAGAAGTCGACGTACGGGGTGAACGCGCTCGCCTTGAGCGCGACCGCCGGCACCTCGACCATGATGCCGACGCGCAGCGCGTCGGGGCGTCGGCCGCCGCAGGCCTCGTCGAGCAGTGCGTTCGCCTGGCGAACCTCGTCGACGGTGCTCACCATCGGAAACATGACGCTGACCGGGGCGTCGGCCGCGACGGCGCACAGCGCGTGCAGCTGATCGCGCAGCAGGTCGCGGTGGCGAAGCGACAAGCGGATGCCGCGCACGCCGAGGAACGGGTTCGCCTCGCCGGCCACGGTCGCGAACGGCATGGGCTTGTCGCCGCCGGCGTCCAGGGTGCGGAACACGACGCGCTGGTCGCCGAACGCGGCGCAGATCGACCGGTACGTAGCCTCCTGTTCGCCGACCGACGGCGGCTCCGAACGCGATTGGAATAGGAACTCGGTGCGCACCAGGCCGGCGCCGTCTGCGTAGGCCCCGGCGGCGTTCTTCGCGTCGTCGATCGACCCGACGTTCGCGCACACGCTGACCGCGACTCCGTCGCGCGTGACAGACGGCAGCGCTGCGGCCGAGATCACGGCGGCGCGCGCACTGTCGGAGGCAGCGATCCGCTTCTCGTACTCGGCGCGCACGTCGTCGGTCGGCTCGACGACGAGGCGTCCGGCGGTGGCGTCGACGACGAGCAGTTGGCCGTCCTGGATCCGCTGCGCCGCGGCGCCCGCGGCGACGAGCAGCGGGATGCCGCGGGTACGCGCGAGGATTGCCGCGTGCGACGTCGGGCTCCCGAACGCGAGGACGACACCGCGCACCAGACCCGCGTCGAGTTGTGCCGCGTCGGCCGGGGTCAGGTTGGCTGCGACGAGGATACCCTCGGCAGAGCGAGTGCCGCCGTCGACGCCGAGGACGTAGCGCAACACTTGATCGCCGACGGCACGGACGTCCGCCGCACGGCCGCGCAGGTACGGGTCGGACAGGCCGGCGACCGCGGACTCGACGCGCTGCACCGCGTCGTGCCAGGCGCGCGCAGCGCCGCTGCCCTGCTTGATCAGCTGCTGCGCGTGCGTGAGCAGCTCCGGGTCGTCGAGCAGCAAGAGATGCGCGTCGAAGATCGCCGCATCGGTTTCGCGCGCCACCTGCGCACGGGTGCGCGCGATGTCGCGGCGGGTGGCCGCGATTGCCTCGCGGAGCCGGCGCCATTGGGTCGCCTCGTCACCGGGTTCGTCGGCGGGCACGATGAGCGGCCGCGACTCGAGCCGGCACGCCCGGCCGATCGCGATACCGGGCGATGCAGCGAGGGGGCCGATCGTCGAAGCCGTCACCGGCGTCGTCTCGATCAGGTCGGTCACGTCGAAGTCGCGGGCGGCGAGGGAGAGGATCTGCTCGAGCGCCTCGGCGGCCTGACTACCGGTCACCGACGCCTCGATTTCGTGGCCGTGCTGCGCGGCGAGTGTCGCGACCCGGCTGAGGCTCGATGCCGGCACCGGACCTGCGCCGGTGGTCAGGTTCGTGAGCTCGACATGCGCGTCGAGGGTGCGCACCTGCGCGACGAGCCGAGCTGCCGGACGGGCGTGCAGACCATGCGCATTGCGCACGACGAACACGCCGCGCAGCGCGCCGACCTGCTGCGGCGTCGGCGCGGCTGAGGTGACCGCGCCGGTCAGGTGCGCCTGCTTGCCGGCGAGTGCGCCCGCGGCCTCGGCGGCGACCTCGGCCACGCTCGCCCCGCCGGCGGCAGTGACGGCGGCGGCGACCAGGCCTTCGACGAGCGGCGCCGGGCTGAGCACCACGCGCTCGCGCACCTCGCCGTCGAGCAGGTCGAGCGCGAGTTCCGCGCTGAGCACGGCGCTGCCGAGGTCCAGCAGCACGACCACGCCATCGCCGGAGTCGACCCGCTCGATCGCCTCCTTCACCTGTACCGCGTCGGTGCCGAGGGTGGTGTCGTCGAGGCCGGCAGCGATCGCGATGGCCGGCCGCACACTGTGCAGCATCTGCGCGGCGAGTTCGGTAGCAGCGCGGGCCAGCGCCCGGCTGTGCGAGACGAGGACGATTCCGATCACGACGCTCAGCCCAATGTCGTGGCTGCGGCGCGCAGGAGCAGCGCGGCCGAGGTCGCACCGGGGTCCTGGTGTCCGATGCTGCGCTCGCCGAGATAGCTTGCCCGGCCCTTGCGCGCGCGCATCTCGATCGTGGCGTCGCGTCCCTTCTCGGCGGCGTCGGCAGCGGCCCGCAGCGTGTCCGCGAACGAACCCGCGACGCCCAGCTCGAGCGTCTGCACCGCGGGCGCCAAGGCGTCGAACATCGTCTTGTCCTCGGGCTCGGCCTTGCCACGCGCGACGATGCCGTTCAGCCCGGCGCGCATCGCAGCGGCGAACTGGGTGGCGTCGAGCTCAGCAGTGGGACCGGCGGAACCGGCGAAGCGCAGCAGAAAGGTGCCGTACAGCGGGCCGCTCGCGCCACCCACGGTGCTGACGAGTTTCATGCCCGCCAGCTTGACCATCTCGTCAATCGTCTCGCCGGACAGGCTTGCGACGACGGCCTGCATGCCGCGGTCCATGTTCGTCCCGTGGTCGCCGTCGCCGATGGCCGCATCGAGTTCGGAGAGCTGCGTGCGCTGCTCGGCGATCAGGCGGGCGAACTCCTGAAGCCAGCTCTTCAGCCCGTCGAGGGTGATGCGGCTGTCGGGCATTGCTCAGACTCCCCAACGCAGCGCGGGCGTGTTGACCGGAGCGTCCCACAACCGCAGAAGTTCGTCGGTGACCTTCAGCAGCGTCACCGAGCAGCCGGCCATGTCCAGCGACGTGATGTACGGGCCGACGAGGCTGCGCACCGGCGTGACGCCGTGGCCGGCGAGGATCTTCGCCACCTCGCCGTACATGAGGTACAGCTCGATCAGCGGTGTGCCGCCGAGGCCGTTGACGAACGCGATGGCGCCATCGCCGCTGCGGAACGGTAAGTCCTCGAGGATCGGGTCCACCAGCACGTGTGCGAGATCGCGCGCCGGGGCGAGTGGTTGCCGGGAGCGGCCCGGCTCGCCGTGGATGCCGACGCCTACCTCCATCTCCGCCTCGCCGAGTTCGAAGGTCGGCTTGCCGTTCGCCGGCACGGTGCACGACGTCAGCGCGATGCCCATGCTGCGTCCGTTCGCGTTGACCTCGCGGGCGACGTCGGCGACCTCCTTGAGCGGACGTCCAGCCTCGGCCGCCGCGCCGGCGATCTTCTCGAGCAGCACGGTGACGCCGACGCCGCGCCGGCCGGCCGTCCAGGTGCTGTCCTGCACGGCGACGTCGTCGTCCGTGACGACGGAGACGATCTCGACGCCGGTCTCGGCGGCGGCGAGTTCGGCGGCCATCTCGAAGTTCAGGACGTCGCCGGTGTAGTTCTTCACGATGTGCAGGACGCCGGCGCCGCCGTCCACCGTCTTGGTCGCGGCGAGCATCTGGTCGGGAACCGGTGAGGTGAACACTTCACCGCAGCAGGCGGCGTCGAGCATGCCGAAGCCGACGTAGCCGGCGTGCAGCGGCTCGTGCCCGGAGCCGCCACCTGAGATGAGGCCCACCTTCCCGGGACGCGATGCGTCGCGGCGGTAGACGACCTTGTTGGCGTGGTCAACCCGGAGATCGGGATGGGCGGACTCGACTCCGACGAGCGCCTCGGCGACGACGTCGGCCGGGTCGTTGATCAGCTTCTTCACTTCACGCCTCCGAGGGGACGAGGTCGGCGACGGTGTCGGGAACCTGCGCGTCGGCAGGCGTGCCGCCCCAGAACTGCGGGATCAGCATGGGTCCGATGGTGCGCGCCGGGTCGATGGACGCGCCAGTGGTGCGCGCGACGGGGATATCGCGACGAACACCACGAGCCCGATGGCGATCGCAGTATCGTCAGCGGCGCGCAGATCGCACTGCGTGGTCGCCAGGATTATGGCTGTTGGCTGCCATTGGCGAGATATTGCCACGTTTCAAGCTGTTCATCGCTTTTGCCGCGATACAGACTCTGGGCGGCAACACCGCGACGAACATCGGGACCGCGCATGGCACGCACAGCGAGATACACGCTTTCCTTCCTGACCGCGGCACTGCTGCTGGTCCCGCTCACGTCGGCGAGTGCGGCGCCGATCCCCGCGCCTTCGACGCATCGCTCGCAGGTGATCGTGCAACTGAGCGCGCCCGCGGCGCTGGCCGGCGCGCACGGCCTGGAGTCATCGCAGCCGGCCACTCGCGCCGCGGCAGAGCGGCAGGCGCTCGGTCGGGCGCGCGCCGCCGCGGCCCAACACGCGACGTTGCGCGAAGAGCTGCGCGCTGCCGCCATTCCCGCATCGGTGACCGCGGAGCTCACGCAGGCTGTCAACGCGGTGGCCGTCACCTTGCCGAGCACGGACGTAGCACAGCTGCGATCGATGCCCGGAGTGGCCGCCGTGTACCCCGACGCGCCGATGCATGCCTCGGTCGATCCTGATGTCTCGATCACCGATGCGCCGCAGGTCTGGCAGACGACCGACCCGTCCGGCCACCCGGATCAGGGCACCGGCGAGACCGTCGCCGTGGTCGACACCGGCATCGACTACAACCACCCCGATCTCGGTGCCGGGTTCGGCCCCGGCCAGAAGGTCGTCGCGGGCTATGACTTCGTCAACGACGATCCGGACCCGATGGACGACAACGGGCACGGCACTCACGTCGCCGGCATCATCGCCGGCGATCCGCCCGGACCGGACGGCCGCACCGGTGAAGCGCCGAAGGCGCAGTTGACCGCGTACAAGGTGCTCGCGGCGTCCGGAACAAGTCCGGAGTCCACTGTGCTCGAGGGCTTCGACGCGGCCGTCAGCGTCGACAACCCCTACCGCGCCGACGTCGTGAACATGAGCCTGTCCGGGCCCGCCGAGCCCAACGACCCACTCGAGCAGGCATCCGAACAGGCGATCGCGGACGGCGTCGTCGTGGTCGTCGCGGCCGGCAACGACGGCCCCGGCGAGAGCACGGTCGGATCACCGGCCGAGACACCGGGGGTCCTCGCGGTGGGCGCGAGCGCGACCGGCGTGACGCTGCCGACAGTCACCGTCACCGCGCCGGTGCACCACCCGATCAACGCGTCGCGGCTCGGGCTGTCCGCCAACCCGCCGCCGGGCGGGGAAAGCCTCGATGTGGTCGACGCCGGCAACGGATCGCCGGACAGCTATGCCGACATCGACGCGGCCGGTAAGGCCGTGCTGATCAGCTACAACTCGTTCCAGCTGCCGCAACTGCTCGCCACCGCCGAGCAGCACGGTGCCGCAGCGGTGCTGCTGCACACGCCGAACTACTACAGCTTCACCGGTGGCCAGCCCGGCCCGGTGTTGCCCGACTTCGCCGCCGGCACACCCGACGATCCCGACAAGCTCGACGTCGTCTCGGTGGTCATCGACGGCACGGACGCGACCGACCTGCAGCAGTGGCTGTTGCAAGGCCCGGTGCACATCGAGATCGGGTCGACCGACGCCACCGACCTGATCCCGTCGTTCAGCGCGCACGGGCCGGCGCTGGACAGTTACGCGCTCAAGCCGGACCTCGTGGCGCCCGGGGTCGAGATCGGATCGACCTGGCTCGACGGTGGGTACCGCGACGACAGCGGCACCAGCATGGCCGCCCCACACGTGGCCGGCGCCGCAGCGCTGATCCGCGAAGCGCACCCCGACTGGTCCGCAGCTCAGGTCGAGGCCGCACTGACTGCCGGCGCCCATCTGCTATCCGGTTACGACGCGGTCACCGCCGGGTCAGGACGCTTGGACGTCGCCGCCTCCGATCAGCTACGCGTACTGCCCAGTCCGCGCAGCCTCGACCTCGGCCTTGCCGATCTCAGCCGCAACACCCTCGACACCAGCGGCACCGTCACACTGAGCAACGTCTCCGACACGCCGGCGAGCCTGCACGTGTCCGTGCACCCGGCCGACTCGTCCGACGTGCACGTCCAGGTGACTCCGGCGGCCGCGCAGCTCGCGCCGGGCGGGCAGGTCAACGTCCGGCTCACGATCTCCGGCCACCAGCCCTCCGGCGGCACCGACCTGACCGGCTACGTGCGCGTCACTGCCGACGGCGCGCCGACGGGCACCGTGCCGTATCTGCTCGCGGTGCGCCCGCTCGACCTGCACGCCAGCCCGGACCCGGCCGCGGCCGGGAGCACCGTTTTCGTCCACGCCGAGCCGGCGCTCGCCGCGCCGCCCACCGCGCGTATCTCGCCGCCGACCGGTCCCGATCAAACCGTGACCGCGACGTTCGACCACACCGGTTGGTGGCGTGTGCAGGTGCCGGCCGGTGCACCCGGCGCGTACCGAGTCACGGCCCGCGCGCAGACGCAGGCCGGCCCGACGATCACCGGCGCGACGGCCCTGGAGGAACTCGGGAGCAGCCGACGTCCCAACGACTGGCAGTCCGTCGGTCCGGACAGCGGAGGTGCTCGCCAGATGGCCACCACCTCACGCCCCGGACGGATGTACGCGCTGCCGGCTACCACATCCCACGCCGGGATCTTCCGTACCGACGACAGCGGCGCCAGCTGGCACGAGCTGCGCAACCTGCCCGTCGCCGACGGCGTCGGTATGGCGATCGCGGCCGACCCGACCAGGCCCGACACCGTGTACCTCGCGATCCAGGGCGGCGGCTCCGATCCCACCTACGAAGGCAAGGTGCTGGTCAGTCACGACGCCGGCGACAGCTGGACAGCCTTGCCCTTCCCGGACGCGCCCATTCACAACATGACCATCGATGCCACCGGCGCGATCCTCACCGTCTCGTCGTTCAACAACGAGATCTACGTCAGCACCGACCACGGCCAGACGTGGACGGCCTACCCGAGCCCGAACGGCTTCCCGGAGCAGGCCCGCGTCATCGGGCATGACCTCTACATCGCTGCCGGCGACGGCCTCTACGTCATTCGTAGCATCGACGGCAGCCTGTCGGCGCCGCAGCGAGTCCTGTCGGCACCGCTCTCCTACCAGAGCTTCATGGACATCGTCGGCGACGGCAACGTCGTGGTCGCGGACACGTTCGCCCAGGCGTTCATCTCCCGCGACGGCGGCGCCAGCTGGCAGACCCTGTTCACGCCACCCGCCGACGACCCGTTCCTGAGCTCGCTGCAAATCGTGAACGGAGACATCTACACAACCGGAAGCCGCGACATCTGGGTCGATCGCGGCGAGGGTGACAGTTGGGCCACGCTGCCTACGCCCGTCCCGTCCGACTTCTTCAGCGTCGCCAGCTGGGATCCGACCGGCCGGCAACTCGTCGTATCGGCCGACAACACCGGGATCTTCATCACCGGCGACGGCGGCACGCACTACCAGCGCGTCGGCCTGGCCGCGGCGACGACCACGTCGCTGACCACCGCCCGGAACGCGGACGGCCAGACCAGCCTGCTCGCCGGAACCACCGGCAGCCTGGCCAGCACCCCGCTGCCGATCGAGTCCACGGCGACCGACACCACGCGCGACTGGGGCATTTCGAACGGCGGCATCGGCTTCCGCGTCACCTCGCTGTCCACCGACCCCAACTCCCCCCAGGTCGTCTACGCCTCGGTCGCCAACGCGTTCTCGCGCTTCGACGTCAAGCGGTCGACGGACGGCGGCGTGACCTGGACGGGCGTGGAGAGCTCCCGGGTCAGCTCTCGCCCGTACCAGATCCTGGTCGACCCGGCCGACTCCGACTACATCTACGTGACGGTGAACGACGCGCTCAGTCCGGGCGTGCTGGTGAGCCGTGACGGCGGGCAGAGCTGGCGCAAGAACGACCTGCCCGTCCTCGTGACCGCGATCGCTGCCGACCCCACGAACCCGGATCGCATCTGGCTGGGCGGCCCAGCCGGGCTGTACCTGTCCGTCGATGCCGGTCAGACCGTGACCCAGCTGTCCGATACGCCCGTCACCGCGATCGGCGTCGACCCCGAGAACGCGCAGCATCTGATCGTGGGCGGCGATGGGCTGTACCTGAGCCATGATGGCGGCAAGACACTGAAGGAGACGGCGCACTCCCCGTTCCGGCTGCACATCGCAGCGGTGGACCTCGCGCCCGACGGCGCCGTCTACGCCGCGGCCGACGCGAGCTCGGACGCAGCCGGACTGCCCGTCGGAGGGCGCGGCGTGCTGGTGAGCAACAACGGCGGAAGCACCTGGACGAACATGTCGGCCGGCCTGCCGAACCGGGACGTCAGCAGTCTCACCACCTCGCCGGACGGCCACTGGCTCTACGTCGGAACCGAAGGCGGCAGCGTCTACCGCACGAGAACTTGACGGAGCAGTGGTAACGGATCGGGTCGCCTGGACCATGCGCGCAGCGCAAGGCTGCCCAGGATCGCGGTGCCGGCTTCAGCAAGGGTGGCGATCGCATCCGGTAACCCGACCGATTCGGTTTCGCCGCGGCCTGGTCCGATCGGGACGCTGACGGTACGCGTGAACAGCCACAGGCCGATGATCAGGACCGATCCGGTGATGGCGAGCCGGACGATCGCCCGGCTGGGGCGGATCAGCACTGCGCCGGCGAAGGCGAGTTGCCCAGCGGCTGCGGTGAGGAAGAAGCAGCCGTACCAGATCGATTCGCGGAAGTGATCCGCGGTCACCGCCGCGTGCGGCAGCGCCGCGTTGACCGAGGCGATCGCAAGTGGGGTGCACCAACCGTTCGCACGCAGGCGGTGACCGGTTCGTGCGCGGGGGCGCCGGTGCCGCTTGGCCCGTTCGCAGGCCAGGGCGACGAAGAAGATCGGCAGCCACGCTCCGAGGAGCAGGACGTGCAGCAGATGTCCCTGCTGCTGCGGGCCCGGGCCGGCGCTGGCGAGCATCGAAGTTCAGAGGCTCTGGGCGAGCTGGGACGGTAGCCCCGGCGCGTGCCGGCTGTTAGCGACGAATCGGAGCTCGGCTTGGCTGGTCGCGAATTCGGCGAACCGGTCGGCTGCCAGCGGGCTTGGCGAACAGATAGCCCTGGGCGTGCGGGCAGCCGAGTTCGGTGAGGAGGGTCTGTTGGCTGTGCTGCTCGACGCCTTCGGCGATCACGTCCAGTCCAAGTCCGGTGGCCATGTCGATGATCGCTTTGACCAGGACACTCGCGCCGGAGTTGGGTTGCAGGTCGTGCACGAACGAGCGGTCGATCTTCACCTGGTCGGCAGGCAGCCGGGCCAGGTAGGACAGTGAGGAGTAGCCGGTACCGAAGTCGTCGATGGCGATGCGGATGCCGAGTTCGCGCAGCGCGTCCAGCTGGCGACGCGCGAGGTCGAGGTCAGCCAGCAGCACGCTCTCGGTGACCTCCAGAGTCAGCCGGTTCGCGGCAAGCCCGGTGCTGAGCAGGGTGCCCTCGACGATCGAACCCAGGTCAGAGTCGGACAGCTGGACCGGGGAGAGATTGACGGCCAGCTCCAGCTCGCCGCAGCCGGGCAGCACGGTCTGCCAGGCCACGACCTGCGCGCCGGCGGTGCGGAGCACCCAGGCGCCGATGTCACGAATCGCGCCGGTCTGTTCGGCGACCGGAATGAACTCAGCGGGTGAGATCAGGCCGCGAACCGGATGATGCCAGCGCAGCAACGCCTCGACGCCGGTGAGCCGGCCGGTGCGACCGTCCACGACCGGCTGGTCGTGCACCTCGACTGGTTCTCGCTGAGCACTCGGCGAACCTCGCCGGCCAGTTCGGCGCGATCCAGTACGGCCTGATCGACGCCGGCGGTATAGGTGATCAGCTGGTTCTTCCCGGACGACTTGGCCAGGTACATGGCGACATCGGCGTCACGCAGGAGATCGCTCGGATCCCGCGATCCGGCCAAAGCGTCGTCCGCGACGCCGATGCTCGTCTGGACGAACACCTCACGACCGTGCACGGTGATCGGCTTGCGTAGCTGGGCCAGGATGCGCAGGCCAACCTCTTCGGCGACTGCCGCCGGTCCCCGCACGATGACCGCGAACTCGTCGCCGGCCAGCCGAGCGACCAGATCACAGTCGCGCACTGCCGCGGCGATGCGCACGCCGGTCTGGCGCAGCGCCTCGTCGCCGGCGTGGTGTCCGCAGACGTCGTTGATCGACTTGAAATCGTCGATGTCAAGGAACAGCACGCTGACCGGGATCGCCTTGTCGGCCAGCCGCCGTGCGAGTCCCTCCAGGAACCCGGTCCGATTACGCAGCCCGGTCAGCGGGTCCGACAGCACCTGCTGTTCGTTCGTCTTCCACGCGAAGATATGCGTCAGGCTGGCGCCGAGGACGAACAAGCCGTGGATGAGCGCCCACAGCACCGGCTTGTGCCACGCTGCCGGATTCCCGTACACCGCGCGCGGCTCGAGCACGCCCATCACCGCGTGATGGACCACGGTGATCAGGATGCAGATACCGAACGCCATCCAGTCCTGATAGGCCGCGACCACGCCGACCATCACGAAGAAGTGAAAATGCGCCTCGGTGGATCCGCCGGCCAGGTCGACAAGCATCGCCGACGCGAACATCAAGCTGACTGTCGCCGACGCGGTGCGCAGCCGGCGACTGGCCCAACTGACATGCGCAAGCACCGCCGGAGCACCCACCAGCAGCGCGTCCACCAGGCAGGTCGGCACCGCGAATCCCCGAACCAAACCGAACAAGCCGAGCCCGATCGCCTGCAGCAGTGCGAACCGGGTGATCGCCCGGTGTCTCCGAGCCCAGATGTCTGCCGGGATCGAGCGGCCCTCCGGCAGCCAGTCCGATAGCCAGCGCAACCGGGAACGCCACCACGACCCGTCGTCGTGGTGCTGCGGCAAATCGGGCAGAACGTCCGGATCCGTCAGCACGGCGAACACCTCCGCCGGCTACGGGCGCCGGCACCGCGGTCCCAAAGCATGCCAACACCATCGGATCGACCCGCCCGCACCTGACGCTTCGGCGGTGGATCGGCCGTGGCTGCTGGTTTCAAGCTCGGTAGCGTCCTGGCCATGACGGAGGTCGACTTTCGGACATCCGCGCCGGTCGGGGGCAACTGGGACGTCCGGTGGATCCACGGTGCGCCGCGTACACGCGCCTGCTCCGACCCGCCGATCCAGATCCACCGCAACGACCCGCACAGCTACGTGCTGCGGCAGAGCAAGGCGCTCAGCTTCGAGGCGCCGTTCCTGTACCTGCTGTTCGGCAACGAACGCGCGCTGCTACTCGATACCGGCGCCACCAAGGACCCGGCGCGGTTCCCACTGCGGCACACCGTCGACGGACTGATCTCCGAATGGCTGGCCGACAACCCGCGCAGCGACTACCCGCTGGTCGTCGCGCACAGCCACGGACACAACGATCATGTCGCGGCCGACAGTCAGTTCGCCGACCGGCCGAATACGGTCGTGGTCCCGCGCACCGCCCCTGACGTGCTCACCCACTTCGGGCTGGTGGACCGACCGTTCGAGCCGACGCCATTCGACCTGGGCGGACGGGTGCTGGAGATCTTCGCGATTCCCGGCCACCACGCCGCGTCGGTCGCGATCTACGACCCGTGGACCGGCTGGCTGCTCACCGGCGACACCGTCTACCCCGGGCGGCTGTACGTCTTCGAGTTTGCCGCCTTCGTCGACAGCCTCGACCGGCTCGTCGAGTTCGCGCACCGTCGACCCGTGACGCACGTCCTGGGCTGCCACATCGAAATGACGACGACGCCGCGGCGGGACTATCCGCTCGGCGCGAAGTACCAGCCCAACGAGCCGCCGCTGCAGATGACCGTCGCACAGCTCGAAGCGGTGCGCGACGCCGCCCACCAAGTCGCCGCCGCGCCGGGCGCGCACCGCTTCGACGAGTTCGTCATCTTCAACGGCCGCTGCACCGGCGAGCTGGTGCGGCAACTCGTGCGGACCATGGGCCGCCGCGCCCGAGCACTGGTCACGCCCCACTCGTTGCGCTGACCTGCGGCGGGCTGCTCATGCACCCCGCGGCACGGCGCTCAGGTGACCTTGGTGACGGTGGGGACGCCTTCCCGGGCGGTGAAGCGCAGCGAGGGCAGAGGGTCGCCGGCCGCCCACGCGTTGAACGCCTTGATGTAGAGGGCGACGTGTTCGCGCGTGTCGCGGCGCCGCTGCACGACGCCGGCCTGTTTGCGAGCCAGCGCGAACATGGTGCGCCGAAACACCAACCGCGGGTCGGTCTTGGCGAGCCCGGCGCCGTCGATAATGCCCTCATGCCACTCGTCGAGATTGGTGCGCTTGTTGGCCTGTTCGATCAGGTAGCTGGCCGCGCCGGCCGCTGACTTGATCATGCCGGTCTCGGCGGCGACCCGTTCCCCGACCGGGACGCACTCGCGGATGCGCGGATGCGCGGCCAGGGTTTGCACGATCTGGTGATTCGTGACTGCGGCGCTGCCGCCGGACCAGGACGCGTCGCGACGGTTGTGGTAGAGCCACACTGTGCGCACCATCGCGGCCAGCATGGTGGTTGATTTCTCGCCCTCGATCGCGAGGACGTCGGCTGCGTTGCGCCGCTTGCCGGTGTCGAGCACGTCGAAGGTGTCCGGCTCGACATCGGTGAACACCGTCATCTCGATGGGCTCGTCTGCCTCGATGACCGCCGCGAGCCGGTGCTGCCCGTCGACGAGCACCCCGTTGGTGTCGAACGCGATGCCCTGGTGGGTGACCAACCAGTCCCCGCGCCGCATCGCCTCGGCGAAGCCGCGCACCGTGGAGCGGGACAGCGGACGGTTCGTGGTGTTCGCCGCCAACCACTGCTCGGCCCGTTCCGGCGTGATTTGCTGCACCCTGCTCCGCACCCGCGACTCCCTTGCGATTCAAATCGGACTGGTTGCCCTCATCCACGGCCCCTAAGGCTGACATCGCAGTATCCCAATACCGCCGCGACGGGCTGCTACCGCGTACCAATGCGGCATCACCGGCGAGGCAGTCGCGGACGTGGAGTCAGGTAGCAACCGGCCGCGGAGGAGCCACCGACCCGGCCACTTCCTTGTGCGCGCATACGTGCCCGCGGGCCGTTTTGTTCAGCGCCGTGCACATGTTCACAACCGGCCTCGATATGAGAACCGCGGCTTCCGACCGCTGCGTACGCATGTTGCCCGCACCGAGCGGGGCAACACGATTCGGAGCAGCACATGAACGCGTCATTCATACCGGGGCGGCTGGCCGCCACCACCACTTTGGCCGCTCTCGCGACGGGCGGCTTCTTCGCATTGGCCGCGCCCGCCCAGGCGAGCGGCGCCTCGACGGTGGCCTTGACGAACGGAACTGTCACCGTCACCGGCACCGCGGCGCGCGACCTGATCGGCATCACGATGAACGCCACCCGGGTCGTCGTCGACCTCGGGCTCGACGGCACCGTCGACGCGCATTTCGCTCGATCACAAGTCACGGCGGTGCGGGTGTTCGCCGGCGACGGCGACGACGGGGTGAACCTCGCGGGCGCCGGCGAGGTCCGGGCGACGATCAACGGCGGCGCCGGCCGCGACGGCATAGGGATCGTCGGTCACATCGGTGAGACCGGGGCCGACGACGCACCGACCACGCTCAACGGCAACGGTGGCGCCGACGACCTGTTCGTCGCAACCCCGGGGCAGATCACCGTCCACGCGGGCGCAGGAGACGACCGGGTCGAGGGCGGCGGGGCAGGTATCGGTCACGAGACCATCTCGCTCGGCGACGGCAACGACCGATTCGTCAGCTCGCTCAACGCCTTCGTCGGGGCCCGAGGCGACGTCGTCGACGGCGGCGCCGGGCAGAACGCAATGGTCGTCAACGGCAGCTTCGCGAGCGAGTCCATCAGCTTGTCCGCGAAGGCCGGCCGCCTCCTCGTCGAGCACGACCTACGCGACTTCATCGACGCGGACAACATCCAGGACGTGTCGTGGTTCGGCTTCGGCGGGCTCGACGAGGGAGGCAACGGTGACCAGGTCCTCGTCAACGACCTCTCCGGCACCGACGTCACCCGATTCACTCCGGACTTCAGCGCCCCGCAAGAAGCCGCGTCCCCGAACAACAGCGCGGACATCCTCGCGGTGCGCGGAACAGCGGGCGACGACCACGTCGCGATCAGCGGATCCGGCGCGAACATCACCATCGCCGGACTGACGCCGACCGTCGCACCCGTCCAGCTGAACTCGCAGGACACCATCCGCATCGAGACCGTCGGCGGTCAGGACACCGTCGACACCACCGGGCTGCTGCGAGGTCTCGTCCACGTCGAAGTGGTCTGACCGCACGCCACCATCCAGGCAAAGGAGCACTCCAATGAAGAAACGAAACCGAGCCCGCGCTGTCTTGGCGACATGCGCGCTAACAGGCAGCGGACTGGCCGGCCTTGCGCTCGCCGCGCCGGCAGGCGCCACCAGCGCCGTGTTCGTGCACGGCCAGGGCGTGCTGACCGTCTTCGGCGACGCCGGCAACGACACGATCGTCGTGTCGCGTGACGCAGCGGGTCTGCTCAGCGTCAACGGCGGCAGCGTCGACATCCACGGCACCACTGCCACCGTCGCGAATGTCGACCTCGTGCGCGTCTTCGGCGGCGCCGGTGACGACGCCATCGCACTCGACGAAGCGAACGGTCCCCTACCCCGGGCCGAGTTGTTCGGCGGCATCGGCACCGACCGGCTCACGGGCAGCAGCAGCGCCGATCGCCTGGACGGCGGCGACGGCAACGACACCCTCGAGGGTGGACGTGGCGACGAGGTACTGCTCGGCGGCAGCGGCGACGACTTCGTCGACGGCAACCAGGGCGCCGACACCGCCGTGCTCAACGACGGCAACGACGTCTTCCAGTGGGATCCGGGCGACGGCAGCGACGTCGTCGAGGGCCAGGCCGGCGCGGACACCATGCTGTTCAACGGGGCCAACATCGGCGAGACGTTCAATGTGAGCGCAAACGGTCACCGGGTGCTGTTCACGCGCGACATCGGCACCATCTCGATGGATCTGAACGGCATCGAGCGCGTCGACACCCGCGCACTCGGGGGCGCGGACGCGTTCACGGTGCACGACCTGAGCGGCACGGACCTGACGGACGTGCTGGTCGACGAGGCCGGCGCGAACGGCGCCGCGGACGGCGCGGCCGACCGGAGCACCGTGCTCGGCACCGCAGGCGCCGACGTCGTGACCGTCACGGGCACTCCGGCCGCGGGCGTGACCGTGACCGGTCTGGCCGCCACTGTGCGGATTACCGGGGCCGACCCGACGCTCGACGCGCTGAACATCGACGCCGCCGCAGGCGACGACGTCATCAGCGCAAGCGGCCTCGACGCCGGCGTCATCGGCTACTCCGCCCACGGCGGCGACGGCAACGACCTGCTCATCGGCAGTGCCGGCGACGACGCGCTGTCCGGCGACGCCGGGGACGACATCCTGAACGGCGGGCCCGGTCAGGATGTTCTCGACGGCGGCGCAGGGGCGAATGTCCTCATCCAGTAGCCGCGACCACCTGAGGTCCCACCGCTCCCGGGCGCCGACTAAGGCCTCCTCAGACTCTCGCGCAGAGCCCGCATCCACCGAATCCGAGGTGCTCTTTCCGATGCTCCCCCACCGGCCTTAGGCGCACGCTCGACGTAATGACAACCACCAGGGCGACGACAGAGGAATGACATGACTACTCCCATCCGACAGAGGCGAATCTTCAAGACCAAGACGCGCACCCGGCGTGAGCAGGTGCCGATCGATCTGCGAACCCCGTCCGGCCGGCTGCTGCCGTTCTGACGAGCCGCGCAATGGCATACCGAGGAGCCGAAAATGAACACCTACACCAACGAGACGGATGTGGAGCAAGCCGCCCGTCATCTCTATGACGCTGAAGTCGCCCTCCACATCGCCCACCAGACCGCCGTCGACGCATGGATCGCCGCCGCCGCGGACGGGCTGCACGAAGCGATCCTGACGCACCAGCGTGCCGTCGCTCGCGCGACGCCGGCCGCCTAGTGATGCCGCTCGGTGTAACACGCACGGGGGTCGGTGGCGGTCTCCAGGCAGGCATGCCGGTGCCGCCGAGTGGTGCCGTCTTGTCGCTTGGCGGGGTGGTACTGCGGTCCGGTTCGGACACGCGCAAGGACTGCCCCCCTTTCGCGGCCCTGCGCCGCGGCGCGGACGCCCATGCGGGGGATCGTGTCGCGGCCAGGGGTCCGGGCCAGCCGCGGCGGCCCGGCATGCCCTCCCGACTTGATCGGCGAGACGACGGGGCGCCAGCGATGAGGAACGGACACGGTGCAGATCGATGACGAAGGCGGGCACGACTCGCTGGTCGGGGCAGCTCTCGCAAAGCTGCCGGACATCGACCACGGACGCGTGCTGCGTGACGTGGACGCGTTCATAGCCGGGCTGCACGAGGTCCACGCTGCAGAGCGCAGTGGTTCGTCGGTGGCGCCGACGTACCGGCGGCCGCTGCTCGATCAACTACGCGCCGAGGCGCGGCGACGGGAGACCTGCGGTGACCCGACGGCCGCGGTGTGGTCGGCGCTGGCCGACGCGACGGCCTTGCGTGAGGCGGTCGAGCACATGACGAGCGAGATCGCCTGACCGCTGCCCGAAGTCCGGTTGGCCGTGTTCACCGCGGCGTACAGTCAGGTGACGCGATCCGAGGGAGAGTGGCAGCGATGAGATTGCGTCAGCGCAGCGAGATCATCGACATCATGCAGCGCATCGGCCTCGGCGATCGCACAACCGAAGCGCTCCGGATCCTGCCCGAGGTCGTCGACCTGGATCGCGACGAACGGCTGCTCAGCCGACTGGGCCTCAGCCTCGACCGGATCGTGGACGGACTTGGTGGCAGCGCCTGGTGAATCCGGCCCTGCCCAACCGGAGGAACGAAGATGCTGTTCATCGCGGAGGGACAGATCGATCGGCCGATCGAGGCCGGCGACCGCACGGTCGCAGCTGCCTGGCTCGGCCCGATGGTCGATTCCGGGTTCCTCCAAGCCGGATACCTGGACGCAGCAGGCAAGCGCGTCGTGATGATCCTCTCCGCGCCGGACCGCGCGGAGATCGATCAGCGCCTCGGCGACTTGCCGATCGTCCGTGACCAGAAGGTCGCGTTCACGGTGTCGCAGGTGACCGCGCTCCGGTTCAGCTGATCGGTGCCTGCAATGTGCTGTCCGACGGGGTCTGGCTGTCCGCCCATCGGTGCCGCACACTTCTGGCCATGCTGAACACGCAGAAGCCGACCCACGTTGCCACCGCACCGCAGCGGCGCGGAGCTGCCTACCGGCCGGGACCGGTAGCCGCCGAGGCCGGGTGACGACGTGTCCAACTACGACGCCGAGATCACCGAGTTGCAGAACATCATCGAACGGCTGCGCACGATCAGAACTCGCACCTGCGAACCCAAGGCCAACACGAACCCCCGCTATCTCGGCCTCTCCACGGCGGTGGCAGGCATCAACAAGGCCATCGACGACATGCGCAGGGAGGGCTAGCCGGGTTCGCTGTCGCCCGACGGCCGCTTGCATGCGATCATGTCCGGTGGCAGCGACCGGTACCGGTCTGCGGCCACCGGGGGGAGAATCAACATGCTTCAGCGGGGGCGCATCGTCACGTTCGTCGCGCTGGTTTCGGCTGCGCTGCTCCAGTTCACAGTTGTCGCCGGAGAGCCCGCGGCGGCGCAATCGAGTGTCACGCTGCCCGACCTCGTGGTCCGGGTGCCGACCCGCTTCATCTCCATCGCGGTGGACCCGGTCACCGGTCACCGGATGCTGCACTTCTCGCACATCACCTCGGACGTAGGCGCCGGCCCGTTCGAGATCGACCCGACGTACAACTCGAGGACGGGCGTCGCGCACTTCAGCCAGGCGATCTACCGGAGCCCGTCGAGCGGCAAGTGGGTGTTCGACCACCGCAGCCGGCTGGCCGCTATCGGGATCTCCCATCCGCCGGACGACTACGACTTCCCGCTCACCTCCTTCGCATTGCGCACCCCGGATGGGAAGACCGTCAAGCGGAGCCCGAAGACGGACTACTGCATCACCGGTGATTACCGCCTGAACGGGGTGCCGCACACTCCGAACCAAACGTTCATCCCGGCGAGCAACTGCGCGGACCCGACGTTGCCGCTGGGTTGGTCGGTCGGTTGGGGCGACAAGTACGACCAGACCGACGACGGACAACCGATCGACCTGCACGGCGTCCCGAACGGCAGATACGTGCTGCGCGGCATCGTCGATCCGCAACACGTCCTGCACGAATCCCGCACCTCCAACGACGTCACCGACACCGTGCTCAGGATCCATAACACATCGGTCACCGTTACGACGCAGACGCACCCGCGCGTGCCGCTGCCCGCCGTAGCGATCACCGCGCCGAAAGCCGGCTCCCGAGTGCACGGCGCGGTCACGGTCAGCGCCGGCGTCAGTGCGCCCGGCCCGGCGAGAGTGCGATCGGTGCAGTTCCTGCTGGACGGCGCGCCGCTCGGCAGCCGCGACACCACCGCGCCGTACCGGACGACGTGGCACACCGGTGCCTCGCCGGAAGGCACGCACTACCTGAGCGCGCGGGTCACGGACACGCACGGGATCATGAACACCGCGCGGCCGAGCGGCGCGCGGGTCAGCCTGCATCTCGGCAGGCTGGTCGTTGGTCGAAACATCGCGCGGACTGCGACCACGTCGGTCACCACCAAGAAGTTCGGCACGAGCCACCGCGGTGAGCTGCTGCTCGCGTTCGCCGGCGCCGACGGCCCCGATCGTCCACACGGCCAGCGAGTCACGGTGCACGGCGCCGCCCTGTCCTGGACGAAGCTTCGACGAGCGAACCGACAACCCGGCGACGCAGAGATCTGGAAGGCGCGCGCCAAAGCCAGGCTGCACGGCGCCACCGTGACCGCCCGGGCGGCCACCTCCGGCTATCTCGTGCGACTGAACGTCGTCGCGCTCGTCGGCGCAACCGGGACAGGGGCGACGGTAGAACGCTCCAGATCCTCCGACTCGCCCCATGCGTCCTACACCGCGACGAGTGCACACTCCGTCGGCTTCGCAGTCGGCAACGACTTCGACCACGCCACCTCGCCCGTCCCGGGCAGCCACCAGGTCTTGGTCAACGCCGCCCTCGACACGGCGACCGGCGACGCGTATTGGACGCAGGCGCGCACCGCCGGTGCCAAAGCGCGTGGCGTGCACATCGCCCTCAACGACACGGCGCCGACCGGTGATCGGACGAACTTCGCCGCGGTCGAGGTGCTCGCGGGCAAAGCGGCGTCGGCAACTGCCGCACCGACCGTGACGTTGGTCAACCCGACCGGCCGGCAGGTGTTGTCCGGCACCGTGCCGGTCGCCGCCCAGGTGACCGGTCCCGCGCCGATCCGCGCGGTCACGTTCCGCGTCGACGGCCACGCCCTGCCCCAGCCGGTGACCACGGCGCCGTTCGCCACCCAGTGGGCGACCACCGCGACGGCGGACGGTCCGCACACGCTCACCGCCCGCGTCGTCGACGACGCCGGGCGGGTCAGTACGGCACGAACGGTTGTCCTCGTGCGCAACCCGGCACCGCCGATGACCTGCTTCGTCGTGCAGCGAGACGTCACCGTGTCCGGACGCGGAAGCGTCGTCACGCAACCGTTGCGCACGGCGGTTGCCGACGAGGTGCTGCTCGCGATGGTCTCGGCCGGCGGTCCGGCCGGCCAGCAGGTGCGGGTGCACGGTGCCGGGCTCGCGTGGCGGCTCGTCGGTCGGGCCAACACACAGCGCGGCGATGCGGAGGTGTGGGCGGCGACCGTGCCACGCGTGACAGGCAACATCCGCGTGCACGCCGTGCCCGCTGTCGGCGGCTACCGGCAACTCCTCACCGTCGTCGCCCTCGAGGGCGTCGACGGCGTGGGCGCGGTCACCGCGCGGAGCGGACGGGGTGACACCGCGCACGCTCGGCTAGGGACCACCGGCCCGGCTGCGTCGCTCGTCTTCGCGGTCGGGACCAGCCGCGGCCGACCCGCGACCGGCACGCCTGACCTGCCGGTCGGTCAGATCTTCGCCGGCCGCGCCGCGTCCGGCCGCCGGTTGTTCTGGAGCCAATACACGAACCAGGCGACCTCGCCGGCCGGCTCGCCGGTCACGATGACTGCTCGCGCGCCGGGCGCGTGGAACCTCGTCGCGGTGGAGGCCGTCGGCGACGACGAGTAACCACGTCGCTGGTGAGTCAGTCGGGCGGGCCGGCGCCGAGAGTGACCTGACCGGATCTTCGCTGTCCGAGACAGTCGACCCAGCCGACTCGGACACGGTCGCCGGGCTGATGGGGCTGCAGGCTCCGGACGAGATCGAGGGCGGAGCGAACAGGTGAGCGGTTGATGCTGAGGATCCTGTCGCCGACATTAAGTCCGAGGGATTCGGCCGGTGACCCGGGCGCGAGATACGTGATCGGTGCGCCGACAATGACCGGTGCGGCGGCGTCGTCGAAGGCGGGGGCCGCTGCAAGGCCCAACGAGGCGGTAGGCCCGACGTGGACCACGGCCGACGAGATGCCGGCCCGCATCTGACCGGCGATGGCCGCGGCCTTGGCGATAGGGATCGCGTAGACGTGGTTGTAGCCGCACGAGGCTGCGCAGTCCCCCGCCGCGATGATGCCGACGACGCGCCCGTTCGCGTCGACCAACGGGCCGCCGGAGTAGCCGCCTTGCGCGCGTGCCCGGCTGAGGATGAGATTGGTCAGCGCCAGCCGATCACCGTTGACCTCGTGCGCGACCGAGGAGGTGCGGTGCAGTCCGCGGACGACTCCGCACGAGGCACGCGGGATGTCGCAGCCGGCCATGTTGTTGCCGATCGCGCAGACCTGCTGGCCGATCGTGAGGCGGGCCGAGTTGCCGAACACGGCGGGCTCCAGGTCGTGGGCTCCGACCATCCGTACGAGTGCCAGGTCGTCGACCACATCGGTGGCCAGCACCTTGCCGCGGTAGAAGGGTCCGCCAGTCTCCACCTGCAGCGTCAGGCTCTGCGTTCCCGCCACGACGTGGTTGTTGGTCAACACGTCGCCGGCTCGGTCGATGATCACGCCGGTGGCCCAGCCTTCCCGCGCCGGCGGATAGGCGAGTTTGAACGTGATGTCGACGATCTTGGGCTCGATCACGCTCGCGATACGCGCCTCGTCAGCCGTCGGTGCGACATGGTTGCCGGGTCGTGAATCCGAGCTCAGCGTGGTGATCAGCGAGGCTGCCAGGACACAAACGGCGACGATGCGGTTCGCACCATTTGCGCCCCACCGGCTCGGACTCACCACACTTCTGAGGCTCACCCTCGTGTTGCCACGCGGCCAGAGCAATAAGTCCTAGCGAAAACTGACGGTCGACCCGGCGCGTCAAGATCAATTGCGATCGGTGCGCGAAGATGTCAGTCCGAGCCGCAACTTGCGATCATCGTCCGGAGGTAGCCGTGTCGAGGTTCACGCCCGGCGCAAGTGGTCGTGACGCCGTTGCCGTCACCGTGCGCGACGGGCGGAGCAGCCGTGATGAAGCACTCGTGGATCCGAAGACGGGCCTGGGCGACGTCCTGGTTCGCTTTCGGGCGGCGACACCGTTCCGCGTCGGCGATTCGCTGACGCTGCCCGACGGATCGCATTGGCCGGTGACCGACGTCCGGAGTCAGATGTCGTTGTCCGGCGAGTGGTCCCAGGTGGTCACGATCGGGGATGCGGCGCCGTAGCCGCCGCGGCGGAGGGGACCTTGGGACTTGTGGGCAGATCGCACGATGTGATTTGCTGACTTCACCTCCGGTTAACATCGGTGGGAACGTGGATCGCGGGTGGATCCGCGGGGGATCACTCGGGGTCGGACGCGTCGTCCGACCTGCCAGGAGCCCCTGAGGAGGCCCGGAAGATGAAGCGGTTCCTTGTCGCTCTGGTCTGCTTGCTCGCCGTTGCTTTGGGCGCCACCGCGGGCGCATCGACCAGCACGACCGCACTGAGCCGGGGCGGCTCCCTGCACGTCACGTGTACCGGCGCGAATCTGCACCGCGAAGCACTCAGCCACCGGGACTGGACGATCACCTGCGGCGCGGCACCAACGAGCACCCCGACGCCGAGCCCGTCACCGACAGGCAGCACCTCTCCGCCGCCCACTGGATCGGGATGCACGACGTCTCGGCACTCCGGTGCGTGTGGGGCATACGACTACGACCAGATCACGAACTCGAACGGCTACAACACCTACGTCGGCAACAACATGTGGGCGTGCGGCCCGGAGTCCGACACCACCTCGTGCGGCCCGCAGACCCTGACCGCGGCCGGTCCGGGCGACTGGAAGGTTGTCTCCAAACAGGCTGCCGGGAACACCGCGGTGCTGACCTACCCCGACACCCAGCAGTTGACCAACAACTGGAACGGCTCCGGCTGGGGCGGGAACAACGGATTCAGCGATACGCCGATCAATGGCCTGTCGCAGCTGTCGTCCAACTATGCAGAGACGATGCCGCGCACGTCCGGCACCGACGCGCAGGCCGCCTGGGACATCTGGCTCAGCGACAACTCCGGGCACCCCAGCGAAATCATGGTCTGGGTCGACAACGTGAACCGCGGCAACGGCGGGGCCACCTTCAAGGCCTCGGCCACCGTCGCAGGTCAGGCCTGGACGCTGTACCAGTACGGCGGCGGCGAGATCATCTGGTCGCTCGGCGCTCGGGGCAGCTACGCGCAACAGTCGAGCGGCACCGTGGACCTGTTGGCCCTGCTGCGTTACCTGCAGACCAACGGATACATCGCGGCCGGCGCGGACATCGGTCAGATCGACTTCGGGTGGGAGATCTGTTCGACCGGCGGCGTGAACGGCACGTTCACCGTCTCCGCGTATTCCATCCACTTGGCGGCGTAGTCGGTTCAGGCGGCGCCCGGCGAAGCGAGCAGGAGCGCCGCGGCGAGGTCGATCGCCTGGCGCCTGCCGCGCTTACCGTGATCCGCGGCCATGAAGTGCTGGCCGATGGCGAGCGCGAAGGCGAGCGTGCTGCGCGCCTCGACCTCGTCGGGGTCGGCGACCAGGTCGCCGAACAGCGAGCGCAGGTAGCCGAGCCGCGCGTTGTCGACGTGCCGCAGCCGCGCCGCGACCGCGGCGTCGTGACGCGCCCACGAACGTACGGCGAGATCAACCGGCAACAGCTCGGCGGAGAACGTCAACGCGCCCGCGCGCCGTATCTTCGTCGCGGCCGCGCCGCCCTCTGCCTCCACCTGGGCGAGCACGTCGTCCGTGCTGCGCCGCTCCCACTCGTCCAGCAGTTCGGTCAGGAAGGCGGCGCGGTCGGCGAAGTATCCGTAGAAGCCGCCTTTGGTGACACCGAGCCCGGCGGCCAACGTCTCGACGCGCACCGCCGCCGGGCCGCCTGCGGCGAGTGACTGCAGCCCGGCGGCGATCCATCGGCTGCGCGGCGTACGGGTAACGGCAGGCACCTGCCCATGCTAGCGTCGATATATACGGCACCGTATATATCGAGAGAAGGAGGGTCGTCATGGCCATACGCGTCGATGTCGACGCTCGCCGCCGCGCCGAGTTCGCCGCCGACTACTCCGACGCCTTCCGCATCGACGCGGAGCCGGGACGCAGTGCCGGTGAGTGGGCGCAGCGCAGCCTGCGCGGAGCCGAGGCCGGGCACGGCCTGTTCAGCCGGATGGCGTGGCGCGGACTGCTCGGCCTGCACCTTGCCGCACCCGGCACGCCCGGGACGCTCGTCGGCTGGCGGATCGCCGTCGACGAACCCGAGCGGTTCGTCCTCGAGACGGGCGGCCGGCTGATGTCCGGACGGATGGTCTTCGAACTTTCGGACGCGGCAGTGACGTGGACGACCATGCTTCGCTACCACCGGCCGGCGGCGCGATTCGTCTGGGCGGGCGCGGGACACGCACACCGCGCACTCGCGCCGCGCTGCCTCGAAAACGCGCGCCGCTCGCTGCAGCGCAGCTCGACCAGCAGTCCAGACCGCATCTGACCGCGGCATCGCCCGTTGGCGCAGTTGAGAAGAATGCGTGCGCGTTCATGCTCGCGCGGCGCACGATAGACACCATGACGGGCCCGGTTGATCGGCCCGAGCCGGATCGGGAGGACCTGCTCGTATTGGGTGGGCGCGCCCGGTCCGTCGGCTCACGGCTGCGCACGTTCGCGATTCTCGCCGCGATCGTGGCCGTCGCGGGTGCGTTCGGCGCGCTCGTGCTGACCGGTCGGCAATCGCACCGTGCGGCGGGTCATCCGAGTCCGTCACGCCTGGCCCGAACGCAGCTGTCCGCGCCGCCGGCGAACGCAGCCGAGGCGGATGGGATCCGAATGACACTGCGCGGCCCCACGGTCTCCGGGCGGACGGGCGCGCGCGTCCTGGTCAGCCAGCACATCGGATGGCCGCTCGCCTGGTTCGCCGTCGACACCGGCAGGCCGACCCCCCTCGACCTGCCACCGGACGCGCAGAACTACCAGATGCAGGCCTTCCCCGGCGGTGTCCTGCTTCGCCCGCGTACGCGAGAGCCGTGCGTAGGTTGTCCTGGTCGACCGGTACCTGTCTATTACGCGGCGATCGGGTCGCGGACCGTGACGCGACTGGGTTTCGCCAACTGGGACGCCTCGATCACCGCCGACCGGGCCGCTGCCTGGCTGACCAGCCTCCGGCCCATGGGCCGCGGGTCCTCGCGGACATTCGTCGCGCAGCAGGTTGATCTGTCGGGGCATCCGCTGGGCGCGCCCGTGCGCGTGCCGCCCGGCTACCAACCTGCCGGAGGGTGGATACAGCAGCCCGCTCACCAACTGCTGCTGCTGCGTACGTGGCCGACTCGGCAGCACTACGCGCTGTGGGATCCGGCGCGTGGCAAAATCATCGCCGGCTTCGGCTCGGTCGTCGCGGTCGGCACCCGGCAGATCGCGTGGACGGCGCCGTCATGCACCGCCACCCGCTGCCCGTTGCACCTCACGAACCTGACCAGCGGCGCGACCACCACCGAGCTGCTCCCGAATGGCTGGCTGCCCACGCTCGGCAGCTATCGGCCGGACGCGCGACAGCTGGCGCTGTTGGTAACCGCGTCCGACCACAGCGCACCCGAAGCCGTTTGGATCGGACTCCTCGACCTGCGCACGGACCACTTCAAGCTGATCCCCGGCACCGACCTGACCGTCATCCCCACACTGAACTGGAGCCCGGGCGGGCGCTGGCTACTGATCACCGGCCTCGGCGATTACCAACTCGCGCTGGTCAATCCGCGCACCACGCAACTGCAGGTAACGACACTGCCCGGTTGAGCGCGGACGGATCAGACCGCGAGCAGGAGCGCACTTCACCCGACCGTTCCGTCAGCTCCCGCGAGGTCCCGCTCGGCCAGCCCGTCGCGCCCGCGACGCACACACTGATCGTCACGAACGCGACGCTAACCCTCGCGTGGCCGCACAGGTCGGTCAGTCCTCGGGGACGACCCGGTCGAATATCTCGGGGCGTGCGACGTCGGGGTCGGGGCCGTTGCGCACGCCGGTGTCGAGCGCGTCGATGCCGGACATCTGCTCTGCAGTGAGCTCGAAGTCGAACACGTCGAAGTTCTCGGCGATGCGGCCCGGTTTGGTCGACTTCGGGATGGCCGACCGGCCGTGCTGCAGCTGCCAGCGCAGCATCACCTGGGCCGGCGTCCTGCCGTGCGCAGCGGCGATCGCGCCGATGGTCGGGTCTTCGAGGACGCTCTTACGGTCCTCGCCCCAGCCCGGGTAGAAGGTGATGCCGCCGATCGGCGACCACGCCTGGGTGAGGATGCCGTGCTCGGCGTCGGCTTTCTGCACGTCCGGCTGGGCGAAGTACGGGTGCAGTTCGATCTGGTTCACCGCCGGCACGATGTGGGTCTCCCGCAGCAGCTCGTCGAGGTGGTGGCGCATGAAGTTGCTGACGCCGATCGAGCGGACCTTGCCGTCGGCCAGCAGCGTCTCCAGCGCCCGGTACGCGGCGATGGTCTTGTCGAACCGGTCCGGGGCGGGCTGGTGGAGGATGAGCAGGTCGAGCTGGTCGACGCCCAGCTTGCGGATCGCCTTGTCGAAGGCATGCAGCGCCTGGTCGTAGCCGTAGTCGCTGACCCACACCTTCGTCTCGACGAACACATCGTCCCGGTCCAGGCCGGAGCGGCGGATGCCGTCGCCCACCTGCCGTTCGTTGCTGTACGCAGCGGCGGTGTCGATGTGTCGGTAGCCGACCTGCAACGCCGTCTCGACCGCGGCCGTGGTCTCCTCGGGCGGACTCTGGAAGACGCCGAAGCCGAGCGCGGGCATGGTGACGCCGTTGTTGAGGACGAGTTCTGGAATCGCAGCAGTCATGTCTTCGACGTTAGGCGTCGCATCGACGCCGTGCGGGGTAACACCTTTACCCCTCAGATCCGGCCGGGGTGCGCCTACCGTGGAAAACGTGAACACCGCAGAGCACCGCGCGCAGGTCAGGGAGTTCCTGATCTCCCGGCGCGAGCGGATCACCCCCGTGCAGGCCGGGTTGCCCGCCTACGGCGGCACCCGGCGCGTGAAGGGGTTGCGCCGCGAAGAGGTCGCCCTGCTGGCCGGCGTCAGCATCGACTACTACGTCCGGATGGAACGCGGGAACCTCGCCGGCGCATCGGACGCCGTATTGGACGGCGTCGCGAACGCCCTGCAACTCGACGAAGCCGAACGCGATCACCTGTTCGCCCTCGCCCGCGCCGCGGGACCGTCGGCCACCCGGCGCCGCCGGCCTGCTGCAACGGCCGTCCGGCCCGTCATCAGGCAGGTACTTGACGCGATCACCGACGCGCCGGCCTGGGTGCGCAATGCGCGCCACGACATCCTCGCCATGAACGCGCTAGCGCGGGCTCTCTACTCGCCCGTCGTCGAGTCGGGCGTAGCCGGCGCGACGAGCAAGCGACCTGCGAACACCACCCGGTTCCTCTACCTGGACCCGGCCGCCGATGAGTTCTTCATCGACTACGACCTCATTGCCCGCGACGCGGCCGCGATGTTGCGACTGGAGGCCGGACGCAACCCGCACGACAAGGACCTCATCACGCTCGTCGGCGAGCTCTCCACGCAGAGCGAGCCGTTCCGTCGGCACTGGGCCTCACAGGACGTCAAGTTCCACCGCAGCGGCCGCAAGCGACTCCGCCATCCGACGGTCGGCGAGCTGGACCTCAACTTCGAGTCGCTCGAGCTACCGTCCGAGCCCGAGCTGTGCCTGAACATCTACACCGCCGACCCCGGCACCTCCACCGCCGACGGGCTCAAGCTGCTCGCCAGTTGGGCAGCCACCACCGAGCGCGCCGCGATCTGAACGTAATCGCCACGCCGCGAGCCGACGTGCAATGTTGTCCGCATGCAAACGCTGTACGAGGCGGCGGGCGGGAACGACGGTTTACTACGGCTGGCCGCGGCGTGGCATGCGCGGGTGATGGCCGACGAGGTCGTCAGCCACGCGTTCAGTCACGGCTTCCATCCCGACCACACCGAACGGCTGGCCGCCTATTGGGCGGAGGCACTCGGCGGCCCGAGCGGCTACTCGAACGAGTACGGCGACGAGACGGCAGTGGTGCGGACACACAGCGGTAACGGCCCGCACGAGGAGATGGACGCTCGCGCAATCGCCTGCTTCGATCTCGCGCTCGCGGACGTCGGACTCGCTTCCAACCAACGCCTCGCGCAGGTTCTGCACGACTACTTCGCCTTTGCGACCACGACCACGATGTCCCGGTATCACGAGTCGGCGGACGACGTTCCAGATGGGTTGAGCGTTCCGCATTGGTCGTGGGACGGACTCGTTTAGCGAGTCACCAGGCGGGTCTTCGCCAGCGAGTGGTGGGTGGCTGGGCAGGTCCCTGGACGCGTCGGATGACCAGCCCGACGAGCAGCCCGAACCCGAATCCGACGACATGCGAGAGGTAGGCGACGGCGCCCGCCGAGGAGACCGCCGCGCCGCTGGCGTACGCCCACTGGATCAGGAACCAACCGCCCAGGACGAGCCACGCGGGTAACCGCACCGGAATGAAGAAGAAGAACGGGATCAGGCTCCATACCTTCGCCCGCGGAAACATGACCAGGTAAGCGCCCAGGAGCCCTGCGATCGCGCCCGACGCGCCTATCAGCGGCTGGCGGGAGTCGGCGTTGGCCAAGGCGAACCCGTAGGCGGCGATGACACCGGCTGACACATAGAACAGCAGATACTTCACTCGCCCGATCCGGTCCTCTACGTTGTTGCCGAAGATGATCAGGAAGAGCATGTTGCCCAGCAGGTGCAGCCAGCCGCCGTGGACGAATTGCGAGGTTACCGCCGACAGGAACGGCACCTTGTCATAGCCCGGCCGGCCCACCGCGCAGCCGCGATGGGCGCCCACTCGTTGCGCGCTGCCGGTGGCGACAACACGCAGCGCCTTGTCGTGCGTGAGCTCGGTAGGGATTGCTGCGTAGTGGTCGTAGAACGCCAGTTGGCGACACTCCTGCCGCAACGTGGTCGAGCCGCTGATCGATGCGGAGATGCCCGGGGTCACCAAGAACACCACGACGTTGGCCGCGACGAGCGCGTAGGTCATCCAGGGCACCCG
The DNA here is from genome assembly GCA_035642535.1 of Jatrophihabitans sp. Classification (GTDB taxonomy): domain Bacteria; phylum Actinomycetota; class Actinomycetes; order Mycobacteriales; family Jatrophihabitantaceae; genus Jatrophihabitans. The sequence goes on along the minus strand of DASQSE010000007.1, from coordinate 54,856 downwards.
CCGAAGTGGGTTGACGTCGTGCACCGGGATAACCATCTGCGCAGTCTCTCCCCATGGCGCGTTCGACGAAACGTCGCCATGTCGCCCGATCGGAGGACAACGTCCAGTACCTCCGTCGACCGAATGCGCTCCGGTCGGTGGACGCCGAACATCGCCACCGCGCGAGACCGTTGCTCCATGACGTGAATCCGCGGCAGGAGGGGGCCACCGTGGAACCAACCGTTGAGCTGGACCATCGACGCAGCGCCGACATCGAAGTCAGCCTGCTGTGGCAGCGCGACACGAACCGACTCGTCGTGACGGCGCGCGACCACCGCACCGGTGCGGTGCTCGAGATTCCCGTCGCCCCTGATCAGGCGCGAAACGCCTTCCTGCACCCCTACGCATATGCAGCGTCGATCGGCATCGTCGACCCGTGGATGGCGGCGTCCGCACCCGAGTAGAGCGTTTTGCACCGGAGTGGGCAATGCCCGGGGTCCGGATCGGGCTCGCTTAGCTCACGTCGAGGGCTCCGCGTTCGATGTGATGAGGGTGGACTTGCCCGCGTGGAGGACCTACGCCGTGACGTCGGCCGCCGTCGTCGCGGTCTCTTTCGTGCTCCCCGAATCCGGCTGGCTGTTCACGCTGTGGCAGGTCGGCATCGGCTGGGCGAGCGCAGCGCTCGTCGTGGCCGGGGCGCGGATTTACCGTCCGCCAGCACGCGCCGCGTGGTACCTGTTCGCCGCCGGCGTGTTCCTCAACTCCTCGGGGATTCTGGTCGAGGCGCTGCTGATTTCCCGTGGTTGGGTTCTCGATCCGCCCGCGCTCCCGGACGCGTTCTACCTGAGCCTGTATCCGGCGCTGGTCGCAGGGCTGACGGTCGTCATCGTGCACCGGAGGACGCAGCGCGAGTGGCCCAGCCTCATCGACGCCTCGATGGTCTCGACCGGCCTCGGGCTGCTCGTCTGGGTCGGGGTCATCAGGCCCTCGCTCGGCGACCCGTCCTACTCGGCTCTGGGCCAGATCGTGAACATCGCCTACCCGATCGGCGACCTGGTCGTGCTGGCGCTCGTCGCACGGTTGATCCTCACCTCCGGCGCGCGCGAGCCGGCCTACCGGTTGCTCGCCACGTCGGTCGGGCTGTTCCTGCTCGGCGACGCCTCCTGGGCAGTCTTCAACCAATTCGGCATCGACCCGGCGCCGAAGATCCAGGCGCTGCTCAGCGTGGTCTTCCTGTCCGCGTATGCAACCCTCGGCCTCGCCGCGCTGCACCCGTCCATGCGCTCGCTGACCGCGCCGGCCGCCACCCCGCGCCCGACCCGCGGCATGGTCATGATCGCGACGCTGACCACGATCGCGCTCATCGCCCCGACGCTGCTGATGGTGGAGGCCGCACGGAATCAGGTCGACGACGGCGTGGCGATCGCGATCGGCTCGATGGCGCTGTTCGTCCTGGTCATTCTGCGGATGAGTCTGCTCTACCGTCAGGTGCAGAGTCAGGCCGACGCACTCCAACTCCTCACCGAGGTCGACGAGCTGACCGGTCTGCCCATCCGGCGCGCCCTGGTCCGTGCGGTCGCTCGAGCGATCGACCACGCTTGTCGGGACTCGTCCTCCGTGACGCTGACCATTCTTGATCTCGACTACTTCAAGCGCTTCAACGACGAGTACGGCCACCCCGCCGGAGACCAACTGCTCAAGGACGCGAGCGCGGCCTGGCTCGAACAACTGCACGGCGCCGACATGATGAGCCGCTACGGCGGTGAGGAGTTCGTGCTCCTGCTGCCGGACACCGGTCTCGATGCCGCGGTCGAGGTCCTCGACCGGCTGCAGGACGCGATGCCCCAGGGCCAGAGCTTCTCGGCCGGTCTAGCGCACTGGACCGGTACCGAGACGGCCGGCGAGCTCATCGCGCGCGCCGACACTGCGCTGTACGAGGCCAAGCGAGCCGGCCGGCATCGCACCGTGACCAGCGCCGGCGACGGCTTCGTCGACTGCTCCATGCGGCGCCGCTCCGGCCGACCCGATGCGGCCTGATCGGAACACGCCCCCGCACCATCTCGTCCCGCCGGTAGGTGAGCCGGCTCAGCGGGTAACGACAAATAGGGCCGGGCGGTCGGCCTGGCCGAGAGAACTGCTCTCCCGAAAGGGGAGGAGTGAGCTGCCGTGACGAAGGAACGCCGCCCGTACCACCTCTATCCGTTGCTGGGCCTGGTGCTCCTCGCGGCAATGGCAATCGGCCTGTACTGCCGGATCAAGTACCCGCCGAAGCGGTAGCCGAGCCGGACGGACAAGTTGCTCGCTGCGTGACGGTCTGGGATCTGGGTAGACCGAAGGTGAAGCGTTCAGGCCGGTGAGCGCACATCTCCACGATCGAGATGGGCTATCTCGGCTGCTCCGGAAGGTAGGTGGGTTGCATGGCGACTCGTAGCACTGCCGCGTCCGCGACCAAGCGCGCCAGCGCATCGAGCGCGAAGGGCGCCGGACCGGATCTGGCCGCGGCGCTGGTTGACGATGGCCCGATCGCAGATGGTGTTTCCCTGTTGATCCGACAGGAGCTCGACCGCGCCAAGACAGAACTGAAGAAGGAACTGCGCAGGCCCGGCAAGCGACCTGCCATGTTCGCCGGCTCGGCGTTCGCCGCGTACATGACGGTGTTCTTCGCGTCGATCGCGGTGTGGTGGGGGCTCTCCAACGTGATGGACGAAGGTTTGGCCGCGTTGATCGTGACGGCCGTGTGGGCGGTTGTGTGCGCCGGCTTGTACGCGGCCGGCAAGCGCTCGCCGATGACTCGCCGATCGAAGGGTTGAGCCAACCGACTTCGGAAGGTTACGAGCCGGCCGGTTGCGCGGCGCTCAGCGTTGCAGCAGCGCGGTGTGCCGGGCGGAAGCCTCGACGGCCCGCGCCGGAGTGCGGTGTGCCGCCTGCGGGCGCGCAGTTCGAGACCGGCGACGTTCGGCGATTCGGCACTGGATGAACGCGGCGCCGAGCAGGAACCAGCAGGCCAGCAGCGCGCCGACGACGAGTACGCCCCACAGGTGGCCGGTCCAGGTCAGGTCACCGACCCGGGCATGCACGACGGTGTTCCGGTTCTGCCAGGCGAGGTAGCTGCCACCCGTGGCGGGGATGAGCATGCACAGCACTCCGAACGCGACCACCGGCTAAGTCCTTTCGGTGCGAGCCCCCGGTGCCGGTGCTTACCCATGCGCGGGCACTCGGAAACGCCCGGACCGAAACCGCGGTCGGGTACGGATCGGAGTTGGTGGCGCAACGCCGGTCGCGGCCCACGACGGGCGCATGGCAAGCCGTGGGAACGGTCAACACCGGCTCGGCGGGGCATATTCGCATGGCGACTCGGGATCGAGTGACATGCCGTGCGGCCGGACTGCCCGGACAACGCATGACGCGAAGTTTCGGGCGTTCGACGCGCCGTGCAGGGTTCCGCGGAAGGGGGGCAGTCCTAGCGAGAGTTTCCGGACAGACCGACCAGCACGGCATGTCTATAGGCATCTGCGTCGCAACGGGAGGAACTGTTACATCCGGGACTCCCCTTGACCACTATCGGCCAGTCGCTTGCAAAGCCGGCGGGGACGTCGTAATTTTTTTGTGACCTTCTGAATCAGGTCCGAAAGTGGGCTGGTCGAGGTCACCGCCGAATCGCGCGATCCGTACCGGTCAACACACACACCGGGACGGGCGAGCCGGGGACCCACCGCAGTACTGGGGTGAATCGACGCTTGCGTCGTAGGGCGACCTTCCCCGCCCGAATCCGTCAGCTAACTCGGTAGGCGGTCGAGGAGAAGGAGCCGGCCTTCCGTGCCTTGTTTCAGTCCGACCCGCTTCATCCGCACGCCGTCTCGCCTGATCGCTGCGCTGAGCGTGTTCGTCGTCGCCACCAGCTTCGGTGCGGCAGCGGCCACCGCAAACCCGGGCGCCCCACCAGCGACGAAGGTGGCCGCCAAACCCGTCGATCCCAAACTCCATCACCGCATTGACCGGGTGAATGCCCAGCTTGACCGGCTCACCCGCAAAAACGCCCAACTCGACGAGCAGTACAACGTGGCCGCCGCGGCCGTCACCAAGGCGAAGCGGACGGCGAAGCGGGCGCAGCAGGCCGCCGATCGCGCCGAGGCTCGCTATCAGGCGGCGCACGCGCGGTTCGTGCAGGCCGAGACACAGCAGTACGAGATCGGGCCCAACCTGTCGTTCGGCCAGCTGCTGACCAGCCAGTCGCCGCAGCAGTACATCGACGGTTTCGCGACGACCCAGTACCTGTCCAGCCAGTTCGCCGCCACTGCGAACGCCGAGCAGACGATGCGGGTCGACGCCGTCCAGTCCAAGACCCGCGCCGCTACCTCCCTGTCGGTCGCGCGCACCAAGGCAGCCGATCTCGCCAAGCGCCGGGTGCAGCTTCGGCAGCAATCGCACCGCTTCCGACAACTCCTCGACTCGTTGACCGCGCGGCAGCGGCGCGAGCGCGCCCACGCCCAAGCCGTCGCCACGGCCCAGGCCCAGGCCCAACTGGGCGGAACCGCGCCCCGGCCGGTTCCGGGCGCCGCCTCCGGCTCGGTGCAACAAGTGATCGCCTTCGCCGAGGCGCAGGTCGGTAAGGCATACAGCTACGGCGCCGCCGGCCCGAGCGCGTTCGACTGCTCAGGGCTCACGATGGCCGCGTGGGCTCAGGCCGGTGTAGCGCTGCCGCACTCGGCCGCCGAGCAGTACAACTACGGAACCCACGTTGCCTACAGTCAACTGCAGCCGGGCGACTTGATCTTCCTCTACTCACCGATCGGGCACGTCGAGCTCTACGTCGGCAACGACCTCGCGGTGTCGGCCGCCGACCCGGCCCAGGGGATCGTGTACGTCCACCCGTCGCAGGACATGGGCAACTACACAGGCGCTACGCGACTAACCGGCTAGCGCGCCGCGGCGGTTTCCCAACCCGAGACTCGCGGGTAGGTCCCGAAGATGGGCAGCAAGGCATGGGTGCTGGCGCGACTGGTACTCGCCTTGCTGGTCGCCGGCGTGCTGGTGGCTGCGGCGTTCATCCCGATCGTGCTCGGCACCGGGTTGGTGGTGCGCAGCACTGCCGAGCAGTTCCTCGACGCGCGGTGTGACGTCGTCGAGGCGCCGCCTCCGCAGCGCTCGACGCTGTACGCCAGCGACGGAAAGACCGTGATTGCGCACCTGTTCACCCAGAACCGGGCACCCGTGCGGCTGGGCCAGGTTCCGCGCAGTCTGGTCCATGCGCTCATCGCGACCGAGGACCGGCGCTTCTACGAGCATCACGGCGTGGACATGCGCGGCCTGGTCCGCGCCGGGGTGCACGACCTGGTCAGCGGGAGCACGCAGGGCGGCTCGACGCTGACCATGCAATACGTCAAGGAGCTGCGCTACTTCCAGGCACAGACCGCGGCCCAGCGCCGCGCTGCGATCGCGGCGAACCTGGGACGCAAGTTGCAGAACGCGAAGTGCGCGCTTGCTTTCGAACGGCGCTACAGCAAGGCGCAGATCCTGCAGAAGTACCTCGACATCGCCTTCTTCGGCGAGAACTCCTACGGACTGGCCACCGCGGCCAAGACGTACTTCGGGGTGCCCGTGGCCAAGTTGCGGCTGTCGCAGAGCGCAATGCTGGTCGGCCTGTTGCAGGCGCCCTCCCTCTACGACCCATTTCTGCATCCGCTGGCCGCCCGGCAGCGGCGCAACCAGGTGATCACGAACCTCACCGAGGTGGGCGACGTCGGCAAGGCAACTGCGGCACGTCTGCGCCGCGAGCCGCTCGGCCTGGCCAGTCACCGCCCGCCACCCGTGCCGGAGGGATGCGCGCAGGCCAATTCGACGATCCCCAACGCCGGCTTCTTCTGCGACTACGTGCTCAGTTGGCTGCACCAACACGGCGTCGAGCAGAGCGATCTGGACACCGGCGGGCTGCGCGTCGTCACCACGCTCGACGCGCGCCTGCAGCGGCACGGACAGCGGGCGATATGGCATGCCGGGCTCAAACGCAGCGCGCCCTACATCCTCGTGATGCCCTCGGTCGACCCGGCCACCGGCAACGTCACGACGATGATCACGAGTCGCCCGTACGGCAACGACGGGCACCACCACGCCGAATCCTCGGAGCCGCTGTTCACCTCGGCCTACGCCGGTGCCGGCTCGACCTACAAGTACTTCACCGCTGCCACCGCGCTCACCGCCGGCGCCCCGACCTCGCTCCGGCTCACCACCAAGCACGACCGCTACCGGACGAAACACTGCGGCGGGCACTACACGGTGCACAACGCCGGTGACTACCCGAGCACCATGCCGATGCGCGACGCCCTCCCCCAGTCGTCCAACACCTACTTTGTCGCACTGGAGGACGAGTTCTTCGGTTGCCGGCTAGGACCCGTCGTGCACACCGCTCTCCACCTCGGCATGCAGCGGCTGCGCCAGCCACTGACCTCGGAGGCGAGCATGTCGATCGCGCGAGAGGTGGCGCGCTCGCGGGAGCCGACGTTCACGCTCGGTCAAGAGCCGACCTCCGCGTTGCAGCTCACCGGCGCGTTCGGCGCCGCGGTCAACGACGGCGTCTACTGCCCCTCGGCACCGGTGATCAAGGTGACCACCCGCACCGGCTCGCGGGTCGCGCTGCACCGGCCGCGCTGCCACCGCGTCCTGGACCGCTACGTGGCGCGGACCGTGGTGACGATGATGCGCCACGACACGCGCGACGGCACCGCCGCCGACTACTTCCACGGCTGGTACGCGCACGGCGGCAGCAGCGTCGCCGGCAAGACCGGTACCGACAACAACGCCGCCGACAACGGCAACGCCGCACTCTGGTTCGTCGGCATGACGCCGCACCTGGTCGCCGCGGCCTCGCTGGTCAACCCGCTACACCCGAAACAGACCGTCCACGGCTTGCCCGGCATGCCCGGCGCGTCTGTCGGCCAGGACGTGTTCGGCGCCTACGCCGCTACGTATTGGCTCGACGCGTACCGTGCCGTGCTGCACCACCATTGGTGGTGGCGCTCCGCGGCCCACCTGCACGGCGCCCGGGTGCCGTCCGTCCTCGGCATGCACCGCGCCCCAGCCGTAGCCAAACTGCGCCGGGCCGGGTTCCGCGTCGACGTGTTCCCGGTGCCCTGCGGCAGCCACCGACCGCGTGGCAAGATCGCCTATCAGCAGCCGCAGCGCGCCGCGCACGGCAGCGCAGTGACGATCTGCATCAGCAACGGCAAGGCACCGTACGTGTACAAGCCGCCGCCACCGCCGAAGCGGATCCCGATCCCGATACCGGTGCCGCATCCGGTGCCCATTCCCATCCCCTGGCCGTGGCCGCCGCACGGCCCGCCAGGTCACGGCCCGCATTAGGCCTGTTGACACCGGCAGCCGGACGTCCTCGCTGCAATCGCTCGGCGAGGACGTCCGGTTGCTGTGCTGTGGTCAGCTCGCGGCGATTCCTTCGCCGCCCCCCGTGCCGGGGACGGTGACCGAACCGATACGGCTGAGCGCGCCGTCCGTGCCGATCGAGAACTCGTCGACGATGCCGGCCGCACCGGTCTGGACGTAGAGGTTGTGGCCGCTGATCGCGGCATCGATCGTGCCGCCGTCCGTTGCGGTCGTGCCGCGATCGACGAGACCGTCATTCGTCACATCGAAGGTGCTCACCGAAGCACTGCCCGCGTTGTCGACGTAGAGCTGCGAGCCGTTGCCGACGATCCAGCAGGTGGCGGCCTGGCCGGTGGTCACCCGATCGACCAGCGTCAGGGTGCCGTCCTCGTGCAAGACGAAGCTCGCCACGGCGTTCGGACCGGCTTCCGCGACGTCAAGGCGTCCGGTGGGATCGAATGCGACCGCGAACGGGACGCCCGCCGGATCCGGTGTCACGGTCGGCGTCGCACTCGGCCCGCCGAAAGCGTTGACGTGGAACACGTCGATCTGATTGCCGTTGGCCTTGGTGGTGACGACGAGCTGTTCCCCGTCGGGGCTGAACGCGACCTCGCCCGGCGTGTTCACGAATTCAGGCGTCGCGGTCGGATCGAGGCCGAGGTTGCGGTGCCACGCCGGAATGCGGAGAAGAACGCCGCCGAACTGCACGAATCCCTGGATCGAACCGCCGTCGCGCGCATTGAGCACGTACACCACGCCGCGGTGCACGGTGACACTCACCGGGAAAGTGCCACCACTCCCGACGACCTGCAGGCGCTGCAGTCGATCGCCGTGGACGGCGAACACGGTGAGCGTGTTGCTGCCCGCGTTCACGGCATATAGCAGTTGGTGATCGGCGTCGTAGGTGACGGCGCCCTGGGAGGCGAGATGGTCGACGACCGAGCCGTCCAGGATGCCGCCGCGGCCGCCGGTCGCGTAACGGCCGGCCGCCGTCAGCGTGCCGTCGGCGTTGCGGTCGTATACGGCGATGCTGTTGCCGGCGGGGTCGTTGGCCTCGACGAACACCGCATGTCCGTGCGCACTGTTTGGGTGCGCGTTGTGTGCGGGTGATGCCGCGGCGGGCCCGGCGCCGAAGGCGAACAGGCCGACAGCCGCGGCGCCGCCGATGCCGGCGGCAGTGAGTTTGGTGCGCAAGTCCATGACGCTCCGTCCATGTGTCGGTGGGTCTGACACATGCTTCGTGGCGTCGTCTCCCGGCGGTCTTACGCTATGGCGCGCCCGTTTCGCGGACCGTAAGAAGTAGGCCGTCGTAGTCCTCGAGGCACGGTGCGCAGGCCTGCAGATGTGCGGCGATGCCGGGGTGCTGGGTGTCCGGGTTCTCGCCGGAAACGACAAGCTCCACGTACGCGTGCAACATCGCGACCGCCTGCCCGCAGCCCACATCGCTCGGGTCGGTTCGCAGGAACCGATCCAACACACGACGCGCGTCCACAATGCTCATCGCTCACCCTCGGCATGACCAGCCAGATATCCATTGGTGACGAGAGCGGCACGGATCTTACGGCGCGCGTCGAACATCACCTTGTAGATCGTGTTGCGATCGGTGGTGAGCTTGAGCGCCAACGCGTCGAGCGGAATGCCGTCCAGTACGAGGGCAACGAAGATGTCCCGCTGTCGCGTCGTGAGGTTGGTTTCGACCGCGCTTCGCACCGCGGCGAACAGGTCGGCCGCTTCGATTGCCGACTCGGGAGTCAGGCCCAGACGCGCGGGCAGCCGCTCCCATTGCGCGGCGTCGAGCGCGATGTCGGTGCGGGTGGTCCAGAAGTGGCGGCCGAGCTTGCTGGACACCTCGAAGATCGCGAACTTGTAAGCCCACGTCGTGAAGCGACTGTCGCCGCGAAACTCGGGCAGTCGGCGCAAGATCGCCAGCAGCGCATCGTCTGCGGCCTGGTGGGCGAGGTCGTCGACCTCCGGACCGCTGATGCCTGCTCCCGGCGCACGCCTGGTCAGCTCGGTACGCGCTGCACGAAGCAGAAGCAGGTGCAGCCGGCTCAGCGCGCTGTCCCGGTCAGGCGATCGCGCGGCCAACCCCTCGACCCACGCGGCGGACTCCGCATCGAGCGCAGCCCGTGCGTCGTCGGGCGCCGCGACCATCCTCCGAGCCTACGGAGTCAGGTCGAAAGCTCAGCCGTCATTTGCCGAGTATCAGGCTCATGGCCTCGGCGCGGCTGCGGCCGTCGGTCTTGAAGATGCCCCGAACTGCCGAGGTCAGCGTGACGCTGCCCGGCTTGCGGATGCCGCGCATCGCCATACACAGGTGCTCCGCCTGGACGACCACGATGACCCCAGCGGGCTCGAGGCGCTGCTGGAGCGTATCGGCGATCTGGGACGTGAATCGCTCCTGCACCTGCGGACGTTTGGCGTAGAGGTCTGCCAACCGGGCGAGCTTGGCCGCTCGGGCCAGGGATGTAACCGATCGCGACGGTGCCGTGCCAGGGCACGAGGTGGTGCTCGCACACCGAATAGAGCGGGATGTCCTTGACCAGGACCAGCTCGTCATGGTTCTCGTCGAATGTCACCTCGAGCACGTCACCGGGATCGGCGAACAGGCCGGCGAAGATCTCCCGGTACGCCCGCGCGACTCGGGCCGGGGTGTCGCGCAGGCCATCGCGCTCGGGGTCCTCGCCGACGGCGAGCAGCAGTTCTCGCACGGCACCCTCGGCGCGGCGGACGTCCATGCCCGGGAAAACGAGCACCTCTGCACTGCTCATTCCGGCTCCCTCGGTTCGCGAGCTAATCCACGGCCCGGCGCGCAATGAGCAGATCGGCCACCAGGCCCGTCCAGCCGGTCTGGTGCGCCGCGCCGAGGCCCTTGCCGGTGTCGCCGTGGAAGTACTCGTGGAACGGGATCAGATCGCGCCACCGCTCGTCGTGCTGGAACAGCGGCTCGTCCCCGAACACCGCACGTCGGCCGACTGCGTCCCGGACGAAGATGCCGCACAGCCGGTCGGTGACCTCGTCCGCGATTTCGGCGAGGGTCATCTTTCCGCCCGAGCCGGTGGGATGCTCGACGACGAGGTCGTTCCCGTAGAACGCCGCGAAGCGTCGCAACGCCTCGACCAGCAGGTAGTTCACCGGGAACCACACCGGTCCGCGCCAGTTGGAGTTCCCGCCGAACAGGCCGGACGTCGACTCCCCGGGCTCGTAGTCGACGGAGGCCTCGATGCCGCCGAGACGCAGCGTGAACGGGTGATCGCGATGCCATCGCGAGATCGCGCGGAACCCGTGCGGCGAGAGCAGTTCGTCCTCGTCGAGCATCCACTGCAGCACCCGGGTGAGCTGTTCGGCGTTGACGACGGACAGCAGCCGACCGGTCGCGCCGCCGCGTTCGTGGACGGCGGACACCACGCCTGCGAGCTCCGGCTTGTTCGCGAGGAACCACCGCAGGTGCTCACCGAAGTAGGGCAGCCGGTCCGTGGTCGCGGTGCCCAGCGTCGTGGTCGCGGCGAGCGGGAGCAGGCCGACCACGGAGCGCACCCGCAACGGCACGCGGCCGCCGTCCCGCGTGCTGAGCGCGTCGTAGAAGTAGCCGTCCGTCTCGTTCCAGAGCCGTTGCGCGGCCGACGCGATCAGCGCGAAGTGCTCGAAGAACTTGGTCGCCATGTCCTCATAGGTGTTGTTGTGCTCGGCGAGGACGAGCGCGATCTCCCAGAGGTTGAGGCAGTACATCGCCATCCACGCGGTGCCGTCGCTCTGCTCGAGCCGGCCCTCGACGGGCAGCATCGCCGACCGGTCGATCGGGCCGATGTTGTCGAGGCCGAGGAAGCCGCCTTCGAACACGTTCATCCCGTCCGCGTCCTTGCGGTTCACCCACCACGTGAAGTTGAGCAGCAGCTTGTGGAAGATCCGCTCCAGGAATGCGAAGTCGGTGCCGCCGCTGATCTGGAAGACCTTGAGCGCCGCCCAGGCATGGACGGGCGGGTTCACGTCGCCGAACGCCCACTCGTAGGCGGGCAGTTGGCCGCTCGAGTGCATGTACCACTCGCGGGTCATCAGCAGCAGTTGGTCCTTGGCGAACATGGCGTCGACATGCGCAAGCGCGACGGTGTGGAACGCGAGATCTCACGCCGCGTACCAGGGGTACTCCCACGGATCCGGCATCGAAATCACGTCGGCGTTGTTGAGGTGCCGCCACGTGGCGTTGCGTCCCTGCCGGCGCGACTCCGGCGGTGGGGGGCCCGCCGTCGCCGTCCAACCAGCGCTCGACGTCGTAGTGGAAGAACTGCTTCGACCACAACATGCCGGCCAACGCCTGCCGCAGCACGAGCGCCTCGTCGTCGGTCGCCGCCGACGGCGTCAGTGCCGCGTAGAACTCGTCCGCCTCGCGGTGCCGCGTGGTGAGCACATCGTCGAAGTCGGCGCCCGCACCGGCGCCGCGCTCGCCTGCGGTGAGCCGGACGCGTACCTCGGCCGTCTCGCCGGCCGGCACGGTGAGCACGTAGTGCAGCGCTGCCTTCGTGCCGCGCCGTTCCGGGTTCACCGTGTCCGCGCCGGCGACGACGTGGTCGTTGATGCCGTCCTTCGGGAACGGCGATCGGTTCGCCGCGCCCCACAGCCGCGCGGCGTTCGTCTCGTTGTCGCAGAACAGCGGCGTCGGCGTCCCGTCGTAGCTCAGCGTCAGCTCGCCGGCGGACGGATGCGCGGCCACCAACCGGCCGTCCTGCTCGGCGAGCGAGGGCACCGCGTCTTGACCGGGCAACCCCCACGCCCACGTATTGCGGTACCAAAGGGTGGGCAGCACGTGGACGGTCGCGGCCTGCGGCCCCGCATTCGTGACACGGATGCGCATGAGCAGGTCGTGGGCGTCGGCCTTCGCGTAGTCGACGTCGACGACCCAATAGCGGTCCTCGGCGAAGATCCCGGTGTCGACGAGCTCGTACTCGGGCTCGAACTTGCCGCGCGCCCGGTTTGCCGCGACGAGTTCGCCGTACGGGAACTCGCGCTGCGGGTAGTGGTAGCGCCACGAGTTCCACGAGTGGGTCGGCGTCGCGTCGCGGAACCACCAGTAGTCCTTGACGTCCTCGCCGTGATTGCCCTCGTTGCCGGTCAGGCCGAACATCCGCTCCTTGAGGATCGGATCCACGCCGTTCCACAGCGCGAGAGACAGGCACCAGGTCTGCTTCTCGTCGCAGAAGCCGGCCATGCCGTCCTCGTTCCACCGGTATGCGCGGGCGCGGGCGTGCTCGTGCGGGAGGTGCTCCCACGCGTCGCCGTTCTCGCTGTAGTCCTCGCGCACGGTGCCCCATGCGCGCTCGCTGAGATAAGTCCCCCAGGAGCGCCACGCAACCTGACCGGAGTCGGCCTCGGCCAGGCGCTGTCGCTCCGCCGTTGCCTCGTTCGTCGCCATGTCGTCATAGACCCGGCTACCCCACCCCGCGTTACGCGTGGCCGGCGGCACTCCAGTCGCGGAACGCCGCGCGGAGTTCGGCACACGCCGCATCCGACAGCCCGGCGAGCTCCACGCGACGCAGCGCGGCGGCGGTCTGCATCATCTGCTCGAGGTAGGTGGCGCATCCGTCACACTCGGCGAGGTGCGCGGCGACGCGGCCTGCAACATCCGCAGGCAGCGTGCCCTCGACGTAATCGGTAACCAGCTCGACCACATCGGAACAAGTCAGTCCGGGCGACGGTGCCATGCGCACAGGTCCACTCCGTTCGTATCTCGTAATAACGTCTCATTCCCGACCCCGCGCGTTACGCGCGAGCCGGCGTAACGCAACGCGCTCGCCACGCGACACATGGCACATGTCATTCGACAATCTGCTGATCGTCGCGGCCGTGGCGGCCGCTGTACCGCTCCTGCTCGGCTTCGTTCCGTGGCTTCCGGTGCCGGGCCCGGTCGTCGAGATCATCGCGGGAATCGTGCTGGGCCCGGCCGTGCTCGACGTCGTCCAGGTGGACGAGACCGTGCAGACGGCGTCGTTGCTCGGCCTCGGTTTCCTGCTCTTCCTCGCCGGCCTCGAGATCGACATCCATCAGTTCCGCGGCCCGCAGGCGCGCAGTGCGCTGGACGGGCTCGTCGTCACCGTCGCGCTCGGCATCGCCGTCGGGTACGGCCTGCAGGCAGTCGGACTCGCGAAGAACCCGCTGCTGGTCGGCATCGCGCTCATGGCGACCTCGCTCGGGCTCGTCGTGCCGATCCTCAAGGACGCCGGGGTGGCCGGCCGGCGCGTCGGGCAGCTGACCATCGCGGGGGCGTCCGCCGGCGAAGTCACCTCGGTCGTACTGCTATCGATCTTCTTCAGCGAACGAGGTGGCGCGCTCGGTGGCCGGCTGCTGCTGCTCGGCCTGCTCGTGCTGTTCGCCCTCGCCGTGGTTATCGCGGTGCACGGCGCCGAGCATTCGATGCGCATCACCGACGTCATCAACCGACTGGCCGACACGACGGCGCAGATCCGCGTGCGGCTCGCCGTCCTGCTGCTCGTCGGGCTCGCGGCGATCGCGGCCAAGCTCGGCTTCGAGGCGATCCTCGGCGCGTTCATCGCCGGCGCGTTGCTGCGGCTGGTCGACCCTGATGCCGAACGGACGCATCCGCAGTTCCACGTGAAGCTCGAGGGCCTCGGCTTCGGCTTCCTCATCCCGGTCTTCTTCGTGACCAGTGGGCTGACGTTCGACCTCAACCAGCTCACCGACCATCCCGCGACGCTGCTGCGCGTGCCGCTGTTCCTCGCGCTGCTCCTGCTGGTTCGCGGCGTCCCCGCGCTGCTGTACCGGTCGACCCTCACCGGCCGCGAGACGATCGCCGCGGGGCTGCTGCAGGCGTCCTCACTGCCCTTCATCGTCGCTGCGACGCAGATCGGGCTCGCCGTCGGCGCGGTGACGGCCGCGAACGCTGCCGCACTCGTCGCCGCCGGTTTGGTGTCAGTCCTCGTCTATCCCGTCATCGCGCTACAGATACTGCCGAAGGACCCCGACGCCGCGGCGCCGGTCCCGGCCGCGCTGGTCCGGGAGGCGATGTGACGTGACGGCCGCGATGATCTCCGCACGACTCGTCGAGGTTGCGCGGGTGCCCGCGCACGAGGGACCGGTCTGGTTTCCCGAGGAGAAGGCGCGCTACTACACGTCAGTGCCCGGGCACGGGCCGGACGGCGTCCCGCAGGTGCGTATCGACCGCCTGCCGCTCGACCAATTCCCGCTGCATGAACTGACCGGGCCGGTCGGCGCCGGCCGGGTGCACACCGTCGCCTCCGACACCAACGCCGCGAACGGCATGTGCGCGGACGGCTCCGGTGGGCTGCTCGTCTGCGAGCAGGGTGGTCCGAACGCTCCGGCACGGGTCAGCCGGCTGGACCCGCTCACCGGCGTGCGTGAGACCGTCGTCGCCGCGCTCGACGGTCGGCCGCTCAATTCGCCCAACGACATCACGCGCCACCCGGACGGCTCGATCTGGTTCACCGACCCGTCCTACGGGTGGTACCAGGGCTTCCGGCCGCAGCCGGCCATCCCGGACGGCGTGCACCGCTACGACCCGGGCACCGGCGAGCACACGCTGGTGACGGCGGCGTTCGACAAACCCAACGGACTGGCGTTCTCCCCCGACGGGCAGACGCTCTACGTCGGCGACAGCGGCGCCAATCACCAGCCGGGCAGCTTCGACCCGTCGCGTCCGCACGCGGTGACTGCACTGCAGGTGCACGGCGGCCACGTCGATGCGGAACTGTGGTCGCACACCGTGCCGTTCGGCTTCCCCGACGGGCTCAAGCCCGACGGCGCCGGACGCGTGTGGTTCACGACCGACGACGGGCTACGCGTGCTCTCGCCCGATGGCGATCACCTCGGCGACGTCCCGCTGCCCGGCGCCGTCAACTTCACCTTCGTCGAGGGCGACGATGCGCTGCTCGTCACCGCGGACACCGCGGTGTGGGCCGTCCTGCTCGATCAATCCCGCTGACCCGAAAGGAACACTCTCGTGCCTACCCCACTCTCAACTCGCACCCGCCGCCAACTCGACACCGCGGGCGCCGCCACCGTCGCCGCCGTGGCGGAGAAGTTCGCCGAGCAGCAGGGTTACCGCGTCGTCATCGCCGTCGTCGACGCGTGGGGCAACCCGCTGCTGCTCACCCGCACCGAGGGCGCGCAGGCCGCCAGCTCGCAGGTCGCGGTCGACAAGGCGCGCACCGCCGCGATCTTCGTCCGGCCGAGCCGCGACATCGAGGCCCAGGTCAGCGGTGGCCGGCTCGGCGCGCTCGCCCTGCACGGCGCTGCGGCGCTCACCGGCGGCGTCCCACTCGTCGTGGACGGCGAGGTCGTCGGTGCGATCGGCACCAGCGGCGAGACGCCGGACGAGGACGAGTCGGTTTCCATCGCCGCCGCCGAGGTGGCGTTCTCCACCGTGTCGGTCCCCGCGCTGGCCGCGCACGAAGCGCGCGTGGTGGCCGACGCGGTCGCTGCCGAGTGCACGCACCGCGGTGTCAATCCGGTCGTGGCGGTCGTCGACGCGGGCGGCGAGCTCGTCCAGCTGTGGCGGCCGGACGCCGCGCAGGTGGCGAGCGTCGGAGTGGCCACGGACAAGGCGCGTACCGCCGCGATCTACCGTCGCCCGAGCAAGGACTTCGAAGACCAGGCGAGCGGCGGGCGGCCGTCGGCGCTGCATCTGGCCCACTCGGTGCCGCTGCAGGGCGGTATTCCGCTCGTGCGGGACGGCTTCGTCATCGGCGCCGTCGGCGTCAGCGGCGCGCATTCTGCCGACGAGGACCAGGAGCTGGCCGTGCTCGGCGCGACCACGCACGCGGCGGGTTCCAGCGCGACGCACATTCCGGCGCGGGACGTCGCCGAGAAGTTCGCCACCGGCGGCGGGCTGTTGCTGACCACGCCGGCCTACAAGCTCGACGCCGGTCGCCGCAGCGGGCCGGGCGCACCCGAACTGCACGAGGCGGAGACGGACATCATCCGTATCGAGTCGGGCACTGCGACCGTCGAGGCAGGCGGTGACGTCCACGAACTCGTCGAAGGCGACGTGCTCATCGTGCCGCCCGGCGTGCCGCACACGTTCACCGCCGCGTCGGACCCGCTCGAATACTTCGTCGTGAAGGTCGAGGGCTGAGATGGCCCGGCTGCCTGGTCCGCCGGAGCTGCTGCCGCAGCGGCCGGACGCGATCATCGATCTGCAAACCCATGAAGGGGCCGCGCTCGTCGGCGCCCAGTGGCGGTACAGCGACACAACGGTCGATGCCGTCGACTTCGTCGCCGTCGGGACCGACCTCGCGCCGAGCGGACCGCCGAACCGTACGTACGAGGTGCACCCGCGCGCCGAGGCCGTCGACTTCGACGACTCGTCATGGCGGCGGCTGACGCCGGCAGAGACGCAGTTGCGGCTCTCCACCGGACGCGTCTGCTTCAACTGGTACCGCATCACGTGCACGCTGCCTTCGCGCGTTGGCGAGACGGACGTCGCCGGCGCGACCGTCGTGTTCGAGACGGCGATCGACGACTACGCCGAGGTGTGGGTCAACGGCGTACTGCCGAAGGCACTCGGCGACGACGGCGGCGCGGTCGTCGCCGGCTTCAACGCGCCGAACCGCGTGGTGCTGACGACCGACGCGCGGCCCGGCCAGACCTTCACGATCGCCGTGTTCGGCATCAACGGCCCGATCTCTGCCTCGCCGGAGAACTACATCTGGATGCGCACCGCGACGCTCGACATCTACCGGGCCGGCTCGCTCATCGCTGACCCGGTTCCGCTCGAAGTGGAGCGCCGCGACGCTCGCCTCGACGCTCTCCTGCCGCGCCAGGCGGTCGCCGAGCGCGTTGCCACCGGGTTCGAGTTCACCGAAGGCCCGGTGTGGCGCGACGGCGCACTGCTCTTCTCCTCGCCGAACACCAACTGCATCTACCGGTGGGCGCCGCCGGGCACCGTCACCGTGTTCCGGTCGAAGAGCGGCTACACCGGCGTGGACGTCGGGCGTTATCACCAGCCGGGCTCCAACGGGTTGACGTTCGACCCGGACGGCCGGCTGGTGATGTGTCAGCACGGCAACCGCCGGGTGCTGCGGGTCAACCCGCACGGCGACACGACCGTCCTCGCCGACTCGTTCGACGGGAAGCGGCTCAACTCACCCAACGACCTTGTGTTCCGCTCGGACGGGACGCTCTACTTCACCGATCCGCCGTTCGGCCTGCCCGAGGCGTTCGACGACCCGAAGAAGGAGTTGTCGTTCAGTGGCGTCTTCGGGGTTCGGGGCGGGTCGACGTTCCTCGTCACCGACGAACTGAACGGGCCCAACGGGTTGGCGTTCTCGCCCGACGAGTCCGTGCTGTACGTCGGCGACTGGGACGAGTCGCACAAGGCGGTCGTCCGGTACCCGATCGCCGCTTCCGGCGAGGTGTCCGGGCCGGGCTCGCTGCTCGTCGACCTCACCGACGAAGCCGGCGACGACGCCATCGACGGCCTCAAGGTCGACCGCGCCGGCAACGTCTACATCTGCGGACCAGGCGGCATCTGGATCGTCGCCGCCGACGGCAGCGTGCTCGGCCGGCTCGGGCTGCCCGAGGAAGCGCACAACCTCGCTTGGGGCGACGACGGTTCCGTCCTGTACGTGACCGCGTTGACGTCCATCTACCGCATCGCACTCACCACCGAAGGGATCAGGCCATGAGCAAGGGACTCCAGATCGGCGACGTCCTCCCGGACTTCGAACTGCCCGACGAGAACGGCGTCAAGCACAAGCTCTCCGACTTGCAGGGAGACGACGCGCTGGTCGTGATGTTCGGCCGCGGCGAGCACTGCCCGCGGGAACGGCAGCATCAGATCGAGATGCTGCAGCTCCAGAAGTGGGCACCGGTGGCGTTCACCCATCTTGTGACCGTGCTGCCGAACGAACTGCACGACGTGTACCGGATGAAGATCGCGACCGGTGCCTGGTGGACGTACCTCTCCGACGGCGACTACACCGCCCAGCAGCAGCTCGAGATCGACGAGTACACCGATCCGCATCACCGCGCCACCGTGCCGCACACCGTCATCTGCAAGCCTGGTTCGCTTCGCATCGCGAAGGTGTACGTCGGTTACTGGTTCTGGGGCCGGCCGTCCGCATATCAACTGTGGCTCGACCTGCAGGACGTCTTCCGGGCAACCAAGGCCGACTTCGATCCGACCACGGCCGAGGCGCGCGCCGCATCGGCGGCAGCGCAGTAGCGTCGAAGTGTGAAGGTCTACATGGAGCTGCTGGCCGACTTCCACGATGCGAGGGCCCGCGCGGACAACGCCCGGGCCGCGTGGGAATCGCAGCTGCCGACGGAGGGCGTGCGGCTGAGCACGCATCCTGACTTACGTACCGCGTACGACGAGCTGGTCGACGCCACGGAGCGCGAGTCGGCTGCGCGGAAGGCGCTGATGGACTATCGCGGCGAGTGATAGCGGACGCTGTGGATAAGTCCGGTTCGTGTCGGCGGCGGTCTTTAGCTTCGTTGGCATGGTTCCGGACGCGCTGGCGAGTGCCCCGACCGGGCCGGAGTTATGCGCCCGGCTCGCCGCGGTGCGGCCGGATGCGGTAACTGACGAGCAGTTGCTCGAGCTACTCGCGGCGCAGTGGCGCCAGCTGTCGTACCAGCAGGCGCAGGTCTGGGCGGTCATGGCCGAGATCGGGCGCCGCGACCCGATGCCGAACTTGTCGGGCGCGGCGGCGTGGACGCCGGAGCAGGTGTTCGAGTCCGCGGTCGACGAGATCCGCGCCGAGTTGCGGTTGACCCGCCGTGCGGCGCGCCGCGAGCTGACGCGCGCCGAGGCCGTCGCGGCGCTGCCGCGCGTCGCGGCAGCCCTGGCAGCCGGCGCGTTGGATCGCGGGCGGGCGATCGTGCTGGCCGACGGCTGCCTCGATCTGACCGAAGCACAGACGGCGACGCTGCTCGACGAAGTGCTGCCCGACGCCGCCGCGGTGACTGCTCCCGGGCTGGCCGATCGCGTGCGCCGGGTGGCCATCGCGCTGGATCCCGACTGGGCCGAACGCCGTTACCGGCAGGCGCTGGAGGAGCGGCGGGTCATCGGCTATCTCCACCCCGACGGGTCGGCCACCGTCTCCGGGCAGTACCTGCCCGCCGGGCAGGCCGCCGCGGCGTGCGCGCGGGTGGATGCGCTGGCCGGTGCCGCCAAACGCGCCGGCGCCGCCGCGAAGCTCGACCACCTGCGCGCCGAGCTGTTCCTAGGCCTGCTCGACGGCCGGTTCCACGACATGACCGAGGCCGCGATCACCGATGCGTTGCTGCAGCAGTTCCCGAGCGCTGCCGAACACAGCTGCACTGCCGAGGAGGGCGCGTGGCGTGGGGTGGAGTTGCGCGTCGGCCTAGGCACGCTGCTGGGCCGCGACGAGCAGCCGGGCGAGATCGCCGGCTGGGGCGCGGTGACCGCATCTGTCGCCCGGGACATCGCGGCGCGCCAACGTACGGCCGAATGGCGATACGCCATCGTCGACGACGACGGTGAGCTCCTGTTCGACGGGATCACTCGTCACCGACCGACGCGTGGTGAATCGGACCAGCCGCAGGCGGTGGGCGGGATCGTGGAGCTGCACGTCCCGCTCACCCTGCTCACCGACGGCGAGCTGGCGGCTCGACATCCGGACTGGAGCGGGGTGCTGGCCGACCTCGCCGGCCAGTACGACCGGCGACGACCGATCGACCAGGACCCCGCGGCGCGCTTCGCCGGCCGACGGCTGCGCCGGCGCAGTCAGCTCCGATATCGGACGTGCACCTTCCCCGGCTGTCGCCGCCCGGCCAGCGCCTGCGACCAGGACCATCGCCGCGACCACTCGCGCGGCGGACGCACCGACGAGGACAACCTCGCCCCCGGCTGCCGGCACGATCACATGAACAAAACCGCCCGCGGGTGGCGCTTGATTCGCAGCGACGAGGGCACGTTCGTCTGGGTCAGCCCGCTCGGTCGCCGGCATCTCGTGCATCCCGCGCCGGTCGCCCCGCCGCTCCCCGCACCGATCCCACGCCGGCAGCCCGGCCCCGAACACGAAGCGTCGCGGGCGCCGGAGTCGGATCCCGACCCGCCGCCGTTGTAGCGCAACTCGATGAGTTGAGCGGAGGCGGCGGCGCTGCGTCAGCGAATGACCGGCAGTGGCGACGCGGCTGACGCACGCCCAGTGGCGGACTCGATGAACTCGACCGCGGGTGCGAGCTCCGCGAGCAAGCGGGCCGTTTGGCGAAGCGCCTCGGCGGGGATCGCCGGCGGCCTGTCGAGCGCTCGCTGCACGTCGAGCACATGAACTGTCGCCTCCATCACGGCGATGCGCAGTGCCTCCACGATAGGCACCACGTAGGTGGCCCATTTCACCGGCAGCGCCGGATCGGCAGCGAGCAGCGCCGCAATCGTCCGCGGTGCAGTCGTCGTGAACCGCGCAACCAGCTCAGCGGCGTCGTGATCAGTCGACTCGGCGACGGCGAGATCGGCAACCCGCTGCGCCATCGTGTGCGCAATCCCGTCCGGTGCGTTGAAGCCGCGCAGCACGTCGACGGCCGTGACCGATTCCTCCCCCGATGTCGCCGGCACCGGCGCCGCGAGCACCACCGGGAACATCGAGTGGTGCGCGTACAGGTCGATAACGCGCCACGGCGTACAGCGCGACGCGCGTTGCCATTCCGACTCGCCCAGTTCGGCGCCCGTGCTCGCCCATACACGCCAGGTTTGCGCCAAGGCGTCGACCCGAGTCTCGTACTCGTGCACAGCTCCTCCGGTCGGCGTAAAGCCATGTAACAACTGACGCTAGCGCCGGCCCCACGCTCGACCGGGGTGCGCGCCCACCGGACGTAACGTTTCCCGGACTGCGAAGACCTTGTTCGCATGGGTCTCCAGACGCTGAGTACCACCAGGCTCTCGCTGCATCGCCTGGCCGAGCACGTGCTGGCCGCGGCACTGTACCGAGAGACCGGGCGCATCGACCTGCGTCCTCATCCGGGCGGCATCGCCACGCCCGTCTTCGGAGCGGACCAGCGCACGATCGCCGTCGAGTTGGGCGCGCTCGTCGTCCGCACGGCGACGAGCGAGAAACGCGCGCGGGTGACGACGCTGCGCACGGCCGCTGCCGTGGCAGGCGTCGAACCCGGCTTGCCGGCATCGGCCTACCCACCGGCGACGTCGTGCCCGTTGGAGGCGCCGCTGGTCCTCGAGCGGTCCGCGATGCAGGTGTTGGCCGACTGGTACATGCTCGGCCACGTCGCGCTGAACCGGCTCCGCGACGAGCTCGCCGGCGACGAGCCCACTGAGGCGATTCTGTGGCCCGAGCACCTGGACGTCGGAATCACCGCCGGTGCGATCAACTACGGCTTCTCCCCCGGCGATGACTTCTTCGATCAGCCCTACGCGTACGTGGGGCCGAACCAGCCCCCGAAGCAGACGGGCTTCTGGAACGCGCCGTTCGGCGCATATCGACCGATGAGCGACGTGTCTTCCGTCGATGATGCGGTCGCCTTCCTGCTGGAGGGCCGTGACCGCGCCATGGCGACATCACAACTCACAAGGAGGAACGCATGAACGGACTGCAGGGCAAGGTCGCCGTCGTGACGGGCGGTTCGTCGGGCATCGGCCAGGCGATCGCCATCAAGCTCGGCGAAGAGGGCGTCGACGTCGCCATCAACTACGTCGGCCGCCCCGAGGGTGCCGAAGAGACAAAGGAAGCGATCGAGCACGGCGTGAACATCTGCATGAAGCAGCTGTCCGCGGCGGGAACGAACCCGATACTCGTCGAGGCCGACGTCTCGAACGCCGAGCAGGTCGCCGCGATGTTCGGGCAGGTGCTCGAGAAGTACGGCCGCATCGACTACCTCATCAACAACGCCGGCATCCAGATCGCCGAGGACACGGACACGCTGCGCGTCGAGGATTTCGACAAGGTGCTCGCTGTCAACCTGCGCGGCGCGTTCCTATGCGCGCAGCAGGCCGTCAAGCACTTCATCGAGCGCGGCGACGGCGGCGCAATCGTCAACGTGTCCAGCGTGCACCAGCTGATCCCGAAGCCGCGCTTCGCGGGCTACAGCGTCAGCAAGGGCGGCATGCAGAATCTCACCCGCACACTGGCGCTCGAGTACGCGAGCCGCGGCGTCCGCGTCAACGGCATCGGCCCGGGCGCGACCGTCACGCCGATCAACCGGTCGTGGATCGACGACCCGGCCAAGCGCGCGGCTGTCGAGGCACACATCCCGATGCGGCGCGCCGGCGACAGCGAGGAGATGGCCGCAGTGACCGCGTTCCTGCTCTCCGACGACGCCGCGTACATCACCGGTCAGACGTTGTTCGTCGACGGCGGCCTCACGCTGTTCCCATCGTTCGAGACGACATGGTCCTCGGAGTGAGCGCGGCGCCTCGTTGGGGCGTCGACGACGAGGCCGGAGCGCTCAACGAGATCACTGCCGCGAAGGTGCTGCAGGCCGTGTCGCTGGTCCGGCACGGCCGGGTGCACGACCTGGCGCACGTCCTGGACCAGAGCATCCCGGCCTTCCCCGGCCGGACGTTCCGGCAGGAGCTCATGACGCGCGGCAACCAGGACATCGGCCGCAACCACATCAACTTCATCGTCGAGCAGATCACCGCGACGCAGCAGATGGGCACCCACATGGACGGGCTCAACCATCTGCACCGCGGCGACCGGATGTACAACGGCTATCGGCTCGCCGATGTGATCGAGGACTACGGCACGAACAAGCTCGGCATCGAGTCACTGCCGCAGGTCGTGACGCGCGGCCTGCTCCTCGATATCGCGAAGGTGCGCGGTGTCGATCGGCTGGCTCCCGGTGACGTCATCACGCCCGCCGACGCGGAGGCAGCACTCACCGCAGCCGGCCTCGCTGTCACGCCCGGCGACGCCGTCCTATTCCACACCGGCTGGAGTTCGCTGTGGAGCGTCGACAACGACCGCTACGCCGCCGGAGAACCGGGCCCCGGCCAGGAACTCGGCGCCTGGCTAGCTGAGCACCACGTCTCGGTCACCGGCTGCGACACATGGAGCTACGGCCCGTACCCCGCCGAGGATCCGGACGAGCCGTTCGTGGTGCCGCAGCGGCTCAACGTCGATTCCGGCATCGTCGTGCTCGAGAACCTCCGCCTGCACGAGGCAGCCGAGCACGGGCTCACCGAGTTCCTGCTCGTCGTCTCACACGCCAAGATCCGCGGCGCGACCGGCGCCTGGATCTGCCCACTCGCCATCACCTGAAGGAACTGCCATGTCCGACCACTACGACGTCATCGTCATCGGCTCCGGAGCCGGCGGCGGCACGCTGACGCACGCGCTCGCACCGACCGGCAAGCGGATCCTGCTCCTCGAGCGCGGCGACTTCCTGCCTCGCGAGACCGACAACTGGAGCCCGAAGGCGATCTGGGCCGACGGCAAGTACCACAACTCCGGCGAGTGGACCGACGCCGACACCGGCGAGAGGTTCGCGCCGAAGCAGAACTACTACGTCGGCGGCAACACGAAGTTCTACGGCGCGATCCTGTTCCGGTTCCGCGAGAAGGACTTCGGCGCGATCCGGCATGTCGACGGCGTCTCGCCCGCGTGGCCGATGGACTACACCGACTTCGAGCCGTACTACACGCGCGCCGAGCAGCTCTATCAGGTGCACGGCGAGCGCGGCATCGATCCCGACGACCCGCCGGCGTCCGCCCCGTACCCCTATCCGGCGATCAGCCATGAGCCGCGCATCGCGCAACTGACCGACGACCTGCACCGCATCGGCCTGCACCCGTTCCCGCTGCCCAACGGCATCCTGATCGACGAGCAGGACCCGGTGAACTCGCCATGCATCCGCTGCTCGACGTGTGACGGTTTCCCGTGCATCACCAACGGCAAGGCCGATTCGCAGACCATCTGCGTCACCCCGGCGCTGCGCTACCCGAACGTCACGCTGCGCACCCGCCGGCGCGTCGTGAAACTCGAGACGGACGCCTCCGGACGGACGGTCAACCGGGTGGTCGTCGACCGGGACGGCACCCGCGAGGAGTACTCGGCCGACGTCGTGGTCGTCGCGGGCGGCGCCATCAACTCGGCGGCGCTACTGCTCATGTCGGCCAGCGACAAGCACCCGCACGGGCTGGGCAACGGCAGCGGTGTCGTCGGCCGCAACCTCATGATGCACAACAACTCGTCACTGATCGCGTTCTCGAAGCTGCCGAACCCGACGAAGTTCCAGAAGACGGTCGGCATCAACGACTACTACTTCGGCGCGGACGACTGGGAGTACCCGCTCGGTGCGATGCAGATGCTCGGCAAGAGCGACGCTGTGCTCATCGGTTTCGACGTGCCCGAAGCGCCCGATCCCGCGGAGCTGGCCCGGCACTCGCTCGACTTCTGGCTGACGACGGAGGATCTGCCGCTGCCCGAGAACCAGGTCACCGTCGATGCCGACGGCAACATCTCGTTGCGCTACACGCCGACCAATCTCGAGGCGCACAAGCGGCTGCGGCAGAAGTTCGTCGACCTGCTCGACTCGATCCAGTGCCGGCAGGACGTCCTGGAGAACTACTCATATCGCGGCGGACGGCTGGGCATCGGCGGCGTTGCACACCAGAACGGGACGATCCGATTCGGCACCGATCGGAAGACGTCCGCGCTCGACATCAACTGCAAGCTGCACGATGTCGACAACGTGTACGTCGCCGATTCGTCCTTCTTCGTGTCGTCGACCGCGGTGAACCCGACGCTGACCATCATCGCCAACGCACTGCGCGTCGCGGACCACATCGCCGAGCGGCTGGCGGGCTGACGATGCGGCGGCGCGTCATTTGGGCCGGTTTGGCGGTGGTCGTCGCCGGCGCCGTCGGCTTCGGCCTCTACTGGTTCGCGCCGTGGAAGCTCTGGACCAACCATCGGGTGAATGACGCGCTGCCCGCAGTCGCGACCGAGCCGGCGCCGACCCGGCAGGTGAATACGATCGACGCGCACGAGCCGCGGCTGCTGGCGCGCGGGAAGTTCATCAGTCACGAGCACTCGACGCACGGCACCGCGAGCATCGTGCGGCTGCCGAGCGGCAGGCGCGTGCTGGCGATCGCGCACCTCGACACCAGCGAAGGTCCGGTGGTGAAGGTGTGGCTGACCGACCAGAAGGTGACCGAGGACGGTTGGCACGTGTTCGACGACGGCAGCTACGTGAACCTGGGCTCACTCAAGGGCAACCTCGGCAACCAGGTCTATCCCATTCCGGACAACGCGGACCTTTCCGTGCTGCGCAGCGTCACAATCTGGTGCGATCGATTCGACGTGTCGTTCGGCGCCGCCGAACTCGTGCCGGTCCGCTGACGAAGGAACCCGAGACCACCGTCACTACCGCTTCGCCGACCCCGCCTGCAGGATGACCATGTAGGCCGAACTACGGGGTCGTTCATGGTGCTGATGTCATCCGGTGAGTCGGGGGCGCCGGTCGACCTTGCGCGCAACGACGGCGGTGCGCAGCGAAGCACCGACGGCCCCGATGAAGTCATCATCGCCACCAAGTTGTTCGTGCCCACCCGCCGGCGGACGCCGATCACGCGCCCACGCGTGAACGCCCAACTCCGGCGCGCATTGGGGTCGACGCTGACGCTGGTGGTGGCACCGGCCGGATGGGGGAAGACGACCGCGATCGCAGAGTGGCTGGCGACCGACGACGTGCACGCCGGCTGGGTTTCGTTGGACGAAGCGGACAACGACACAAACCGCTTCTGGCGCTATCTGCTCGAGGCGATCGCCCACGCGGGGGACGGTCTCGCCGAAGCCGCGCTGCGTCGACTGCACGCCTCCGGAGCCGACATCGCTCGCGACGTCCTACCCGTCCTGCTCAATGACCTGTCACAGGCCACCGATGACGTCGTCGTCGTCCTGGACGACTACCACTCGATCAGCAACCCGGCGGTGCACAGCTCCGTCGGCATCTTGCTGGAGCACGCGCCGCGGCAGTTCCACCTAGTCCTCGGCACCCGCATCGACCCACCGCTGCCGGTGAGCCGACTGCGGGTCGACGGAGCGCTCGCCGAGCTGCGCGCCGACCTGCTGCGGTTCACGATCGACGAGGCCGCGGAGTTGCTCAGCCGGGATGCCGCCGGCGTCGATATCTCGACACAGGACGTCGGTCGCCTCGTCACGCGGACCGAGGGGTGGGCCGCCGGGCTGCACCTGGCCGCGCTGCGCCTGGCCGATCTGAGCGGCAACGCCGCGCCTGCGGAGTTCATCGAGCGGTTCACCGGTGCCGATCGGCACGTCATCGACTACCTGGGCGAGGAGGTGCTCGCGACCCAGCCCGAGCACACCCGGGATTTCCTGCTGCGCACGTCCGTCCTGAACCGCATCTCCGCACCGCTCGCCAGCGCGCTGACCGGGCAGGATGATGCGGCGCGGACGCTGGACGACGTCTACCGCGCGAACCTGTTCCTCGCGCCGCTCGACGACGAGTTGCGCTGGTTCCGCTACCACCACTTGTTCCGCGACATCCTCCGGCACGAGTTGTCGCGCGTCGATCCGGCCGCGCCGGGGGATCTGCACCGGCGGGCTGCCCGGTGGTATGCGGAGCAGGGCGAGCACGTCGAAGCCGTCTGGCACGCATTCGCGGCAAACGACGACGTGCTGGCCGGCGAACTCGTCGCCGCTGTCTGGCGCCGCGAGTTCAACGCCGGTCACCTGCAGACGGTGCAGGGCTGGCTCGACGCGCTGCCCGCCGAGCTCGTCGCCGGCGACGTACGGCTCGCAACCGCGCAGGTCTGGCTCGAACTCGATGCGGGACGGCTCGGCGAGGCGGGTGCCGCGCTGGAGGCAGCCGCCCGGCAGGTGGGCCGCGATCCCCATCTGCAGGTGCTGCGCGCGCTGCACACCTACAAGGTCGGCGACCTGCGTTCCGCCGCCGACCAGTTGCGCGAGCTCCCGCCCACGCTCGCCGATCCGTTCCTGCTTACGGTGCGCGACCTGCTCACCGGTGTCACGGCGATGTGGCTCGACGACGCCGGCCGGGCGGCCACCGCGCTCACCGACGCCGCTGCCACCGCCGATCGCACCGGCAACCGGCTCGCGCACACGTATGCGCTGGGCTGCCGCGCTTTACTGGCAGCCGGCGCAAGCGACATCGCGACGGCCGAGCACCTGCTTCGCGACGTCGACGCGGAGTTGCGCGATGAGGGCAGTGATGCGCACTTCGTCGCGATGTTCCCAGCCCTGGCCCGCGCGCGCTGCGCCGCCGCACTCGGCGAATACGAGTCAGGAGCAGGCGCCGCGCGACACGCGGTCGAGCTTGCCCACCGCGGCGCAGGACGCGTCGAGATCGGCGCCGCGCTCATCACGGCCGTCGCGATCGCGCGCGCGAGCGGCGCAGCGGACGCCGCGGCGCTGCTCGAAGAGGCGCGCGCGGTCATCCGGACGTGCCCCGACCCCGGTCCGGTCGTCTCCGGCTGGCTCGCCGCCGAGCAGCGCGCCCGCGCCACCGTGCGCGGACCGGCAGAACCCTTGACCGAGCGGGAACGCGCCGTGCTCAGCCTGCTCCCCGGCCCGCTGTCACAACGAGAGATCGCCAAGGCGCTGTACGTCACGCCGAACACGCTCAAGACTCACTTGCGCGCCGTCTATCGAAAGCTCGACGCCGAGTCGCGGACCGAGGCTGTCACCCGCGCTCGGGAACGCGGTCTGCTCTAGCGTCATCCTGCTCCTCGGTGCGGGCGGCCAGTTCGGTCCCCGCCCGGCGAACCAGCGCCGGGAAGACGAACGTCGCAGCCAGCGCCGCAGCGAGCCACGCGAGGATCGCGTACGGAAAGTACCGATACGGCGCCGCCGGGATCGGCCACACGTTGCGGTACAACACGTAGCCGGCGATGCCCGCGCCGACGAGCGGCAGCACCGCCTCCCACAACGCGCGATGGCCGAGCCTGCGCAGCGCCGCGATGTTCGTCAGGATGTACATGCAGAGCAGGCTCAGCACGCCGATCGTCGCGAGGTAGAAGAAGATGTTCAGCGGTGGCGTGCCCTCGAGCCGGAACGCGGTGAGCAGCACGAGGCCGAGCGTCAGCTCGAAGGCGAGCGCCTTGCCGGGCACCCGACTGTGCGGCGTCACGGTGCCGAGCTGCCCGGCCACCAACCGATCACGACCCAGGGCGAACAGCATCCGTACCGCGACGGTCACGCAGCCCAGCGCAGCGCCGACTGCGCTGAGCACCGCGCCGACGTCGAGCAGCGCGGCGAGCGTCTTCCCGGAGTAATGCTGGGCGAGATCGCCAAGCGATGCCTGCGAATTGGTGAACGCGCTCACGCCCGCGTCGTTCACGCCGAACCCCCACGACTGCGTCGTCATGCACGCCACGTAGAAGACGGCGCCGAAGCCGACCGCGGTCCAGAGCGCCCGCGGAATCTCGTGCCGCGGCCGCAGCGACTCCTCGCCGAGCGAGGCTGCTGATTCGAAGCCGGCGAAGGCGAGGAATCCCGATGTCGCTGCCAGCGCGAGCGCGTCGGTGCCGACT
The DNA here is from genome assembly GCA_035642535.1 of Jatrophihabitans sp. Lineage (GTDB taxonomy): Bacteria > Actinomycetota > Actinomycetes > Mycobacteriales > Jatrophihabitantaceae > Jatrophihabitans. The sequence goes on along the minus strand of DASQSE010000007.1, from coordinate 26,040 downwards.
CCGGACGGCAACTTGAAGACGCTGCCCGGCAACCCATCCGTGCCGCCGATCGTGTGCGTGCCGCTCGCGAGCCGGATCACGATGATCACCATCAGCAGGAGGATGAGCAGCACCGAGATCAACTCGAAGACGATCAGCCAGCGCGTAGTCGGCCGGATGCCGACGACCGCGAGCACCCAGATGACCGCCCAGGCCACGAGCGCGATCGGATACCAGTCGGCGTCGTGGGCAATGCCGGTCGTGTCCAGGAATGCCCGGGCGAAGATCGTGACTCCGGAGACCGACACCCACGGGAACACGAGATAGGTCCCGAGCAGCGCCCAACCGGCGACGAAGCCCCAGCGCGGCGCGAGCGAGAGGCCGACGAATGCGTACACCGAACCGGCGTGGCTGAACTCTGCGGCCAGCCGGACGAAGCCGAACGCGACCAGTGCGACAGCTGCCGCGGCGATCACGAAGGCCAGCGGCGTCGCCCGGCCGAGCTCCTTGGCCGCGGCCGGGCCGGTGATCGACATCGCGAGCGTGGGCGCCATGACGCCGACCGAGAGTGCGGCGGTTTCCAGCAGCCGAAGCTCGCGGCGCAGCCGCTGGGGCGCAGCAGTCGTGGTGCTCATCCCGCCAGCCACCCGCCGTCAGCGACGAGCACCGCGCCGGTGACGTACGACGCCTGCGGCGAGCAGAGCCAGACCGCCGCCGCGGCGATCTCGTCCGCCGCGGCGATCCGGGCGAGCGGTACCGTCCGGAGCAGCTCGTCGCTGACGCCCGACGTCAAGGCCGTCTGGGTCACCCCGGGCGCCAGCGCGTTGATCCGAATCCCCAGCGCGCCGACCTCGAGCGCGGCAGCCCGGGTAAGTCCGTTCACGCCGTGCTTCGCCGCGATGTACGCGCTGTTGTCCGGCATCGCCGCGTCGCCGAGCATCGACGAGGTGTTGACGATCGCGCCGGCACGCTGCCGTCGCATCTGCGCAATCTCTGCACGCATGCAGTGCCACACACCGATCAGGTCGACCTGCAGCACCCGAAGAAACTCATCGGGCGGGTACTCGTCCAGCGGTAGGTACGGCCCGGCCACGCCCGCGTTGTTGTGCGCCGCATCGAGCCGTCCGAATCGCGCAACGATGCGCTCGACCGCGTCCTCCATCGCGGCCAGCTCGGTCACGTCGGCGACGATCGTCTCGACCTTGGCGCCCAGCGCGACCAGTTCGTCGGCGACATCGCGCAGACCGCCCGCCGCGATGTCCAGGATGGCGACGGATGCGCCGGCTCGCGCGAACTGCATTGCGCTCGCCCTACCGATCCCGGACGCGGCGCCGGTGACAAGCACGGCAGAGCTGGACAAATCATCGATCACGCACGGCCTCCCCCGTTAGAGCCCTGCGGACAGGATGTCGAACGATCACGCGGAGTGGTAGTCCTCCAGCGTGCTGCGCAGCGACGCACGCGCGCGATGCAGCAGCACCCGCTGGTTCTCCGGGGAGACACCGAGCGCGGTGCACACTTCCTCCGAACTCATGCCGAGCACGTCGCGCATCTCCACGACGAGACGCTGCCGCTCGGGCAGTTGCTCAAGACCGGCGAGCAGCACTTCGATTACCTCTTGCCCGACCGCACGTGACTCCGGCTCCTCCCACCGGCGAGGCACTCCGGTCGACGTCCAGTGGCCCGGGTAGCGGCCGTCGCTGCCCTGGAATCTGGCGCAATCGACCGTCGGTTCGTCCGTTTCGTCGCCGGTGAGGACGGCTGACGCAATAACGCGCCGGTCGCGGAAGCCTCGCGTGCGCGCCTGGTTCAGCAGAATCGAGAACGTCCAACTGCGCAGCGTGCTGCGTCCCTCGAACCGGTCCAGGCCGTTGATGACGCCGACCCAGGTGTCCTGGACGACGTCCTCCGCAGCCGCCTGGTCGCCCACGTGGCGACGCGCCATGTGCAGCATCACCGGCGACCAGGCATCGACGATGTTCGCGAACGCCGACTCGTCGCCGGCACGTAGCCGCTCGAGCAGTTCTCGCTCGGCCAGAGGTTGCGGCGCTTCGATGACCTGGGTCATGGCGGCCTCCTCACCTGTCACGCCGAAGCCTCGCCCAGATCCGGATGACGCCGCCTCCCCCATCCCGGCATCTCACCCGGGTGAGATTGCGGCCGGGGGGATGATGCCGGGCGCCGAGCGGCGCATTGTGAAGCCATGCAACGGCGCTTCTATCGGATCCGGGTCGCGGGCACCCTCAGCGCGCGCTTCCTCGACTCCTTCGACTTCATGCGGCTGGAGCCCGAGCACGGTGCCACCGTGCTGTCCGGTGCCTGCGTGGATGCCTCGGCACTGTTCGGAGTGCTCGACCAGATACGCGACCTCGGGCTGGACCTGCTCGAAGTGCAGTCGTACGCGGTGGCACCCGCCGGGACGCTCGGCCATGTCTGACATCTGGACGCTCGGCGTGTCCGTCGGCGACAAGGTGGTGCGCACGGCGGCCGTCTATGCCGGGCTGGCGATCCTGCTTCGAGTGGCCGGCAAGCGCAACCTGGCCCAGCTCAACTCGTTCGATCTGATCGTCGTGCTCCTGATCTCCAACGTCGTGCAGAACGCGCTGATCGGTCCTGACGACAGCGTCACGGGGGCGTTCATCGGAGCGGGCGTGTTGTTGATCCTGAACGCCACGGTTGTGCGGTTCGTCCATCGCTTCGACTGGGCGGTGCGCGCGTTCGAGGGTTGCGATGTCGCACTTGTCAAGGACGGCCGGTTCGTCGACAACTCGCTGCGCAGCCAAGGGCTGCGCCGCGCCGATGTCGAGACCGCGCTGCGCGCCCAAGGCGCCGACGGGCCCGCGGACGTCGCGGAAGCAACGTTGAGTCCGGGCGGCAGCATCGTCGTCTGGCTCAAGCCGGAAGAGCAGTCGGCGAATCGCGGCGACGTCGCGGCAATACTCGCGCGGCTGGACGAACTCGAGCGGGCGATTGTCGACGTTCGCAACGCGTCCGCCAGGTAGCGAAACGAGATCAGGAGTGAGATGGCCAGGACGGGCATTTGCCTTGCTTGACCCGAAATGCACCTTTTTGACAGCGTGGTGCCATGACGGACTCCTCAGCTTCCCCCACATCTGCCGGCTTGGGCCGGCGCGCGTTCCTCGGTGCTGCCGGTGCCGCAGCCGCCGGCGCGGTGCTCGGATCGGCCGACGCCGACGCCGCAACGCCGCAGCGCCGCCCGGCTACCGCCGGCGCCCTTGGGGACCGTGGCCGGCGCCGGGTCCGGTTCGGCGTGAACTACGTGCCGAGCGAGAACTGGTGGTTCAGCTGGGGTGATTGGGATCGGCCATCGATCCAGGCCGACCTGCACGACATCGCCTCGCTGGGCATGGACCACATCCGCATCATGCTGATCTGGTCCGAGTTGCAGCCCAACAGCACGTACGTGCGCGGCGAGTACCTCGACCGACTCGCCGAACTGCTCGACATGGCCGACGACGTCCAGCTCGACGTCGAGGTGACCGTGCTGAACGGCGCGGTCAGCGGCGTGCTGTTCGTGCCGCCGTTCTTCATCAGCAACAGCAACGGACACATCACGAACGTCCTGACCGATCCCGGCGCGATCGAGCGCGAGCAGTGGCTGCTCACCCAAGTCGCCGAACGCATCGGCGGGCACCGCCGGTTCCTCGGCTTCGATCTCTCGAACGAGATCCACTGGTTCGCCATACCGCTGGGTATGCAGGTGACGCGGGAGCAGGGCGACGCCTGGCACGACGCGCTCTTCGCCACCTGCGAGCAGGTGGCGCCGGGAAAGGTTCACGTGTCGGGCATCGATCATTACCCGTGGCAGACCGATGCGTTCTGGACGCGCACCGGGTTGGGCAGTGCCGGCACGGCGACCGCTAATCACACCTGGGCGGGTTGGACGCAGGTGATCCAGAACTACGGATCGTTGTCGACGCCGTCGACCCACTACTCCGAGTACTTCATCGAGGTGATCAAGGCGTTCCACGCCGATCTGCAACGCAAGGTATGGATCGAGGAGACCGGCGTCTCGAAGGTGTGGATGGACGCCAAGGACATCCCTGCGTGGACCGAGCAGTCCATCAGCACCATGGCCAGCTGCGACAACCTGTTCGGCATCACCTGGTGGGATTCGCACGACCTGAACCCCAAGCTGAGCGGCTACGTCAACTTGGAATACGACCTCGGCCTGTTCACCAACGACCGCAAGCTCAAGCCGATCGGCGCGACGATCAAGCGGCTCATCGCCGAGTACGACGCGCACCCGCCCGCGCCGCTCGCGCGACCGGCCGCACTCGTGCTGCCCGACGCGATGCCGCCGTGGGACGGCTTCTTCGAGCCGTTCATGACGCTGATAGATCGCGGGATCCGGCCGGCAGTCGTGCTGCAGAGCCGGACCTCCGATGCCGACTACCTCGCCGCGCGCGGCATCGAGCGGCTCATCACCCTCGACCAGGTTTAGGACCGCCCGGACGGTTCCTTGACACGGCTGACGGGCGGGTGGAATGTGTGTGCACCCGTGCGCCGACGGTGGGTTACGACGGTCTCCCGGGCAGCCAGACTAGGAACTGCATGCCCGAAGGGGGAACTTCATGCGCCGCACGGGAGATGTCCAAAGTCGTCGGGGTTCGTGGTTGGTGGCGGCGTTGGTGGGTCTGCTGGCCAGCGCCTCTCTCACCGTTGCCGGTAGTGCCGCACACGCCGCAACCGGGTCCGCGCCGCCGGCCGGCTGCGCGCACTCCAACGGCGCGGCTCGAGTGGGTCGCTTCAGTGGCATCGCCCATGCGGTGGCCGTGAGCGGTGGCTGCCAAACCAGCAACCTCAGCGATCCGGCCATCGGCACCCCGCCGCTGCTCTTCCACGGCGGCCCGGTGATGGGGACACACTCGACCGGTCCGGTGGTCATCACCCCGATCTTCTGGAACCCGGCGGGCCACCCGATGGACTCGGTGTACAAGAACATCCTCAACACCTACGTCGGCGACGTAGCGGCTGCGAGCGGGCTGCATACGAATGTGTACTCGACATTGAACGAGTACTTCGGGAGCAACGGCAAAATCCGCTACAGCATCAGATTCGGCAGCCCGGTCAACGACGCCAACGCGTTGCCGGCCAGCGGATGCACCCTGTCACAGCGAGACACGGCAAACATCTACGCGGACGGCTCCGGCTATGACGCCTGCCTCGACGATGACCAGATCATCGCCGAGACCGACCGAGTTGTGAGCGCCCGTGGCCTGCCGCGCGACTACGGCCACATCTACGTGACGTTCCTGCCCAAGCACGTCGAGTCCTGCTTCTTCGCGGGCTCCACCACCAAGGCGAGCAACTTCTGCACGATCAACCACTGGCCGAGCGCGGCATACTGCGCCTACCACAGCCAAGCACCGAGCGGCATGGTGTACGCGAACATGCCGTTCCCGGTATATCAGTCGGCCGTCGGCTTCACGTGCGGTACCGAGAAGGACTTCGGGGCCATCCAGGCACCCAACGACAACGCCGACGCCGATGTCGAGGTCAGCCCGACAAGCCACGAGGTGATGGAGGCGATCACCGACCCGGACACCGTCACTGGCTGGTACGACTCCAGTGGCTTCGAGAACGGTGACGAGTGCGCTTACGTCTTCGGCGCGACGCAAGGCACGGCCGGCCAGTTGTACAACCAGGTGATCGGCGGCCACCACTACTTGACGCAGGAGGAATTCAGCAACCAGGACTTCGCGCGCACCGGAAACGGGTGCCTGCCGTACGAGTAAGCGCGCGCCGTCATGCCGTCCCAACCGTCATGACGCCTTGCGAATACTGCCCGACAGTGTCGTAGCTGAACAGCGTGTAGTAGTAGGTCGTACCGGCCGTGAGATTGGAATCGGAGTAGCTCTCGTCCGGAGCTGCCACTTTCGCGATGGCCTTGCAGCTGGATGACCGTGACGTGTCCTCGGTCGACCTGCAGATCTTCACACCCGCGAACGACGTGATGCTCGGGTTCGTCCAGGTCACCTCGATCGAGCCGGCGGTGGCACTCGCCTGCGCGTCGGTCACACTCGGCGGTGGGCCGACGTAGCGGAAGCGGTCCGCACGCACCTCGGATGAGGTGCCGTGCGTCGTCACGACTCGGATGTGCACCCAACCTGCGGCGTGCGGTGGCGCGACGACGCTGAGTCGCTCCGGTGATCCGACGTCAAGGTCGAGTCCTCGGCGCTGGCCGAACATCACCCTCGTCACGTGCGTGAACGAGGTGCCGCGCAACGTGACGCGCCACCCGCCGCGGACCGGCGCTGAGGTGCGGGATAGCCGCGTCACATGCGGCACCGGATCCGGAAAATGACCGTTCGGCAGCAGGAGCCGTGCCACGTGCGTGACCATTGTCGAGATCGGGCCGAGGTAGGTGCGGCTCGGCCCACGAGTCATGATCGCGACGGCGTAGCGGTTCCGATTGACGAAGCCGGTGGTGTTGACGTTGGCGTGCCCGAACGCGATGTTCCAACCCTGCTTGACCGCCGCGTGCGTGGTGGCCGAGGGCAACCCCCACCACTGGTATTCGCCGACGTACGAGGTCCGACGGATGTGGCGCATCGCATCGAGGAGCCACGGCGCGACCTTCGGATCGCTCTTGACCTTCGCGTAGAACCGGGCGAGACCCAGCGCCGTCAACCGCGTGTAGCCCCACCAGCTGGGCTGATTCGAAGGCGAGCCGAGGTCGGCGACGTGATAATGCCGCTCGGCCCAGGGCTCGAGCCCCGCACCGCCGGCCAGCGGATACAGCTGATCGGTGGCGTCGTTGTCCGACTGGGTGATCATGCGGTAGGCGAGATCGGCGATGTGGCCGTGCATCCGGTCCATGACGAGCAGCCGGGTCGCGATGAGCACCTTGACGACCGACGCCGAGACGAATGAGTGACGTGCGTGGCCGGACGTATAGGTCCGGCCGGTCTGCGTGTCGACGACTGCGATGCCGGCGTAATAGCCCTGCGATGCGGCATAGGTGGCCGCAGCGCGCATGACGTCGAGGCGGGTCGCCGCACCAGCCGCCGGCGGCTGCACCCAGCCCGCCACGAGCACGCTTCCCGTCATTGCGAGGACGGCAATGCTTGCCTTGGCGCGTACGCCGACGCGGTCAGGCAGCGTGAGCCGCCGTGGATGTCGCATAGCCACCCCGTGTATCGATGCCGGCCCGCGATGCTCGCACGCGCCGCCAACCGGCACGATAGCGCGGCGGTCCGCTCGCGACCTTCGATGCATCGACGGCTATCCGCCGATCGCCTGACTCGGTTCGGGCATCGCGAGAGGCAGCCGCAAGCGCCCGGGCATCCGTCCCTGCGCGGATGCCACGCCGGTGACGTCGCTCGCGTAGTTCCTGGCAATGAGCTCTGCTGTGGCGGCGGCCGAAACCGGCCGCGAGAGCAGGTAGCCCTGTCCGGCGTCGCAACCCATCCCGATGAGGGCGTGGTACTGCGATTCGGTCTCGATTCCTTCGGCAAGGGTCGTGATGTCGAGGCGATTGGCCAGCTCGACGATGGCGGCGATGAATGCCTGGCCGTTGGCCGCAGGGTCGTCGAGTCGATCGACGAACGACTTGTCGATCTTCAACGCGTCGACCGGAAAGCGCTGCAGCTGACTGAGCGAGGAGTAGCCGGTGCCGAAGTCGTCGATTGCGATTCGGACGCCCAGGCGTTTGACGTGTGAGAGGACTGCGATGGTGTGGTCGGGATCGGTGACGAGCGTGCTCTCGGTGAGTTCGATGACGAGCCGCTCGCCCGGCAGGTCGGCGGCGGTGAGCGCCGAGCGCAGGTCTTTGACGAAGCCCGGGTCCCGCAGTTGCAGCGCGGAGACGTTGACACCGATGGTCGGTCCGTGGCGCGGATCCGTTGTCCAGCCGGCGGCAGCCTGGCAGGCGGCGTTCAGGACCCAGCGGCCGAACGGGACGATCAGCCCCGTCTCCTCGACGAGCGGGACGAACCGCAGCGGGGCGACGAGGCCCAGCGTGGGGTGCCGCCAGCGGGCGAGGGCCTCGAAGCCGCGCAGCCGTCCGGTGCCGAGGGTATACGTCGGTTGGTATTCGAGATAGAACTGCGCCGCTTCGAGCGCGGCGGGCAGCGCGGCGCTGATCTGAAGGCGTTCGGCGACGCGGTGGCCCAACGCGGGTTGGTAGATCTGGTATCGGTTGCGACCGTTGGCCTTGGCCTCGTACATGGCGGCATCGGCCTCGCTGAGCAGCTGTCCCGGGTTCGTCGTCGACGTGCCGATCGCAACGCCGGCGCTGCCCGACAGGGTGAGGCTGTGGTCGCCGACCGGGTGCGGTCGGTTGAGCGCGGCGAGGACGCGCTCGGTGGCCGCGATCACGTCGGCCTGATCGGTGATCCTGTCCATCAGAACGACGAACTCATCGCCGCCGAGCCGCGCCACGGTGTCGCCGGGACGAACGACAGCGCTGATGTGGGCCGCGGCGCTGACGAGCAGGCTGTCGCCGGTTTCGTGGCCGAGGCTGTCGTTGACCGTCTTGAATCCGTCCAGATCGACAAGCATGAGCGCGACCGCGCTGTGGTCACGACCGGTGGCCGCCAGGGCGTGCTCGATCCGGTCGCGGAGCAGCTCACGGTTGGCCAACCCGGTAAGGCTGTCGTGGAAGGCCCGGTGGCGCAGGTCCGCCGCGAGGGAATCTCGTTCGAGCAGCGCCGTCTGCAGGTGCTCGGTGCGCGCCCGCAGCTCTTCGGTACGGGCTTGCAGTTGCGCGGCCTGGCGGCGCATTCGGTCGAAGGTGCCGGCCATCCGCGCCGTGGTGAGCACGACCATGACCGACACCAGGATGGCCAGCACCGGGACGTCGGCGTACTCGTGCCGCACGCTCATGATGATCAACAGGATCGGCGCGACCAACCCGGCAACCGCCATCAGCGGCACCCAGCTCGCCCTGCGCCGGTGCTCCTGCCGCGCCAGGTTCGGCGCGGCCGCCATGGACGGATGCAGGGCCGCGACGCCGATCAAGGCGTAGTTGAGCAGCCAGGTTGCGTCCAGCAGCATCCCGTCGGTGTAGCCGTCCCGCAGTACCAGCAGGTCGTAGATGAAGTCACCCGCCAGCATGAGCACCATCGCAACGGTGACCAACCGAGCAGCAGTGCCCTGCACGCTCGCGAACAGCAAGGCGCTGACCAGGATGAACACGATGCCGAGATCCATCACCGGGTACGCCATCAGCGTCAGCTTCCCGATGGCCGTCAGGGTGTTGTCGTGCGCGTAGCTGTTCATGAGCAGATGCCACGACAACGCCAGCGCGGCCACCGAGACGATCGCCGCATCCAGCCATCGCCCGCGGGAGCCGGTCGTGGCGACGCGCCGGCCGAGCCGCAGCACTGCCAGGAACAGGAACGGATAGGCCGCCAAGTACAACGCGTCGGTGATCGACGGCGTCGGCAGCTCCACGTTCAGGGTCCCGGCAGCGGTGTAGACCGAGTCGGCCGCCACCGAACACAGCGACCCCGCGGCGAACAGCCACCACGTCAAGCGGTCCGCCGGCCGGTTCAGTCGCACGCCCAGCCAGACGGCGATCACCGACGCGAAACCCACCACGTCATAGCCGACCGACTGGACGGTCCCGGACGGCAGCGCGAAATACCCGCCGACCATGGCGGCAGCAGCCACCGCGGCAACCGCCCACGCCGGCACGCCCGCGCCCGAAACGACTCGTCTCATAACAGTCATGACATCGACCAATTCGGCCGACATCTGAGCATTTACCGAGGGCGTCGCTACCGAAAATCGCTAGCCTGGCTGGCCCGGCTGGACGGGCCCGATCCGGTACGGCCGCATCATCTCGTTGTCCTCGTGCTCGACGATGTGGCAGTGCCAGACGAACTGGCCTGGGTTGTCGAAACGAAGCCGCAGCCTGGTGACTTCGCCGGGTTTGGACGTCACCGTGTCCTTGAGTCCGGTTTCCCACATCTCCGGCGGGCTCTGGTCGCCACTGAGCTGGACAGGTTGCGCAGGCTCGTCGGTGGTGGAGTCGAGGGCGAGTGCCTGCCTGTTCACGACTTCGAAGGTCGTCTCGTGCACGTGCATCGGGTGCGCGTCCGCGGTCAGGTTGTAGATCTCCCATACCTCGGTCGCGCCGACCTTCGGGTCCTCGCTGACCGGGTCGGCCCACATCTTGTGCATCGCCACGCCGTCGGTGTCGACGACGCCCAGCATTGCCTCGGCCGGTCCGTCCCAGAAGTCCGATGCCTTTTCGAGCAGGGCAAGCCGGCGGGTGACGGTCTCCGGCGGCAACGGCGTGATCGCCGGCAGCTTCAGGAATTGCGGCGGCGTCGTCGCGTCGGTCGAGACGGCCGGCACGACCCGGAATTGGAGGATCTGGCCCGTTGTGGCCGGATCCGCGGCGTCGAAGTCACCCGGCGGCTCGCCGCCGCCGAATGGCTCGTCCGGGCCGACGTTGGCGAGCACGTAACGGCCGGTCGGCACGTCGGTGAAGTCGACGATCAGATCGGCGCGCTCGGCGAGTGCCATCAGCAGCCGGTTGCCGTTGTCGGCGGTGAGGTTGACCGGTGCGGGCAGGAACCCGCCTTCGTTGCCGATCTGCCAGACCGACACGCCGGGGATCTTGTCGAAGTCGAGCAGCAGGAAGCGCGACTGGCAGCCGTTGAGGAAGCGCAGCCGATACCGCCGCTTCTCCACCTGGAGGAACGGCCAGGTGTTGCCGTTGACCATGATCATGTTGCCGAAGAACTCCGGGTTCCAGATCGGCGAGAGATCGGTCTTCGGCAGGTAGCCGGGTTTCTTGGCGGTCGCGCCGTCGAAGAACTCCCGCGAGTCCGGATAGAACAGCGAGCCGTCGGCGTTGAAGGCGCGGTCCTGGATCGCGATGGGAATCTCGTAGTACGCCTTGTTCGCCGGGAACTTATCCCCTTCCACCGGCGCCGGTCCGGGCAGGACGGCCGTGCTGCCGTATCGCGAGTCGAGCACCGCCTTGTCTCCGGCCGGGCCACCCCGGACCAGGTAGAACCCGGCCGGTCCGGCGTAGACGTTGAGCCGCGTCATGCCGAGCGCGTGATCGTGGTACCAGAGCGTCGCAGCGCGCTGGTTGTTCGGGTACTGGAAGGTTGCGAAGCCGTGCCCCCAGTCGACCCCGAACCGCGACTTCGCCTTGCCTGCGAAGAAGTCGTACCAGGTTCCGACGCTCGCATAGCCGGTCGGGATGTTGTTCGCGTTCGGCAGGAACCACGCCTCGGCGTAGCCATCGCTCTCGTCGCCGACACCGACCGCGCCGTGCACGTGGGTGACCAGCGGCACCGGGCCGCGGTACGCACCCGGTGTCCGCTGGTACGTCGGCCGTTGGTCGCGTCCGCTCTGCCCGCCGGGCGGGTTCGCCCAGTGCAGCGTCGGATCGACCGCGAGCAGGTGCGGCAGATACTGGCTACGTTGGTCGACCAGGTTGTTGATCCATTTGATCCGCACCGGCCTGTTCCAAGCGGCCTCAATGGTGAGTGATGGTGCATTGTGGATCAGCAGGCCTGTCTTCGAGGCCGACTTGACCGCTCCGTACCCCCAGACGGTTGTCGCCGGCATGCCGGCCGGCAGGATCTGCTCCTTGAACTGCTCGACGGAGATTTCGTAGTAGTCCACCGGCTTGCCGCCCGGCATCGTCACCGTTCCGGCCCGCGGCATGACGGGCGGGATGAGCAACGGCGTGACGAACTTCGGCACGGCGGTCGGGTCGAGCGTCCCGCCCGGAATCTGTGCCAGCGCCTGCCTGGTGCCACCAGGCAAGTATGCAAACACTGCGAACCCGGCACCTGCCGCTCCGACGGCTTTGATGAAAGTCCGCCGCGTGAGCGGCCTCCCGTTAGTGACAGACTGATCCGCCACCGCCACCACCCCCGATTGTTGTGCTGCGGTAGGAGGTCAGTCTGAGACCGCGTTAAGGTCATCTCTAATGCCGGAAGACCTACGGAGCGGCATCAATCGGCCTATGTTCGGCGGTGGCGGTTTCACTACCGGATGCCCGCCCGCAGCCGATCAGTCGGCGGCGACCGCCTTGGGTCGCTTGGCCCGCACCGCCAGCTTGACGCAGTCCTCGTGAGCCGTGCTCTTGGCGATCTGCTCGTCGAACGCGATCTTGCTCCAGAGCCGGACGGGCCGACCGCAGACCGCGTAAGCGAGCACGCCGTCCGGGTGGAACTCCAGTGCAGCAGTGTCGACTGCGTGACGCAGCCCGCCGGGACGGTATTCGATTGCGTCCGAGGAAATCTGCATTTCCTCCAACTCGGAACCGAGTACGAACCTCATGACGACGGTAACGAGCGCTGCCCCGGTGAGTTACGTCACAGACAGTTGATCATGAGTGGCCGCCTTGGGTAATGGGGGGTCGAGCAGTGCGCTGCCGAGCTCGGTGATCAGGTGTACGGCGCTGCGGCCGGCGTGTTCGGTGGTGATCAGGCCGCTGTTCCGCAACACGCGCAGGTGTTGCGAAACTGCGCTCGGGGTGACGTTCAACGCCTGCGCGAGGCCGCTAGTCGTTGCTGGTGCGCGCAGTGCGTCGAGCACTCGGGCGCGTGGCCGGCCGAGCAGCTGAACCGCGCTGGGTCGCGGCGCGCGCAGGCCGGCGGTCCATAGTTCGGCGACTCCGCGAGCGGGATAGCGCAGCGCAATCTGAGTGGTGGTGCGCAGCTTGATCCGCACGTGGTTGTCGGTGAGAACAGACGGGACGAGGACCATGCCGCGCGAGCCGAGCGAGACGGACTGGTCGGCGCCCGCGCGCTCGATGCGCAGCCGTCCGTCGTCCCAGGTCACGTCCGGGCTGAGGTCTGCGAACAGTTGCGCCGCGCCTTCGGTGGCGAGTCGTCGGGCGCGGTAGCTCACGTCGGCGGTGAGCACGGCGCGCAGCCGCTGCCAATGTGGTGCGACGAGGAGGTCGTGGGCGGCGCGCAGTTCGTCGCTGATCTCGCGCAGGGTCGCTGCCGGCGCGTGCGTCAAGTGGAGCGCCGCGTCGGGGAGGTCGGATTGAAACACCCGCGCGATGCTCACCCGAACCTGCGCCGCACGGGTGCGCCGCAGTGCGCTCAGTTCCTCCTCGAGCGTCGGGTAGGGACGTGCAGGAGATGGCGTGAGGAACTCCGGGTACGACTTTCGCCCGGTCACCAGCAACGGCCACGACGCCGGCAGCACTAGCCCGGATCGGCGCAACTCGGCACGCGCCCAGCGCAGCCACGGCCGCAGCGAGCTCAAGCGGACACCCATGCCGAGCAGCTGCAGCCCGGACACGGTCTCGCCGAGCGGGGACGTCGCGAACCGGGTCGCGGCGAGCTCGCCGATGCCGACGTCGACCACAATGGCCACCGATCGATTGTGTAGCAATGCGCTAAACAGTTCGAGCTGGGCGTGGCGCGCGACATCGTTACTGCCGTGCCGATGCCAGCCGCTTACCGCCGCCTTCAGCTGGCCACCGCGGTCGACAGCATCGGCGACGGCGCATTCGCGGCGGCGATGCCGCTGCTCGCGGTAACGATCACGCACGACCCGCGCCTGGTGTCGGTCGTCTCGGCGGCGACGTTCCTGCCCTGGTTGTTGCTGTCGTTGCCGCTGGGCGCGCTCGTGGATCGCCGCGAGCGGATCAGCCTGATGTGGCGGTCCCAGGTCGTCCAGGCGCTGGCGGTGATGGTGATCGCTGTCCTCGCTGCCTTCGGCGAGGCAGGCATCGGCGCGCTCGCCGCGCTGGCCTTCGCCATGGGCGGCTGCGAGGTCCTCTTCGGCATCACGGCGCAGTCCGTGCTGCCCGACCTGGTACCGAAAGACCAGCTGCACCGCGCGAACGGGCAACAGTACGCGGTGATGACGGCGGCGCAGCTGTTCATCGGACCGCCGCTGGGCAGCTTGTTGTTCGGGATCGGGATCGCACTGCCGTTCGGTGCCGATGCTGCCTCGTTCGCCATCTCCGCGGCGCTGCTCGCCACCCTGCCCCGAATCCGCCGCGAACCCACCACGCATCCGCCGCTGCGCACCTCGATCGGCGAAGGAGTGCACTGGCTGGCCGGCAACCGGCTGCTCCGCACGCTCGCCCTGCTGCTCGGCGTGAACAACTTCTGCGGGCAGTTCGGCAATGCCACGCTGGTCCTGCTGGCCACTCAGGTCCTGCACGTGAGCGCGCGTGGCTACGGGGTGCTGCTCGCCGGCGCGGCGATCGGCGCCGTCGTCGGTGGCCTGGTGAACGCGACGGTCGTGCGGTGGCTGGGTGAGACTCGCGCGCTGCTCACCGCTATGGCCGGAATGGCCGCCACCTACCTCGGGATGGGCCTGTCCACCGACCTCGTCGAACTCGGCGCCTTCATGGCGGTGAACGGATTCCTCGTCACGCTGTGGAACATCGTCACCGTCACGTTCCGGCAGCAGCTCGTCCCGCCCGAGCTGCTCGGCCGCGTCAACAGCGTTTACCGGATGATCGGCTGGGGCCTGATGCCGCTCGGCGCCATCGCCGGCGGCTACGTCGCACGGTGGCTCGGGCTCCGCGCTCCCTATGTCGTCGCGGCCGGGCTCCGTATCAGCGTGTTCGTGCTCGCCGTGCCGGTACTTCTTGCCGCCCTGCGCCTCGCGCAATGTCGTACGGACGCGGTTGGCTTGCCGCATGCCGAACCAGATCCGCCTGGTCGCGTGGTCCGACGCTGACCTCGACCTGCTGCGTCGCGTGAACACCCCCGAGATGTGGAAATACCTCGGCGGGCCCGAGACCGAGGAGAAGGTGCTGCAGCGCCATCAGCGCTACCTGCCCGCCAACTGGACGGGCAGTGGCGGCATGTTCCGCGTCGAGCTGATCCCGAGCGCCGAGCCGGTCGGCTACGTCGGGTACTGGGAGCGAGACGAGCACGGCGAGACGGTGTACGAGACCGGCTGGCACGTGCTGCCCGAATTCCAGGGCCGCGGCATCGCGACCGCGGCGATGCGGGCGTTGCTCGAACGGGCCGCGGCGCAGCCCGGGCCGCGGGCGATGCACGCATACCCGTCCGTCGACAACGAGCCGTCCAACGCGCTGTGCCGCACGCTCGGCTTCACGCTGCTCGGCGCGACCGACTTCGAGTTCCCGCCCGGCCATCGGCTGCGCTGCAACGACTGGCTCTTCGACCTCAACTCTCCAGGTGCGGGTAGCGGTAGTCGCGCACCGGAAGGTGGTTGCGCTTGATCGAGCGTGGACTGGCGAAGCGGATCAGGTTCCACACCGTGCCCGCCTTGTCGTTCGTCCCCGACGCCCGCGCACCGCCGAACGGCTGCTGACCGACGACCGAGCCGGTCGGCTTGTCGTTGACGTAGAAGTTGCCCGCCGTGTAGCGCAGCGCCTCGTCCGCCTGCCGGATCGCAGTCTCGTCCCGGGCGAACACGGCGCCGGTCAGCGCGTAGGCCGTCGACTCGTCGATGAGCCGCAGGATCTGCTCCCAGTCGGCGTCGTCGTAGACGAACGTGGTGAGGACCGGGGCGAAGATCTCCTGGGTGATGAACGGGGACGACGGGTCGGTGACCTCGAGCACCGTGGCGTCGACGAACCAGCCGGTCGAGTCGTCGGTCTTGCCGCCGACCACGACCAGCCCCTCGGCCCGCGCCCGCGCGAGCGCCTCGGTGTGCTTGGTGTGCTGCTTCGCGTTGATGACCGCGCCGAGATAGGTCTCCGGCTCGGTCGGGTCGCCGACCACCACCGACTCGGTGAGCGCCACGAGCCGCTCCTTGAGCGCCGGCCAGAGGCTGCGCGGCGCGTAGAGCCGGGACGCGGCCGAGCACTTCTGCCCCTGGTATTCGTACGCGCCGCGAACGCACGCGACGGCGAGTGCATCGAGGTCGGCGGACGGGTGGGCCAGGATGAAGTCCTTCCCGCCGGTCTCGCCGATCACCCGCGGGTAGTTGCGGTAGTTGGCGACGTTGGCCCCGACGGTGCGCCAGATGTGCTGGAACGTCGTGGTCGAGCCGGTGAAGTGGACGGCGGCGAGGTCGCGATGCTCGAGCGCGACCGCGCCGATCTCGGGTCCGGTTCCGTAGACGATGTTGATGACGCCGTCCGGCAGCCCGGCCTCGCGCAGCAGTTGCAGCGACAGATGCGCGACCAGCGAGGCGCTCTCGGCCGGCTTCCACACGACCGTGTTGCCGAGGACGGCCGGCCCGAAGGCGAGATTGTTCATGCAGGTGAAGTTGAACGGGCTCACGGCGAACACGAAGCCCTCGAGCGGCCGGTACTCGGCCTGATTCCACATGCCGGGCAGCGAACCGGGCTGGACGTCGTACATGTCGAGCATGTTCTTGACGTTCGCGCGGATGAAGTCGACCGTCTCGCAGGCCGCATCGATGTCGGCCTGATAGGTGGTCTTCGAGAGCTCGAGCATGGTGGCCGCGTTGAGCAGGTCACGCCACGGCCCGTGCTGAAGCATGTCCGCGGCGCGCAGGAACGGCGCGGCGCGCTCCTCCCACGACAGCCGTCCCCACGACTTCGATGCGGCGAGCGCGGCGTCGATCGCCCGGCTCGTCTCCGTGGCACCTGCCCAGTGCACCTGGCCGAGTTGGCGCTTGTGCTCGTGCGGCGTCACGACCGGCACCTGCCGGCCGGTGCGCACCTGCTCGCCGCCTATGACGTTCGCGATGTCGTACTCGGCGGCGCGCACTTCGGAGAGTGCCGCCGCCGTCCGCGCCCGCTCGGCCGACCCCTTCGCGAACGACAGCGGCGCAGTGGGCCCGATCGGGAACAGGGCAGTACGGCCGGTGGTGGCGGTCATCAGCAGCTCCGAACGACGTGACGGGCTCGTGACGCAAAACCGTATGCGCGCGACGGAGGCAGCGGCTTCGGCAGTGGGCCGGAACTTCCGGACGCAGTTTCCTACGATTGTCGAAAGTCCCGTACGGAGGCGCTGCGTTGACCGACGTTCAGACGGCCGTCGACCGGCTCGCGGACGAGTTGGGTCAGCCGGTGCTCGTCGAGGATCCGCGGCACCAGCCGCTGTGGTGGAGCGCGCAGGGCAAGGCCGACCCGACCCGGATCCGGACGATCCTGCAGCGCGACGTCACGCCGGCCGCGGCAGCGCTCGTGGCGCGGCTGCGGCTGGCCGAGGCCGAGGGGCCTGTCCGGACCCCGGCCGATCCACGGGCGGAGATGCTCGAGCGGTGGTGCGTGCCGCTGCGCGTGGGGCGCGATCTGGTCGGCTACCTGTGGGTGGTCGACGCCGAGGGCAAGGTCACGGAGGCCGACCTGCCGAGGCTGCAGGCCACTGCGGACATCGCCGCCGTCACGCTGGCTCGCACCCGACCGAGCCGGGCGGCGGTGGACCGGCATCGCGCTTCGCTGCTCGCCCGACTCGCTGCGGGACCGGACGAGGACGCGGCGCACGATCTGATCGCCGGCGATGACCTCGACCCCGCCGCCACCGTGGTCGTCAACGCGCCACTCGCCGCCGGAGGCTGGGTGATCCGCGGCGGGATGAGCGTGCACGTCGACCCGAAGCCGGGCGCGCGGGCGACGAGCGGGCCGCCGCTCCCGCTGCTCCACTTGAGCGTTGCCGTGCACCGGGCGGCGAGCACGCTGCAGGCGTTGCGTGCCGGCGCGCGTCTCGCCGCGCCCACCTGGAGCGCCCTGGGCTCCTGGCAGCTCATCGTCGCCGCCGCGCCGGACGTCACGCCGGCCGACATCCACCGCGGCGCCGAGATCCTGTCGAAGCAGCGCCGCTCCGACCTGCTTGTCACGGCCCGCGCCCTGCTCGAGAACGGCGGCGACGTCACGCTCACCGCCGCCGAACTGCACGTCCACCGCACCACGCTCTACTACCGGCTGGAGCGGATCGAGTCCTTGACCGGCGTGCACCTCAAGGCCGGCGCCGCCGCCCACGACGATCTGTTGATGGCGCTTCGGCTGGCGGCATTTCGGGACGCGGCCGACTGAGCTTCGACAGTTGTCGAAAGTCTGAGCGCAATCTTCCGCGCCAGGGCCGAAGCCAAGGTCGGTCGAACGCTTCTAGCTTCGTCTCACTGCATTGCCGAGGATGCATGGAGCGCATGTGGAGACCGACCTCAGCACCGACGTCGTGGTCGTCGGCGCGGGCGTGATCGGCGCCAGCACCGCCTATCAACTCGCCCGTGCGGGGCTCGGCGTGGTCGTCGTCGACGCCTTCGACGGCCCCGCGGAGGGCAGTACCGGCCGGTCGTTCGCGTCGATCCGCGCCCAGTGGGCGGACACGTTGAACATCGCCCTGTCCTGGCGCAGCATCCAGGCCTATCGCTCGTTCCCGGACGAGCACGGCATCGACGTCGGATACCGGCCGAGTGGTTACCTGTTCCTCGTTCCCGAGGCGTCCTGGGATGCGCAGCTCGCCGCGGTCGACCTGCAACGCGCGCACGGCGTGCCAGTCGAGGTCCTCGACGTGCGCAGTGCCCAACGGATCACCGAGTTCGCCGCGGACGGCCTCGGCGGCGCGACGTGGGGACCGGAGGACGGCGTCGTCGATCCGCACCTTGCGACCGGCGCCTACCTCCAACTCGCCCGCGCGGCCGGTGCGCAGGTCCGGTTCCGGCACCGGGTCACCTCGGTCGAGTCGGAAGGCACGTCCTGGATGGTGACGGCCGGCTCGACGACGATCAGCGCCGAGCAGGTCGTCAACGCCGCCGGCGGCTGGGCCGGTGAACTCGCCCAACTCGCCGGGCTGTCCGTCCCGGTCGTGCACTCGCGGCGCAACATCTACTCGACCGCGCCGGACGCATTGCCGCACCCGGTGCCGATGACCATCGATCTCGGCAGCGGCGTCTTCGTCCGCAGCGAGGGTCCGCGGCTGTTGTTCGGGGCGGCGCGCCCGGACCAGGCCGACGGCTACGACCTCAGCATCGACTGGCCGTGGATGGAGTCCGTCCTGGAGAACGCCGTCGCGCGGTTCCCGTGGCTCGCCGACCTGCCCCTCGACCGCGCCGGGTGCTGGGCCGGGACGTATGAGAACACCCCGGACCACCACGGCATCCTCGGCCCGGACCCCGCCACCCCGGGCTGGGTGAACGCGTGCGGCTTCTCCGGGCACGGGTTGATGCAGGCCCCGGAGATCGGCCGGCTGGCCGCCGAACAGGTCGTCACCGGAGCGATCACCAGCGTGGACGCGAACGCACTGCGGCTGGACCGCTTCGCGACGACCGGCACCGAGCGAGTGGAGTTGGTGTTCTGATGTATCCGATGCTGCAGAACGACCCCACGAAGGCCGCCTGGATCAAGGACACCGTCGCCGAACTGGGCGCGGTCGGCGCGGAGCACCGGGCCGAGCTCGACACCGCGAATCGAGCGAACAAGTTCCCGCGCGAGTTGTATCGCGAGCTCGGCCGACGCGGCTACCTCGGGCCGCTCGTCCCTCCCGAGTTCGGCGGCCTGGGCGGCGGCGTCGCCGAGTACGTCGTCATCAGCGAGGAGGTGGGCCGGCACGGGCTGGTGTCCGGCCAGATCGCCGCGCAGGGCCAACGCTGGCTGCTCGACTGGGGCACCGACCAACAGCAGCAGCGCTGGCTGCGCGGCATCGCTACCGGCGAGCTCGTCTTCTCCGAGTGCATCAGCGAGAAGAACGCCGGCTCGTCGTTCAAGGCCATGAAGTCGACGGCGGTGCGCGACGGCGACGACTGGTTGTTGTCCGGCAGCAAGACGCACATCAACCTCGGCGCCGACTGCGACGTCACCCTGTTCTATGCAATAGCCGAAGAAGGGCTCACCAGCTTCCTCGTCGACATGACGCTGCCCGGCATCAAGACGCACGTGACTCGGGCGATCGGGCTCCGGCTGATCCGCACTGCAGACGTCGAGTTCGACGAGGTGCGGGTGCCCGACTCGGCACGGCTGGGACCCGCCGGCGGCGGGCTGCAGACGTTCCTCTCAACGTTCAACATCAGCCGGCTCGGCAACGCCTCGGAGTTGATCGGGCTGGGTCGGCGCGCGCTCGAACTCGGCCTCCGGTACGCCGGCGAGCGCGAGGTCGGCGACGGCGTCGTCACCGACTTCCAAGGCATCCGCTGGATGGTCGCCGACGCCTGGGCCGCGCTGCAGGCCGCAGCGTTCGCCCGCGACGACGCCGCGGTCGCGCACGAGCGCGGCGAAGACATCGCGCTCCGCACAACCACCGCGAAGCGACTCGCGATCAGCGCCGCCGACCAGGCGGCGGAGGCGGCATTCAGCCTCGTCGGTGGCCACGGGCTGTATTTCGACGCGCCATACGCGGACATCCTCAACGACATCAAGGTGCTCAAGGTCGCCGGTGGGTCGACGGAGATCATGCGCAACTACATCGCGCAACGAATCCTCAAGGACCCGGGCCACGAAGGCCTCGCATGAACCTCGCCGCTGCGATCGTCGAGCAGGCCGGACGCCGACCGGATCTGCGGCTCGGCACCGTCGACGACCAGTTGACGCTCACCGACGCGCTCGGCTTCGCCGCGGGCCGGGCGACGCAACTGCTCGACGACGGACTGCGGCCCGGCGACCGTGTCGCGCTGGTCGCGCTCAGCTCCACCGACTACGTCGTGACGTGGCTGGCTTGCCTGTTGGCCGGCACCCCAGTCGCGTTGGTCAACCCGACCTACCCGGACGAGCTCACCGCGCGGATGCTCACCCCGCTCGCCCCGCGCCGGATTCTGCGCACCGACGAGATCGCGGGCGCCCGCGCGCCGGTCACCGACCCATCGCCGTTGCCCGGGCTCGGCGCAGACCGGTTCGCGATCGCGTCCTACATGCACACGTCGGGCACGACCGGATTGCCGAAGTTCTGCGCGCAGTCGCACGACTACTTCGCGCGGCTGGCAGCCGCGATGGCGGGCGCGCTCACGCTGACGCCGGCCGACCGGGTGCTCGCCCCGCTTCCGCTGTTCCACATCAACCCGATGGGCTACGGCGTCATCACCGCACTGCTCAGCGGGGCAGACGCGCTCACCGTGTCGAGGTTCTCGGCAAGCGGCTTCTGGCCGACGGTGGTGGACGAGCGGATCAGCGTGCTGATCCTGCACGCACCACCGGTCGAGATCCTGAAGAAGACCACGTCCGCGCAGGACGCCACCGGGCACTCGGTGCGCACGATGTTCTACGCGGACGGCGAGTTCTTGCATCGCTTCGGCGTCCCGGCCGCAGTGTCCGGATACGGGTCGACGGAGGCCGGCGGCGTGTCGCACCTGCGCCGCTGGAAAGCGACCGATGACATCCCGCCGGACGCGAGTCGGCACGGTGGCCCCGGTCGCGCCGACATCGAGTGGCGACTCGACGAGGCCGGGACGATCCACGTGCGCGAGCGCGAAATCGCCGCGCTGTTCGACGGTTACGTCACCGCGGCCGGGCTCGATTCTGCGCGCGATGCGGACGGTTGGTTCGACACCGGCGACCTCGGTCGCGCGGACGGACCCGACTACCTCGTCTTCCTCGAACGCAGCGCCGAGTCGATTCGGGTGAAGGGCGAGTTCGTGCCCATCCCCTACGTCGAGCGTCATCTCGCCGAGGTTGCCGGCATCGTCGATCACGCGATCTGGAAGCGCAACGGCAAGCTCGTGGACGACGAGGTCGTCCTGTACGCCGTCGCCGATCCGCTGCCGCTCGACGAGCTGCGCACTCGGATCACCGAGCTGCCGTCGTTCATGCGACCGGCGGCCGTCGCGCGGGTGGCCGCCCTCCCGCGGGATGCGGCCGCGGGCAAGGTCCAGCGCCGCTTGCTGACCGATCAGCCCGTCCTGGACTGGGTGGAGCTATGAAGCCGCCGGAGTGGGCGGTCGGGATGACCGACCTGCACACGCACGCCGCGCCGAGCCTGCTGCCCCGGCACGGCGACGACCGCACGACCGTCGACGCCGAGCGAGCACAGGGCTTCACCACCGTCGTCCTGAAGGCGCACGAGGGCAGCACGGTCGAGCGGGCCGCCGCGGCGGGGAACGACGTCCACGGCGGCATCGTCCTGAACAGCCCGGTCGGCGGCGCGAACCCGGACGCCGTCGAGGTTGCCGCGCGCCTCGGCGGCCGGGTGGTATGGATGCCCACCGTCTCCTGCCGCAACCACAAGGCCGGGGCGTCAGCGCCCGAGCTCTCCGTGCACCGTGGGTTCGAACTCGGCGCGGTCGACGTCATCGGCGACGACGGCGCACTGCTGCCCGAATGGCACGACGTGCTCGACGTCGTCGCCGCGCACGACCTGCTGCTCGCCAGCGGACATCTCGCCGCGGACGAGACGGTCGTGCTGTTCCGGGCGGCCAGACAGCACGGCGTCCGACGACTGCTCGTCAACCACCCGAAGATGGCATTCCTGCACTGGCACGACGCGGCCGCGACGGCATTGCAGGCACTCGACGCGCACCTCGAACTCGGCGTCCTGCCCGATCTGCTCGGCGACGCCGAGCACGCCAGCCTGACGCTGACCGACCGCTACCCGACGTCGCTGCTCGTGTTCGGCGGTGACCTCGGGCACGCCGAACACGAACCACCCGCTGTCGCGGTCGCGCCCTGGCTGCACGAACTCGAGCAACGCGTCGGCGCGGACGTCGCGACCGCGATCATGACCACTCAAACCCGGAGCCTGCTGCTATGAGCACCATCGCGCTGCTGCCCGGCGACGGCATCGGATCGGAGATCCTCGCCGGCCCGGTCGCCTTCCTGCGGCAACTCGAACGGGACGGCGCGCCGGTCACCGTCACCGGCCCGTGGCCGTACGGGACGAGCGGCTGGCAGGAAACCGGGTCGATCCTGCCTGCCGAGACCGTCGCCGCGTGCCACGACGCGGACGCGATCCTGTCCGGCGCCGTCGGCAGCCACCCGGGAGTGACCGCGCACGAGTGCCCCAACCCCGAGGCGGCGCTGCTGAAGCTGCGGCACATCTTCGATCTACGCGTCAGCGTCCGTACCGTTCGGGTGCCTGACGAGGACGACGTGGTGATCGTCCGCAACATGACCGGCGGCGCCTACGCCGGACCCGAGCGGCGCATCGAGAGCGACGGCAGCCGCGCTGCGGAGGATCGGCTCGTCCTCGAACCGGAGCGGATCCGGGAGGTGTTCGACATCGCGGTCGGGTACGCGCGGCAGTTCCCCGGCCGGCGGGCGATCAGCGTCGACAAGGCGAGCGTGTATGCAACGTCGCGGCTGTGGCGCCGCATCGCACAAGCGACGACCGAGGCAACCGGCGTGCGATTCGACGACGTGAACGTCGACCGGGCTGCCTACGAGTTGGTCAAGTACGAGCAACTGCCGGCGGTGATCGTCACCGAGGGACTGTTCGGCGACATCCTGTCCGACGTCGTCTGCGCGCGAGCCGGCTCGCCTGCACTCTGCGGCTCGGCGACGATCAACCCGGATCGCCGCTTCGGCAGCGGCGCCACCGCGCTCTTCGAGCCGGCCCACGGCACGGCGCCGCACCGCACCGGCAGCCGGCGCTCCAATCCGTCCGGCGCGTGGCTCGCACTGGTCGACCTGCTCGCCTGGTGCCCGGACCTCGCGGCGCTGGGCGTGCACTCGACGGTGCGCAAGGCGCTCGACGAGGTGATCGACACCGCCCCGCCGACTTATGACCTCGCGGCCGCCGACGAGCCGACGATCGACATGGACGAGTTCAACGAGCGCGTCCTCGACGCCCTGGACGGTGCGACGTCATGACCGATACCCCGTTCCGGCAGTTGCACCACATCTGCATCGTGGTCCACGACCTCGACAAGAGCGTCGCGTACTACGAGTCGCTCGGCATCGGCCCGTGGCAGGCCTATCCACCGCTCTCGGAGTACACCGACCTGCGCGTCCCGAACTCGGACGCGTTCCGGCAGCTGCGCTACAAGTTCGTCAATCTCGACAACGTCCAGTTGCAGCTGTGCGAGCCGCCGCATCTCGACTGCGCGCAGCGGCGCTTCCTCGACAGCCGCGGCGAAGGTGTCTTCCACATCGGCTTCGAGTCCGACGTCGACGCCGCGGCCCAGCAGGGCGAGGCACTGGGTCTGACGGTGGCGATGCGCGGACAGCGCGACGACCGTTCGGGATTCGTCTACTTCGACACGCTCGACCGGGCCGGCGTCGTCCTGATGGCGCGCAGGACGCAGCGGTAGGCCGATCAGCAGCCTGTCGCCGCAGCGAACGCGGCCATGGACGGGAACTCCCAGTCGGGAGCCACGGCGCCGGCCGGCGCGGGTGTCGCGCCCCAGCCGAGCCGGTCATGTCGGCGGTTGATCCACACCGTCGGCAGCCCGGCGCGCTTCGCGGGGACGTGATCGTGGAACAGGCTCTGCGCGACATGCAGCAGATTGCCCGCACCGACGCCAAGTCGCGCTGCCTCGGCCAGCAGCGCGTCGAAGTTGCGCTGCGCCGGCTTGTAGGAGCCGACGTCCTGCGCGGTGATGATGCTGGTGAACTGGACGCCGAGACGACGGTTCGACGCGGCGAACGATTCGCGGTCGATGTTGGACAAGATGATCAACTTGTAGCGGCTGCCGAGCTGTGCCAGCGCCTCGTGCGAGTCGTCGAATGCCGGCCAGTCAGGGACGGAGCGCGCCAACGCGGCGGCGTCCTCGTCCGTGACCGCACGCCCGAGTTCAGCGCCGAGTTGCCGCAGGCTGCGGGCGAGGATCTGCGGGTACAGCTCATCGGGGTGTTCCGCCTCGGCCCGCGCCTCGTGCGTGGAGTACGCGGCCAGCAGCGCCTCGTCGTCGAGGTCCAACTCGCGCCGCGCGGCCCAGCTGCGCAACACCGTCGCGATGCCGGCCTCCCAATCGATCAGCGTGCCGTAGCAGTCGAAGCTCAACGCGTCGAAATGGTCGAACTGCACGGTTCACGCTCCTTGGGGTGGGTGGGCCGGGCGCGCTCAGCTTCCGTAACCCGGATGGCTGCCCCAACGATGACAGTAGATGCGTGCCACGCCGCCGATCGACGATCGGCCGGGCATCCACCGCCAGTCCCCCCGCTGCCGGTGGACCAGCGCCGCGGTGCCGGCGAGCAGGCCGGCATCGCGGCGCGGGCCATCTCGGGCGAAGGCGGCGCGGCACGCACCTATGTGTCGCCCCGCGGCCGGACGGCCCGCACTCTCCGGGCAATCACCAACTCGTCGGTTTCGCGGGCGTGTATAGCCAGACCTGGAAGAAGTTCGAGAGGTCCTGCCCGGAGATCTGCTCGGACAGGTCGATGAACTGCTGGGTCGTTGCGGTGCTGTACCTGTGCTGCGCCGTCCAGGCTCGCAGGATCTGGAAGAACGGCGCGTCGCCGATCTTCTCGCGCAGCGCCTCCAGCGTCATCGCTCCGCGGCGGTAGACCGCGCTCGCGAACATCGTGTCGCGCTGCGGATCGGCCACCACGATCTGCCAGAACGGGCTGGTGGCAGGACGGCTGTAGTCCAGCAGGAAGTCGTCGTGCCCGCTCCGGACCCCGAGATGCTCGTCCCAGAGATACTGGGCAAAGCTCGCGAATCCCTCGTTCAGCCAGATGTGCTGCCACGTCCGCACCGACACCGAGTCGCCGAACCACTGGTGCGAGAGCTCATGCGCGATCGTGCTGGTGCTGCGCACGGCGGAGTACAGCGGCCGCGTCTGCGTCTCGAGCGAGAAGCCGATGGACTGGCCGTTGTAGGTGGCGTTGTCGGCGATCGCGCCTGTCGAGTCGAACGGGAATGGGCCGAACGTGTTGTTCCACAGATCGGTCGCCTCGGCCGTCGTGTTGTAGAAGAAGTCCATCGCGTTCGGGTCGTTCTGAACCAGGACAGGATCGACGGCCACGGTCTCCGGTATGCCGCCGGGCGTCGTGCCGTTCTTGAAGTCCCACTGGCCGATCCCGACCGTGGCCAGATAGTTGGACATCGGGTTCGGTTCGTTCCAAACCCAGGTGGACGACTTGGCCGCCGCCGAGTGGCTGACCAGCCGGCCGTTGGCGATCACCTCGAGGCCGGCGGGGACAGTCACATGGAACGTCCAGGTGGCCTTGTCGCTGGGGTGGTCATTGAGCGGGATCCACGTGGAGGTGGCATTCGGCTCGTCACCGATGAAGGCTCCGTCGTCGGTGTGGATGAAGCCGTAGGGCGAGCCGAACACGATCGGCGAGCCGACGATGGTCTGGGGCACCCCCGCGTACCGGACGTTCACCGTGAACGTCGA
>DASQSE010000006.1:0-26505 GCA_035642535.1 Jatrophihabitans sp. | reverse complement strand
CCGGCTCGACGAGCTCGACGAGGTGGTCCGCGCGAACGACGTGGATTGGGACCCCATGGAGCTCATCCGGGACAGGCGGGCGGCGTTCCGGTCCCACCAAGCGCTCACCCCGCCTCGAGTCCTCACTTCGGACGGCGAGGCCATCTCCGGCGAGTATCGGCGCGCGGACGTCCCGCCCGGCGCGCTGGCGGGCCTGCCGGTCTCGGCCGGCATCGTCGAGGGCCGGGCTCGTGTCGCCACGGACATGGCGCAGGCCGGCCTGGACAGTGGCGACATCCACGTCACCCCCTACACCGACCCCAGCTGGACCCCGTTGTTCCTCACGGCCGCCGGCTTGGTGACTGAGGTAGGCGGCCTGATGACGCATGGCGCAGTCATCGCGCGGGAATACGGCCTACCGGGCGTCGTAGGCGTGCAGCAAGCCACCCGCCTGATACGGGACGGGCAGCGGATCCGCGTCAACGGAACCGCCGGGTACGTCGAGGTCCTCGGCTAGCAGCCCGGCGAGCTAGCCGGAGCGCGCGGCCAGCCCCTGCGTTTCCTCCGGCGCGTCGTCGACCCAGTCGGATTCCGCCTCCGGTGGTTCGACCGACACCCGCGGCGTGATTCGGTGCAGCCACCTCGGGAAGTACCAGTTGGCGTTGCCGAACACATGCATGAGCGACGGGACCAGCATTGTCCTGAGGATGAACGCGTCGAGGAAGACTGCGGCAGCGAGGCCGGTGCCGAAGATCTTGATCGGACGTCCCGGAGTGAGCAGGAAGCCGAGGAACACCGCGATCATGATGATGGCGGCGGCTGTGATGATGCCGCCGGTCTCGGCTTGGCCGACCGAGACAGCTCGCTTGTTGGTCTTGGTGTGCACCCATTCCTCGTGCATGCGGCTGACGAGGAAGACCTGGTAGTCCATCGACAGGCCGAAAAGGATGGCGAACAGCATCACCGGAGCCCACGCGTCGATCGGCGCGCCCGGCCCGGCGCCCATGCGGTCGGAGAGCCAGCCGTACTGGAAGATCGCGACCACAACGCCGAATGAGCCACCGGCGGCGAGCAGGTTCATGACCGCGGCGGTCAACGGGATGAGCAGGCTGCGGAACGCGATCAGCAGCAGGATGAACGAGAGCCCTACCACGACGGCGATGAAGAGTGGCATCTTCCGGCTGAGCACTTTGGCGAAGTCGACGTTGATGGCCGTATCGCCGTAGGTGTAGATGTGGTTCGCCGTGCCCTCGTACAGCGGGGGCAGGACCTCCGAGCGCAGGTGCCGGACCAGCTGGTAGGTCTTCTCCGACTGTGGCGAGGTCGTCGTCTTGAACGAAACGAAGGCGATGTCATTCGTCAGCGGCAGCGTGGCCAGGCTGGTCGGGTTGACGCCGGGCACGGCGGCAAGCGCCTGCGACACCCGCTTCAGGAAGGCTCGATCCGAAGCGCCGGGGCCATGAACGACCTCTTCGAGCGTTGAGTTGTATCCGACGCCGAACTCGCGACTGATCAGGTCGTAGCCGATTCGCGTCGTCGAACTCTTCGGATCACTGCCCTGGTCACTGTTGCCCAGTTGCAGCGCGAAGAACGGGATCGCCAACACGACCATCACCGCGCCGGAACAGAGCGCCACGATGATGCGCCGGCGCGCGACGAACTCCGACCAGCGGGCCCAGAATCCCAGCGGGTGACCGCTCAGGAAGTTGCCTGCCCGCACCGCAGCACGGTGTTTGCGCGGTAGCACCTTCAACCCGAACAGGCTGAGCAGCGCAGGCAGCAGGGTCAACGATGCCGCCATCGTGAAGCCGACCGCGAGTGCCGTGGCCACGGCCATGCCGTTGAAGAAGCTCACGCCCAGCGCGATGAGCCCGAGGATGGCGATGCAAACCGTGGTACCGGCGAACAGCACCGCCCGTCCGGACGTGTTGATCGCTGTGACGATCGACTCCGCAAGGGGCATGCCGCGGCGCAGGTTGCGCCGATGCCGGGTGACGATGAACAGCGCGTAGTCGACGCCGACACCGATCACCATCAGCTCGGCCAGATAGGGGGTGATGTTGGAGACGTTGATGGCGTGGCTGAGGATGTAGATCACGCCGAGGCCGCCGACCAGGGCGACGGCTGCGCTGGCCAGCGGCAGGACGGTCGCGGCCACCGTGCGGAAGACCAGCGCGAGGATGATCAGCGCGGCCAGGAAACCGATGAAGACAGACGGGCCTGCGCCCTCGCTCTGCCCGATGCCGGCGAAGGCGTTACCGGTGAACTCAACCTGCAGCGACGGACTGCGCAACGACTGCAGCGAGTCGTAGACGTCCTTGAACAACGTCTGGTCGTAGTGGTTGCTGTCCCAGGTGATGGTGATCAGGGCGGTGTTCGAGCCACGTGCGACATTGAGAAGCTTGCCGTTCCCCGCACTCACCGCACCGTTCTTCGAGCAGTCGATCGACTGCCACGGCGTGGCGATCAACGCGACGTGATCGCCCGAGCTGCAGAGCTTGACCAGGGCAGGCTGCAGTTGCGGCGGCGCGGCGTCGAACGCGGCGCCCGTCTTGTTCCTGAGGACGACCGTGCCGGAGACGCCGTTGCGGTTGTCGAGGCCGGCGTCCTCGAGCAGCGACGCCACCGTCGCCGTCTCGGTATGCGGAAGACTGAACGTGTCCTTGTAAGCCGCCCCGCCCAGCGCACTGGCCACGCCCTGCGCCGCGAGAATCAAGACGATCCACCCGGCGATGACCAGCCATCGACGGCGGATAGCGAACTCGGCGATTGTCTTCATCTGCCCTCCCGGTGGGACGCGGCGACACACACCTCACCGCCGAGAACGGACAGCGGGTGAAGTTGGCGAAGGCGCCCGGCCTCGCGCAACCAGACTAACGGGACCAGCACGCGCATTTCGGTCGTCATGACGTCGTCATCAGCTCGCTACCGGGGCTTGATCGCCCGTTGCCGCACCTACGCCGGCCGGCGTCAGTCCGAAGTCATCGAGGTTGATCGGATCCGGTCCGACCGCGTGTGGGCTATCGACCTGCGGCCGAGGCGCCTCGGGTCGGCCGGATCGTGCGGTAACCGCGCGATGGTTGACGCGGCGCGGCTGCCGTGCCTGGCGACGCTGCCACGCAAGGGCAGCCTCGTCGACCAGTTGCCGAATGCGTGCGGCGGCGAACTGCTCGGTGATCAGCGAATACATGGTGTGCTCCCGGTTGCCGAGGTTGTGCCGGAAGTGGGCGTCGAGTGCGAGGTGTGCGCGGGTCCGGAGCGGTGCGATACAGCTGGTCCCGGGTCAACCGGCAGCGAGCGCCGGCATGCCGGCGGGTGTCCCGGCGTTCTTGCGCGGCCGGCCGCGGGGGCGCTTGTAGGGGATGACGACTCCGGACTGGAAGATCTGTCCACCCCACACGCCGGCCGGCTCGTGCCGGCGTATCGCGCCCGCCAGACACGCAGACCGCGCTGGACAGCCGGCGCACAGCGCCTTCGCCCGCTCGAGATCGATCGGCCTGTCGGCGAACCAGAGTTCGGGATCGTGCACCTGGCACGGCAGGCCCAGCGGCGCGCGACGACCGATGGGGTCGTCAACTGCTCGGTCGTCCGTCTCGCGCCGTTCTTCGGTGCAAGGTGCTACGCGGGTCATGGCTGCGGTCCCTTTCGAGTTCGGCCAGCGTGCTGATCGCACGTCTAAGACTCGTTCGGCGGGCGGGCCGAAACATCCGCCAATAGGCCGACTTGCACTGAGCGGACTCGGCCATGGCTACGTTGCGAGGCAGGACCCGTGGGGGGGCTGGGGTACAAGCGCCCCGTTCGATGCCGGCCATCGGGCGTGGGGATGACGCATGCCTGGTGCCCAACACGAGCGCATCAGCACACCGGCTGCAAATATCGGCCAGCTGGCCGACGCCACAACGATGTTGCGCGGTGACGCTGGCTGGGTGGAAGTGCGCATCTGGTTCGACCAGACCGAACCCCCCGTCGGTCACCTGCGCCGGCTGGCCGCCCCGGACCCATCGAGCGACGGCGTCACCGGCCCGACCCAGTTCTCCGGCTGGCTCGGACTGCTGCGTGCCCTCTCCGACGCCTTGGGCGGGCGCCCCGAGGACATTCATCGCGAACCGTGAAATGCGTAGCATCGCGGGCATGCCCCCAGCGCCGCAGATCACGCTCCGCGGCCGCGATGCCGAGCTTGGCGAACTCGGCAGTGCCGTGGATCGCGCCCGCTCCGGACGGTTGGCGATCGTCCTGGTGGAGGGCGAGGCCGGCATCGGCAAGACTCGCCTACTGGCCGAGACGCTCCGGACCGCGCAGCGTCAGGGATGCGAGGTGGCCGCAGCCAAGGCCGACGAGATGGAACAGACCAGGCCGTTCGGCGTGATTGCCGACGCGTTGGGCTGCGTCCGCTCCGCCTCCGACCCGCAACGGGCGGACATCGCAGCACTGCTGGCCACCCATGCGCACAGCGACCATGGCCCGATCACGATCAGCACCGACCCCGGGCTGCGGTTCCGGACCGTGGACGCGCTTTGTGACCTGGTCGAGTCTCTGGCGCTGCGGCGGCCGCTGGTGATCAGCCTGGACGACCTGCAGTGGGCCGACCCGTCCAGCTTGCTGACGCTCGCGGCCTTGGCCCGGTCCGCGGCCGGCCTCGCGGTCGCACTGATCGGCTGCTACCGCCCGTTTCCGCAGCCGGTCCTGCTACGGCAGTCGCTGGATTCCGTCGACGCCGCAGGCGCCGTACACGTCCGGCTTGATCAGCTTGCTGAGCATGACGTGTACGACCTGGTGACGGAAGTGCTCGGAGCCGAGCCCGGCGCGGGCCTGCAGACCGTAGTCGCGGGCGCGGCGGGCAATCCGCTGTTCGTCATTGAACTCGTGAATTCGATCCTCAACGAGGGCACGCTCCAGACCGGCGACGGACATGCCGAAGTGATCGCCGCGAAACTCCCGCCCTCGGTGCGTCTGACCATCCTGCGTCGCCTCAGCTCGCTTCCCGAGTCCACGTTGCAGACGCTACGCGCCGGATCGCTGCTCGGCTCGACCTTCTCGCTCCGCGAGCTCGCGGCGGTCACCGCTCGGCCGGTCGGCGAATTGGTACCGGCGCTCGAGGCGGCGATGACGGCCGGGGTGCTGGACGAGGACGGCATCCGACTGCGCTTCCGACACGACCTCATCCGCGATGCGATCTACGCGGACATGACGCCGAGCCTGCGTCTCGGATTGCATCGCGAGGCCGCCGTCCGGCTTACCGAGATCGGAAGCCCGGCCACTCGGGTCGCCGACCAGTTCATCCGAGGGGCCACGCCCGGCGATCCCGAGGCGATCGACTGGCTGACGAAGGCGGCCCGCGAGGCGGTGGCGACCTCTCCTGAGACCGCCGCGGACTTCCTCGAGCGGGCCGCCGAGTTGATGACGAAGACAGATCCGCGCCGCGACATGCTGCTCGTCGAGCGCGCGGACAGCCTGATGCTCGCCGGCAGGGTGGCCGAAGCCGTCGTCGCCTGTCAATCGCTGCTCGATCACGATCATCGGCCGATCGCGGACGCCCCGGCTCGGGTCCGGCTCGGCGCCGCGCTGCTCGTGAACGGTCGACCCGCCGAAGCGCTGCATGAGTTGGATGCGGTGGCGCAATCGGCGGCGAGCGCGGATACCGAGCGGATACGCAGCCTCGGCGAGGCGAGCACCGCCCGGCTCTGGCTGGGAGATTTCGACGGTGCGGCGAAGACAGCCGAACAGGCTCACCTCGCAGCCCTACGCGCCGGCGACCACGTCACCGCTACCTCGACACTGGCCACCCAAGCCGTGGTTGCCTGCATGCGTGGACAGGTGGCGCGGGCAATCGAGCTCAGCGGCGAGGCTGTCGCCCTGGCCGATGACAGCCCGGATCGGATCGGTCACGAGTATCCGGTGTACGCCCCATACGGCTGGATCCTCATGGAACTCGACCAAGCCGAGCAGGCTCGGACGGCACTCGACACCGGGCGTCGGCTCTGCGAAGAAATCGGCGTGCGGTGGCCGCTGGCGACGTACCAGGCATACCTCGCCGTGGAACGCTTCCACGCCGGCGAGTGGGACGACGCGGTAGCCGAACTCGAGGCAGGAATCGGGTTCGCCGAGGAAACCGGCGTCACTTACGCTCTCAAACCGAGCCACAGCGCGCAGGCGATCATTCGGCTCCACCGCAACGACCTTCCGGGCGCGTGGCAGTCCGTCGACAATGCCGCCGCCGTCGCTGACAGGGGGTCCAGGCTCTTCGACTACCGAGCCCTGTTGGCCCGTGCCTTGTTGCTTGAGGCCGAGGGCGACACCCCCGCGGCCTTCACCACCCTCGCCGACAGGTGGCGAATATGCCAGGACGCCGGCATGGCTATCGATTACCCCGTCGTGGGCCCCGATCTCGTACGCCTCGCGCGCGCGGTCGGCGACGCGGACTTGGCCGAGGAAGTCGCGAGCGCCGTCAACGACGTTGCCTCGGCCAACAGGGTTCCGTCCATCACCGGCGCGGCGCTGCGATGCCGCGGCCTGCTGACCGACGACGCCGAAGCCATGGCAGGCGCGCTCGACGCCTACTCCAAGAGCCCGCGCCGCCTCGAACTCGCCCTGACCTGCGAGGAAGCCGCCGGTCTCATCGCCCGGCAGGGCGACACCGCGGGCGCTCGTTCCCTGCTGGAGCGAGCGAACGGGATCTTCGAACACCTCGACGCCACCCGTGACCTGGTCCGCGTCGATGCCGCGCTGCGCCAACTCGGTATACGGCGCGGACGGCGCGGACCACGGCAACGTCCGCAATGGGGATGGGGCAGCCTGACCCCGACCGAGCGCACCGTCGCCGACCTGGTTGCCGAAGGGCTGACCAACCCGCAGATCGCCGAGCGGCTCTACGTCTCACGTCGCACGGTGCAGACGCACGTCTCGCACACCTTCACGAAACTCGGCATGGCCTCGCGCGCCCAACTCGCGGCAGCAGTGGCAGCCCAGACTCACGAAGCGCAATAACGATCTGCGGCCGATGACTTTTCCGTCCTGACGGCGTCACAACTTCGGCCAGCTGGCGGATGTCTGCCGGCGGCCGAGATCGCAGGCTCAGATCAGAACATCACCAACCGGCCGCGCGCCGCTGGCCGCCACAGCAGCCGGATCGGAGCTCCGCCCGTCGGCCGGCGCCAGCGAAAAGAGGTTCCCGATGAGACAGGTCCGCATCACCAAACTCCGCCGCTCGGCCGAGCGCACGCTGGAGCCGCTGCCGCTGGACCCGCGTGACCCGGACATCGTCCGCACCAAGCGACTGGCACGCACGCCGACCCGGCGCGCGCTGACGTCCCAGGCCATCCGGAGCCGGCCATGATCACCGTCAAACCTGCCGCGGCAAGCGACACCAGACAGCAACGTGTTCACAGCGCGGCCGGGCACCTTTACGACGCCGAATGCGCACTGCACGCCGCGCACCAAAGCCACACCGAGGCGTGGATCACGGCCGCCAACGAGAAGCTGCACGACGCAGTCACCGAGTACCTCGAAGCCGCCGCCGGACTGACCCGGCTACGTCCATGATCCGCCGATCTGCGCCTTCAGTCGTTTGCGAGGCGCGCGTTAGGGCCCGGCACTGATCGCGGGGCGAACACTAGAGTCCAGCCCGTGTCCACGAAACCGCCGTCGGGCACGGTGACGTTCCTCTTCACCGACATCGATGATTCGGCGGGACTTTGGGAATCGATGGCGGCGGAAATGGCTGCGGCGGTGCAGGTGCATGATGTCATCCTGCGGTCGGCGATCGAGCGGCACAGCGGCCACGTCTTCGCCACGGAGGGCGACGGGTTTCGGGTGGCGTTCTCTTCTGCGGTGGACGCGGTCACCGCCGCAATCGAATCGCAGCGCGAGTTCGGTGTTGCCGAGGCCATTCCGTTTGCCGTCCGAATGGCGCTGCACACCGGCGAGGCCGGTGGACGCGATCATGACTACAGCGGAACGGAAGTCAACCGAGCCGCGCGGTTGATGGCCCTCGCCCACGGTGGGCAAGTGCTTGCTTCCGACACGACCGAGGTCCTCGTGCGCAGCCGGGTTGGGCTGCGGCCGCTGGGCGACTACCTACTGCGCGGGCTGCGCGGCACGATCCCGGTGTTCCAGGTGGTGGCAGAGGGGCTCCTGCCGGAGTTCCCGGTGCTGCGCAGCGTCGACGACAGTCCCGGCAACCTGCCGCGCCAGGTCAACTCGCTCGTCGGGCGGGACGCCGAGGTCGATGAGGTGGCCGAGCTGGTGCGCTCGCAGCGATTGGTCACGCTGGTCGGTGTCGGCGGTGTCGGCAAGACCCGGCTGGCCATCGAGGTCGGTGCCGAACTCGCCGGAGAATTCGACGACGGGGTCTGGTTCGTCGAACTGGCCGGCGTCGCTGACCCAGGCGCCGTGCCCGCGACCATCGCATCGGCGCTGGGCATCACGCCGCGGGGCGAGGTGCCGCTGATCAACACCGCTGCCGACACCGTCGCCGGCCGGCGCTTGTTGCTCGTCATCGACAACTGCGAGCACCTACGGGGATCTGCCGCCGCCGCGATCGAGTCGATCCTCGGGCGAGCCGGGCCCTCGCGGATCCTCGCGACCTCGCGGGAAGCGGTCGGTGTGCCCGGCGAGTCGATCACCAGCGTGTCTCCGCTGGCAACCGAAGGCGGTGTCAGCTCCGACGCCGTTGCCCTGTTCGTGGAGCGGGCCCGTACCGCGCGCCACGACTTCGAGCTCCAGGACCCGCGGATTGCGGCGGCGGTGGCGGAGATCTGCGAGACGGTCGACGGGCTGCCGCTCGGCATCGAACTTGCGGCTGCGCGAATGGCGGCGATGAGTGCGATCGAGGTCAGGGACCGGCTTGCCGATCGTTTTCGCTTGCTGCAGCGTGGCGCACCGGGTCCGGAGCGTCAGCTCACGCTGCGTCATACCGTCGAGTGGTCCTACGACCTGCTCAGCGACGCCGAACGGTCGCTGCTGCGCACCGCGTCGGTGTTCGCCGGCGGCTTCGACCTCTCAAGCCTCTGTGCAGTGGTCGACGACGCCGACGAGATCGACGTGCTGGGGCACCTCGACTCCCTCGTCCGTAAGTCGCTCGTCGTGGCCGATCACTTCGCCGCGACGACTCGCTATCGCATGTACGAGACGATCCGGCTGTTCGCCGCGGATCGCCTGGCAGACGCCGACGAGGTCGAACACGCGCTGGACGCCCACGCCGCGTACTTCGGTCGCCGGGCCGTCGAGGAGTGGGGGCGATGGAACGGGCCTGGTTGGCGCGCGGCCGTCGACTGGGTGGAGGTCGAACTTCCCAACCTCCGGGCCGGGTTCAGGTGGAGCGCCGGGCACGGCCGGCTGGAGGTAGCGACCGATATCGCCGCGCACGCCGCGCTCATGGGCTTTTCGGTGCAGCTGTTCGAGACCGTCGGCTGGGCCGAGGAGCTGCTCGACACGGCGTCGTCGGCCGATGTGTCCCGACTCCCCCGCCTCTACACCGCGGCTGGATATGCGTGCTTCGCAGGGCGGCCCGACGCGGCCCGCCGAAACGCCCACCGGGCAACTGAACTCGAGGCCGACGATCGCTACGACCCGTGCGAGCCGGGTTACTCGATGTTCATCGAGGCACTCGGTCAGGTGTATTGCGGCGACCTCGGCCGCTACCTCGAGCTCACCGGCGAGGTCGCACGGCGTTATGGCGCCGGCCGCGGCTACGGGCTGGCGTCCTATGTCGACGGCCTCCAGTCCGCGGGTCGCGTCGAGGAGGCCCTCGCGCTCACCGAGCAGTCGGTCGCTGCGGCGCGTGAGCTCGGCAACCCGTACTGGATTGCGTACGCCCTCTGGATCGCCGGCATGGCCTTCTCGAGGTCGGACTCGCGACGGGCGTTGGCCGCCTGGGACGAGGGTGTCGCCTTCGTGCACGAGCACCGGGTGCAGTTCTTCGAGGGTTTCCTCGCCCGCGACTCGGCGCGGCTGCACACGTCGGACGGCGAGCCTGAGGCGGCACTGGTGCTGTTCCGCGAGGCCATCACGTCCTTCCACCGTGCTGGGAACGTCCCGCAGCTGATCATCACCCTCGCGAGCGTGCCCGCACTGTTCGAGCGGCTCGAGCGGTTCGAGCCGGCCGCAACACTTCTTGCTGCAATGTCACAGCACGAGTCGAGCCGCCATCACGTTCCCGAGTTGGCTGATCTCGAACGTCGACTCGCTGCGAAGTTGGCGCCTAGGCGGCTCAAGGAACTCGTCGCTGCGGGCAGCGCGCTCCCCCTCGACGCCGCCGCCGGGTACGCGCGCCAGCAGATCGATGCGGCTCGGCGTGACCCGCGGCCACGCGTCCGGGCAGCGCGCCCGGGTGGCTTGAGCCGACGCGAGCTGGAAGTGCTCCGCCTCCTCGCCGAGGGCAGAACCTCGGCTGAGATCGCCACCGAGCTCTTCATCTCGACCCGGACGGCCGAGCACCACATTCAGAGCATCTACACAAAGATCGACGTATCGAACCGGGCCTCGGCCACCCGCTGGGCCATTACCCACCACGTCGTCACCAGCTGACGTCGAACACTGATCGCCCAGCGGAATAGGTAGATCTGCCGATGCCGCCACGTGGCCGATTTCTCGACACTTTCATCGCGCCCGTCCACCGCTAGCGACGGGGTGGATCCACCGGTGATCCGTGACGAGAAGGAGACGACGATGATCCTGGCAACGACGACAGTCGAGGACGTGGACCGATTCCTCGAGGTGTTCGGCACCAAGGGCGCCGACAAGCGTGCGCTGCACGGCTCGAAGGGCTCGAAGGTGTTCCGCGACCCGACCGAGGCCAACCGCGTGTGGGCGCTGTTCGAGTGGGACGAGCCGGGCTGGGTCGCCTTCGTGTCCGACCCCGAGGTCCCGCCGATCCTGAAGGAGGCCGGCCATCTCGGCAAGCCCGAATCGGCAACATTGCTCGGTCAGTACACGGCGTAGGGGCGCGACGATGACCAGCACCATCGATCGCCCGGCTCGGATCGGGATCATCACCGATCAGACCGGCGCGCTGTCCTTCATGGGCATCGCCAATGTCAACGTGGCCCGGATGGTCGTCGACGACATCAACTCGAAGGGTGGTCTGCTCGGCCGCCCGATCGAGCTGTTCATCGAGGACAGCGCGACCGATGACGCCGTCGCGCAGGCCGCGGCAGCGCGGCTCGTCGAGGCCGATGTCGACGTGGTTGTAGGCGGCATCTACAGCTCGACCCGGCAGGCCATCAAGGCGCCCGTCGTCGACGAAGCCGGCAAGCTCTACCTCTATCCCGAGCAGTACGAGGGCCAGGAGTGCCATCCGCTCATCTTCTGCACCGGGCCCGTGCCGGCCCAGCAGGTCGAGCCGTTGTTCCCATGGCTCATGCGCGAGACCGGGGCCACGAGCTTCTACCTGCCCTCGGCCGACTACGTCTGGCCGCACACGCTGAACAAGAAGGTCCGCGAGGTGGTGACCTCGCGCGGCGGCGAGATCGTCGGCGAGGAGTACTTCCCGCTCGATCACGTCGACTACGCGGCCGTGGTCGCCGACATCATGGCGTCCGGAGCCGACGTCGTGTTCAACACGATCGTGCCGCCCGGTCTCACACCGTTCCTCGCGCAGCTGCACGACGCCGGGTTCACGGCGCGAGGTGGCGTGGTGGTGTGCACGTACTTCGACGAGAACTTCCTGAATCTCGTGCCCGCCGAACACGTCGAGGGGCTCTATGGCTGTCTCGACTACTACCGAGACGTGCCGGACCCGTTCAGCATCGAACTCGTGAATCGCTACGAGGCGCGCTACCCGGGCAGCGCCATGTTCACGGCCGGTTCGGCATGCACCGGCACCTACCGGGCACTGAAGATGTGGGAGTCGGCGGTGAACGAGGCCGGATCGCTCAAGCAGCACGACGTCATCGCGGCGCTCGACCACGCCCGCATCCCGCAGGGTCCGGGCGGCGCCGCCGAGATGGTGCCCGGTCAACACCACGTGCGCATGAACATGTACATCGCCCGGTCCGAGAGCGGCACCTTCAAGGTGGTCAAGAGCCTCGGTCACATCGACCCCAAGGAGTGCGAGGTTCCATTGAGCTGACATGCCCCGGAATGTCCGACGCATTCCTGCCGCGGCGACGCCGGCATTGGCCCAGGCCGGTGCCGGCGTTGCCCTGTCGGCACTAGCATCGGCACGTCACTGGAGGTCGCGATGGACCAACTCGAAACCCTCGAATTCGCGCTCGGCGAGCTGCATCGAGAGGTGGCGGCCCTCGACGACTCCGACCTGGATACCGTCACCAATTGCGAACCATGGACGGTCCGTCGGTTGGCCAGCCACGCGCTGAACAACCAACTGCTGTGGGCCGGCCTCGTGACGGGACAGGAAACGGTTTCCGCCGAGGACACCACGGGCGCCGTCCCCTACGACGGCGATCTCGCCACCTACGCCGACGAGGTTGCCGAGCGGAGCCTGGCAATGTGGGCGACGCCCGACGTCTTGAACGCGAGCCATGCCACACCGTTCGGCGAACTTCCCGGTTCGGTGGTCATCAACTTCGCGATCATCGACGCGTTGTGTCACGCCTGGGACCTGTCGGTAAGCGTTGGCCGCCCTCTCGAGTTTCCGCCACAGTGGATTCCGGCAGTCGGCGCGGTGGTCGAGGCGACCTGTACGGACGCCGTCAGGAACCTCGGCCTGATCAAGGACGTCACCCCGATCGCAGTGGATGCCAACGACACGGACCGCCTGATGGCCGAGGCAGGCCGGTCACGCCCGGCCACACCGTCCTTCGCGGGCCAGTCGTAGCGCAGGCCGCGCTCGGACGGCTGGGGGCATGCCGGTGGTCTATTGGCCGCGGCTGTCCGGGTCGACGCCGGCGAAGCGGAGGAAGTTGGCGATCTGGTAGTCGCTGCCCGTGCCGCCGAGGGTGGGTTGCCAGCGTGGGTTCTTGTTGAGGTAGCTGGACGGGTCGGCTCGGAGGAGTCCGATCATCACTTCGGCGACGATTCGGCCGCCGACCGGTCCCAGATATTGGCCGGCGTTCACCAGTTGTGCTTCGCGGAGAATGTATAGCCAGAGCGGTGTGGACCTGTCCAGGTTCTGGCCGGTGGCGGCGAGGTCGGCAAGGTCGCGCCGGTGCAGCATGGGCGCGTTCATCTGCCGCGCGATCGATTGCCCGGACGGCAAGGACCAGGTCAGGTGGCGTAGCAGGGTGCGTTGCGCGAGGGCGATCGGGCCGGGGGCGCCTGGGATGTGCGCGATCGCGCTGGTGGGGAGCGCGAACAGCGGGGTGGACAGCACGGTGTCGATCTGCTTGTTCGGCTTCGTCTGCGTGCTGTAGGCGCCGCCGAAGTCGAAGAAGGTCTGCCACCCGATGAACCGGCGCGGCGCGCGGAACCCGCCGCGCAGATCCCCGGGATCGCTGGTCGGGTTCTGCCCGTCCGGCACGATCACCCGGGAGTCAAAGATCAGCCCGAAGAACGGATTGCCGTTGTCGCCGGCGAGGTTGGCGCGATAGGACGGCCGGACCATGCTGTGCCCGAACCGGTAGGCCGCACCGGAGAATTCAACCGGGATGTATGCCTGGTGCTCGGCGTGGAAGTGGCGCGGTCCGTGGCATAGCACGTCGTCGACCATCGGCTGGCCGACGAAATTGGGCAGGACCCGGTTGACGACGAGCCACTGGTAGTGCCGGACGGTCTGTTCGCGCGCCGCGTTGAACACGTCGCTCGGATCGGCGCCGGCCGTGGCGACCTCGTCCACCGCGTTGTTGTGGAACTTCAGGAACGCCGCATGCAGGCCCGAGACGATGAGGTTGCTGTCGTTGCGCGGGTCGCCGATGATCGCCGAGTGGTCGGCCCGACGCGGGACGTCCTCGAACTGGCCGCCCGACTCGACCAGGAACTTGATCGGGTATGCCGGGTCGTAGAGCTCGGACTGTGCGATTGGTCCGGCACCGTAGACGGAGTCCAGGTCGAAGCGTGCCGAGCGGCTGTTCGGCGATCGGTGCGGGTCGGTGGTGACCGCGAGCTTCGAGGCGGCATCGAAGGTCAGGTCGTGATCGATGAACTGACCGACGAACGTCATGCCCGCGGTGTCGTGCGGATTGTTCTTGTTGACCAGGCTGAGCGACGGATCGGTGATCAGGTTGACCGGGCCACCGTTGGGTCCGAACAGGTCGTCGTTCGCGTCGAGCGGGCCGCCCGGCGCCCCGAGCTCGAGCAGCGCGTACCGCATTTGCGCGGTGTTGGCGCCGAACGGGGGCAGCCCGTCGAAGATCCGCCCGAACGTCGCTGCCGGTGTCCGCGACCCGACGCCACCCATCGGGCAGCCGCTCGGGGCGGCCACTGCGCGCTCGGGCTCGACGGCGCCCCCCAGCGCCAGCGCGCCCATACCCGCCGCTCCGGCTTGCAGAATCCGACGGCGCGACGTTCCCGCACCACCGCGGTTGGCTGACTCAGCCATAACAACAACCCCCCGATTCGCGTGCGCGAACTTTCACCGTCAGGAGATGCGCGCGCATACACGTGATACCTGGCTGACGCAGTGCGCAGCCTTTGCGGGACGGGTTCGTTGGTTCCTTTTGAGCTGATCGGCCCGTTGTGAGGTGATCGACGTGGCGCGGACAAACGTGATCGCAGCGGACCTGCGCGGGCGGCCGGGGGCCGGCGGCCGAGCCATGCGGCCACTGCGCATCTGCCGTCGCCTACCCGTCCTCGTCAGCATCCTGATCACCACCGCTGTGCTGGCGCCCGCGCAGTCGGCCTCAGCCACCATCCCCTGGCACCACCAGCGACTCAAAGAACACCGCTGGGCACACGCGGTGTACACCCTCATCAACAAGGAGCGGAGCCGGCACGGGCTGCGTCCGCTCAACGGGCGGTACACGCTGCACCGGTCCAGTCGACGTCACGACTACCGGATGGCGAAGGCGAACGAACTGAGTCACCAGCTGCCGGGCGAGGCCGATCTGGCCACTCGCATCGTCTACTGGGGGTACAAGCCGTGGTGCTACCTCGGCGAGAACATCGGCTCGAACAACGACATCAGTAGCGATGGGGTGCTCCACCTCGAGAAACGGATGTACCGGGAGAAGCCGCCGGACGACGGGCATCGGCGCAACATCTTGTCCAAGAACTACCGGCACGTCGGCATCGACGTCTGGATCGACAAGTTCCATGGCAAAGTCTGGTTGACCGAGCACTTCGGGAAACACCACTGCTAGCGAATGATGACGGGCAGCCGGCGGTGTTCGAGCTCGGCCGCGGGTAGGTGATCTATCGCTGACGGCGTAGGACAGCCCAGGTGAATGGTTGGACGCCGCCGCTTGGGGTGATGTGTTCCTCGCGGTCTCGGTAGACGAGCAGCCAATCGCTCCCGAATCGTTCGGCAATGCCGGCCGCGGAGTGGCGGGCGACCGAGAGGCCGGAGCATTGTTCGGGTCCGTCCAGGTCGAAGCAGCCAACGACGGCGATCGATCCGGGAGCGGTTGCGGCAGTGAGGGTGTGTAGGTACCGAGCGCGATCCGCGGGATCGGTGAGGAAGTGGAACACGGCGCGGTCATGCCACACCATGTAGCGCCGTTCGGGTGCCCAGGTCAGTAGGTCGTGGCAGATCCAGGTGACGTGATCCGCTGCGGTGCCGAGCCGATGCTGCGCGGTTTGCAGGGGGGTGGCCGAGACGTCGAGCACGGTGACGTCCGCGCAACCGCGTTCTCGCAGCGCGTCGACGAGCCGGGACGCGCCACCACCGACGTCGATGACGCTGTCCTCGACGCGGACCCCAGCGGCGTCGATCATGCGTAGCGAGTGCGTCGGTTCGTCCTGGAACCAGCTGTGCGTCGTCTCACCTTGCTGATAGGCCGTGTTCCAATGCTCGGCCCGATCTGCAGTCACGAGAGCCATCATCCCGCGTTATGCACCAGGTGGGGTGCGCACGGATCTCAGCGGCCGCAGCCCGCGCCGCTCGCTAGTGACTGAGTGCCAGAGCGGTCCACGCCATCATGATCGGCTACGCAACGTGGCGAAGCGGCGTGATGTTGTGCCAGTCGTAGCCGATGCCTGCGAGGTCTTACACGGTTTGCCAGATCACCGGCGGGTCGTCGGCGAGCAGTTGGTTCGCGACGATCTGATGCATCGCCAGGTGCAGCCGTGGGTTGAACGGCTCACCGTCCACGGTCATCTCTTGCGCGGGATCCAACGCCCCCGCCGACTCCGCGTGCCGTGCCTCGAGCAGCAGCATGAGTTCGACCTCATCGGCCGGATCCAGCAGCTCCAGCTCGAGACAGCGATAGCTGCCGTGCCCGGACGGCATCGCCCACGATCGCCGATCGCCTGCGGCCGGTTCGTCAAACCATCACCCCGCTGCTGCTTCCGATGCCGAATCCGCCGCCTGCGGTAGGCGGGGTCCCCTGGACGCGCCACTGGTCACTGCCTGCTGACGATCTTGTTGCGGATCTGGTGCTGGGCCGCCCAGTCTGCAACATCGTCGGCGGCACGGTCAGATTCGGTGTCCGAGACGTCGATTCTGCCCGATAGGCTGCGCGACAATCTGGATCGGACGACGTCTGGCGGGGCGGAAGCGTGCAGATCATCGAGGTCACGGACTTGGGGGCCAGGACGGCCGTCCTGACTCTCGCGCGCAAGGCGTCTCCGATGCGCTTCGTCGTGTTCCCGATGATCCATTTGGCGGATGCCAAGTTCTACGCCGCGGTACAGAAGCGGCTTGCCGACTGTCAGGTCGTGGTGGCCGAGGGTATCCAAGGGACATCGACGACCGCGCGAGCCCTGTCGCGAAGCTACCGACTGCTCAAGCACAAGAAGAGCCTCGGCATGGTCGTGCAGAAGCTCGACTACGACGCACTCGGGGCCGAAGTCCCGCAGCCTGACATGACGGGCGCGCAGATGGATCGCGACTGGCACGATGTTCCGCTTCGCCAGCGTTTCCTGACCAGCTTGCTGGTGCCGTTGTTCGTGGTCTGGATGCTCTTCTTCGGCAGCCGAAGGGTCTTGGCGCAACGCCTCGCGACGGACGACCTTCCTACGCCGAAGCAGCAAGCGGAGAGCGACGCGCTGGATGAGAACTTCGCCGAAACCCAGGCCTTGATTCTGGATCGTCGCGACCAACTCCTGATCGACGCACTTGCCAAGATCCACGAGAAGCACTCGGAGGAACCGATCAAGGTGGCCGTGGTGTACGGGGCCAGGTCACGTCACCACGGTGGTTCGGGCAATGCACCTGCGCTTTGGATACATCGCCCGCAGTGGCGAATGGATCGATCTCTTCAACCTGTGAACGCCTTCCCGCGGGGGTTGTCAGGACGGTCCGAGCGCGGCTTCCATTCGTACGACTACGCCGCCGACCTGGGCGCCGTAGCCGATGTCCGTGCTCGTGCGGCGCGGGTGCATTCCGGGCGGGCTAGCGATGGGTGCCCCGACGGGGTTGGCTGACTGCCCGATCGGCGGCATGCCGTCTGGTTCGGCAATGCGGGATCGGTCGAGCGGCGGCCGAGCGGGCCGGCCGGCTTCCCGTTGTTCGGCGATTCCGTTCCGGCAGGATGGGCAACATGGCTCGTCCGCGATGGTTCACCGCGTTTGGTGAAGGCCACGCGCAGTGGTACATCGAACGGTTCC
Organism: Jatrophihabitans sp.; assembly: GCA_035642535.1. Lineage (GTDB taxonomy): Bacteria > Actinomycetota > Actinomycetes > Mycobacteriales > Jatrophihabitantaceae > Jatrophihabitans. The sequence continues at coordinate 8,925 of DASQSE010000006.1, read as the reverse complement.
GGCGCATGGCCGCCGAGGGATCCGACCTCGCGGGCGAGGCGCGCCTGGTCGATGCCCTGGTCCGGCCCCGGTCGCGCATCCTCGACGCCGGTTGCGGCCCGGGCCGTGTGGGCGGGGAGCTGTTTCGACGCGGGCACACCGTGGTCGGCGTCGACATCGACCCGGAACTCATCGAGGCCGCGGGCGCCGACTACCCGGGCCCGACGTGGCAGGTCGCCGACCTCGCCGACCTTCACCTCGACGGCCCAGCCTTCGATGCGGCGGTGGTCGCAGGCAACGTGCTCGTCTTCGTTGCGCCGGACTCGGAGGCGGACGTGCTCGCCGGGATCGCGCGCCACGTGCGTCCCGACGGCATCGTGGTGACCGGGTTCCGCCTCGACGACACGTATCAGCTCGCCGAGTTCGACGAACACTGCCTCGCGGCCGGGCTGCGCGTGGAGCACCGCTTCGCTACCTGGGATATGCGGCCCTGGCGCGAGGATGCCGACTTCGCAGTAACGGTGCTACGGCGGCCCTGATCGCGCTTTAGCCGATGTGCGCGCAGTGGCCGAGCCCGGTCCGTGATCGCCGGGTGGCGGCGAGCGCCGCTCCATGATCAAATGCGCGGATGGCGCGGCGGGGGTGTTGCGCTCGACGGGAGGGGTTGCAGCATGCGTGGGTTGTTCGAGGAAGAACATTGTCTGGGATGGCGGCGGCGCTGCTCGCGAGTACGGTCGTGGTCGCCACGCCTGTGGCCGCTGACCCTGCGGTGCCTACCTATAGCTCCTGTTCGGACGTGGTTGGCAATCTTGTGGCGAACTGCGGGTTCGAGAGCTACAGCGACGTGCGCGCGGGGGTCAACCAGCTCGATGGGCGCGACCGATGACACGTGGCTGTTTGGCGTCCACCGTCAATGGGAAGCCTCAGCGGCGTTGCTGTCGGCCGTGAGCCGCACGCCCCGGTACGTCGCGACGGCGGCCACGACCATGCCCGTTCGCTACCGCCGAACGGACCGAGAGATCCGCTCGCCGGCGCCAGCGATCGCGCGCGTGTACTCGTCGCGCCGGGCCTGGAACCGGCTATGCGGGGCGCACAGCGCGAGGGCAGCGGTCGCCGGCCCGTCGCTCGCGCGCACCGGAGCGGCGGCGCAATCCACCCCTTCGAGGGCGCGCTGAGCTCCGACCGCGTACCCGCGTCCGCGCGTGCGTTCGAGCTCGCCGGGTTCGAGCCCGCTGCCGGCGCCGGCTCGCTCCGCGAGCAGCACCGTGCCCGGCGGCGTCAGGTGCGCGGCAACAGGCTCCGCCGGTGCGGCCACACCACCGGGCGGGCGTTGACTGGCGACGTAGAGCACGCGGCCGCGCTCCCATGCCGCGATGTGGACCGTCTCACCGAAGTGGCTCGCCAGCCGGCGCGCCGTTGGCGTGATTGCCTCGCGGTACCCGCTCGTGATCAGTTTCGCCTGTGCCAGCGCCACCAGCCGCCAGCCGAGCCGGTGGCGACCGCACGGCAACCGGTCCGTCAGCCCGGCACGCGCCAGCTCGTCCAGCAACGCGTGCGCACTTGACTTCGCGATCCCCAGCTCATCTGCCACCTCGGTCGGCCCCCAATCCGGCCGCTCGACCGAGAAGAGATCGAGCACCAAGGCCGCCTTGCGGACACTCGCGGGCATAAAAGAAGACTACCTACGCCTCGCGAGGACGACCGTGGGCCGCGGTCCAGGCTCTCGCCCGGTCACCACGCCCGGATGATCTCTCCGGTGCGCCATCCCTCGACGCTTCGCTGAAAGGCGGACGCGATCTCCTGCATCGAAACGGGGGCGCGACCGGGATTGAACGCTCCGAACTGCTCGTAGCTGTCCTGCGCCAGCCCCGGGCTGACGGCGTTGATCCGCACGCGCCGCTCGAGGCCGAGGGCGGCAGCACGCACGAAGCCTTCGACGCCGCCGTTTGCGACGGCGAAGCTGGTCGCGTCCGGGATCGGATCGTCGAAGATGTAGCCGGAGATGAGTGTGAATGAGCCTCCCTCCGAGATCAGCGATCTGCCGAGGAGGACGAGGCGCATCTGCCCGAGGAGCTTGCTGTGAACGCCAAGCGCGAGCTCTTCCTCGGTCACGGTCTCGAACGGGCCGAAGTGCGCCTCGCCGGCCGCGCATGCGAGCGCGTCGAAGCGCCCGATCCGGTGGTACATGGACCGCACGGAATCGCGCGAGCTGATGTCCACCTGGACGTCGCCGGACTGCCTTCCGGCCACGACCACGTCATGTCGAGCCGAGAGGAGCTCGACGACGGCCCTGCCGATGGTTCCGGCACCGCCAACCATGATGATGCGCACGAGACTGCCCTCCGATGGACGCTGTCGCCCCAACGGTGCCGCGCCGCGTCACCACGACCAAGCGACGTTCGCCATAGCCGAACGCGCGAGGCGACGCGTCTGCACGCGGCTGATCGGGCGATCAGCTGCTGGAGATGAGGCAGGTGGTGGTGCCGTGTACCAGCAGGCGGCCGTCCTGGTCGAGGACGCGCCCTTCAGCGGTGCCGATCCGGCGCCCACAGTTCAGCACGACACCTTCGGCGGTGATGGGGCCGGTCTGCGGGGTGATCGCCCGTACAAAGGAGATCTTGAACTCCAGCGTGGTGGACAGGACACCGGCCGCGAGCGTGGACTCGATCGCCAACCCCATGCAGCTATCGAGCATCGTGGCGGCCAGCCCGCCGTGCACGGTGCCGGCCGGGTTGAGATGGGCGTTCTCGGGTACCGCGCCCACCACGACGCGGCCCTTTTCGGCCCCGGCTATCTGATAGCCGAGCAGCTGAGCGAGGGGGTTGAGCGGCAGCGATCCGTCAGTCAAGCCCTGGACGAACTCGAGCCCGCTCAGTCTGGCCCGTGTGTCGGCATCGACGGTTCCATACTCCTGCACCATCTCAATCACCATGCCGAAGACCGTGCAGAGGTGCTGGCGCCTTTCGGACCTGGCCTTCCGGCCCTGTGGGCTGACGCCTGCACCGGTCCTCGTACCACCTGCCGATACCTCAACCCACGATCGCCGGAGATCCACTCGGGACCTTCGACCGATCATCAAGCTGCTTCGTGTTCCTTATTCTGGGCCGGTGACTGACACGGTGGTGGCTCCGCCCGACGCGGCCCGGCGCCGCCGCTGGCCGTGGATTGTCGCGGCGTGTGCCGTCGTCTTCATTGCGGCCGGTGTCCCGACCGCGGTCTGGTTCGTGCACTGGCGCTCCAGCTTGCATGTGCTCGTCGAGTACCCGACCTATGGGGCAAGCGGACCGCTTCCCATCGGCGAAACCGAGTACTTCGGCAGCAACGTCATCGCCGCCCGCGCGATAAGCCACCCACGCGATCCTGACTCCGGTGAACTGTCGCTGCACATCAGCGCGGTACGACCGATGGTCAGGGTGAACACTGCCGGTGCCGAAATCCGCATGCTGCGCTGCGTGCTGCGCCTCGGGGGGCCTGGACCAGATGGTCAGCTGCGGGCAGAAACCGACAGCGTCTGCTCACGCCTGACGCCGTTCCACTCCGGCGACATCGCGCTCGGCTTCAAGAAGGGAGACGAGGACATCATCGTCGCCGTAACCGCGAGGCATGCCGGGAAGGTGCGGATCCGTGGAATCGAGGTGGAGTACAGCTCGGGCCTGCGTCACGGTACGCAGCACGCCGGTGGGCAGTTCGGCACCACGACCAGCTGATCGACGCACGATGCGGTGCGGGCATCACCGGCCGCTCACCGCTGTACTGAGCGGCTCTCCCACCGCTGCCGCGTGCGCCGATCACGGGAGTCAGGAGGCATCGGCGCGCCATAGGTCGCGACGAAGCCGAGCGCTCGATCGTCTGGCGGGTGCACGCACGAACTGGGGTGGCCGTCCGATGCGAGGTCCGCGTCGTCGCGAGCGTGGCTACGTCCTGTCGCTGGTTGTCCTCCTTAGCTCGACGCTTACGGCTTGCCAGAGTTCGGTGCAGGGCGGCGACGTGGAAGTCACCACACGCTCTGGGGTCGGGAAGGCGGTGATGATCGCCGCCGGGATCCTTTTCGTCGTGGTCCTGGCGTGTGGTCTCGCCACGCGGTCGCGCCGGCCGAGGACCCGCGCGGATCGGACGCTGGACGTTGCCTCAGTCGTCGCGATCGTGGCGCTCGTCCTCGGTTACCTCTTGTGGTTGGTCGGTCTGTGATCATGCACTGCCCAAGGACCCAGCGACAAACCCGCCACCAACCTGGCAACCATCTTCGCGACGACGGCAGCGTTGCTGACAACTCTGAGCAGCGTCGGAGGCTTCCCGTCGAAATGGCACGCCGATAGGAAGGCGTTCGATCAGCTTGATCGCGCCGCTGACATGTTGCGATCCGTTGGACGGTCACACCGCTGAAGTGTGCAGCGCCGGCGATAACCGGACGGGCGTGAGCCGTGCTCACGCTTGTCGGTCGACGTCGACCGGGAGGTAGTCCCGGAGCAGTCGCGCCGCGGACATGCAACATCTGCGCGAAGAACACGGTTTACTCGGCCTGTGAACCAGAACGAGGCCGAAGAGGTCGTGTTGCTGGTCGATGTGGCGAACGTCGTCGGCTCGCGGCCCGATGGGTGGTGGCGCGACAGGCCCGGGGCCGCGTCCAGGTTGCTGGCGTCGCTGGCCGATCTGCGCGGGACGAGCGCGCTGCGGCCCGGCGGCGATGATGCCGTGCGGCTGTCGGCCGTCGTCGCCGTTATCGAGGGCGCCGCGCGATCGGCCGCAGCGCCCGAGAGCGTCGCGGTGGTTGCGGCGGCGCAGGATGGCGACACCGAGGTGGTCTCTCACGCCCGGCGCATTCTCGCCGAGGGCAACGTCCCGCTCGTCGTCACCGCAGACCGTGGCTTGCGCGGGCGCTTACCTGCCGGATCCCTGGTTGCGGGACAGGGGTGGCTCAATCGGCTGGTCGGTCGGTAGCGCTACAACAAACACCCGGTCGCGCCGCCGTCGCGCACGAATCTGCGGAGCCGGTCGATCGTCCGCCAACTCAGCAACGTGCTCGATGGCGACTTGCGGGTAGGAACGCTCTCGTGAACTTGGTACACCGGCATCCGGCGATCCTTTCGTTCGCTGGGGCGATGCTCGTCGGAGCCGGGGGCGGCGACGATGCGGGCATCCATGCCGGTGGGCATCCTCCGCGTGGTACTCGCCTTCGCAGCGATCACTTGGAGGGTCGTGATCTCAGTTCGGGATGCCCGAGCGCGGGTTCGCTCTCGAAGAGCGAACAGAGTTCGCAGCGAGGACGACGCGACGTCGGGTGCGACCGAAGCAGACCTCGATGTTCTGTGGGACAAGCGCTGGCAGCTTCTGGCGAGCAGCGCCTGCGTGCTCTTCACCGTCATCGTGCTCGTCGTGACACAGCCAACGCACTGGCGTTGGCCGTTGCTGGCATGGGGGGTTGCTCATCGGATCGGCAGGCACCGCGGCCATCGAGGCGCTCGCCGCCTATTACTTTCGACCTGACGGCGCCAAGGCGGCTCACGGTCGCATTGGAAGCGTAGGCACCTCGTCTACGACAGCATATGGATCTACTTTGGCGTCGTCGCCGGCCTCGTCGCTGCCGCCTTCGACCTGATCTGGATCGACATCGTCTTGGCCACGTATACGTTCATCTCGTTTGGCGCGGGCGTGCTGTTCATCGTTGCGCGACAGCGCCGTCGAAAGCCGGCGTAGCGGCCGCTCATCGTTGCCGGACGAAGGAAGCTCAGCGCCGAGCCAGGCCCGAGATCAACCGTCGACATGTGCACTTGCGCGCGGAGTAGACGACGATGTCCAGGTCGCCGGCGCCCGAGCGGTTGAGCACACCACCGGGCTGGTCCCAGGCCGTGTGGCGTTCGTACTGTTCGAACGCGACGAACGCATGATCGGCCGTGACACCGGCAGGCACCCTGGCCAGCCCGGTCACAAATTGCGGCGGCTCCAAACAGATGCCCATCTCGTCGCGATCGTCTTGACCGGCCACCGCCGTTCCATGGACGCCCGAACCGACCTCGGTACGCAGGATCAAGCCCCGCTCGGAAACGCGCCGACCAAGCTCCGAAGCATGCGGGTGATCGAAACCGGGCGGCAACGACCGCTCGCCCTCGATCACTCGAACCGCGGCCACGAGTCGCCACCCTAGGCGAGCACGCCACCCGGACCCAGCGCAATCGCTCATCTGCGCCGAGTGAGAAGCGCACCGAGGACGTGGACCGAAACCGCTGCGGTCGTCCCGTCAGCCGATTTCACCAAGTGTTGTCAAACAGAAGGGATGATCTGCTGGATCGGCAAACACGAGACAGCGGTCGCTGTTGGGCTGGAAGTCGAGTTCGGACACAGCTATGTTTCGTCGACCCACCACACTCAGACCACGGCCCAGGGATCCGGCGCAGGGAAATTCCGACATGCTTGCTGCTTGAGCAATTATGCCCATATAGTCTCATTTGCTGAGACGCCTGCCGTGACGAGCGTCATATGTGCCCCTACGAAAGCGACCGACACGTGGACGAGTTTGGCTGCCGGTGATCGGTCCAGGTACGCACCGATCGGTCGTCGCCGAACTCCTCTCTGTATGCGTGCAGGCAGGAGCCAGCAAGCAGTGCCTTCTCCTCGAGTGCCAATTCATGCGGTAACGCCACGGGCATTCCCGCGGTTTCTTGTCACCTCTGCGAAGGGAACGGTCTGATGCGAAGAAATCTGCGGCGGCGCCTGTGGCTCGTACCGCTATGCGCGGGGGCGGTGGCGCTCACCGCCGCCGTGGGGCCGATCGCGTCCAGTAGCGCGGACACGATCACCATCAAGGCATGCAACAGCCGCACCAACGACTCCGCCGCCAAGCTCCTCGAGTGCATCCGCACCGACGACTTGTGGAACATGATGAAGCAGCAGCAGGCGATCGCCGACGCCCACCCGGACGCGGGCGGGCACGCCTCGCGCAACTCCGGCGAGCCGGGCTACAAGGCGGCGGTCGACCTCGCGGTCGCGCTGTTCAAGAAGGCCGGTTACCACGTCACGGTGCAGACGTACCAGTTCCCCTACTTTGCCTTCTTCGGCTTGCCGAGCGGCAGCGAAGTTTCACCGACGCCCACCACATTCACCCTCGGTACCGACCTCAACGCCTTCAACAGCGTCGGCACGGTCACCGCGGAGGTGCAGCCGGTCGGCGGGATCATCCTGCCCCCGTCACCCAATCCCAGCTCGGCGAGCGGGTGCACCTCGGACGACTTCGCCAACTTCACGTCCGGCAACATCGCGCTGATCCAGCGCGGCACGTGCAACTTCGGCGAGAAGGCGAAGAACGCTGTTGCGGCCGGCGCGTCCGGCGTGCTTATCTTCAACGAGGGCCAGCCCGGCCGTACCGGGCTCGCCGGTGGCGGCGGGATGATCGACAACGCCGGCAATTCTGTCGTGCCGAACATCCCGGTCGGCTTCGTGCCGTTCGCAGAGGGCCAGCACCTCTACGACGCGGCCAATGCCGGCGAGCACCCCAAGGTGACCCTGGACTTCAAGGGTGAGTCCGACCCGAACCGCGACGACTACAACGTGATCGCCGACTCGCCGTTCGGCGACCCGAAGCACACCGTGGTTGTCGACGCGCACTACGACGCGATCTTCGGCGCGGGCATGCTCGACAACGCGTCCGGCTCGGTAACCCTCATGGACATCGCGCAGAAGCTGGCCAAGGTGCACACCAAGAACCGGCTGCGCTATATCCTCTTCGGCGGCGAGGAGCTCGGCCTACTGGGCTCGAACTACTACACCCACAACCTCTCGCCCACCGAGCTCGCCCAGATCGGTTACGACCTCGACGCGGACGTGACCGCGACGCCGAACTACACCATCGGTGTGCTCGACCCGGCGGCGAAGAACCTCTTCGGCGGGCCCATCCCGGTGTTCCCGCCCAACGTGTACGAGCCGTCCAAGTTCGCTCGCGACGAGGCGGTCAAGTACTACGACTCGATCGGGCTCAACCACGAGTTCTTCTCGCCGCAGGGAACGGACGCGTTCTGGTTCAACATGGTCGGCGTGCCGGCCAGCGGCATCCTCACCGGGCAGGACTGCTGCAAGACGCAGCAGCAACTCGACCTGTTCGGCGGGCAGACCGGCAACTTCGAGGGCAACCTCGGCACCACCGACGGCGGCTGTGTCGACCGGCCGTTCCGGTGGTGTGACAACCTGAGCAACAACGACCCGAAGGTGCTCACCTTCGAGACGAAGGCGTTCGCCACGATGGTGTTCAAGATGTCGTTCGACACGACCATCCTGACCCGCACCCCGCAGCAGGCCGTCGCGGCGCGGACCGCCGCCGAGCAGCAGAAGGCCGCTCGGATGGCTGGTGCCAGCCACGCCGGGACGAGCTAGCCGAAACTCCTACCGGAGCCGCCGGGTCGAGCCATGCTCGGCCCGGCGGTTCCGCGTCGCGAGAGGAGGTGTTGGTCCCACCGTGGGGTCATGGCGGAGGCAGAATCCCCAGCCATACAACCGAATTCTCGGCATTGATGTCCGTCTCGACACTAGGGTCCGATGGCGATGCCGTTGGCGTTCTTCTGGCCGACGATGATGACTCGTGTGCCGGTGCCGTCGAGGTTGGCTTTCCAGATGATGCCCTGCCCGGTGCTGACCCAGTAGATGTGGCTGCCGTTGACCGCGATGCCGGTCGGCTCCTTCTGGCCGGTGACGAGCACGTGCGGGTTGGCGCCGTCGAGGTCGGCCTCGACGATGGTGCCGCCGTCGGCGTTGGCCCAGTAGAGGTGGCTGGCGCTGGCCGTGACGCCCCACGGGCCGTCCTGGAGTTGGACGATGGTCTGTGCCGACGAGGAGCCGAGCGGTGCCTTGTTGATCGTGTCGGAGGGTGCGTTGGGGACCGGGTCGTTGGCCCAGTACAGGTGGCCCGACCCGGTTCCGCTCAGTGCGTTGGGGCAGGTGACGGCCGAGCCCAGGCGCAGC
>DASQSE010000005.1:0-77605 GCA_035642535.1 Jatrophihabitans sp. | reverse complement strand
GTCCGAGCCGTCGTGCGGCGCGCCGCCACTCGACGCGAGGCCCGCGCAGATGGAGTGTTCTCGAGCAGGATCAACCTGCAACGTAATGCCGATGACACGCGCGTCGGCGCGCTGACCTGCTTCGTTGATCAACCATCTGGGCCGCGCCGACATCGGTGTGTCTGTGTCCGTTTCGATCAGGGGCGTGGGCCGTGTGACCCCGCGGATCATGTGGCTGTTTCCGCTCGGGCTGCAAGTATCCCTGTTGTGTCACCGGCATTGAGTGCTCGCCGGTTCGGTGGCGATGGGTGCGGGTGGTGGGACGCGCGGCGGGGCGATCGTCCGACGCGGCAGAGCCGCTATCGGGCGGGTCGCCCCTCGTGGTGTCTCAGATTCCATTCTCGCCACCGGCGCGGCTCCTCATCGCGCGCTGGGGGCTGGCTCGGCTCGCGGTTCTCATCGGCCACGCCCACGATCGGCCTACCCCCCGCCCGGTGGCGCCCGCCAAGCGATCTTCGACAGTCATCGCGATATAGGTAGATCAGACATACCCGGAGTTCGATGAGACCGAACACGCGTATCAGCAACCGGGCATGCAATCCCTTCCGGACCGGTCGGCCTTCCGCGATCGCCGGAAACCGTGAGATCTTGTGAGATCTCGGCCTGATTTCCGAACTGAGGCCCGGGCGGGAAGGCCCGGAACCCCAGTGTTTCCGGGTCGGGGTGGCGGGATTTGAACCCACGGCCCCTCGCTCCCAAAGCGAGTGCGCTACCAAACTGCGCCACACCCCGGCGCAGACAGCTTATCCGGCGCCGACCGCCTGCCACGCCAGAAGGGCGGCGCCGCGCAGGCCCGCGCTGCCGCCGATCGGTGAGATCTCGACATGCGGGACGGGGCGCCAGACGAGCCGGTTGTGCAGCGCCGCGGTCACCGGATCGCGCAGCGCCGATCCGGCACCGGCCAGGCCACCGCTCAGCACGATGAGGGACGGATCGAGCAGCAGCGTGCAAGTCGCCAACGCCAGGCCGAGCACCTCGGCGGCGTCGGCCCACACCTGCGCGGCGTCGGGATCGGTGCCGAGCCGGGTCGCGATCTCATGCGTCGGGCGGAGCACTCCGGTTCGGGTGCGGTAGCGGCGCGCGATCCCAGCCGCCGAGGCGTACACCTCCGGGCAGCCGCGCTGGCCGCACGCACACGTCTCACCGTCCGGGTAGACGGGCAGATGCCCTACCTCGCCGGCCAGCTCTGTGGCGCCACGCAGCGGCTCGCCGGCGGTCACGATCACGCCGGCGATGCCGGTGCCGATCACCACGATCAGGCAGTCGGGCACCCCGCGGGCACCGCCGAACTGCTGCTCGGCCAACCCCGCCGCGGCCACGTCGTGCCCGACGACGACCGGCACGCCGCCCAACTCGGCGGCAAGCAGGTCGCGCACCGGGACGTCGTGCCAGCCGAGGTTCGCGGCGTAGCGGGCCACCCCGCTCGCGGCATCGACGACCCCTGGGACGACCGCGCCCGCGGCGACGACGTCGGGCCCGGCCATTTCCCGCACCAATGCGACGATCGCGGCCACGATGGTGTCCGGGCCGTCCGCCACCGGCGTCGGAACCGTGCGGCTCTTTACGACCACGTGCCCGGCGTCGACCCGGGCGGCCCTGATCGAGGTGCCGCCGACGTCGAGCGCGATCACGTGAGACACGTAGCTCCCTTACGATGCGAAGAAGTTGTCTATACCATTGGGCTCTGCTCGTCAAAGTGCTCATCGAGGGAGCAGCATGCCCGGTTCGCTGATGGCCGCGGAGATTGCCGAGCAGCCTGAGGCACTCGCTCGCCTGCTGCGTGACGGCAGCGGCGCGGCGGCCGACGCGCGCGAGATCATCAAGCGTCATCGGCCGCGCTTCGTCCTGCTCGCGGCGCGCGGCACGAGCGACCACGCGGCGCTGTACGGCAAGTACCTCGCCGAAGTGCGCCTCAACCTGCCGGCCGGCCTGACCTCTCCGTCGACGTTCACGGTCTACGACAGCCGACCGGACATGCGCGGCGTCCTGTTCGTCGCCGTGAGCCAGTCCGGTGAGTCGCCCGATCTCGTGGAGTCGGTGGAGGTCGCCCGGCATTGCGGCGCCCTGACGATTGCAGTCACCAACAATCCGGCATCCGCGCTCGCCGGGGCGGCCGCACATCACGTCGACGTGCACGCCGGAGCCGAGCAGGCGGTCGCCGCGACCAAGACCTACACCGCGCAGTTGCTCGCGTTGTACCTGCTGCTCGTCGGCGGCGACGCGGCAGCGGTGCCGGACGCCGCGGCCCGCACGCTGGCCGAGGCCGCCGTCGCCCACGAGGCGGCGGCCCGCTTCGTCCCGGTGGAGCGGCTCGTGACCACCGCGCGCGGCTTCTCGTACCCCACTGCGCGCGAGGGCGCGCTCAAGCTCATGGAGACGTCCTACGTCGCCGCGCAGGCGTTCTCCGGCGCCGACCTGCTGCACGGGCCGATGGCCATGCTCGGCCCGGACGTGCCCGTCATCGCGGTCACGACCCCCGGGCGTGGTGCGCGGGCGATGGCGCCGGTGCTCGATCGGCTCGCTGCCGACGGGGTCGATGTGCTCCACGTGGGAGCTTCGGACGGCCTGCCCGTCGCCATGGACGGCGTCGACGAAACCCTGGCGCCGATCCTGGAGATCATCCCGCTCCAGCAGCTCGCCTGGCGCCTCGCGCTCGCCCGCGGCGGCGATCCGGATCGGCCGCGTGGGCTCAGCAAGGTGACGCAGACGTGGTAGCTCTCCTACCTCGAGTGGGCCGTTATGCAGGCGTCGGGACGGGCACGCCACGCACCGCCCAGCCACGCCGGCTGCGCAGCGCGCCGACGACCCGGCAGCCGACGTAGATCGCGAACGAGACGGTCGTGACGTACGGGCTGATCGGCACGCTGTAGCTCCCGAGCTCGAGCAGGGTGCCGCCCACGGTCGCGGTGACCGCGAACGCGACGCTCAGCAGCGGGATGAGCGTCGGTGATGCCGTCACGCGCATCGCGGCGGCGGCCGGCGTGCACACGATGCTGAGCACGAGCAGGGCGCCGACGATCTGCACGGACATCGCGACGGTGAGTCCGAGCAGCAGCATGAACAGCGGCGAGAGCAGCCGCACCGGCACGCCACGGGCAGCGGCCAGCTCCGGATCGATACTCGCGAACATCAGCGGCCGCCACACGGCCAGCAGCCCGAGGACCACGGCGCCGGCCGTGATGATCAACACGGTCAGCCGTGGGGTGTCGACGGCCGCAATCTGGCCCGTGAGCAGCCCGAACTTGTTAGCCGCCCGGCCGTGGTAGAGCGACAGGAACAACACCCCGAGGCCGAGCCCGAACGGCATCAGCACGCCGATGATCGAATTGCGATCGCGCGCCCGTGTCCCCAGCGCGCCGATGAGCACGGCCGCGACGATGGAGCCGGTGAGCGCGCCGGCCACGACGCTGGCGCCGGCCAGCAAGAACCCCGACGCGCCGGCGAAGGACAGTTCGCTGATGCCGTGCACGGCGAACGGAAGATCGCGCATCATGACGAACGCGCTGATCAGCCCGCCGACGATGCCGAGGACGGCGCCGGCCACGATCGTGTTGTGCTCGAGGGTGAGCAGCGCGCCGTAGTCGCTGAAGTCGAAGATCTCCTGCCAGACGCTCACGTCCGCCTCCCCACCCGCCGCCCAAAAGCGGCGTCGACTGCGTCGACGCTCATCTGACTGCGACCTCGTGGTGGTCGTGGTGCGCGAGTTCCGGCGTGTCCGGGATGCCGGCGACGAGGATGCGGCCGCCGACTCGGACCACCTCGATCGGCGCGTCGTGGAGCTCGCTCAGCGTCGCCGAGTTCATCACCTCTTCGACCGTGCCCATCCGGAATCGGTCGCGGCCGAGATAGAGGACGCGGTCGACGAAGGGCAGCACCGGGTTGATCTCGTGGGTCACGAACAGGACCGCGGTCTCGTGCTCACGGCGGCGCCGGTCGACGAGCGCCGTGACCACGCGCTGGCTGGTCAGGTCGAGCGAGAGCAGCGGCTCGTCGCAGAGCAGCAGCGACGGATCCGACACCAGTGCCTGTGCGATGCGCACCCGCTGTTGCTCGCCGCCGGAGAGCAGTCCGAGCGGCATGTTCGCGTAGTCCGCGGCGCCGACCGCAGTCAACGCGGCGGCAACCTTGCGACGCCGGGCCACTGACGGCAGCCCGATCCCCCACCGATGACCCTCCAGCCCGAGTGCGACGACGTCCCGCGCCCGCAGCGTGGTCTGCACGTCGACCCGGCCCTGCTGGGGCACGTAGCCGATCTCGTCGTTACCGCGCCGCACCGGCCGGCCGTTGACCGCGACATGTCCGGCGCGCAACGGCTGCAGGCCGAGGATCGCGCGGAGCAGGCTCGTCTTGCCCGACCCGTTGGCACCGAGGACGGCGACGAACTCACCCGCGCCGACCTCGAGGTCCAGGCCCGACCAGAGCGTGCGCGTCCCGTAGGCGAGCGTCGCCTCGGTCAGCCGTAGTACGGAATGAGACACGTTTTCATTTTAGTTTCTGTGAGATGCCCTCGGCTGCGACGAGGGCTGCCAGGTTCGCGCGCATCCAGCTGACGTAGGTCTTGCCGGGTGGGAGCGTCTCGGAGAATCCGACCTCCGGGATGTTGTCTTCCGCCGCCTTGCTTCGCAATTGGCTGGTCTCCACTCCCTTGGTCTGCCGGTTGTAGACGAGCAGCCCGACTCGGCGGTCGTCGAACAACGACAGCGTGTCGGACAGGACGTGCGGCGAGAGGCCGGTCCCCTCCTCGACCGCCTCGCTGAACTCGGTCGGGGTGCGGTTCACCAAGCCGCACGCGGTCAGCATGTACAGCGCAACCGGCTCGGTGATCGCGACACCGTCGCCGCCCAGGTCCTTCTTGATCAGCGCCTCGTCGGCTTCCAGGTGATGCAACTCGTCGACGAAGGCGGTTGTGTTGGAGCGGAACGTCCGCGCGTGGGCATTGTCGTGGGCATTGTCGTGGGCAATCAGGAACGCCTCGACGCGCCGCGCAACCTTCTCCACGGTCGGGAAGTCGAACCAGACGTGCTCGTTGTCCGACCCGGTCGCGCCGACGTCCACGGCGTTGATCACCGGCGCGTCGGAGCCCGACGAGTCGCGCAGCGTGTCGACGTAGTCGTCGTAACCGCCGCCGTTCTCGACGATCAGATCGGCGCGGTAGATCGCGAGCTTGTTGCGCGAATTGGCCTCGTACGAGTGCGGGTCCGCAGCGGGGTCGGTGATGATCGACGTCGCCTGCACCTTGTGGCCGGCGAGCCGGCCCGCTATTTGCTCGACGACGTCCGCCCACACGTTCGTCGACGCCACCACGGACACGACGCCCGGCGGCCCGCCGGAGGGCGTGCCGCAACCCGCCGCCGTCAGCCCGGCGATCAGCACCGCAACCGCGCCCAGCCGAACCACCCGCGCACCCTCTCGAAATTGATAACGATGTTCATTTACATGTACACGATAGTCGCGCGGGATGGCAAGGGGGAAGTGGCACGGGATTGGAGCGGGCGACGGGAATCGAACCCGCACTTTCTGCTTGGAAGGCAGAGGCTCTGCCATTGAGCTACGCCCGCGGACGGCCGTCCGGCCGCGCCGAGTCAGGATACCCGGCTGCGCCGCCCGCCCGGTGCACGCTGGCAGGATGCGTCACGTGAATCCGTCTCGGCTCACCGGCCCTCCCATGCGACTCCGGCTCGGCAACCAGCTGCTGCCGATGGTCGGCCACGTGCGGATGTACGTCTGCGGCATCACGCCCTACGACGTGACGCACCTCGGCCACGCGGCGACCTACGTCTGGACCGATGCCCTCGAGCGGGTGCTGCGCTGGCACGGCCACAGCGTCACCCTCGCGCGGAACATCACCGACGTCGACGAAGTGCTCTTCGCCGAAGCACACCGCCGCGGCGAGCCGTACACGATGCTCGCGACCCTGCAGCGGGCTGCGTTCGAAGGGACGATGGCCACGCTGCAGGTACGCCCGCCCGACCTCCAGCCGAGCGCCGCGCAGCACATCGGGCACGTCGTCCAGCTCGCCGTGGCGCTGCTCGAGAAGGACGCGGCCTACGAGCGCGGCGGCACGGTCTACGCGCGCACCGCACACGCGGCCGGCCAGGCCGGCCTGACCCGCGATACCGCGCTCGCGCTGTCCGCCGAGTACCACGACCATCCCGAGGACTCCGACAAGGAGGACCCGCTCGACGTCACCGTCTGGCAGGCCAGTGGGCCGGACGACGACGTCTCGTGGCCGAGCCCGTGGGGCGACGGCCGGCCGGGCTGGCACGCCGAGTGCGCGGCGATGGTGCTCGCGCTGTTCGGCTCCGGGGTCGACATCCACTGCGGCGGCGGTGACCTTGCCTTTCCGCATCACGCTTGCGAGGCGGCACTGGGCGAGGGCGCGACCGGGGTCACCCCGTTCGCGCGCGGCTGGCTGCGCGCCGGCATCGTGTCGATCAACGGCGCCAAGATGGCGAAGTCAGCCGGCAACCTGGTGCTCGTCGAGGATCTGCTGCGCGCCCACACCCCCGGCGCCATCCGGCTGATGCTGCTCAACCGGCCGTGGGGGCAGCCGTGGGAGTTCGCACCCGAGGCGCTCGACGAGGCCGAGGCAACGCTCGAGCGCCTCTACAGCGCCGCGTCCAGATCCAGCGTGGCGCCGGGCGCCGCCGCCGTCCCCGCCGCGTTGCTCGACGACCTGGACGTGCCGCGCGCCGTGGCCATCGCCCTCGACGACGGTGGGCAGGCCGCCCGCACGCTCATCGAAATCCTCGCCCTGACGTAACGCCCTACCGAGTTGTCCGCCTTACGACACGCCCACGCGTATTGAAGGGCGGACAACCCGCGGCGGGTAGTCGATCACTTTCGCGGGTTGTCCGCCTTACGACACACCCACGCGTACTGAAGGGCGGACAACCCGCGGCGGGTTGCCATCGCGGGCGGTGCCTCGGGAACTCGACGACCTGCTGGAACGTGGGGCGGTTCTGCCAGTCGAGCGCCGGCTGCCCGACGAGTCCCAACGCACGGAACTGGATCGTGTCGTAGACGGGCATCGCCTCGCCGGCCGCCGCCGACGCGGACGACGCGGTCCACGAGGCCACGTCCGACGAGCCGTTGGCCGCGACGAGCGCGTTGTACGTCTGCAGCAACGCCGCATCGATCGACGCCCCGCAGGTCGCCGGCCCGCCGCCGCATTCGCGTGACGTGATCTCGGTGCCGAAACCATCCGCCGGCGACTGCCCGAGCAACTGCTGCAGGGTCGCGACGAGGTAGCCCTCGTAGCCGCCGTCGTACGAACTGCCCAAGTGCTGGCTCGGGTAGTCCACGAACGACATCGGCAGCGCGCGGTAGCTGTTCGATGTCGTGCCGCCGCCGGCGAGGATCGGGTCGTAGAGCGCGCGGATCAGGTTCGGGATCAACTCGTCCATGATCGCGACGGCGGCCGCGTGCGCGTACTGCGTGTCCCCCTGCGCGGCCTTGCGCCGGTGCGCACCTGCGGCGAGCCAGGTCTGCAACTGCGTCAACATGGCCTGCACGCCGGCGGGCTCGGCACGTCCGGCGAGGTACTGCTGCAAGAGCGGCAGCACCGACACGCCGTCGAGGTCCTGCGACGCCGCGGTCTCCATCGCTTGCACGACCTGCGCCCGGGTCACGACGCCGCCGTGCGCCGCGAGTTGCGCCTTTAGTTGGTCGACCAGCAACTGCGAACGGAACACCTGCCCGTACCCGTACTGGTTGTCGGCGGCGGCGAACTGCGGAGCCGGCTTGTTGTTCCAGCTCACGAAGTAGCCGGTCGGCGGATTCACCTCGTGCACGTGCTGCGATGCGGGCAGGAAGCCCTGCCATTCGGAGTCGCCGGTCCCCCACGTCGGCAGGCTCGGGACGACGTTCGACGGGCGGATCGGGTCGCGTCCGCTCACGAAGTAGCCGGTGTCCCGGTCGTCCACATAGAGCCAGTTGAAGGTGTAGCCGACGCGGGCCGCGCCCTGCATCCAGGACGTGACGTCGTGCGTCAGCGCCGGCTCCCCCCAGCGCAGGAAGCCGATCACCGAGTCGACGTCGTGGTCGTACGTCGAGCGCTGGTCGACGATCGCCACCGGCTCGCCGCCGGAGGTCGTCCAGCCCTGGACGATGCCGTGCCTGGTGAGATGGATGACGTGGTCGAGGACGGCCGGTGCGCCCAGCGCGGTCGGCTTCGGCAGCGCGGTCTCCTTGAAGTGCTCGACGACCATCGGCACGCACCTGCCCTGATAGCGGTAGTACGCGCCGTGCAGCGCCGGAGCACCGCCAGTCGGGTTGCAGATCTTCTCCAGCCGCTGGTCGATGACGTCGCTGCCCGCCGAGGTCGCCGACCAGGCGTAGTCCTCGCCACGGCCGAGCTCGACGATGCCGGTACCCGGGAAGGACGCGCCCTCGGCGGCGTAGTCGGGCGAGTGCAGGTCGAGCAGCGAAAGGATCTGCGGCGCGAAGTAGGAGACCTGCGGTCCGAACACCGCGATCGGATGACCGTGTGCGCCGTGCTCGGCATTGACGACCAGCGCATTGCTCATGTGCCGCGGCATCGCGTTGAGGCCGTTGATGATCGACAGCGCGGTCGGGTTCGGCTTGCTGAGGTCGCAGTTCGCATCGGTGCCGACCGGGCCGCCGGTGACCGGCGCGCCGTAGTCGGGCAGCGCGGTCGTGCTCGGGTCGATCGTCCCCGGTATCTCGTACGGGAACGGCTTGTCGGCGGTCGTCGGCGCCAGCGGGTCGTTCGGCGTACGGAACCGCTGGAACGCGCTCGCGCCCGCGCCCATCCCCATCGTCTGCTGCAGGTACTGGAGCAGGTGCGCGTTGGCCACCTCGTTGCCGCCGCCGCGGCCGAAGATGCCGCCGATCAGCCCGGCGATCGCGACGACGTCGGCGACCGACCAGCGGTGCGGCAGCACGTCCGGCACGGCCGCCGCGTAATCGACGGGCAGCTTCAGCGGGTTGAGCTGCGCCTGGCCGACGTACTTGTTCACCCCGGCCACGTAGTTCTCGATCATCGACTTGGCCAGCGCACCCTGGGCGCCGTACTCCTCCGGGAGCGCGTCGACCTGGGCGATCGCCTGCGCCTTCGTGTACGGCGCGAGCAGGAGTTGATCGTGGTCCATCTGCTCGAATTCGCAGGAGCCGCCGAGGAAGGACGCGAGCGTGCCCTCGCCGTAGTGGCGCAGCACGTCCATGAGGAACAACCGATCCTCGGCTTGTGCATAGCCAGCCGCGAACGCGAGCGCCTTGTCGCTGTCCGCGTAGATGTGCGGGACGTCGTAGGTATCGCGGTAGATCGTCACGCCGGGCGTGGGTGATTCGGTGCGGATGACGTCGGCCGCGCGGACGCCGAACGACTCGTCGTTGTAGTAGTCGCCGAGCGTGGCGTCGGTGAGCGAGGGGTAACCGTAGAGCAGGTCGGCGTACTTGCCCAGCTGATCCTGACTGTGCGCGGGACGCTTGCCGAGCAGTTCGAACTGCGCCGCGTCGAGCGCATTGACCAGCCCGTTCTCGCCGGGCGGCAGGATGCTCATGGCCTGGCCGTCCGCGTAATCGTTCGCGCGGTACGCGTGCGACGGGGCGGCGCCGGCGCCAGGCACGTCCGTCGCAACGGCGACGACGATGCCCGCGACGAGCGCGATAAGAGCGCACAGGATGGAGACGAGTCGGGGCCGCATCTGCACAGTCACCCTTCCGAACGAGAACGCGTTCCCGTTGTATACCGGTCAGTAGCATTGCTGTCGCGGCGAGCAAGTACGGCAGGATCGGGGCGTGGAGGACAACACGGCGGCACCGCGGCGGCGCAGAAGGCGGCGCCGGGCGACGCGTGCCCAGGGCGCGCCGCCGCCGGTCGCGGTGGCGCCACCTGCCGAGCCGGTGGTCGCACCGGCCCCGGTGCCGGGGCCACCGCCCGCACCGGTCGCGGAACCCGACGCGGGTAAGAAGCGGCGCCGCACACCGCGTGACGCGGGCACGGAGCGCGGGCTGCGCGATCTCGTGGGCGCGGGGCGGTCTCAGGTCGGAGTGAGCGGCGCATTGCGCGCGCGCGACGTCAACCGACCTACCGACGAGGACCTCGCCGAGGCGGAGCAGGAGCTGACGATCATCCGCCGCAACTGGAAGCCGCCCAGATAACCGTCGAGTGGGCCGATCAGGTCGTGGTGTGGCCGGCGATCGCCCCGGTCTCCTCATATTCGGCCACCTGCGCGATGCGCCGCTTGTGCCGCTCCTCCTCGGAGAACGGCGTTGCGAGGAAGATCTCCACGAATCGCAGCGCGTCTGCGACCGGATGGCTGCGTGCGCCGAGGCTGATGACGTTCGCGTCGTTGTGTTGGCGAGCGAGCCGCGCCGTGTCGTCGTTCCACACCAAAGCGGCGCGCACACCACGCACCTTGTTCGCCGCGATCTGCTCGCCGTTGCCGGAGCCGCCGATGACCACGGCAAGCGATCCGGGGTCGGCCATCATGCGCGCCGCCGCGGTAATGCACGGCGCCGCGTAGTCGTCGTCGGGTTCGTACTCGTGGGCACCGCAGTCGACTACGTCGTGGTCCAGTCCGCTCAGATGCTCGACGAGCTGTGCCTTCAGCTCGAAGCCGGCGTGATCGCTGCCGAGATAGACGCGCATGGGACGAATGATGGCAGCCGCCCTGCTCCGGGAGCAGGCTGGGACCATGGCTGCCGTGACCACGGCGCTCGATCGGCCGGCACCGTCCGGCGTCCTCACCGCGTGGGCGGCCCAGCCCCTCGCGATCGCGCTCGCCGCCCTGCTGGTCGCCGGATACGTCACCTGGCTGCGCCGGCTCGACCGCCCATGGCCGGCCTGGCGCAGCGCCGTCTTCGCACTCGGCGTGCTCGTCCTGGTCTGGACGAGCTGCGGGTTCCTGCAGGTCTACAGCGACTCGCTGTACTGGGTGTGGACGACGCAGACGCTGCTGCTCTGGCTGGTGGTGCCGATCCTGGTGCTCTCCGGCCACCCCGTACAGCTGGCCCGGGCGAGCAGCAGCGGCGCGAACCGCATCGAGCGGGCGCTGCGCTCGCGCTTCTGCCGCGTCATCGCGAACCCGCTGGTCGGCCCGGCGCTCGTGCCACTGCTGTCGTTCGGGCTCTTCTTCGGGCCGTTGCCGGCGTGGACGATCGAGTGGCGACCGCTCGGCTGGCTCGTGCAGGTGGCGCTGCTCGCGATCGGCGCGCTGATGGTGCTGCCACTCGTCGGGCTGGACGAGGACGTGAGCTCACTGGCAGTCGGCCTGTCGCTCGCGATCGGCACCTTCGAACTCGTGCTCGACGCGCTGCCGGGCATCATCCTGCGACTGCACACCGGCTTGGTCACCAGCTGGTTCGACCATCGCGCGGCGCGGTCATGGACCCCGGACGCGCTGCACGATCAGCGCGCCGCGGGCGCGATCCTGTGGTGCATCGCCGAGATCATCGACCTGCCGTTCCTTGTGCTGGTGTTCCGACGGTGGGTACGCGCGGACGCGCGGGATGCGGCCGCGGCCGACGCCGTCCTCGAGGCCGAGCGGCTGGCGCGGCAGGCCATGCCCGGCGAGGTGGACGCACCGGATCGGGACGCCCCGTGGTGGCTGACCGACCCGGCGATGCAGGAGCGCCTGCACCGCCGCGATTAGTCGTCCGCCACCGGCTTCGGGAACGGCCGAACCAGAATCAGCGCCGTCTGATGGTCCGCCCACGCCCGAAGCGCGGCAGGATCAGTCGAATTGCGGTCGCTCGGTGCGGGTGCGCTTGAGTTCGAAGAAGTACGGGTAGGACGCGACCAACCGGGCCCCGTCCCAGATCTTGACCGCTTCCTCGCCGCGCGGGATGCGGGTCAGCACCGGGCCGAAGAACGCGGTGCCGTCGACGTGGATGGTCGGCGTCCCGACCTCCATGCCGACCGGATCCATGCCGAGGTGGTGCGATTTGCGCAGCGCATCGTCGTACTCGGTGCTGTCCGCCGCGTCGGCCAGCGCCGCCGGCAACCCCGCTTCTTCGAGCGCCTCGACGATGACGTCGCGGTCGAACTCCCGCTCCTGGACGTGCCGCCGCGTGCCCAGTGCGGTGTAGAGATCGCGCAGCACCTCGTTGCCGTGCGCCTGCTCCGCCGCGATGCACACCCGGACCGGTCCCCACCCGCGATCGAGCATCTCCTTGTACCGCTCGGGCAACTCTTCGCGCTCCTCGTTGAGCACGGACAGCGACATGACGCGGAAGCTCAGCTCCAGCGGCCGCTGCTTCTCGACCTCGAGGATCCAGCGCGATGTCACCCAGGCGAACGGGCAGAGCGGATCGAAGTAGAAGTCCACAGTGGTGGTCACATCAACCACCTTAGTCCGCTGAGCGGCAGTTGTCCGGTTTGCGCTGAATATCAGCCGGTGAATGCAGCCAGTGCCCGGTCGGCGTGCACGGACATGTTCGTCTCGCTGTGGATCGCCTTGACCACGCGGGCGTCCTTGCCGATCGCGAACGTCGCACGCTTGACGGGGGTGAGCCGCCCGAGGACCCGGCCGCGCGCGACGCCGAAGAGCTCCGCGACCGTCCCGTCCTCGTCCGAGAGCAGCGGGTAGTCGAAGCCGTGCTTGTCGGCGAACTCGTGCTGCCGTTCGACGGTGTCCCGGCTGATGCCGACACGCTGCACGCCGGCCGCCGCGTACTCGGCGCCGATGTCCCGGAAGTGGCAGGCCTCCCTCGTGCAACCCGGCGTCATCGCGGCCGGATAGAAGAACAGCACGATCGGCCCGTTGCCGAGCAGCTCGGCCAATGAGCGTTTCGTCCCCGTCTGGTCAGAGAGTTCGAAATCGGGTACATGGTCGCCTTCACGCATCTCATCACGCTATCTCGATGCCGGTAGCCGCGGTGACGTGAAAGACTTCCATCACATACGCCAGGGCCAGTGACAGGAAGTGGCAAGCCAGGTGGCAGTACCCAACCTCACTCGCGATGACGCGCGCGCCCGCGCCGAGTTGCTGCGCGTCGAGTCGTACGACATCGTCCTCGATCTCACCGACGGTGGCGGCAAGCCCTCCGACCGCACGTTCCGGTCGACGACGACGGTCCGCTTCACGGCACGCGAAGGTGGCGCGACCTTCATCGACATCATCGCCGACGCGTTGCACTCGGTCACACTCAACGGCCGCGAGCTCGACGTGTCGGCATACCGCCCCGAGGAGGGCATCCCGCTCGGCGGGCTGGCCGACGCCAACACGCTGGTCGTGGACGCCGACCTCCTCTACACCAACACGGGCGAGGGCCTGCATCGCTTCGTCGACCCGCTCGACGGCGAGACCTACCTCTACACGCAGTTCGAGGCCGCCGACGCCAAGCGCCTCTACGCCTGCTTCGACCAGCCGGACATCAAGGCCTCGTTCGTCTTCCACGTGACGGTGCCCGAGCACTGGCAGGTCGCCTCGAACGCACGCGTCGAGCGCGAGGAGCAACTGCGCGCAGGCAAGCAACTGCACTTCGCACCGACGGCGCGGATCAGCCCGTACATCACCGCGCTCGTCGCCGGCCCGTACCACGTGGTGACCGACTCCCACGACGGCATCGACCTCGGTCTGTGGTGCCGGCAGACGCTTGCGCAGTACCTGGACCCGGCGAATCTCTTCGAAGTGACCAAGCAGGGCTTCGACTGGTTCCACGCCAACTTCGGCGTCCGGTACGCCTTCGACAAGTACGACCAGCTGTTCGTCCCGGAGTTCAACGCCGGCGCGATGGAGAACGCGGGTTGCGTCACGTTCCGCGAGGACTACGTCTTCCGCAGCCGCGTCACGGACGCCCGCTACGAGCGACGTTGCGAGACGATCCTGCACGAGATGGCGCACATGTGGTTCGGCGATCTCGTCACCATGCGCTGGTGGGACGACCTGTGGCTGAACGAGTCGTTCGCCACCTACGCCTCGGTGCTGTGCCAGACGAGCGCCACGCGCTGGACGGACGCCTGGGCCACCTTCGCGAACACCGAGAAGACCTGGGCCTACCGTCAGGACCAGCTACCGTCCACGCACCCGATCGCCACCGACGCGCCGGACGTGCAGACCGCAGAGGTGAACTTCGACGGCATCACCTACGCGAAGGGTGCGAGCGTCCTCAAGCAGCTCGGCGCCTACGTCGGCGTCGACGCCTTCCTCGCCGGGCTGCGCGAGTACTTCACCGAGCACGCCTACCGCAACACCACTTTGGCGGACCTGCTGCGCGCGCTCGAGAAGTCGTCGGGTCGCAACCTCGGCGACTGGTCGAAGCTCTGGCTGGAGACCGCAGGCATCAGCACGCTGCGCCCCGAGTTCAACGTCGCCGCGGACGGCACGTTCAGCTCGTTCGACATCGTGCAGAGCGCGCCCACCGAGGTCGCCGCGTCCAATTCGTTGCGACCGCACCGGCTCGCCGTCGGCCTGTACCACGAGCAGGAGGGCCGGCTCGTGCGCTCCAAGCGCGTGGAGCTGGACGTCACAGGCGAGCGCACCGCCGTCCCCGAGCTTGTGGGTCAGCCGCGGCCGGCGCTGCTGCTCGTCAACGACGACGACCTGACCTACTGCAAGCAGCGCCTCGACGACGTGAGCCTGCGTACGCTGCGCACCGGCGGCATCGCCAAGCTGGAGTCACCGCTTGCGCGGGCGCTGTGCTGGTCGGCGGCCTGGGACATGACCCGCGACGGTGAGCTCGCGGCTCGCGACTATGTCGCGCTCGTCGCGGCCGGCGCGGCGCGCGAGACGGACGTCGGCGTGATGCAGTCGCTCAGCCGGCAGGCGCTGCGGGCGCTGGAGGTGTACGCCGACCCGGAGTGGGCCCCGCACGGCTACGCACAGCTGGGCGAATCCGCGATGGCGGCGCTGCGGGCGGCCGCCCCTGGATCGGACCATCAGCTGGCGTGGACGCACGCGCTACTCGGCGCGGCGCGCACCGAGGAGCAGATCGGGTTCGTCCACGGCCTACTCAACGGCAGCACCAAGCTGGACGGGCTCGCCGTCGACGACGAGCTGCGCTGGGCGATCGTGCAGTGCCTGTCCGCCCTCGGCGCGATCGACGAGGCCGGCATCGAACGCGAACTCGCCCGCGACCCGTCCGCGGCCGGTCAGCGGTACGCAGCACGGGCGCGCGCGTTGCAGCCCACCGCGGCGGCCAAGGCCGAGGCCTGGCGGCTCGTCGTCGAAGAGGACACCTTGCCGAACGCGATGCAGGCGGCAGTCGTCGGCGGGTTCGCGCACCCGACGCAGGGCGAGCTCGTCGCGCCCTACGTGGAGCGCTACTTCGCCGCCATCCGCGGAGTCTGGGAGCGGCGCACGAGCGAGTTGGCGCAAACGGTCGTCGTCGGACTGTTCCCGACCTGGACCTCCACGATCAGCAAGGAGACTCTCGCGGCCGCGGACGCGTTCCTCGCGGGCGAGGACGTCCCGACGGCGCTGCGCCGGCTGGTGAGCGAGGGCCGAGCCGACGTGCAGCGCGCGCTGGTGGCGCGAGCCGCGGACCAACGCGCCAGCGCTTAACGAGTTACCTACATCGGTCGGGCTCGTTATTCCGGACGTGGCTGCCGACCATCCGGATATGCGGACGGCACCGGCAGCGCGGACGCGGCGGCCGAAGCCTGGTCCCGGTCGCCCCACGGTTGCGCCGGTGCTGCCACCGGCCGTCAAGGCTCCCGGCTTCGCAGCCTTCCTGCGCCGTCATCCAAAGCTCGGCCGGCGCAGCGCCATCGGTGCGATCGCCGGCGGTGTCGCGCTGTTCGTCGTCGCCTCGATCACGACCCCACTCGCCGCCGCGAACGTGGCTTCGCCTCCCCCGCCACCGGCAGACTCCCGACTGCCGCAGTTGCCCGTCAGCACGCCGTCGCCCGCCGTAGCTGGCAAGCAGGTCCGCCCGGAGCTCAAGCACGTCAAGAAGCAGGCGCCGGTCTCGCACGGGGTGATCAGCGGACTCGCCGCCAACGGCATCCCGCAGATCGCGCTCAACGCCTACCGGGTCGCCGCCGCGCGGATGGCCCACGTCGCGCCCGGATGCGGTATCGACTGGGCGCTGCTCGCCGGCATCGGGCGCGAGGAATCCGACCACGGCCGCTTCGCCGGTGCCGTCCTGCACGCCGACGGCGTGTCGACGCCGCGCATCATCGGCATCCCGCTCAACGGCTCCGGCACGGCGCTCATCCGCGACACCGACGGCGCCAGCCTCGACGGCGACCCCGTCTACGACCACGCCGTCGGGCCGATGCAGTTCATCCCGTCCACTTGGGCGATCTACGGCACCGACGCCAACGGCGACGGCAAGGCAGACGTGTTCAACATCAATGACGCGGCGCTGGCCGCGGCCCGCTACTTGTGCGTGGCGGGCGGCGACCTGCGCACCCGCGCGGGCCAGGTGCGCGCCATCCTCGCCTACAACCACTCGGACGAGTACCTCGCCCAGGTCCTCGCACTCGCCGACGCCTACCGTCGCGGCATCCCGATCACCGGCCTGCCGGTCGGGATCACCTCCGGGCCGCTGCCCACGATCACGGACACCGGCTACATCCCACCCGCGAACCCCGGCAACCCCACCGCCGCGCACAAGACCGCGGTCAAGACGAAGGCGACGCCGAAGCACAAGGGACGCGCCGCCACGCCGACGAAGTCACCGAGCGGAAGCTCGACGTCGACGAGCGGGACGAAGACCTCGACCGCACCGAGTGGGACGAAGTCGTCGAAGTCGCCGACACCCAAACCGAGCTCGGGATCGCCGTCCGGTTCGAGTCCGACTCCCAGCCCGAGCACGACCTGCACGGTGCTCGACCACCTGCTCGGCAAGTGCTGACGTAGCGAGCCGCGCGGATCACCCCGCCACACACCTCGTGATCAACAGGGTCCAACCGGCACGTGACGACGGTTCGCGCCTGTTGATCACCGGACCGGATCGGGCGGATCCCTCTCGCTTGCTCGATCGTGCCAGGTGTCCGACCGATCCGTCGCTCGCCGGACAAATCTTGTTCTCGGCGCCCGATCCCGGTCTACATTCCCGCCATGGCTGCCCGATTCCAGATCTGTCTTGGTGCCGTCGTTGCGACAGTGCTCGCACTCGTCGCATGGCCCGCCGCCGCGCACGCGAACGTCGCGCTGACTCGAGTCAGCAGTGACCCCTTCACCAACGCCACGAGCCAGCACGCCACCGAGCTCGAGCCCGACACCTTCGCGCACGGCAGCACGGTGGTGGCCACTTTCCAGGTGGGACGGTTCTTCAACGGCGGCGCGACCGACGTCGGCGTGGTGCGCTCCGGCGACGGCGGCAACACGTGGGATGCACCGGCGTTCCTGCCCGGCATGACGTTCAGCGCCGGAGTCGTCGGCAGCCCGTACGAACGGGTCAGCGACGCGTCGGTCGCCTACGACGCCAAGCACGCGACCTGGCTGATCTCCTCGATCCCGCTCACCGCCACCGTCAACGTCCCGACCGTCTTCGTCAACCGGTCGACGGACGACGGCCGGACATGGGGAACACCAATCCCGCTGCCGCCGCCGGCAGGCAAGAAGCTCGACCTGGACAAGAACTGGACGGCCTGCGACAACTTCGTGAACAGCCCGTTCTACGGCAACTGCTACACCGAGTTCGACAACTTCGGCGCCGGCGGCACCGAGTTGATGAGCACCTCGTCCGACGGCGGCCTGACCTGGATGGCGCCGAAGTCGACGGCCGGCAACGACAAGGGCCTCGGCGGCCAACCCGTGGTACAGCCCAACGGCACTGTCGTCGTCCCGTTCGAGAGCTTCAACGGCAAGATCGAGGCGTTCACCTCGACCGACGGCGGTGCGTCCTGGACGAAGGGCATCGACGTCGCGAGCATCCGCTTCCACGGCGTAGCGGGTGACCTGCGCACGAGCCCGCTGCCCACCGCCGAGGTGGACGGCGGCGGCCGGGTCTACGTGGCGTGGGAGGACTGCCGATTCCGCGCGAAGTGTTCGTCGAACGACATCGTCTTCTCGACTTCGACCGACGGCGTCGGGTGGAGCAAGCCGGCCCGCATCCCGATCGATGACGTCACGAGCACCGTCGACCACTTCATCCCGGGGCTGGCCGTCGACCCCTCGACGTCGGGTGCGACGGCGCACCTCGCGCTGACCTACTACTTCTATCCGGACACGACCTGCGCCGGCGGGTGCCAGCTGGAGGTCGGCTACATCTCCTCGCCGGACGGCGGCGCACATTGGGGCGACGCGAAACAACTCGCCGGACCGATGACGCTGGACCAGATCGCGTTGACCTCGCAGGGCCCGATGGTCGGTGACTACATCTCGACGTCGTTCAGCGGCTCGACGGCCACGACCGTCTTCGCGGTCGGCAAGCCCGCGACCACGGCCGCCTTCGACGAGGCGATGTACGCGCCGTCCGCCCCGCTGACGGTCGCCACGCCTGCGCAGGCGACCCATGTCGCGAGTTCGGCAGGCGTGTTGGTGCCGGTGACCGGTGTCGGTACCGGCGAGACGCATCACGCGCTGCGCGACGACTAGCAGGTCTGAACGGCGAGTTCGCGGCGGGAGCGAGGTCCTGCCGCAAACAGGACGTTCGGCACGGGTCCACGCAGTGTGGTCGGCTCACCCTGGAACTAGTCGCACCATCATGGCTCGCCCATGGGGCTGTCGTCGCAGTTCGGGGGTGCGTCGGCTGAGGAGGCACCCGTGGACCGGCTCACGATGGGGGTTATGGGCCGCTCGAGCAAGGAGCACGAGCGTCGGCTTGCGCTGCATCCCGAACACCTCGCGCGGATCCCGGACGAGCTGCGGACGCGCATCTACCTCGAGCGTGGCTACGCAGATCGCTTCGGCATGTGCGACGACCAGCTTCGGGTCTGGGTTGCCGGGTTGCGCACCCGCGAGCAACTCGTCGACGAGTGCGACGTCATCCTGCAGCCCAAGCCGATGCTCAGCGACATCGAACAGTTGCGGGTCGGGCAGGTGCTGTGGGGCTGGCCGCACTGCGTACAGGACACCGAGCTCACGCAGGTGGCCATCGACCGCAAGCTGACGCTGATCGCTTTCGAGGCGATGAATCACTGGAAACCGGACGGCTCCTTCAACCTGCACGTGTTCCACGAGAACAACGAACTCGCCGGATATAGCTCCGTCCTGCACGCCATGACGCTCGCTGGGCGTACGGGTTCGTATGGGCGTCGACTGCGCGCCGTGGTCATCGGCTTCGGCGCGACTGCGCGAGGTGCGGTGTCGGCGCTCAATGCGCTCGATGTGCACGACGTCGACGTGCTCACCCACCGCGCCGTCTCGGCCGTGGCGGCACCGATCCACTCGGCTCGGATCGTGCACTTCGAATGCGAAGCCGGCACCACCCGGATGAGCCACGCGGTGACCGAGGACGGTCCGGTGCCGCTGGCCCGGTATCTCGCGCGGCACGACGTGATCGTGAATTGCGTGCTGCAGGACACCGATGCGCCGCAGACCTTCATGACCGACACCGACCTGGTGAGCGTGTCACCGGGCACGCTGATCGTCGACGTATCCTGCGATCAGGGCATGGGATTCAGCTGGGCACGCCCCACGTCGTTCACCGATCCGATGTTCGTGGTCGGTGACAACGTGCTGTACTACGCAGTCGATCACAGTCCGTCCTATCTGTGGGATTCCGCGACCTGGGAGAACAGCGAGGCGCTGCTCCCGTTCCTCGGCACCGTCCTCGGGGGACCGGATGCGTGGAGCGCCAGCCCGACGATCCGGCGAGCCATCGAGATCCGTAACGGGGTCGTCCAGAACCCGGCGATCCTGTCCTTCCAGGGCCGCGAGGTCGAGCACCCGCACGCGCCGTTGGCGAAGTAGGCCGCGCCCGCAGCTACCGCGAAAAATCCCGGGGCTTCCTCGGTACGCGCCGAGTAGGTTGGCGCGCGACGCGAAGGAGCCTGATCATGCAAGACAGCACATCGCGAGTCGACCTTGCCGGCCTCGTCAAGCGGCTGAGCGTGCCGGCCGGCTGGTCTGCGCCCGCGGCGCTGACCTACGACGACATCCGGGCCAGCGCGCTCAGTCGAGAACATCTCCAGGACGACGTCCGAGGCATCAACGCCAGCCTCGACGTGATTCGGCGAACGCGGGGTGGGAGCTGGCCTACCGGCCCGGTCGACGAGGACTTCAACTACGTCGATCTCGTCTGGCACGAGTGCGAGTTCCGGGACGGCGGCTCCTACGCATATGCGGTGTACGACGGCGCCGGACAGTACCTCGGCTGCTGCTACCTCTATCCCATGGGCGGACGCACGACGCTCACCGAAGAGCTGCTCGACCACGACGTCGACGTGAGTTGGTGGGTAACACCCGACGGCTACGCGCGCGGCTACTACGCCATGCTCTACCGCGCGCTTCGGCACTGGATCGAGACCGCGTTCCCGTTCTCGAACCCCTACTACTCCAACCGGGAGATACCGAGCGGTGAGCCACCGCTAATCGCGTGACCAGCCCGACGACTTCGTAACCGGTCGGTCCTGGACGGCTTCGGCCGCGACCGGCCGGCCTTCGAACGGCGTGGAGAGCACGACGTGTGTGTCCAGCTCGGCGTGTTCGCCGAGTCGTTCGACCAGCCCCTCGAAGTGCGCCATGGACGCGGCGCGCACCTTCAGCATCGTGCAGTGCCTGCCGGACAGCCGGTGGATCTCGACGATCTCCGGGAAGTCTTCGGCCTGCGTGGTCTTCAGCAGGCAACGGCCCATCACGCAACGCATCTGGACAAAGGCGGTGAACGGCAGTCCGGCGCGCGCCGGGTCGACACGCGCCTGATAACCGTCGATGATCTTCTGGTCCTCCAACCGGCGGACCCGATCGGCAACGGACGGCGCGGACAGCCGCACGCGCCGGGCCAGCTCGTTGTAGGACAACCGGCCGTCGGCCTGCAGCTCGGTCAGGATGCGCCAATCGGTCTGATCAAGCGGTCTGTCCATGCGCAAAGCGTACGCGGCGTTTCGGCTTCGATACGCAAATCGATCCGCCGGAATCCGGCATCGGCGCGCATTCGATCGGGCGATCCAGGTATCTACCGTTATCGACCAGACCCACCGCCGAACGCGAATCAAAAGAGGAGATCGAGATGGACTCGATGACAGTCATGGCAGTCCTGTCGACGCGCCGCGCGTCCGATCTGGCGCACAGTGCGCTGCCCGACGCGCCAATCGTGATCACGGCCGAACGCGACGCGTCGCGCACGCGGACCGCGCTGGCGACCCGCCTGCGCCGACTTGCCGACTTCGTCGCGCCGCCGCCTCCGACCGTGTGCGCCGATTGAGCGCATGTCGTCCTGGACCGAGCTGGCAACGAGCGCGCCCGCGCTGGCCGAGACCGTCCGCCGCACCTTCGCGGTGCGCAAGCACGCGACGATGGCGACCATCACGCGGCATGGCGCGCCCCGGATCAGCGGCAACGAGGTCCAATTCGGCGACGACGGCCACGTCTACCTCGCGATGATGCCGGGCACCCGACGAGCCGACGACCTTCGCCGCGATCCGCGCCTCGCCATCCACAGTCCCACAGAGGACACGCCACAAGATCGACCGGAGACCTGGCTCGGTGATGGGAAGATCACCGGTCGCGCAGTGGAGATCGAGCCGAATCGCTTCCGCGTCGACATCGACACCGTCGTGCTGACGAGAATCCGCGACGGACTCGAGATCAGCACCTGGCGAGCGGACACCCGCCGTGTCACGGTGGCCCATCGCTGAGCCGATCCGTCGGGAAGCTAGCACCCTTGCCGGGCGGCTGGGGACGGCGGACGCTGGCGGCCAGTGACCGCGCAGCACGTCGCGCCCGAAGACACGGGGGTCCGCATGAACGCTCCGACGCGTCGGGTGGTGGACGCCGGCGCGCCGCCGCCGCAGACTCCCCCGCTCAGCCTGGAGTGGCTGTTCCGGCCGGCCTGCGTGCCGCGGCGGCGCACCAACTCGCCGGGTCCGGGCAATCGTCGCGACGCCCACCGCAGTCGCACGGCAGGCGTCGCGTGCGTCGGGTTCAGGCGGCGCGGCCGACCTTGAGCGCGGCCGCCGTGTCGACCGCGCGGCGCGCCTGGTAGCGAGCCGCTTCCAGGACCACGTCAGAGGGCGGGCCGTCGCCGGCCACGTGCGCCGCACCGTAGGGATTGCCGGTCTGGAACTGGATCGGGTCGGTGTAACCGGGCGGCACGATGATCCCGCCCCAGTGGTAGAAGGTGTTGCCCAACGCGAGGATGGTGGACTCCTGTCCGCCGTGTGTCGTGTTGCTGGCGGTGAACACCGAGTACACCTTGCCGGCGAGTCCACCCTGCATCCAGAGCGGGCCGGTCGTGTCGATGAACGCCCGGAGCTGGCTCGCCGGGTTGCCGAACCGCGTCGGCGTGCCGAACAGCACGACGTCTGCCCAGCCCAGGTCGTCGATGGTGGCCTCGGCGACGTCGGCCGTCTCCTCGAGGTGCCGGACCCACTCCGGCCTGGCGTTGATCGCCTCGGGGGAGGCAAGTTCGGGAACCTTGCGCAGTCGCACCTCGGCGCCGGCCTTCGCCGCACCCTCGACGGCGGCTTGCGCAAGCGCGTGCACGGTGCCGGTGGCGCTGTAGTAGATGATTGCGGCATTGACGGGTTGCACCGTCGCCTCCTTCTCTTCGCGAAATCGTCTCAGCAGGTTCGACGACGCGGACTCGCAGAATGTGAGGCGATCCGTCCGCCTCACATTTCGGTGCGGCGTCTCGTCGAACTGGTAAGGACAGTGCGACCGAGGGAATCGTGGAGACCGATGACGAGCGCATTCGACCCAGGACCTGACCAGCTCGACCCGAGCCTGCGCGCGGTCATGAGCGAGCGCCGCCGGCTGATCAATGTCGCCTACCGACTGCTCGGCTCGCTGGCCGATGCCGAGGACGTCGTGCAGGAGACCTACGCCCGCTGGTACGCCCTCTCCCAGGAACAACAGAACGCCATCGAATCCCCCGCCGCGTGGCTGACGACGGTTACGAGCCGCATCTGCCTCGACCAGTTGCGCTCGGCACGTGCGCGACGCGAGCGCTACGTCGGCGAGTGGGTCCCGGAGCCGGTACCGGATCGCGCCGAGTGGTCCAGCGGACAGGCCAGCAGCGGCGCGGGCGATCCAGCCGATCGCGTCACGCTCGACGAGTCGATCAACATGGCATTCCTCGTGGTGCTCGAATCGATGACTCCTGCCGAGCGCGTCACATTCATCCTCCACGACGTCTTCCGCTACCCGTTCGCCGAGGTAGGCAAGATCGTCGGACGTACTCCGGCCGCGTGTCGTCAGCTCGCCACGTCCGCCCGCCGTCGCATTTCCACGGCGCACGCTTCGGCCACCCCGACGTCCGAGCAGGCCGACGTCGTCAGAGCGTTCAAACACGCATGGGAGGCCAAGGACATCGAAGCCCTGCTCGGCCTGCTCGATCCCGACGCGGTCGCGATCGGCGACGGCGGTGGCCTGGTGAGCGCCGCGCCGCACCCGGTCGAGGGCGCCGAGCCCATCGCACGGTTCTTCTACGAGCGCGCCAACGCGATTGCCGATCTCACCCTCTTGGAGCGCACGGTCAACGGCGCGCCCGGTCTGGTGGCGCAGTTGAACGGCGTCACCGTCAACGTCATGGCGTTCGACGTCGCCGACGGCCGGATCAAGCACATCTGGGCCGTGCTCAACCCCGAGAAGCTGCGGCCGTGGACGAGCAACTGACGAACGGCTGACCCGCCCGGAACTGGCACATATCACCAGCGACCGCACGTTCAGGCACAACCTTCGCGCTTCCTTGACACCCCTTCCGGAGGGCAGGGACCATTCGCTAATTCGACTGCGAATGGGGAGCGGGGGCTCATGACCGCAGCACTTTATGGCTTGGCCCGATTCTGTGTCCGGCACCGCCTCTGGGTGATCGGCGCGTGGCTGGTGATCACCGTCGTGCTCGTAGGCGTGTCGCATCGGATGGGCGACAACACGAATGACAACCTGTCGCTGCCCGGCACGGACAGCCAGCGCGCGACGAACGCGCTGCAGACCTCGTTCCCGGATCTGGCCAACGGGACGAGTCCGATCGTCCTGCACGCCGACACGGGCAAGCTGACCGATTCCAAGAATGCCGACGCGGTCAACCAGGCCGCCGCCGACGTCGCCAAGACGGCCAACGTCGCATCGGTCGTCAACCCGCTCACCCAGCAGGGCGCGACGGCGTTGAGCAAGGACCAGACCACCGGCTACCTCTCGGTGACGCTGTCCGTTCCCCCCGGCCAGCTCTCCGTCGAAGAGGCCAACGACATCATCGATGCCGCCGCCAAGCCGGCAGAGGCGGCGGGACTCCAGGTCGAGACGGGTGGTCAGCTGGGACTGAAGGTGTCCAAGACCGGCACCGAGTCCAGCGAGCTCATCGGGATCATCGCGGCGATGTTCATCCTCGCGTTCACCTTCGGCACGCTGACCGCGATGGCTCTGCCGATCGTGACCGCCATCTTCGGCCTGGCGTCCACACTGGCGATAGTCCGGATGTTGGGTCACGTTGTCACGGTGCCGACGGTCGCGCCGACACTGGCCACGATGATCGGCCTTGGCGTCGGCATCGACTATGCGCTGTTCATCGTGACCCGGCACTTCCGAGGCATGTCCGACGGCTTGCCGATTGACGAGTCGATCGCCCGCGCGGCTGCAACCTCCGGCGGCGCGGTGTTCTTCGCCGGCGGCACGGTCACGATCGCCCTCGTCTCTCTCGCCGTCGCGGGCATTCCGCTGGTCACGACCATGGGCTTGATGGCCGCAGTCGCGGTCGTCGTCGCGGTGTTCGCGGCCCTGACGCTGCTGCCCGCCGTGCTCGGGCTGCTGGGGCCGCGTATCAACGCCGGCAGGGTCCGGCCACCTCATTCGGAGGAGAAGGCGCGCTCCGGGCTCTGGGCGAAGTGGGCGGCCGACATCGCCAAGAAGCCGGTGCTCGCCGGGCTGGCCGCACTCGCAATCCTCATCCCGCTGACGATTCCGCTGCTGTCCCTCAATCTCGGGCAGCAGGACACCGCCGCGTTCTCGACATCGACGACGTCCCGCAAGGCCTACGACCTGATCACCGACAACTTCGGGGCGGGCATCAACGGACCGTTGCTGATAGCGGTCACCTTGGGCACACCGGCACAGCCCTCGAGCTCAGCCGCGTCGGTACCGGACCCACGGACCACCGACCCGCGGCTCGTGAAGCTCCAGCAGGACATCTCGTCGACGCCCGGCGTCGTCGGCGTCTCGCCGATGCAGGTCGACAAGGCAGGGACGGGCGCGAGCTTCAACGCGATCCCGGACTACAACCCGGCGGCGACCCAGACGGCGGATCTCGTCGACCACCTGCGCTCGGCAGTCATCCCGAACGCCGAGCAGGGCACGAATATGACGGCCGACGTCGGCGGCAGCACCGCCGGCTATGTCGACCTGGCGTCACGGATCTCGCAGAAGCTCCCGCTCCAGATCGCGGTCGTGATCTTGCTCAGCTTCGTGCTGCTGATCCTCGCGTTCCGAACCGTCGTGGTCCCGCCACAGGCGGCCGTCATGAACCTGCTGTCGATCGGCGCCGCCTACGGAGTGCTGACGGCGATCTTCCAGTACGGCTGGCTGCACGGCACGATCGGTCTCGACAGCGCGGTGCCGATCGTGTCCTACGTGCCGCTGTTCATGTTCGCGATCTTGTTCGGCCTATCGATGGACTACGAGGTTTTCCTCGTCAGCCAGATCGAAGAGCACGTGCACGCCGGCGAGGACAACAAGAGCTCGGTGGTCTCGGGCCTGGTGACGAGCGCGCGGGTTATCACCGCGGCCGCGCTCATCATGGTGCTCGTGTTCGGCAGCTTCGTGCTCAACGGTGATCCGACGGTCAAGCAGTTCGGCATCGGACTGGCCGTGGCCGTGATCCTCGACGCGACCGTCGTTCGCTGCCTGCTGGTGCCAGCGCTGATGCTGAAGATGGGCAAGATCAACTGGTACATGCCGAGATGGCTGGACCGCGTGGTGCCGCACGTCAGCATCGAAGGTGCGGAGTTCTTCGCCGCCCGCGACCGCACGCGGTTCGAAGGAGCGACCGAGCCGGCCTCGAGCCGTCCGGTCGACGAGGAAGCGCCCGCGTAGCCCCAGCAGACCCGGCACATCCTGCGGCCGAGCGGTGGGCGTGAGATTCTTGCGCGCCGACACGGGAGGACTCGTGCGAATCAGTCGAGGGCGACGACGCGCCGTCGGAGTGGTCGCCGCGGCCTCGGTCGCGGCCTCGGTCGTCGCGGTTGCCGAGCCGCCGCTGAGCGCGGCCGGCGTGATACGGCCGACGTACGCGATCGGCTTCGAGGGCCCGCTGTCCGGCGCCTTCGCGCAGATCGGGATCGACGAGCGCAACGGCGCGCTACTTGCCATCCGGCAGGCAAACGCGCGCGGCACCCTGCCGTTCCGGCTCGCCCTCGTGCAGCGCGACGACCAGGGAGATCCGGCCCGGGCGCCGGCGGCGGCGCAGGCGCTGATCAACCGTAGCGCCGTGCGCGGCGTGGTTGGTCCCAGCTTCTCCGGAGCCAGTGAGGCGGTCGGTAAGCGGTATGCCGACGCGCACCTCGGCACGGTCTCGCCGTCGGCCAGCAATCCGTCGCTGGCACACCACGGTTGGCGCACATTCCATCGCGTGGTACCGGATGACAACGTCGAGGTCGTCTTTGCCGCCGACTGGCTTGACCGGCTGCACCGCAGTCGCCTGTACGTCCTCAAGGACCGCGCCTACACCTACGCTCTCGGCGTCGGCAGGGCGGTGACCCGCGAGGCACGGCACCGCGGCATGCACGTCACGGTCGCCGCGTACAACAGCACGGCATCGCCCAACTATCGCCGGCTGGCGCGGCGGATCGACTCGTCGGGAATCCACACGCTGTTCTACGCCGGCTACGACGACACGGCCGCCCGCCTGGCTAAGGCGCTGTCTGCGGTCGGCTACAGCGGCATGCGGGTCTCGGGCAGCGGCGTCTTCAGCTCGGTCTTCACGCGCAACGCGCGAGCCGCCGGCCACGGCTGGTACGTCACCTGCGGGTGCATGACCCGCTACGCCACCACTGCGGCGAAAGCATTCGCACGCGCCTACCGGCACCGGTTCGGCAGCGCGCCCGGTGGGTACTCCGCCCAGGGCTACGACGCGACCAACGCGATCATCCGGGCGCTCAAGAAGGCGGTGGCCAACGGTTCCCATCGCCGGCGGGCCGTCAACAAGGCGCTGGCCGACGTGAACTTCGCCGGCGTCGGCACCCGGGTCCACTTCGCGACCAACGGCAACATCACCCGGGCGGCAGCGCGGGTCAATCTGTTCCAGGACCGCAAGGGCGCATTCGTGCAGATCGGAAATATCCGCAACCTCCCCCGATAGGTGTCTGCCTGCCATTGGCGGACGAACATCTTGTGCGTCTGCTGAGTGCACGCCAGGCTAGGTGCGGATCTGTCCATCTCGCGCCGGTGGGTGATGGTTGCCGTGAATAGTCGAAAGCTCTGGTCTGTCGCCTCATCCGTAGCCATCGCGCTGGCGATGCTGACCGTGGCCGCAGTGTCCGGTCAGGCGCCTGCGGCCGGAGCGCCAGGAGCGTTGACGGTCGGCAACTGCGCGACGAACGGATACCAGACGATCCAGGCGGCGATCGACGCCGCGCACCCGGGCGACACCGTCTCGGTGTGCCCGGGGACGTACGTCGAGGGCAGCGGCAGCCCAGGGACGAATGCACTCACGATCACCAAGAACATCAATCTCGTCGGCGACGGCGCCGCCAAGGTCACGGTCGAGCCACGCAACAACGGCGGGCGGATCGCGGAGGAGTCGCCGGACATCCGCAGTGGCAAGGGCGTCCTGGTCGCGGTCGTCGGTGCCACGGTGAACATCTCCGGCATCACCTTCGACGCGCACGGCGTGTACGCGACCGCGGGCGTCGTCTACCTCGACGCACGCGGTTCGATCAGCCGATCCACCGTCACCGGCAACGACCTCGACGAGAGCGCGAACGGGTACACCGTCCCCGGCGGATTCCGCAGCAACCCGTTCGGGTACGGGATTGCGCACGTGGCGAAGTCCGCGGGCCCGGCCACCCGAAACCTCACGATCGACCACGTCCGCGTCGAGCGATACAACGCGGTCGGCGTGCTGGTCGACGGTGCGGGCAGCCGCGGCATGCTGACCAACGACCAGATCGTCGGGCGCAACCTGTGCCAGAACTACAACGACGCGACCGCCGGCGGGCCGACGGTCATCGACGGCGACTGCCAGGCCAACGGCGGCTCGGCGCCCATCCCGCCGCCGCTGCCGCTCACCACCGGCCCGCTGTTCGGGCAGGACGGCGTGCGCGTGTCCTCCGGCGCATCGGTGCAGATGACCGGTGACACGGTGTCGTCCAACCTCGTCAACGGCGCGGGGTCGCCGATCCAAAGCGTGTACGCACCGACGCCCGACAACGACCCGTACCCGCGCGGCGACCACTCCGAGAACAACCAGAACCTGCACCTGGGCGCCGGCGTGCGGCTCGTGGGCGCGGCGGCTTCGACCATCTCGCAGACCAACATCACGGACAACGCGTTCGGGGTCATCAACACGACCGACGACGGCACCACCGCCAACACGGCGACACCGGTCGACGCGCGCAACAACTGGTGGGGGCTGCGCACCGGCACCGTCACTCTCCCGACACCGGGCCCCGCCGTATGGACGGACGTGGTCCATCCGACCACGTTCAACCCGCCCGTCCCGGAGAATCCGGTGAACGGGTTACCCGTAGCCGACAACAACTGCCCGTCCGGCATCTCGGATTCGTCGGCCGTGACGTTCTGCCCGTACCGCAGCAGCGACCAGGCCGACTCGGTCGGCGGCGAGTTCCCCATCGCCGAGGCGCCCGGCGCGCCCGGGACCGCGGGCACCTGCAGCAACAGCGCCGCTGCCCTCGACCCGAACATCCCGAGCTACGACTCGTTCTTCGGCACGACGCTCGGCAGCGGCACGACCGGTGACGGACTGTCCGGCTCCTCGCCGTCCGCGAAGCTGACCGGACAGCTGATGGACTACCTGCACGCGGTCGTCGCCGCGATCAACGCACACCCCAACACCACCGGACAGCGGGTCGCGGCGAAACTCGTCGAGGAAGGCAAGAGCGTGCTCGGCGAGCCGTTCGACTACGTCGTGGTCGGTACGCCGGACAACATCGCCAACCTGGACGCGGGCCGCAACGACCAGGCGTTCTGGCGCGGCGTCATCGACGGCACGACGCCGCCGAGCATCGCCACGGCGCAGGTCAACCGCCGGCCGGCGTTCGCCTGGGTCACCGGCACGCCGCACGGCAACGAGCCGGCCGGCGGCGAGGGATCGGTGAAGGAGCTGTACGAGCTGGCCGCGCGCACCGACTGCGACAACGTAGCCCGGCTCAAGAACCTCGACGTGTTCATCCAGCCGGTGACGGCCCCGGACGACCGCGACCACAACAACCGCACCTTCGCCTGGTCGTTCGACCCGAACCGCGACCGCGGCACGTTCCTGTTCCCCGAGAACCGCGCGCTCACGGAGGCGATCACCAAGTACCCCGGGCTGTTCTTCATCGACGCACACCAGCAGTCGTCGGGCTATTTCTTCCCGCCGAACCAGGACGCCGCGCATCACGAGATATCGCACGCGGCGCTCGATCAGATCCAGAACGTCATCGGCCCGGCCATCCAGCGGGCGTTCAACGACCAGACCGGCCAGTACCGCAACTACAACACGTACGACCTGTTCGTGCCCGAGTACGGCGACACCGTCCCGGCTCTGCTGATGGGCGGCGCCGGCATGACCTACGAGAAGGGCAACGACGAGAGCTACGGCAAGCAGGTCTATGACCACTACCTGGCGATGGACACGACGGTGAACGTCGTCGCGGCGCAGAAGGAGGCGCTGCTACGAGACTGGGTCGACCAGTGGCCGGAGGCCGTCGCGCAGGGCCGGTCGTGCACGCTGCAGGACAACACGCAGGTCAGCCCGCCGATCATCGACCTGTACGAGATCGGGCAGAGCGAAATCGACCAGAACCCGAACGTCAACGTGTGCGGCTACTTCTACCTGCCCGGCAGGCATTCCGGCGACGTGGCGCAGACGATCCGCGACCTGCAACTCGTCGGCGTCCACGCCTACACGCTCAACAGTGCAGTCACGGTCGCCGGCGCACATCGGTTCGGCGACTTCGACGTCAATGCGGTGC
Source organism: Jatrophihabitans sp. (assembly GCA_035642535.1). Taxonomy (GTDB): domain Bacteria; phylum Actinomycetota; class Actinomycetes; order Mycobacteriales; family Jatrophihabitantaceae; genus Jatrophihabitans. The sequence goes on along the minus strand of DASQSE010000005.1, from coordinate 47,418 downwards.
AGGGCGGGTCGTCACCGGTCCGCACCCAGACGATGACGCTGCCGGCCGGCACGCTCTACATCCCGATGAGCCAGCAGAACAAGCACTGGATCCAGGCGGTCCTGGGCGAGAACCCGTACCTGCCGTTCAACTACAACTACGACGTCGTGACGTGGTCGTACTCATTGCTGCGCGGCTTCGCCGGCGACGGGTTCCTCACCCGGCAGCTGCCCACCGGGACGAGCATGACGCCGCTCGGCACACCGGCGCTGGGCACGGCGCCCGCGACGAGTGCGCCGGTGTACGCGTTCAACACCGACTCGATGAGCGCTCTCGCCATGGTCAACCAACTGCTGAACCAGGGTGCGAGCGTGTCCCGCGCGGCGACCGGGTTCGATGCCGGCGGCGTGCACTTCGACACCGGCGCGGCTCTGGTCGCAGGCGATTCTGTCGGGTTGAGCACCCTCGTGGCCGACGCCAACCAGTGGCAGACGCCGGTCTATGGCCTCGCCGACTACCCGGGAAGTCACTCCGCGCTGAGGCTGCCGAAGATCGCCGTCTACGCCGGGACGGGCGCCGCCCCGCCGAACAACCCGGCCTTCCCGGGCACCGGACCCGACATGGGCTACTGCCGTTCGACGGCATACTGCGAGGCGCTGTTCGCGCTCACCCAGAAGGAGGGCATTCCCACCTCGCAGATCGGGCAACTGACCGCCACCGACCTCGCCAACGGCGCGCTGACCAGCGGCGGATACACCGTGCTCATCGACCCGAACGCGGCGATCTCGGCGACTACGCCGGTCGGCACCGCGGGCACCCCGGCGCAGGCAGTGCAGGCGTTCGTCAACGCCGGTGGGACGTTCATCGGCAGCGCCGCCGGCGGGGCGACCAGCGCCCGCAACGCCGCCATCACGACCGTCAACACCAACACCGTCCTCGGCATCAACACGCCCGGCTCGACCTTCGACGCCACGTGGAACACCGACACGCCGGCCGGCTGGGGCATGGACGCCGGCGGCTGGATCTACCGCGAGTCGAGCAACGACCCGAACTTCGATCCGACGACCCTCGGCGGCAACGGCACCACGATCCCGGCCGCCACGGCGGTCGCCACGTTCGCGCCCGCAGGCGACTGCGGCGGACCGGCCGGCTTCGGCAACTGCTACGGCTACGAGGTCAACGCGAACGCGAACCTGCCCGGCCGTCCGGCGGTGATCGACCAGCCGTTCGGTTCCGGGCACGCGATCTTGCTCGGCTTCGACCCGTGGTACCGCGGCTGGCAGACGGCCGAGGAGCGGCTCGTGCTCAACAGCATCCTGCTCCCGGCGGCGAGCACCGCGGCGGCACCGGTGCCGGCAGCCAAGTTGCCCGCGGTAAAGAGCCGGCCGATACCGCGCAGCGGCGGGGTGCCGCTGGTCACCAACCGGGATCGGCCCAACTGACGACGACACGCGCCCGTCGTTCGTGATCATGCACGGATCGTCGCCATGACCGCCATTTCTGCATGATCATGAACCGTGCGGGGGCGCGTGCGTCTTACAAGCTCCGAGCGCGACGTGGCCCCACGCGTCAGCCGGCGGCGACGGCCACCGGTGTCGCGCGGTCGGTGTCCGATCCGTCGCCGAGTTGACCGCTGTCGTTGACGCCCCAGCAGCGGGCCGTCCGGTCGGTGAGCAGCGCGCAGGTGTGTTCGCCGAAGCCGGTGATGGCGGTCGCGGAACCGAGGCCGATCACCGGCGCCGGCGTGCGCTGCACCGTGGACGGCCCCGACGTGCGCTGTCCGTAGCGAAGCGCGCCCCAGCACCGCACGCGGTGATCGGTGAGCAGCGCGCAGGATCGCGAGACACCGGGGACGACGCTGCTCACCCCGGACAGCCCTGCCACCCGCACGGGCGCGGAGCGGTTGGTCGTGGTGCCGTCACCGAGTTCGCCGGACGTGTTCGCGCCCCAGCAGCGCGCCGTGCCGTCGCGCACGACCGCGCAGGTGTCGCGATTGCCCACCGCGATCCGGGTGACGCCGGACAACCCGCGCACCAGCACCGGCCGAACGCGGTTCGCGGTGCTGCCGTCACCGAGTTCGCCGAAGAAGTTGAGCCCCCAGCACCGAACGGTCCCGTCGGCGAGCAGAGCGCACGCGTGCCCGGTGCCGGCGCTCACCTGAGTCACGCTGGTCAGGCCGGCGACCGCCACCGGCGTCGCGCGGTCGGTGTTCGTGCCGTCGCCGAGTTGGCCGTACCGGTTGGCCCCCCAGCAGCGGACGGTTCGGTCGGCCAGCAGCGCGCACGACGATTCGCCCTGCGCGCTGAGCGACTGCACGTCCGTCAGCCCGGCGACCGGCACCGGGGCTAGCCGATCGGCGGTGGTCCCGTCGCCGAGCTGGCCGTACTGGTTCCACCCCCAGCAGCGCACCTTGTGATCGTCGAGCAGCGCGCAGGTGTAGTGAAAGCCGGTGGCGATCGCGGTGACGCCGGACAGGCCGGCGACCCGCACCGGTGCCGATCGCGCGCGCCGGGTCCCGTCGCCGAGCTCGCCGGCCAGATTCCCGCCCCAGCATCGCGCGGTGCCGTCAGCCAGCACGGCGCAGGTGGTCGACAGGCCGGCCGCGATCGACGCGACCGGTGCCGTGGTCGGCGTGCGCTGCGCCGGCCAGGCAGCGACGGTGATGCCTGCGACCAAGCCGGCGGCCAGCACCGCGGCAGCGCAGACGATCGTCCAGCGCCGGCGCGACGACCCGGTCCAGATCCGCACGTGACGCCGGTCAGCAGCCGATCACGGCACTGATGCGGTTTGCGTTCGTGACCAGGGTTGCGGCGAGCGTCTTGCTCAACTGCTTTCCAGACTGCGACTTGACGTGCTTGATGTAACCGTCGAGGTCGTCACACGCGTTCTGCATCGCACCGGCGGCGAGGTCGTCCAGCACCGCGTGCAGCTGATCGGCGAAACTGCCGCCGCCGGCCTGGCCTACGAGGTCGAGCTGATCGTTCAGTTGCTCGACCGCGCCCTTGACGTGCACGGTGAACGACGCCGAGCTCCGATGATCGGCGGCATCGGTCGCGGTGCAGGTGACCTGGGTGTCGCCGATCGCGAATGTCGCGCCCGATGCCGTCGAGCAGGATGTCGACAACGGCTCGTCGAACGCGTCCTTCGCACTCGATTGATAGGTGACCTTCGCCCCGCCGGGGCTCGTGGCATTGACGACGATCGGGTCGGGCACCGTGACCGACGGCGGCCGCGACGAGACGCGATACACGGTCGTGCCGTGCACCGGGACGCTCGCGGTGGTGAGCGGATCGCTGACCGCCCGCACCTGCTTCGACCACAGGTCCTTCGCGAGGTACCGCTGTCCCGGGTCGAGGCCGGCGTCGGCGAAGTTGACAGTCGCGTCCGTCCACGGCGTCGTGCCCGCGTTGAACACCGCAACGGCGGTGTCGCCGTTCGCCAACGGCTTGCGCAGCTTCCACTGCGAATTCGCGTTGGAGATCGTGAATACCTGGACGCCGTCCGGATCCTGGTCCAGCGCGATCACGTCCTTGTTCAGGTAGATCGCGAGGTTCTGCTGCGCCATGTCTGCGACGTTCGTGCCGGCCAACAGCGGCGCGGAGTCCAGCGCCCACAGGGTGAAGTGCGTGCGGCTCTCGGTCAGCGACAGTCCGCTCTTGCCGATCGCCGACGCGTTCGGATGCGCCTGCGTGACCGGTGCCGTCAGCGTGATGCCGGTGCCGCCGCCACGGGTGGTCGCGTTCACCGGGTGCGCGGCGTGCAGCGCCGGCGAGAACGTGATTCCGGTGCCGGGTTTGCTCTCGTCGCGCACCGGTACGGCGCTGTCGTGCGCGCTGGCCAGCGGCGCGGTGAGCGTGACACCGGTGCCCAGGCCGCGGGCCGGCACGCCGGAGTCGTGCGCGGCAGACAGCGACGAGATGTCGACGCCGGTGCCGGTGTCGCGCGCCGCCGCCGCCACCTGGTGCGCCTTGGTCAGCGGAGTCACGTCGATGCCTGCGCCGACGTCGCGGATCGTGATGCCGCTGCCCGGCGACCCGCCGGTCGTCGCGAGCGGGTGCGCCGCCTTGATGGGCGCGGCGACGTCGACGCCGGTACCCTGCCCGCGGGTCGTGCTGCCGGCCGCGTGCGCAGTCGCGAGCGGACCCGACAGTGTGACTCCGGTGCCCGTGCCGCGGATGAGCGCGAGAATCAGATGGGCCTTCGTCAACGGTGCGGCGATCGTGACGCCGGTGCCGTCGGCGCCCGCCGTGCCGACGTCGGTGACGCGGGCGATCTCCTGGTCGGCGCCGACGCCGACGACCAGATCCTCGCCGGCCGCGAACCCGTTGGTGCTGGTCACCTTGAGATCGGTGGCGCCGGCGTTCGCGGGCGCGGCCAGCGTCGTCGCGGCCCCCGCGGGCGTACCGATCGCGCTGACCGTCGCCGTCTCGAAGTGCGCGCCGCCGGCATCCTTGATCTGCATCGGCTGGCCGACCACGAACCCGTTCGTGCTGACGAGCTTGATGTTCGTGTCGCCGGCACTCACCGGCGCGACCGTCGTCGTCTGCGGACCGGCCGCCGTGCCGACCCCGGTGATCGTCGCCAGCTCGGAGTTCTCCTGCCCGACCGGCACGAGGCCCTGCTCGTGCAGCTCGAGCTGATCGCCCACCACGAAGCCGTTCGTGCTCGACACCTTGATGTTCGTGTCGCCGGGCTCGACCGGGGCGATCGTGGTGTTGGCCGGGCCGGCCGCCGCCCCGATGATCGTCGCGTCGCGGCCGTTGCCGGAGCTGTCGACCGCGGTGGCGCCGCCGTCCTCGTCGAACTTGTAGGACGCGACATTGCCGGCACCCGGCTGCCCGCCCGCGAGATCGCCGACCTCGGCCGCGGACAGTGCCCGGTTGTAGATCTGGAAGTCGTCGACCGTGGCATTGAGGAACGGGTCGTCGTATTGCGAGCGGCCGATCCAGTTCTGGTTGGTGCTGCCCAGGTCGGCCGGATCCAACGTCATGTTCGGGTTGGTGGCAACCGGGTTGCCGTTGAGGTAGAGGGTGCCGGTCGTCCCGGACACCGTGACCGCGACGTGCGACCACTGGTTCAACGGCAGCTGCCCGCCGCCGGTGAGCTGCTGCTCACCGCCCGATCCGCCTGTGGTGATCGCGAAGCGCAGGCCGGCACCACCGGCGTTCGCGGTCATGAACATGTTGCGTGTGGTGCCGGTGCCGAGGTCGAACACTCGCGACCAGGTGGCGTTCGCGGCGGGATTGACCCAGGCCGACACGGTGAAGTCGGACAGTCCGTTGACGATGCCGGTCGGCAGGTTGACGTACTCGGTGCCGCCGTCGAGTTTCACCGCGTTCCCGATGCGCCCCGCAACCCGCGGCCCGGCCGCACCACCGCCGCCCGGGATGCCGGTGATCGTCGCGGTCTCGGTGTTGCCACCGCTGTCGAGCAGGATCGGGTCGCCGACGGTCATTCCGTTCAGGCTGGCGACCTTCACGTTCGTGTCGCCGACCGACGCCGGCGCGACGAGCGTCGTCGCCGGACCGGCCGCCGTACCCACCCCGGTGACCGTCGCGCGCTCGGCGTTCGTGCCGGTGCCGAGCAGCAGTTTGTTGCCCACCACCACGCCGGCCGTACTTGCCAGCTTGACGTTGGTGGCGCCCGCCGACGCGGAAGCGGCGAGCGTCGTCGCCGGACCGGCCGCCGTGCCGACGTCCGCGATCGTCGCCTGCTCGCTCGAGTCGCCGTTGTCGACCCGCAACACGTCGCCGGGCACCAGGCTGTCGACGCTCGCGACCTGGAGGTGCGTGTCTCCGGATGACGCCGCGTCGGCGAGGCTGGTCTGCGAGCCGGGCGTGCCGACCGACGTAATGGTCGGCGACTCGTAACTGCCGCCCGTGTCGATGAGGATCTTGTTGCCCGCCGTGAACCCGTTCGTGCTCGGCACCTTGACGCTGGTGTCGCCGACCGAGGCGGGTGCGAACAGCGAGGTGGCCGGACCGGCTGCGGTGCCGACGTTGGCCACCTCGAAGCTCTCCAGATCGCCACCGGCGCGGGTGCCGATGCGGAACGCGCTACCGGGCACTGCACCGTTCGCGCTCTCGACCTGCACGTTGGTGTCGCCGGGCGCGGCGGGCGCGGCGAGTGAGCTGAACCCGCCAGTGCCGATCTCGAGCATGTCCGGATCGTTCCAACCGCCGGGCCCGGCGTACGTGCGCAGCGCCTGCGTCGTCGACCAGTTGTTCAGCATGCTGTTGAAGTTCGCGCTGATGTCGCCCGTCGTGCGCCACAGGTTGCCGATCTGCGGGCCCCACAACCAGGTCTGCCCGCCGCGGGTGAAGTCGCAGATGCTGAACACGACATCGCGGCCGCTGGCGCGCAGCGCGTCCGAGAACACCTTGTAGCGCTGGTAGAACGCGTTGGGATCGCCCGGCAGACCGGAGTTGCAGGTGTCCAACTTGAAGTAGTCGACGCCCCAGGCGGCGTAGTCGTTCGCGTCGGTGGTCTCGTGATCGAACGTGCCTGCGACGTTCTGGCAGGTGCCGGTGCCGTTGCTGCTGTACAGGCCGAACTTCAGGCCGCGCGCGTGGATGTAGTCGCCGAGCGCCTTCATCCCGCTCGGGAAGAACACCGGGTCGGCAATCAGGTGCCCGTTCACTCGCCCGACGAGGCGTTTCAGGTCGTTGTTGCCGGATACCGTGCGCCCGTCCTGCCAGCAGTCGTCGATGTTGACGTACTGGTAGCCGGCATCGCGCATGCCGTTGCTGACGAACGCGTCGGCGGTCTGCTTGACGACGTCCTCGGTGATGTTGCAGCCGTACGCGTTCCAGTCGTTGAAGCCCATCGGCGGGGTGAGCGCGAGGCCGTTGTATGAACCCGAAGCGGCTGCGTTCGGCACGACGTCGACGCTGACGATCGCGGGATCGCCGGCGCGCGTCGGTTGCCGCGGTGCACCAGGTGGACTCTGCGCCGCGACCGGCGCGGCGGCGATCGCGCTACCGCCCACCAGGACGCCGGTAGCCATCAGCACGAGCAGGCACCTGCGCGCTCCTCGCGTGCCGCTCATCGGACACTCCCACTGCCGCAGCCCAGTGTCAGGTTCGCGCAAATTAGCACATTTTCCAGCACGCTTACAAGCAATTAGGCCGATATACGCGGTTAATCGTCCGATGTGCCCCGGTTGATGCAGGCAACTTCCAACATAAACCAACAGCCCTCAGCGCTGCGCGAGGCTCCGGTCGACGACGACCTCGTACACCTCGGGCGTCGAGTGGAGGAGCATCTCGCGCTGCGACTGCGGCGACGCCCAGATCTTCTCCAGGCGGCCGACGAAGGCTCGCGCGTCGTCGACGGTGTCGAAGCCGAGATCGACGTTCACCTTGGTCGGGTCGGCGATGCTGCGCGTCATTCGGTACGCCCGCACGCCCTGCGCGGCACGGAACTGCTCGTACTTGTCGAAGGCCGTCTTCCACGAATCGAAATCGCGGACAGTGTTCTCGATGTGCAGGATCGGCATGCTGCCCTCCAGTCGGAAGTGGGTTGCACCGCACAGCCTGTTCGGCGGCGGCGCCGGCCAACATCCCCAATGCTGGGGATCTGCGCGCCGTACGCTCAGCGCGTGGCACTGGCGCGCGATGTGCTGACTCGCATCGCGCGGTTGTGCGACGGCGACCTCAACCCGAAGGCGTTGCGCGAGCAGGTCCTCGCCCAGGTGCGCGACGTGGTCGAGTGCGACGCGTTCGTGTTCGCGCTCACCGATCCGGTGACGAGAGTGGCAACCTCGCCACTTGCCGACGTGCCGATGTTGCCCTGGCCGCGGCTCCCCGAACTCATCCGCTGGCGCTATCTGGCAACGGTCGCCAGATGGGACCGCGTGCTCGACGGCGGCGTGGCTGCGACGTCGTTGTGCTCGGCCACGGACGGCCACCTCGAGCGATCACCCCTGTGGCGGCACATGTACAGCGAGCTCGGCGTCCTGGACACGGCGCTGATCGCGTTCGGTGATCGCTACGGCTGCTGGGCGTTCATGGAGCTCTGGCGGAACAGTGGTACGCCGTTCAGTGCTGCTGAGCTGGATTTCCTCGCGTCGTTCAGATCGGCTGTCACGGCGGGGCTGCGTCGAGCGGTGGCGCGCACCTTCGTCGATCCGGAGCAGCAACTGCTGCCGGTCGGGCCTGCCGTGGTCGTCCTCCAGCCCGACCTGCAGGTGCACAGTCAGACCGAGGCGGCCGGCGAGGCGCTGCTTCGGCTCAATCCGCCGGACGAGCCGATGCCGGCGATTCCCGCCGCGGCCTACAACATCGGCGCGGCCCTGATCGCGGCCGAGCACGACGTCCCGATCGGACCGCCGTGGTCGCGCATCCACCTCGGCGGCGGGCGGTGGGTCACGGTCAAGGCATCGCGGCTGGGCGCCGACATAGCCGTTTCGATCGAACCCAGCACGCCTGCCGAGCGCATGGACGTCTACAGCCGCGCGTACGGTTTGTCGGAACGTGAGTCGGGGGTGCTCGCGCTGCTCGCCACCGGGCTCGACTCACGACGGCTCGCCGCGGAGCTGTTCCTCTCCGAGCACACCGTGAACGACCACGTGAAGGCGATACTTGCCAAGACCGGGGCGCGGACGCGGCAACAACTGCTGAGTCGGGCCCTCGGCGCATCGTGAGGATTCCGGAAACCTGAAACGGCATTGTCCTTCGCATGCCCAAATGGCCGGATCTGTCTGGTTCTGGTGACTTCTGCACCTTGGAGCGTGGAGCATGGCACGTCGGCGTCTCATCCCCAGCGTCGTAGCAGTCGCGATCCTGATCGGCGGCGCCGCCGTGTCGACCGGCGCGGACGCGACCGCGTCGGCAGCAACCCTCTCGTCAATCGCGCTCGCGCCGCATGCGAGCGCGCTGCTGCGCTTGTCGGTTCCCGACGGCGCAACGCTGGAGTCGCTCGTCGAGCACGGATACGACCTGGCCGGGGCGGCGCGCCGGGCCGGCACCGGCTACCTCGTCGATGCAGTCCTCACCGGCACCCAGTTGGACAAGCTGCGCGCCGCAGGCATCACGCCGACGCAGGTCATCGAGCGCCAGGGCGACGGCCAGGCGCGGTAGCTGGCGAGCGTCCGGGCGGCGCAGGCACGCGTCGCGGCCGGCTTGCACACGCACATCCGCACCAACGCCACGACCGGCGCCGTCACGACGGTCAACACCGACACGCTGCACTTCCTGCAGGCGTACTGGTGGACAACGTCCGGGCAGACCTTCGTCGGCGCACAGGTGACCACCACCGCCGCTGACGACCCGGACGTGCAGATCACCGTCACCTGGCGGACCAAGGACGGCCGGACGGGGTCGTGTCCACTGCAGCGCTTCGTCGACGACGACAACGAGTACCAGTACCACTTCGCCAACCCGCAGCCCGTGCCCGCGACGCCGGTGGCGCTGACGGCGACATCGAGCCTGGGCGGATCGACGTCGGCCACCCCGACGCTGTGGTCGGGCACGACGCCGCCGTCCACCCCGAAGGGCTACCAGAAGGACTTCATCACCTCGTACATGACGCCGGAGGACATCCGAGACCGAATCGCGCGGTTGGCCCGGCAGTACCCGAACCTCGTCGACGTCATCAACCTGCCGAATCAGACCCAGGGCTACCGGCGCACCGCCGTCACCTATCTCGGTGACCCCGCGAACGCAGCCGTGATCGTCGAATCGGTGAAGTTCGGCGATGAAGGCATGAACGGCGTGCAGGTCAAGAGCGTCAACCCGGGCGCTGCGAGCCAGCCGCTGAGCGCTACCTACGCGAACGGGCTGCTTACCCTCTCGTTGGCGACGGACGCGGCGGGCGCGATCACCAGCACTACCGACGATGTCGCGGCGTTCATCTCGGCGACGTACGGGGACACGTTCCGTTCGTACGTCGAGAACGGCTCGGCAGGCAAGATCATGCCGGTTGCCGGACCGGCCACGATGAGCGACGGGCTCAAGGCCGGCGCGCATGTGCCGCGCGCGCCCTGGACCGTGCAGGCGCTGCGCATCGGCGTGCACCGCGACGGCTCGCGCATCGGCGTGCTCGCGTACTCGCAGGAGCACGCGCGCGAGTGGGCGACGCCGCTCGTCACGCTGGAGTTCGCCGAGCGCCTGCTGGCGAATTACGCGACGAACTCCGAGGATCGCAAGCTGTTGAAGAACACCGACATCTTCGTGATCCCGACCGTCAACCCGGACGGTGCGAACTACACGTTCAACGACTACAACTTCCAGCGCAAGAACATGGACGACTGGTGCACCGGCGCGCAGCGCGACCCGGTCAACCGCAACCGCTGGGGCGTCGACGTCAACCGCAACTACTCGGTGGGCTCGCTGTTCGACGGCTACGTCGAACAGCGAGCACGAGCTGCCTGTCCGAGGTGTCGGCCGGCACGGGCGAACACTCCGAGCCGGAAAGCGGCAACGTCATCGCACTCGCCGAGGCACACCCGAACATCAAGTTCGCGATGAACGTGCACAGCTACGGCGGCTACTTCATGTGGCCTCCCGGTGCATACAAGGCGGACGGGCGGATCACGCTGCCGCGTCCGTTGATCGACGAGTCGAAGCAGTTCCTCGACTCGGCGCGCAGGATCGGTGGGGGCGATCGCCTCCGAGCGCGGAACGGTGACCTGGCCCGCGCAGACCGGTCCGGTGTGCGACGTGCTGTACTCGGCCGCCGGCAACTCGGCCGACGAGCTGTACTACAACGACAACGTCTTCGCGTGGGACTTCGAGATCGGTAACGATCTGTGGAACTCGCAGACCCAGGAGTGGGACGGCGTCGGCTTCCAGCCGCCGTACGCGGAGGGCCATGCCGAGGCGATGGAGTACGCGACCGGGCTCGTCGAGTTGGTGCGAGTGGCCGACGACTACGCCGCGCAGACCTGAATCACGCTCACGCCCGTTCGTCGATTTGCGCGCTTCGAGCGGTGAGCGCGACGAGCACGGCGAGGACGGCCGCGACGATCATCGCGACACCATAGCCGTGCGCGATGCGTTCGCGCACGCCCGCGGCGCCTGAGTGTGCTGTCGCCGTGCCGGCGACAGCGGCCAGGACGGCGAGACCGATGGCGCCGCCGGCCTGGCGGGCGGTGTTGACGAGTCCGGACGCGAGACCCGCGTGCTCCGCCTCGATCCCGGTGGTCGCGAGCGCGACACAGGGCATGGTGACGATGCCGGCCCCGGCAGCCCAGACCAGCGTCGGTCCGAGGATGTGCAACGCATAGTCGCCGTGCACCGACAGGGTGGCCAGCCACCCCAGGCCGGCAGCCATCACGACGCCGCCGATGGTGATGAGCCGCCGGGCGCCGAATCTCGGCAGCAGCGACTTGGCCGCGATGGCGCCGAGGGTCAGGACCGCACTCATCGGCACGAGCGTCAACCCGGTGCGCAACGGGCTGTCGCCGAGGATCCGCTGCTGGTACAGGGAGAGGAAGTACAGCGTCCCGGTCATGATTGCGCCGAGGCCGGCGACGATCGCGTTCGCCACGAGAACGTTGCGGCGACGCAGGATCGTCGGCGGCAGCAAGGGGCCGGGGCTGCGCTGCTCGGCGCAGGCGAACAGTCCGAGCAATGCAACCGTCGCAAGCATGGCGGCGACGACGCGCGGCGCGGCCCAGCCGTACTCGCCGGTCTGACTGATGCCGTAGGTCAAGGTCGCGACGCCGAGCGTGACCGTGACCGCGCCGAGCACGTTGAGCGGTCGCCGATCGCGTGCTTGTCCTGGGACGAGCGTGGCGGCCGCCACGACGCAGAGGAGAACGCCCACCGGAACGTTCACCAACAGCACCCACCGCCAGCCCAAGGCGCTGGTGATCAACCCGCCGAGCACCAGGCCGAGCGCACCCGCCGAGCCCGAGGTCGCACTCCAGATCGACAGGGCCCGCGCGCGCTGCGTGCCGGTATGCGTCGTCGTGAGCAGGCTCAGGCTGCTGGGCGCCAACGCCGCCGCCCCGATACCTTGGGCCAGCCGCGCGGCGAGCAGCATCGCCGTGTTCTGCGCCAGGCCGCCGGCGAGGCTGGCGAGGGTGAAGACGGCGGTGCCCGCGAGGAAGACCTGCCGGTGGCCCAGCAGATCCGCCGCGCGGGCGGCGAGCAGGAGCAGGCCGCCGAACGTGATGAGGTAACCGTCCACGATCCACTGCTGCGCCGCCGCCGACATGTCCAGGCCGGCGCGCATCTGCGGCAGCGCGACGTTCACGATCAGGGCGTCGAGGACCACCAACAACTGGGCCCCGCACGCCACGACGAGCAGCAGGGCCGGTCGGTTGCCCGCCTCGACCGACGCCGGCTGGTAAACATTGTTCACTGATCGGACGCTACACCCTAGGCTCGTGCCGATGACAGCTCGTGGACTGAGCCGGGAGCGCCTCGTAGCGATCGCGCTCGACTACGTTGCGGCCAACGGGTTGGACGCGCTCACTGTGCGTCGCCTGGCCGTCGCGGCCGACGTCACCCCGGGCGCGCTCTACAAACACTTCCGCGACCAGCGCGACATCCGGCGCGCGATGGCCGACGCGGTCTACGCCACGATCGACCTGTCCGACGTCGACACGGCCGCGCCGTCGGTCGCGCAAGTGATCACCTGCTGCGAACGCATGCGCGGCGCGATGCTGCACTACCGAGACGGCGGGCGGATCGTCGCCGGCTCGTACTCGCCGTTCGCCGCCACTGCGGCGCTCTCGGCCACGCTGCGCGCGCTGCTACAGGCTGTCGTCCTGCCGGGCGTCGACGCGGGCGACATCGCCTACGTGTTGCGCAATTACACGGTCGGATTCGTCATCGAGGAACAGGCCTACCTGGCCCTCGCGGCCAGTGGCGAATGGGACGACCTCGTCCAGACGCTGCCCCGCTCGGCCGGCACCGGAACGAGCCGCGGCTCCGACGCAGTCGCGATCCTCACCGACGATCGCGACACCCGCTTCCGCGCCGGGCTCGAGGCGATCCTGACCGGAGTGGTCGGTTAGCCGCGCCGGCGCGCGATGACTCAGCTGCGAGGCTGCGTTCCCGCCGCGTCGGCGAGCATCCGCAGGCCGGTGACGATGCCGCCCACGAGGTCGCCGGACGTGAACGACGCGCGCATGGCCAGCGCGGCGAGTGCACAAGCGCGGTTCGGCAGCCGGCGCGCCGAGTCGGGACCGGTCACGATGTGCAGCAGCCGCTGGGCGGGCGAGACCGCGACCAGCACCGAACCGTCGTCGAGTCGCTCGAACAGCGCCTCGGCGTGCGCCCGCGCCGGAGCCTTGAACTCGCCGACATAGACCGAGAACATCAGGCCCGTCTCGCGGCTGGAGAGGGTGAGCGCCTCGTCGAGGCGGCTGAGCTGGCGCGCGGTGAACGGACCGCCAGCCGTCCTGCCACTCTGCGGCCCGTACTGGAGTTCGTTGTGGCCTGCCTTCGTGACCTCACCACTCACCGCTCGCACCTCCAACGGCAGTGGTCGACGAGCCGGCCCGCGGATGCGGGACGACGGCGTCGGGATGCGGGACGTACCAGGACGGCGAGTAGTCCCAGGTCTTGCCCGGCCGGTAGCGGTTGGGCTGCCGCACGATCGACTTGCCGTAAACCGCGAGGGCGAGGACTGCGACGATGCCCGCCGGGATACCGACGAACACCAGAACGGTCTGCACGACGCTCACGATTGGTTACGGTAGCGAACCGCGTCAGGCGCCTCCAAAGCTGGTCAGCAGCGCGTACTCGCGCTGGTTGAGCGCCGGGCGGAACACGGTGACGCCGCTGTGGTCGACTGCGACCACATCGTCGCCGGCGAGCCGGTCGATGATCGAAGCGTCGAGGCGAGGACGCAGCGCCGCGACCTCGCGGGCGTGGGCGCGCGTCGTCAGCACGACGTGCGCCGATTGCCACCAGCCGCTGCCCTGCGGCGCAGCGGGCGCGAGGTGCACGACCGTGCTCCACGATGCGCGGACGAAGGTCGTCGGCGGCGGATCGTCCATGTCGATCAGCAGTGCCCACGGCGGCGGCGTGCCGTCCGGCGGCCAGCGGCGCAGTTGGTCGGCGATCGCGAAGGGCGTCTCGGGCACGCCCGCGGCGAGTCGCTGCCAGTTCTCGGCACGGCGCGTCACGACCGTCAGATCGCACGACTGGCTCAGCAGCCGCAGCGCGAGCAGTCGCGCGAGGCCGGCCTCGCCGACGACTCCGACACGCGTCGACTGGGTCGGCACGAGCAGCGGGAACGAGGTCGACATGCCGTTCGCGTCGACGCCGAGGACGAGCCCGGCAGGCGGCAGCTCCAACCGGAACGGCACCTCGCGCGGGCTCCACCGCCTGCGCTGCGCGTGCGGCGCCGCACGCCGATCCGGCGCCGCGGGCGACGAGTGGCGTGCGCTGCTCACGACACCTCCTCGTTCGCTGCGCTCATCCGCGCGCCAGCGTCAGGACGGGCGTGAGGTCGCCGGGGCCGCCGCCGAGCGGGAGCACCGTGGCGAGCGCCGTTGCCGGTGCCACGCCGACGACGCAGGGATCGGCGAGCACGGCCGCGCCCGCCGCGTCGGTGTGGTACGGGTCGCGGCCACCGATCAGCACCGCGGCGAAGCTGCGCCACTGATCGCTGCTGGCCAGATCGACGCACACCGACACGATCGCCCGCTCCGGCGCGATGCGATGCACAAGCCCGATGAGCCGGTCGAGGTCGGCGCGGGCGCCGAGGTCGACGGTGAACACTCGCGCGCGCAGTTCGGGCGCGGTGTCCTCGGTCAGCAGCGCGTTCAGCGCACCCGTATCGAGCACCCGGTTCGCGATGCCGGCCCGGCGCAGCCGCGCGGCTATCCGGTCGAGCGCCGCGACGAGCGCGGCCCGGCTGCCCTGCGCGCCCCCGCCGTGGCTCGCGACCACGTCGCTCGCCCACGTCGGCTCAAGACGCAGGAGCACGTGCACGCGCCGATGCACTGCCATCGACGGGCCGCGCGCACGGCGCGGCGCGCCCGCACCGGGCGGCGCATAGGTGGTCAGCCGGAGTTGCACGATCGAGGGCCGGGACGGGTCGTCGGCCGCGACGGCGCAGAGTGCAGCGACATCGAGCAGCGCGCCCTTCGCGACGTCGAGTTCGAGGCCGGCGGCGAAGCCCTGCCCGTCACTGACCACGCCGACATCGCCGCTCGACCGGCTTGGCACGCCCTGCACCCGCAGCCTCGTGACAAGGTCGGCCGCCCCGGTGTCCGGAGCGCGTCCGGCCGCCCAGGAGCTGCGCGCGAGCAGCGCGGCCACTGCGATCACGACCACCGCGACCCCGACAACCGCCCAGCCGAGGACGCCGCCGATCACGACGCCGCCCACGATCGCCGCAAGTGCGGCCTCGGCCGCGACGATCAGCGCCCGGGTGCGCCGCGCCAGGCCGCCGCGCGATGTCGCGCCACCGGTGGCAGGGCGTCCGTACCCGACGGCCGGCGAGCTCACACGTCCTCCTCCCCGCCCACCGCCCTAAAGAGCGGAGCCGACTTCGTCGGCACTGATCTCAGGTTTCCGCATCGTCTCGATCGTCCCTATCTGCGCATCTTTATACTCTGTGCCCGATGGCCAGCGTTCGTGACCAGGTTGAGGCGTACAACTACGCCACCAGACGACAAGTCCTCGCGCTCCTGCAGGGTGACGACTCGGTGTCGGTCGATCCGCGGCGCCGGTTGAACCGCTCGTTGTTCGGCGGATTGCTGCTGGGCGTGGTCGTCCTGGCCGCGGCAGGAGTGGCCGGATTCCTGTCCGGAGGCGGGTCGACGACGCTGCCGAGCCAAGGCGTGATCGTCGACGCCGACACCGGCGCGGCGTACGTCCGCATCGGTGACGTGCTGCATCCGACGCTCAACATGACATCGGCGAAACTGATCGCCGGCCATGACATCACCGAAGTCTCGTCGGCGACGCTGCGGACGGTGCCGCGCGGCCTGCCGGTCGGCATTCCCGGAGCTCCGGAGGCGTTACCGCCGAGCGATCAGCTGACCGGCCACGCCTGGTCGGTGTGCACAATCGCGCCGCAGGCCTCGGCCGGTAGCTCACAGGTCCAGGTGTCCGTCGGCGCCCCGGTGCCCACACCGATCCCAACCGGAGCCGGCCTGGTCGTCCAAGATCCGGACCAGACGGAGTGGCTGCTCGACAACGGGCAGCGCTACCAGGTCTCCGACGCCGCCGCCACCGTGCTCGGCCTCGATCAGGTGACGGCGATGAGTGTCGAGTCTGAGGTGCTGGACGCGATTCCCGAGGGTCCACCGCTGGATATCCCGGACATCCCCGGCGCGGGCCATCCGCCGTCGGTGTCGCTGAAGTTCACCGCGCTCGTCGGCGATGCCGTGAAGGTCGAGAACGGCACCAACCACCCTGGGCTGTTCGTCGTGATGCAGGACGGCGTCGCCCCCGTCGACCCGTTCGCGTTCCGGCTGATCACCGCAATCGGCCACAACGTCACCGAGCCGGCCAGGAGGATCGTCAAGGTACCGGCGAAGACTGGACCGGACATCCCAGACCTCTGGCCGCGGCAGGCGCTGCGCGGACCGCTGCCTCCCCCGACGCCCAACGAGCCGATGTGCATCAGCTACGACCCGCACGCCCCACGCACTGCGGCCGCGTGGCCAGTGACCTTCAGCGAGCCGGTGCGGACCCCGCTCGGCGCGCACGCAGTGCCGGTCACTGCATCGAGCGGGACCCTGCCCACCGCTGCGACCGGGGTCGCGGTCCCGCCCGGCGGAGGCGCCCTCGTGAGAGCGACCGGCTCCGGCGGCGTCGACGCCGTGTACATGCTGGTGACCGACAGCGGGCTGCGCTTCCCGATCGCGAACGCCGACGCCGTCAGTCGACTCGGTTACGACCCCAGCCAGGCGGTATCCGTACCGGTGTCGTTCCTCAAACTGCTGCCCGCCGGCCCAGGCCTCGATCCAACCGAGGCCGCAGTCGAGTACCCCGGTGCCGCCGAGCCGCCGCCCGCAACCGCGACGCCGTCCGGCGTGCCGTCCTAGGAGACGGCACGGCGGCTCAGCCGAGTTCGGCCGGGTGCGGTTCCGCGGTGCGGTGATCCACGTGTTCGGCCGGCGGTTTCCCCGGATACCAGCCGCGCCGCCGGCCGCTGCGCACACTGGCCGTCGCCAGTCCGACGAGCACGGACAGCGCCGCGAGCACCGCGACGACCGCGAGCACCTTTCCGCTGCCGTCGCCGCGGGCGGCCGCATGCACGCGCTGGACAGGCACCGAGCCCTGGTTCGTGGCCGACGGCTGCGCACCGTGAATCGTCGACGCGGTCAGCGCCGCGAACGGGTCGACGACCCCGAAGCCGATCGTGTCGTCGCGGCTGCCGTCGCCCGGCGGCACCGCGGTCTGCTCCAACCGGGCCGCCACCTGCGCCGGCGACAGGTCGGGGAACCGGGCCTTGACCAGTGCCGCGGCGCCGGAGACGATCGCCGTCGCATAGCTCGTGCCGTCGACGCTGACGAAATCCTTGCCGCCCCGCGGCTCCGTCATCAGCGCCGTGCCGGGCGCAGCGAGCGAGATCCAGCTGCCGCGCATCGCGCTCGGGTCGACCGACCCGTCAGGAGGCGCGGTCGCGACTGCGATCACCCCTGGGTAGGCGGCCGGGTAGGAGATCGGCGTTTCTCCGGGCAGGGTCGTGCCGTTGTCGTTCGCCGCTGAGGCGACCACTACGACACCGCGGTGCAGTGCGTAGTCGACTGCCGACCTGACCTCCGGGCGGTCGACCGGCATGGCGAACGAGAGGTTGACGATCTCGCTGTTGTCGGCTGCGTTGCGGATCGCCGCGCCGATCATTTCCGGCGGCGAGTCTTCGATGGGGGTCAGGAACGCGACGGGGTAGATCGTGGCGGCCGGCGCGATGCCGGACACCCGGTCGTCGCCCTTGCCCTTGCGCCCGGCGATGACGCCGGCGACCTGCGTGCCGTGCCCCTCGCAGTCGACCCGACCATTCGGTGCGACGGTGAAGCCTGCGGCGTTGTTTGCGACGCGATAGGTGACCCCGGGCTCGACCGCGCCGGCGAGCTTCGGGCTGGCCGGGTCGACGCCGCTGTCGACGACGCCGACCGTCACACCTTCGCCTCTCGACAACGGCCACGCCTGATCGAGCGCCATCTCGGAGATCAGCGGGTCGCGCGGCGCGAGCTTGGGCAGCGGCTTGCCGGGCGCGGGGGCTTGCTCGCAACTCGTCGGGGCGGCCGCCGCCGCTTGCGGCACGACGGCGGTGGTGGCGGCGAACACCGCGACCAGCGATACCCGGGCGAGGCGCATCAATCAATCACCCAGATGGAAGATCTTGGAGTACACGTCCCAGACGCCGAGGACGAGCGGCGCGGCCGAGATGAGCAGCAGCGTCTCGAACACGTCGATCAGCCGGCGCTGCCGAGGCGAGGCCGCCCAGCGCCCGGCCGTCGCACCCACGACCAGCGCACCCACCGCGACGACGGCCGCGGACACCGCGGCCATCACGAGCGGGCGCACGTCCGATGCGGTCAGCGACCACACGGCCACTCCGACCGAGGCCACGACCGCGGCGAGCACCGAGATGAGGACGGGCTGCCGCGCGGCGTAGAGCCGGGTGCGCAGGAACACGAGCGCAACGAGGACACCCGCCAGCGCGCGGGCCCAGCCGTCGTCGGCCGCCCCGAGCACGACGCAGCCCGTCGCGGTGACCGCCAAGGCGCCCGCCGTCAGCCCGCTCAGCAGTGCCCGCGCGTTCGCGACGCGCTGTGTCGTCGCCGCTTGATCGACCTCGCCGGGCAGCTCGGCGAGTTCGGGGGCGGTCAGCGCCAGTTGCGGACGCGGCAGTCGCGCGAGGCGCAAGGCGAACGGCGGCAGGATCGTCGTGGTGGCCAGCGCCAGCGGCGCGATCAGCGCCGCCGGCCGGGTCGCGCCGGAATCGTCGACCACCGCGAGCAGCCCGCCGAGCGCACCGAAGATCGCGAGCACCGCGTAGCCGCCGGCTACCGCTTCGTAGCCGCCGACCATCGCGGGTAGCGCCGCAGCCACGAGCAGCAGCGCCGCGCAGGCAAGCAGCAACCGGTTCCGGTCCCAATCGCCGGACAGGAACAGGGCTGCCCCGACGGCGGCATAGGGGCCCGCCAAGGTCGCGACGAAACCGCCGCCGGTGAGGTCGCCTGCCGCGCGCGACAGGGCCAGCCCGCCGAGCAGCAACACGACCGCGACCGCGATGCACACCGAAGCCGCCAACCCGTGGTGACGCGGCAGCCGGGCCAGTGCGCCGAGCGCAGTCAGGGCGGCCAACGCACCGATCACGGCCGCGGCGGCGCGCCGCTCGCGGGTCGTCCAGCGCTCCCCGATCGCGTGTTTGCCGACTAGTTCGACGACGTCGTCATACAGCGGGTCGTCGACGACCGAGCGCATCGGCTGCAACACCAGGACGTCGCCATCGCGGACCTCGTTGCCGTCCATGCTGCGGTTCAGGTCGAGACGCCGCCCGTCCAGCCGGCACAGCCGCCACCCGCCGTGGCCGGGGACACCGACCTCGGCATCCTGGCCGAGCTGGCGGAGCAGCACCGGCAGGAACGCCGCAACCGGGACAGAGTTCGGCACGGCCACGTCGGCGCGGGTGCGCGGCGCGGACAGCGTGATACGCGAGAACCCGGACAGCGGCGAGGTGGCCGTCAAGATCGCGCTCCCTTCCCTCCGGTCATATGCACGTGAATTGCACCGACAGTGCATTCTGTCCCATATGACAACCACGGTGTTCCGCCGCCCACCGCGGATCCCGCCGCCGACCGTGCCGGGCGGCGACCTCGTCATGCAGCCGCCGCCGGAGCTGCCCCGGCCGGACACCGGCAACACCTGGCTCACCGCGCTGCCCGCGCTGTCCGGGCTCGGCTCGGTCGCGTACATGTTCGCCGGGCCGGCGAATCCGATCACCTACGTCGCCGGCTCGATGTTCCTGTTCTCCTCCCTCGCGATGGTCGGCGGCAGCGTGCTGCGCAACCGGAGCTCGTCGAAGGGCAACGCCAACCAGTCCCGCGCCGACTACCTGCGCTACCTGCGGCGGATGCGCAGCGAGGTGCGGCTGGTCGCCGCAGCGCAGCGCGAGCTCGCACTGTGGCGCGGGCCGGAACCCGATCAGCTCTGGGCGGTCGCCGCGAGCCAGCGGCTGTGGGAGCGGCGCTCGGCCGACCCGGACTTCGGCATGGTGCGGTTGGGCCGCGGCCCGCAGAACATCGCGACTCCGCTCGTCACCGGCGAGACGGCCCCGATCGACGAACTGGACCCGCTGAGCTCCACCGCGCTGCGCCGCTTCGTGGTGACGTACAGCGTGCTGCCCGACGAACCGATGCTGCTCGCGATCCGCCGACTCGCCGGCGTGCGCCTCGGCGGCGCCCGCGACGGCGCCCGCGACCTGTGCCGCGCGATGCTCATCCAAGCCGCGACGTTCCACGCCCCCGACGACCTACGCATCGCGATCTGCACCCGCGACCCCGACGCGCCGGACTGGTCATGGGCGAAGTGGCTGCCACACGCGCAGCTGCCCGACGAGACCGACAACGTCGGGCCGACGCGGCTGATCGCGCCGTCGCTCACGACGCTGGAGGAGCTGCTCGCCACCGACCTCACCAGCCGCCCCCGCTTCAACCGGTCCGCCGCCGATCCCGACGTCGCGCAGCTGCTCATCGTCATCGACGGCGGCCGGGTGGACGGTGCCGAGCTGCTGCTCGACCCGGACGGGCTCCAGGCGGTGACGGTCGTCGACCTGGACGGCGTCGCGGAACTACTCGTCGAGGCGCACGGCATGAGCCTGGTCGTGGACGACGGCAAGCTTGCCCAGCGCGTCGGCGACGAGCTGGTCTGGCTCGGCGACGCCGACCCCGTCCCGGTGCCACTCGCCGAATCGGTGGCTCGGCAGCTCGCCGGCGTACGGCTCGACACGGTCGCGGCGCAGGGCGAGGACCTTTCGAGCGCCGACAACACGCTGCCCGGCCTGCTCGGCGTCGCCGACCCGGGCGAGCTGGACGTCGAGCGGCTGTGGCGGCCGCGCCCGGTGCGCGACCGGCTGCGTACCCCGATCGGCCCGTCCGCGGACGGCACCGTCCTCGAACTGGACATCAAGGAAGCGGCGCAGGACGGCATGGGCCCGCACGGCCTGATCATCGGCGCCACCGGATCCGGCAAGTCGGAGTTGCTGCGCACGCTGGTCCTGGGCATGGCGACGACGCACAGCAGCGACGTCCTGAACCTCGTCCTCGTCGACTTCAAGGGTGGCGCGACGTTCGCCGGGATGGCCGACCTCCCGCACGTCGCGGCCGTGATCACGAACCTCGAGGACGACCTCACCCTGGTCGACCGGATGCGCGAGGCGCTGTCGGGCGAGCTGAACCGGCGGCAGGAGGTCCTGCGCGACGCCGGCAACCTCGTCTCGATCCGCGACTACGACCGGGCCCGGGCGCAGGGCGCCAATCTCGCCCCGCTCCCCTCGCTGTGGATCGTGGTGGATGAGTTCAGCGAGTTGCTGGCGCAGAAGCCGGATTTCTCCGAACTGTTCGTCCAGATCGGCCGGCTCGGCCGTTCGCTCGGCGTGCATCTGCTGCTCGCCTCGCAGCGCATCGACGAGGGGCGGCTGCGCGGGCTGGAGTCGCACCTGTCCTACCGGATCGGGCTGCGCACCTTTTCCGAATCCGAGTCGCGCGCCGTCCTCGGCGTGTCCGATGCGTACACGCTGCCCAGCGCTCCCGGTCACGGCTACCTCAAGGCCGACACGTCCGGCCTGCAGCGCTTCCGCGCGGCCTACGTTTCCGGCCCGTATCGGCGCGCCGACATCGAGGAGGTCCTCGACCTGCTGCCCGGCAGCGAGGTGCGCCCGTTCACCGCGTCCTACCAGCCCGTCCTGGCCCCGCCCGACCTCAGCAGCCTGGCGTCTCACCAGGCGCCCACCGAGGAACCAGCGGCAGACGAGACGTCGATGCTCGACGTCATGGTCGGTCAGCTGATCGGCCGCGGCACCCCTGCGCACCAGGTGTGGCTGCCGCCGCTCGACGAGCCGGACACCCTCGACCGGCTCATGCGCAGCGTGCAGGCGCGGCCGGAGCGCGGATTCGGCGCCGAGCCGGACACGCCGCCGCTGCAGGTTCCGGTCGGCGTCGTCGACCTGCCGTTCCAGCAGCGCCGCGACCCCTTCGTCATCGACCTGTCCGGCGCGGGCGGCAACGTCGCGATCGTCGGCGGGCCGCGGTCGGGCAAGTCGACGATGCTGCGCACGATCCTCGCCGCGCTCGCGCTGCGTCACACGCCGGCGGAGGTGCAGTTCTACTGCCTCGACTTCAGCGGCGGCGCGCTGTTCGGCTTCGCCGGCCTGCCGCATGTCGGCGGCGTCGCGGCGCGGCAGGACGGCGAGGTCGCGCGCCGGATCGTCGCCGAGATCTCCCAGCTGATCGAGGCACGGGAGGCGCGCTTCCGCGAGCTGGGCATCGACTCGATGGCCGGCTACCGGCAGGCACGCCTCGACGGGCGGACCGACGACCCGTACGGCGATGTGTTCCTGCTCGTCGACGGCTGGGCCGTGCTGCGGCAGGACTACGAAGACCTCGAGTCGGAGCTGATGGCGCTGACCGGCCGCGCCCTCACCTACGGCGTGCACCTCATCCTCACTGCCAACCGCTGGCTCGATCTGCGGCTCGGGCTGCGCGACCTGATCGGCGGCAAGTTGGAGCTGAAGCTCGGCGACGCGCTCGATTCCGAGATCGATCGGCGTGCGCAGCAGGCCGTGCCACCCGGCCGACCCGGGCGCGGCATCACCCCGCAGAAGCTCCAGTACCTCACCGCAGTGCCGCGTATCGACAGCGTCCAGTCGGCGGACGACCTGGCGGCCGGGGTGGCCGAGCTTGTCGACACGGTTCGGGATCACTGGGCAGGCCCGAGCGCGCCGCCGGTCCGGCTGTTGCCCGCCAAGATCACCCGCGGCGAGCTGCCCGCCGAGCTCGTCGACGGCCGGGTCGTGCTCGGCATGGAAGGCATCCGGCTGCAGCCCGTCGTCCTGGACCCGCGCCACGACCAGGGTCTGGTCGTGCTCGGCGACACGGAATCGGGCAAGACGTCGGTGATTCGCTCGATCGCCCAGCAGGTGACGGCGAACTGGGCACCGCAGCAGGCGAAGATCGTCCTGATCGACTACCGACGCACGCTGCTCGGCGAGTTCGGCGGGGAGAGCGTGCTTTCCTACGCCGCGACCGCGCAGCAGGCCGTCGACACCATCGCCGGCCTCGTGGAGGGGTTCACCAAGCGGCTGCCCGGCACCGATGTCACGCCCGAGCAGCTGCGCAGCCGCTCGTGGTGGACGGGCCCCGAGGTCTACATCCTCGTCGACGACTACGACCTCGTCGCCGGCGGATCGAACCCGCTCACCCCGCTCAGCGACTTCCTGCCGCAGTCGCGCGACATCGGGCTGCAGTTGATCATCACACGCCGGGCGGGCGGCGCAGGCCGAGCCATGATGGACCCGGTGGTGGGGCGGCTGCGCGAGCTCGGGCAGCCCGCAATCGTCATGAGCGCGCCGCGGGACGAGGGCACGCTGTACGGCGTCCGGCCGGCCCAGCTCCCGGCGGGCCGCGGCACACTGGTAAGCCGCCGCTACGGTACGGTGCCGGTCCAGCTGCTTCAGGCAGATGGCTGATTCACGCCGGATTCGGGGCAAGTTCGTTTCTTCGCGAACTAACGCAATTGCCCCCTGTTGCCCTGTCTGAGCAGAATGATCTACTAGGGTCGCCGCGCGGTGCGGCAACCGAAAGGTGGAGGTGTATGCGGTGACGTTGAAGATCACGTTCTCCGAGGTACAGGCGGCGCAGAAGGTCGTCGGCGACGGCGTGGAAAGGATGAACGGCGTAACCCGCCAGATCCTGGCCCAGGCCGGACTCTCACAGGTAGCGATGCAGGCCCCGGCCGGCCAGATCACCTCGGAGACGTTCGGCGACCTCGGTGGGGGCGGCAAGGCACTGTCCGAGGCGCTCGCGCAGTTGAACGCCGACCTGACGAGCTTGCAGAACGTGGCGTCCGAAGGATCCGACGAGGCGACCCGCCAGGCGCAGACCGGCGCCGTGAGCTCGCCCATCGCAGCGCAGATGTGAGGAGCTGACCATGGGTGACACTTTGAAGTTCGACACTGAGCACATCGCCTTGATCGCCAAGGCCACGATCGGCCACCAGTCGGAGTGGGACGAGATCTGGAGCTACGTGAAGGGCCACCTGTCCGCGACGGCGGCCGAGGCGCTCTCCCAGGAGCCGGGCGGCTCACTCGAGCACCGCACGCAGGAGTACCACCGCAAGACGCAGCAGTACAACGAGCAGTTGCAGACACAGGCCGGCGCAGTCGGCAAGGTCGGGGACACGGCGACGGATTACAACCAGAGGATGACGCAGGTCATCGCTGGGCGCTGAGCCCCGCGAGGCTGGGAACGCCGAGATCACCGATGCACCGCGAAAGACCGGGCAGGCGCATGCAGGGCGTGCGCCTGCCCGGCACCATCGCGTTGCTCGGACTGGCACTGGTCGGTGGATGCACGAGCAGCGGCGGCGCAACGCCGAGTTCGCCCCCGCCGTCGACGAGCAGTCAGTCGGTTACGACGCCGAGCGATACCCCGATCGCTTTGCCGGCCGGCAGCCCGACGCCGGCGGAGCGGACGCTGCACCGGCCGGCCGGAGCCACGATCGTCAGCTTCCACACCTGCATCACGCCGAGCAACATCGTGATCCTCTACATCAAGAATCAGATCTTCGGAACCGGAGAGCTCGACCTGCAACTGAGCCAGCTGCCCGGAGCGGGCCGGCTGGCCGGGTCGGAGCGTCGGCGCATCGGAAAGGCGCGCAAGACGTGGCTGGCCGACGGGTATCCGGCCAAGTTCCCGATGGTGCGCGAGCTGGACTCACTGATCGAGATCTACACGAAGATCATCGCAGCGGCCAAGGCCAAGAACCTCGACCCGCTGCCCGACCTGTACGTGCGGTTGGAGAAAGTCGACGGCCAGTACTCCGCGGACACCGGCAGCCCGAGCGTCTGCGAGCAGTAGAGCACCGAGGAGCGAAACATGGGCGGGAATCAGCAGCCACCAGAGCCGGCGGGCTATTCGACGCAGATGGGCGGCAACTACGACTCCGGCTACCACACCACCGGGTACCGCCAGGTCATCATCGACCCGCGCACCCTGGATGAGTCGATCAATGGCTTCCGCAAGCAGCTCGACGGACAGAGCCCGCGCGAGCTCATGGACACGCTCACCAACGCCGTGGTCGACTCCGGGGCGTTCGGCCAGATTCCCAACGCCGAAAAGGCCTACAGCGAGCTCAAGAAGTTCGTGTCCGATCACGTCGAGGCGATGACCAGCATGGGAGTCTCGCTGGCCGACTTCATCGCGCGCGTGCAGGCGGCGGCGCAAATGGGCTACGACGCGGACCCGGTGACCAGGCAGCAGGCTGCGGCGGCCCGGGCTCACCATTACCCGATGGCGGAGTGAGGGGCAGTCATGGGCCAGTGGGGCGTTGATGAGGCGTACGAGCTCCTGATGAGCCCGACGCCGTACACGCAATCGTCGGCGTCGGCGATGATCCGCAACTTCGGGACGGGTGCGCAGCTGATGGCGATGCATCTGCGGCAGACGGGCGCCTCTGCGTCCGGGGCCGGAGATGCCGGGTTGGCAACTGCGGAGCAGTCGGAACTGCACGCGAGCTGGTTCGACCAGGTGGCCTCCAACACCGCCGACGCGGCTGATCGCATCGACACGTTGGTGGCGACCGGCAACCAACACCAAGCCACCGCGCAGACCGTCTACTCGTCCTACCAGCAGGCCGTCCAGCGCGACTCCGGTGCCAACGCGTCCGGCATGGACGACATGAACGTGATCCACCAGTCGGTCAACGGGTCGAACACGCTCAGCGCGGCGGTCAACGACTGGGGATCGTCCTACTCGGGGTTGAAGATGCCGGCCGCTCCGCGGCCGCCGTCCTCGACCGGTGGTTCGAGAACCAGCACGGGGTCGACGTCGTACGCCGGCACCACGTCGTCCTCCGGAACGACGGCGACGTCGGGCACCTCCAACTCGTTCACACCCTCCGCAACTCCCCAACAGGCGGTGATCGACCGCGGGCCAGGCGTGCCGGGCAGCGTCGAGGTCGGTCCGAACGGTGGTGAATTCGCGGGTTGGTACCACGACCCGCGCACCGGCTATTACATCGATCCGCAAACGGGTCGGGAGTTCGACCCCGTGACCAACCGCTGGGTCGACCCGGTCACCGGCTTGCCGTTCGGCGACGTCACCAAGTACGCCACCGGACTGCAGGGCCTCGGTGGCCCGTCCACTGCCGGCGGGCTGTTCGCGGACACGTCCGCGACGGCCGGCACCGGCATCGCGGGCCTCACCGGCACCGGCGGCTTCGCCGGCCTGGTCGGCACCGGCAGCCCGACGACAGTGGCCGGTTTCTACGGCGGGATGCTGCCGCCCTCACTGGCCTCCGGCTCAGCCGCCTCGAGTTCGCTGTGGCAGCAGGCCAGCCGGTCGCTGGGCGTCAAGCAGGATGTCGCGGCGAGTCTGATTGCACATGAGCAGGCGGCGCGCGCCGGCCGCGCATACCTCCCGCCGTCACAGGCCGGCCTCGGCGCGAGCGGCTCGAGTGCGGGCCGGGCCCGCCCGGGCTATCTCACGGCCGAGGAGGAAGAGGCCGGGTTGTTCTCCTCGCGCACCGGGCGGCGGGCCTACCTGCCCCCGACGCAGGCCGGCACCGGCAAGGACGAGAAGAAGCGGCCCGGCGGCGACCGGCCCGACTGGCTGGTCGACGACGACGTGTTCCGCGTAGATCCGGCGCCCAGCGGCGTCCTCGGCGACGAGCGCCCAGCGGAGGAGGAGCGGCATGTCTGAGATGCAGTACAACACCGACGAGCTGCGCACCGGGGCAAAGCATGCCGACGACGCGTCCGAGTCGGCCGCTGACGCTACGCGCAACCTGAAGGGCGCGGCGAGCGGGGGCTCGCCGTTCGGCGACGTCAACGGCGGCGACGCACTGCACGGTGCGGTCGGCACCGCACGGGAGCACCACTCCCTCAACGCCGACACGACCAGCAAGAACATGGACAGTGCGGCGGTGCGCGCAAGTGGCACCGCCGCGCTCGGCGACGACAACACCGCCGAGACGACGCAACTGGCCCCGCGGGCGGAGCAGGCGCACAACGTCGCCGAAGGCATGTGACGACCGGTGGTCGACTTCGACCGGGGCACTCTCGCGCACTCGGCCGGGATTGACCCGTGGAATCTCCTCAGGCAGCTGAAGTCGGGCGACCCGGCGCAGATCGAAGGGTTGGCGGCCGCGGTCTATGCGGCGGGTGGCCGGATGGCCGACGCCTCCCCCGCCACCCAGCGCTCGCAGGGTTACGTCAAGGACGGGTACCAGGTCCAGGGCGCCGCACCGCTGGACTTCAGCGCCGAGGCGGCCGAAACCAAGCAGAACATCGCCGGGGGCGCGGACAAGCTGCCGGCCATCGCCAAGGTCCTCTCGGCGGTCGCCGGCGACCTCGACGCCGCGACGAAGCAGGCCGCCGGCGACGTCAGCCCGATCGTCTCGCTGGCGACGCCGTTCGTGAACCAGCTGTTCAACGACGCCACCGACCCGGGCGACGCCCCTGTCGCGAAGCTGCCGACTTCCGAGGCACAGCTCAACGACACCAACAACGAGTCCTACCAGCTGCACCGGGACTACCTGATCACGGCCGCCGCGCAGCAAGCGGGCGTACACCTGAAAGGTTCGTTCCTCGATTCGAGCAACAACCTGCTGCCGTACAACCGGCTCGGCGCCGACGGGCAGACGAACCAGATCACTGACCTTGGGAACGCGGTCTACAACCTCGAGCACGACTACGGCGCCGACCGGCAGTCCTTCGACACCCCGTACCAGGCACAGGTCGACGGCCAGTACTGGGACGACCGTGGCCCGGTAGGCGACGTCGACAAGAGCGGCTGGCGCACCGGCGACACGGCGCGCGCGATGCTCTACGGCGACCAGAACTGGAAGATCATCTCCAACAACCCGCTCGTCGATCTGGATCACGAGTGGCCCGACGACGCGAACGCGCTGTACGAGCTGCCGCGTTGAGGCGCGCGGCTCAGCGCCCGCGTCGCAGCCTGCAGAAGGCAACTCGGTTAGGGCACTCGACCGGTACGGTTTGGATCACGCAGCAGCGAAGGGACCGTCGACGTGGCCATCCTCAGCAGGGAAGATCTCACCAACCGGGCGGGTATCGACCCGTGGGCGCTGCAGGCCAAGATCGTGGTCGGGGATCCGGCGCAGGTCGAGGGGCTGGCCGCCGCCTTCTACAAGGCCGGCGGCAACATGTCGCAAGCGCGGGCGGATCAGCAACAGTCGGCGAAATATCGCGAGCACGGCTACACCTTCGCGGGCACCTCCCCCGTCGACTTCGACAAGGAGGCCGCGTCGACGGTCGCGCCGCCGGAAAATCTGCAGAAGATCGGCAAGATCCTCGACGGCGTCGCCTCCGATCTCTCCGGCGCGATGAAGACGGCCAACGACGAAATGGCAACACTCGGCGGTGAGCTGAACAAGATCGAAGGTCGGTACTCGACGTTCATGCAGCAGATCGGGCACCATCTGCCACCCGACGACCAGGAGGCGGAGCGGGAGGCGCTCATCAACGAGGCCGTCGGCAAGGTGAAGTCGCACGGCTCGACGATCGACAGCGCCATCAAGAAGTACGAGGAAACGATCTTCGGCGCGCAGAAGTCGATGTCCGATCTCGGCTACACCCCACCACCGACGCTCGACGACCTCTACGGCGACGGCGCCGAGTACGTGCACCAGCTGCAGCAGAAGGCCCGCGAGCTGGCCGACAAGCTCAAGAACAACCACAACATCGACGGCGACTGGGCCAAGCTCGCGCACCAGGTCGCCGGCGACGCCGCACCGTTCATGAACGACCCGTACTTCGCGTCGGCGTTCTACGGCGATCTCGGTCCGCAGATGACGCAGATGCTGCCGTCGCTGCTTTACAACTCCGGCAGCACCACATCGGCCGCGGATCTGAAGACGTTCAGCCACATGTTCGGCACCGCGGTGAGCAACCAGCAGGACGATCCGGGCATGGCCGATGTCGCGAACTCCTTCCTCAACACGCCGAAGGTTTCCGACGTCGCTTGGGACCGCGGTGCGATGGTCTCGAACGGGAACTTCCCGCCGGACTGGCTCGCCAAGGCGGCTCGGTACAACGTGCTCGACGACTTCGCCAAGAACGGCGAGCACGGCTTCGACGGCATGGGATACCAAGGCACGCCGAACGGACCGTACGCCGCGGACATGGGGCTGTCCGACAACGCGCTGGCGCTCTGGACCAAGGATCTCGGCCAGAATCCGACAGCGTCGCGCGAAGCGCTGGCGACCATGGGCAACGGCGACCCGAACAACGTCACGCTCCCGGAGGACCCTTCCGGGGCGTACCAGAACAACATCCACAAGCTCATCGAATACGGCAAGTCGGAACCCGACGTCGCCGATGCCTACGGCTCCGCGTTCGCGGCCGCCTCGGGCGCGAACGACGAGCACGACGGCGCACACAGCCCCGAAGCCGCCGAGTTCGCGAAGACATTGTTCGAGGACATGCATGACGACGCCGGCGAAGTGCAGCCGATCGCGTCTGACGACTTCGCCAAGATCGGTGGGTCCTACGTCCAGGAGATGGCCGCCGGCGCGGCGCAGGGTAACGACCTGCACGGGTCGCTCCCCGGCCAGAACCCGGCCTTCGCGCTCTCCGGCGAAGACACCCGTGAGTTCATGAAGACGTTCGTCGGCGACGCCGAGGCCACCCACACCTTCGATGCCGCCGCCGGCCACGAATACCACAACGCGATGCTCGCGGCGGCGCGCGCGGACGCCGGTCTGCCGGCAGCCGATGCGCACAACCTCGATCACATGGCACGCGCCTACGGAACGGTCGCCGGTGCCGAGAACTCGGTCACCCGTGAGGTCGTGGGCGAGCGCGACGAGTCGGCCGAGCACCAGAACGAGCTGATCCGCAACGTCCTCTCGGCCGGCGTCGACCTCATCCCTGGGGAGAAGGTCGCCGAGGCGCTCGCGATCAAGGTCCCCGCCACCGTTTGGGACATCGCGAAGCACTCGACCAACATGGTCCTCGAGCAGGCGTACGGCGCAACCGGCGATCCCCGCTTCGACGCCACCACCGACGCCAGCCATGCCATCGCCGTCACGAACGCGTACGAACAGCTGTCGGTGTTGCACGAGGCCCACTATCCCGGCACCGACAACATCCCGGCCAATCTCATCGACCCGCACACCGGGCAGCTGCTGCCGGCCGGAAAGGTGCTCCAGGACCCGAATCTGCGCAACTCTCTGCATCAGTACCTCGGCAGCGTGGCGCAGCAGCACGACCCGAACCACAACTCGGTCTACGACACGGTCAACGACAGCGCCGGCAACTACCAGGGCGGCTTCGACACGGCCAACGGCTAGGGCGACACGTCCCTCTCGCTTCGGGGCCGAGTTGACCAAAATCCGGCCGCTCGCTTGGTCAGCTCGGCCCCGAAGCGGGGTTGGGGGAAGCGACGGACGGACGTCCGGCCGTGACCACTAGGCGGTCGCGGCGGCGAGGCCCAGGTACTGAGCCCAGGACGGCTCGCGCACCGTCCAGCCCATGACGACGGCGACGGTCGCCGGCGGCTGTACGGGCGTCGCCTTGAGGTGCCAGCCGATCTCGTGCAGCAACTTGTCACCTTTGCGGTGATTGCAGCGCGCGCAGGCCGCGACGACGTTCGTCCAGACGTGCGCGCCGCCGCGCGAGCGGGGCCGGACGTGGTCGATCGTGTCGGCCTTGGTGCCGCAGTAGACGCAGGCGTGCGCGTCGCGCTCGAGCACGGCGCGCCGGGTGAGCGGCACCTCGCGCCGGTAGGGAACCCTTACGAAGCGGCTGAGGCGCACGACCGTGGGGACCGGCACGCTCAGCCGCTCGGAATGCATTACATCGTCGGTCGACTCGACGATCACCGCCTTCTCGGCGAGGACGAGGACCACGGCGCGGCGGAGCGGCACGACGCACAACGGCTCGTACGTCGCGTTGAGCACCAAGGCCGCGCCCATCACAGCTCCTCCATTCTGATGCACAGTCAACCTGACAGGGCGCGGATTCGCACGCACTTACGGCTGAGACATCCGACCGGGCAGCTGTGCCACGATTGCGAGCTGCCGTGTCACACCGCGCGCCGTCGCGGCTCTCTGCCCCCGTCTTCCCTCGTCGCTCCCTCCTTCGTCGGTCGGCTCCTCAGTCCGGACACGGCCTCGGCGCGTCGCCGCGACCCGCCCGTGGCAGGGTGGAGCGGATGAGAACGACCGATTCGATGGAATTCCAGACCCTTCCGCAGTTCTGGCAGGACCACCGGCAGGTCCTGATCGAGACTCCGATCCGGATCGCGGCAATCATCCTGGTCGCGCTCATCATCCGCGCCATCCTGCGCCGCATGATCGACCGCGCGGTGCGTCCGGTGCGGGGCGAGGTGCCGCGCCTGCTGCGCCCGTTCAAGGAGCGCCTGGAGAACAGTTCGCTGCTCCAGTCGGCCGGTCTCATGAGCGAGCGCCGGGCACAACGCGCGGCGACGCTCGGCTCCGTGCTCAAATCGGGCACCTCGATCACGATCTTCGTGATCGCCTTCCTGCTCATCCTCAGCGAGCTGCGCTTCGACCTGGCGCCATTCATCGCCGGCACCTCGATCGTCGGCGTCGCGCTCGGCTTCGGCGCGCAGAACATCGTCAAGGACTTCCTGGCCGGCATCTTCATGCTGCTCGAGGACCAATACGGCGTCGGCGACGTCATCGACTTCGAGAAGGCGAGCGGCACCGTCGAGGGCGTCGGGCTGCGCACCACGCGGCTGCGCGACGTCAACGGGACGGTGTGGTACGTCCGCAACGGCGAGGTGCTGCGGGTCGGGAACAAGAGCCAGGGCTTCGCGCAGGTCGTGCTGGACGTGCCGCTCGACGCGTGGGCCGACATCGACCTGGCGTCGGCGGCGATGCGCGATGTGTCGCGGGAAATGGCCGAGGAGGACGACTGGTCCGGCGTGTTCCTCAGCGTGCCGGACGTCCAGGGTGTCGAGACGATGACCCGGGAGGAGATCACGATCCGGCTCGTCGCCCGGGTCCGGCCGCTCGAGCAGTGGCGGACGGCCCGCGAGCTGCGCCGCCGCCTCCGCGACCGGTTGGAGCGGCTGGACATAGACACGCACGGCGCACCACAGGCGTCCACCGAAGCGCCGGCACCGCCCGACGGAAGCGTCCCGCCGCCGCAGGTCTGATCTTCGGTACGCATCCGGATCGCACGCTGTATTGAGAGAATTGGGTCGTGAGCGAATTGCAGGAGCCCGACGAACGCCTGGACACGTTCTTCGCCACCGTCGGCGGCGAAGAGACGTTCCGACGGCTCGTCGACGCGTTCTACGCCGGCGTGGCGCAGGATCCCGCGCTGCGCGCCATCTATCCGGAGGACGACCTCGGCCCGGCGGCCGAGCGGCTGCGGATGTTCCTGATCCAGTACTGGGGCGGGCCGCCGACCTACTCGCGGTTGCGCGGGCATCCGCGGCTGCGGATGCGGCATGCCCCGTTCCCGATCAACTCGGCCGCCCGCGACGCGTGGCTGCGGCACATGCGGGCGGCGCTCGACTCGCTCGACCTCGCGCCCGAGCAGGACGCCACGTTGTGGACCTACCTGCAGTCGGCGGCCGACTCGCTGCGCAATGTCCCTGGATAGCTCGGGCACAATGGCCGCCGTGATCAAAAGCGCTTCCGGCGACCGGCCGTGGTGGGCGTCCGCCGTCTTCTACCAGATCTACCCGCGCAGCTTCGCCGACGGCAACGGCGACGGAACGGGCGACCTGATCGGCATCCGGCAGCACCTCGACCACCTCGTCGAGCTCGGCGTGGACGCGATCTGGCTCTCGCCGTTCTACCGCTCACCGATGGCCGACGGTGGCTACGACGTCGCCGACCCGTGCGACGTCGATCCGTTGTTCGGCACCCTCGCCGACTTCGACGCGCTGCTCGCCGACGCGCACCAGCGCGGGCTGAAGGTCACCGTCGACATCGTGCCGAACCATTTCTCCGACCAACATGCCTGGTTCCAGGCGGCGCTGGCCGCCGGGCCGGGCTCACCCGAACGCGCGCGGTTCATCTTCCGCGACGGACGCGGCCCGCACGGCGAGCAGCCGCCCAACAACTGGCCGTCGATGTTCGGCGGCTCGGCCTGGACCCGGCTGCCGGACGGCCAGTGGTACATGCACCTGTTCGCGGCCGAGCAGCCCGACCTGGACTGGACGAATCCCGAGGTACCGGCCGAGTTCGAGCGCATCCTGCGCTTCTGGCTCGACCGCGGCGTGGACGGTTTCCGCATCGACGTCGCGCACGGCATCGCCAAGGAGCCCGGGCTGCCGGACATCGACCTGTCGATCATCGCCCCGCGCGATCGGGGTGCGCACATGCCGCACCGGGCCGACCTGCGTTGGGACCGAGACACGGTGCACGACCACCACGCCGAGTTCCGGCGCATCCTCGACTCGTACCCGGGCGAGCGGATGGCGATCGGCGAGGCGTGGGTGCCCGACAGCGTCCGACTGGCCCGTTATGTGGCACCGGGCGGGCTCAACCTGACGTTCAACTTCGAACTCGTCATCGCCGAGTGGGGCGCGGTCGAGTTCCGCTCGGCGATCGAGCGCTCGTTGGCCGCGATGGCCGCGGTCGGGGCGCCCTGCACCTGGGTGCTGGCCAACCACGACGTCGACCGCACCGTGACCCGCTACGGCGGCGGTGCGCGTGGACTGGCCCGGGCACGGGCCGCGGCGCTCGTCCAGCTGTCGCTGCCGGGCGCGGCATACGTGTACAACGGCGACGAGTTGGGGCTCGCCAACGTCGAGTTGCCCGATGAGGCGCTGCAGGATCCCACTTGGGAGCGCACCGGCCACCGGGTACGCGGCCGGGACGGCGAGCGCGTGCCGATGCCGTGGTCCGGCGCCGCACCGCCCTACGGCTTCGGCACCAACGCCGACACCTGGCTGCCGATGCCGGCGGGTTGGGCAGCAGCGACGGTCGAGGCCGAGGAGGCCGACCCGTCCTCCACGCTGCAGCTGTATCGCACGACGCTGGCGCTGCGCCGCAAGTTGGCCGGCTTGCAGAACTCCGACCTCGAATGGCTGGACGCGCCGCGCGGGTGCCTGGGCTATCGGCGCGGGGA
This sequence comes from Jatrophihabitans sp., assembly GCA_035642535.1. Lineage (GTDB taxonomy): Bacteria > Actinomycetota > Actinomycetes > Mycobacteriales > Jatrophihabitantaceae > Jatrophihabitans. The sequence goes on along the minus strand of DASQSE010000005.1, from coordinate 13,224 downwards.
CGTCTCGGTGTGGGTCAACGCCGGCGCGGCCGCGGTACACCTCCCGGCCGGCGAGTTGGTGCACGCCTCCGCCCGCGTCGGAACGGAGTTGCCCCCGGACGTCTGCGTCTGGCTGCGCAGCTGATGATCATTCGAACGGCACCCAGGCCTGGCGATCGAGCGTGTGCAGGTCGCTGACCCGCAGCCCCGACGAGAACATCGTCCATAGCTCGTCGCCGATGACCAGCGTCCGCTCGATCCCGGTCGCGTAGCTGTCGGTGCTCGACACGGCCGGGTTGTGGATCGTGCCGAGCACCCGGAGCGAATCCGTTCCGACCCGCACCACCAGCGCCGCTCCCGAGTCGCTCGACCGCCACGAGTCCATCGGGATGACCGCGATCCGGGTGGCCGGCCAATAGAGGAACGCGTGCGGGTCGACCGCGGCCTGGGCGCCGCTGTCCGCGCGCACCACGTTGGCGACCCGTTCGGGGTTTGCCAACGCGCTGACATCGAACAGCGATACCTGCAGGCCCATTTCCCAGCCGCGGTGATTGACCGCCTGGCCGACGCCGAGCAGTCGCCCGTCCGCAACCGGGTGCAGATAGTCGGAATGCCCGGGCGTTCTCAGCACCCCTGCCATGCGCGGGTGCTCCGGGTCGTGCAGGTCGAGCACGAACAGCGGGTCGATCGACCGGTACGTGACGACGTAGCCGAGCGGGCCGAGCAGGCGAACGGCCCGCACCTGCTCGCCACGCCCCAAGCCGCCGAGGTGGCCCTCGACCGCGAGCGTGTCGGCGTCCAGGACGTACACACCGGTCTCGGCGTTGCTGCGCCACTCACGCCTGGTCGTCACCACCCGCAATGCCCCGTCGTACTCGGAGATGGAGTACGAACTCAACAGCGTGCCGTGCACGGTGTTGCCCGAGCCAAGGTAGGTCGGCCGGCCACTGCCCGTGATGTCGAAGCGGTGCAGTTGGGTGAGCGTGCCGTGGTGTTTCGCGGTGTGCGTGTTTGCGACGTACAGGCTCGTCGTGCTCGCGTAGACGGTCGTCCCGTCACTAGCCACCGTGATCGGCTCCGGGTCCGCGAGGTCGCCGGTCAGATCGACGCTGTAGACGGTGATGAGCGACTTGCCTGTGTAATAGACGGGGTGGCTGACGCTGGTGCACGGCACCCGGTTGCTCGTGGTCGTGCCGTGCGCGGTGACCTGGTACGTGGGTAGCCAGGAGCTGAGTGGGGCGTGCCGGACGATGTCCCGGTTGCGCTTGGTCAGCTCGTGTCGCGAGTGCTTGCCGCGCGGATCGGGGAACGCCAGCTTGGGCACGCTCTGCACGACGAAGCGTGCCGTGCCGCCGACCATCCGGGCGTCGAGGTAGCCGCCGGACGTGTGCATGGTGCTGATGACGCGCGGCGCGCCGGACACGTCGACGAGCAGCACGGTCGTGCCGCTGGTAACCGGCCGATAGACGAGCGGGCCGAGGTAGTCGGACGGCTGCTCGCGACTGAGCAGGACCAGGACGCGGTCGCCGTCCATCAGCAGTTGCGCGCCGTCCGAGCCGGCGTAGATGGAGAGATCGAGGGTGCCGGTGATCTTGTGCGTTGCCGCGTCCACGACGCGCAGCACGCCGTCGCTGACCGTGACGACGCGCTTTCCGTCCGTCTGGACGATGTCCGGCTCCCCCACGCCGATCTCTTGGACGTTCGTGGTCGAGTGCTGCGGGATGAAGTTGGTCTTGGCATCCGCGGCGCCGAGCGAAGGCGCCGCAGTGGGCGCGTGGAGCAGGCCCACGTCGGGGTAGAGGTATGGGTTGCTCAAACCGTACGGACCGACGTGCGCGGCGGTGTGCTCGCGCAGACTCGTGAGCATCGCGTCGCAGTTGTCGTAGGCGGCGAGCGCGAGATTCGCGGGCACCGGGCCGACCTGGTGATTCGGGAGAGACGGCAACTGCCGCGCGAACGGCGGCGGCTGCGTGCTGTCGTCCGACGGCTGCAGTCCCACAACGAGCGCGGCCGCGGTCGCTGCCGCGAGGCCCGCGGCGAGACCGAGTGCGCGCGGCCGGCGCAGCAATGCGAGCCGGCGCCGACTCGTGCGCGTCCGATCCTCGATCGCGGCGAAGGCATGGCTGCCTTCGTCGGATTTCGCCCAGCCGTCGTCGGCCGCGGTGCGTGGCCGGGCAGCGCGCAGCGCCCGGTCGAGCTGATCGTCATTCATGAGCTGCCTCCGGCAATCGACCTACCGGTCCCGGTCGAAACCCCGTCGCGCGCAACCGGTCGGCGAGCCGATGCCGAGCCCGGTGCAGCCGCACCGCATACGCGGACCGCGAGCAGCCCAGCGCCTGCGCGGCTTCGTCCGCGGTCAGCCCGTACCAGGCGCTGAGCGTGAGCACCTCGCGGTCGCGGTCGGGAAGTTGTGCCAGCGCCCGGGCGACGGCATCGCTTGCTGCGTCGTCGTCAGCGGCTTGGCCATTCGTCGCGTTCGTGTCGGCGATGCGCAGCGCCAGCCGGGTGCGGCGCTGCTCGCTGCGGTTGGCGTTGGCGAGCAGTCGGCGGGCGCTGCCGAGCAGCCAGCCGATCGGCGGGTCGGGCACCTCGGCTGCCTTCCGGAACGCGGTCACGAACACCTCCTGAAGCACGTCCTGTGCGGTCTCCCGCTCGGTGCGGTGGAGCAGATAGGCGAGCACGCGATCGCCGTAGGCACGGAACCAGCGTTCGAGCTGGGCGTGCCGGGCGCCGTCCTCCACGCGGGAACTCCTCGCTGCCGGCGGGGTATTCATCAGGTAGGTGTCCGGATGACCGGTGCCCTATTACACGAGTCGACGACGCGTTCGAGTTGCAGGTGACGCGTGGCCGCTGCGGCCCGTGCCTACCGCTCGCGGTCAGGCCAGGCCGAGCGTCTGGCCGGGCCGTTCCAGGTAGACGGTCCCGTACTCGGCAACGACCCGGATCCAGCGGCCGGCGACGTCGATGTGCGCGTGCCCACCGCGCGGCAGGAAACCCATCCGGGTCAGGGCGCTCACCACGCGCAGGGTGACCTCGGCGGAGCTGCCGGCGTCGTCGGTGGCGGTGAGAACGACGGAGTCGAGCAGCGCGTCGGCCACCTCGGCGCGCGGCTGGGCACCCGGAACGCCCGCGCGGACTGCTGCTTCCTTGAGGGCAGTCGACCCACTGCGCACCAGGCCGCGGAGCACGTCGTCCGGTATCGACTCGATGCGCCGCCAACCCGACTGCGGAGGCAGCCCCGCGCGCCAGGCGAGGTCGAAGCGCTTCGGTTCGGCAGCGCCCGGGCCGGCGTCCAGCCAGCTGACGAGATCGGCAGCGCGCACCGTGACATCGAGTGGCTGCTCGCGCTCGGGCATCGCGACGGTCCGCGAAACGAGGACGCGGAACGGCAGACGCACCAGCACCGTGGCCGCCGCGCCGGACAGCCGCAGCCGCGCGAGGCTGCGCGGGTCGAGGCCGAGCGCGCGGCGCACCACCGGCGCCAGCTCCTCCAGCGTCGCGTGATCGTCAGCTGTTAGCAGCACGGTCGTCCGCGAAGCCGCGCAGGATCTCGCGCTCCTCGTCGGACAGCCGGCGAGGACGGTCGTTCGTGAAGTCGAACGTCACGCAGAGCGTGGCCGCACGGGCCGCCAGCTTGTCCTTGTCGAACACCTCGTAGCGCACCGTGAAGCGCGCGCCGCCGACCTTGTCGATCCACAGCTCGAGCCGCAGCGGGTCGGGGTGATATACGACGGGCCGAACGTAGTCGATCTCGTGCCGGGCGATCACCGTGCCGGTCGAGAAACCCTCGTGCCGGTGATAGAACATCGCGACCCGGGCCTGCTCGAGGTACGCCAGGTACGCCGAGTTGTTGATGTGCCGGTAGGCGTCCATGTCCGACCACCGCATGTGCACGTCGTGCACGAACCGGCTCACGTCCGCCTCCCCACCCGCCACCCGAAGGCGGAGCCGACGCCGTCGGCACTGCACCTTTCGAAACCGGAGTCGACTCCGTCGAGACCCATACGACTCGGGCGACTAGTCGCGGGTCAACTTGCGGTGCGTGACGGCATGCGGGCGGGCGGCCTCCGGGCCGAGCCGCTCGATCTTGTTTTTCTCGTAAGAGTCGAAGTTGCCCTCGAACCAGAACCACTTCGCGGGGTTCTCGTCGTCGCCTTCCCACGCGAGGATGTGCGTCGCGATCCGGTCGAGGAACCAGCGGTCGTGGCTGGTGATGACCGCGCAGCCGGGGAAGTCCAGCAGCGCCTTCTCGAGCGAGCCAAGCGTCTCGACGTCGAGGTCGTTGGTCGGCTCGTCGAGCATCAGCAGGTTGCCGCCCTCTTTCAGGGTGAGGGCCAGGTTGAGGCGGTTCCGCTCACCTCCGGACAGCACGCGCGAGGGTTTCTGCTGGTCCGGGCCCTTGAAGCCGAAGGCCGACACGTACGCGCGCGACGGCATCTCGACGTGGCCCACATTGATGTAGTCGAGCCCGTCGGAGACGAGCTCCCACACCGACTTGCTGGGGTCCAGCCCACCGCGCCCCTGATCGACGTAGCTGATGCTGACCGTCTCGCCGACCCGCAACTCGCCGGCGTCCGGCTTCTCCTGGCCGACGATCATCTTGAACAGCGTGGTCTTGCCGACGCCGTTCGGGCCGATGACGCCGACGATGCCGCCGCGCGGCAGGCTGAACGACATGTTGTCGATCAGCAGCTCGTCGAAGCCCTTCGTCAATCCGTCGGCCTCGACCACGACGTTGCCCAATCGCGGGCCGGGCGGGATCTGGATCTCTTCGAAGTCGAGCTTGCGGGTCTTCTCCGCCTCCGCGGCCATCTCCTCGTAGCGCTGCAGGCGCGACTTGCTCTTCGCCTGCCGGCCGCGGGCGTTCTGCCGCACCCAGTCGAGCTCGTCGAGCAGGCGCCGCTGCAGCTTCTGATCCTTCTTGCCCTGCACCTCGAGGCGCGCGGCCTTCTTCTCCAGGTACACCGAGTAGTTGCCTTCGTACGGATACGCGCGGCCGCGGTCCAGTTCGAGGATCCACTCGGCGACGTTGTCGAGGAAGTACCGGTCGTGGGTGACCGCGAGGATCGTCCCCGGGTACTTCGCCAGGTGCTGCTCGAGCCACTGCACCGACTCGGCGTCGAGGTGGTTGGTGGGCTCGTCGAGTAGTAGCAGATCCGGCTGCTGGAGAAGCAGCTTGCAGAGTGCGACGCGGCGCCGCTCGCCGCCGGACAGCCGGCTGACTTCTGCGTCACCGGGCGGGCAGCGCAGCGCGTCCATCGCCTGCTCGATGCGACTGTCGAGTTCCCACCCTTCGGCGTGCTCGATCTTCTCCATCAGCTCGCCCTGCTCGGCAAGCAGCGCGTCGAAGTCGGCGTCCGGCTCCCCCATCGCCGCCGACACCTCTTCGAAACGGGCCAGCGTGGCGCGCAGGTCGGCCACCGCGTCGTCGACGTTGCCGCGCACCGTCTTCGTCTCGTCCAGCGGCGGCTCCTGCTCCAGGAGGCCGACCGAATAGCCGGGTGAGAGGCGCGCCTCGCCGTTCGACGCCTGATCAAGGCCGGCCATGATCTTCAGCACGCTCGACTTGCCGGCTCCGTTCGGCCCGACGACGCCGATCTTCGCGCCGGGCAGGAACGCCAGGGTGACGTCGTCGAGGATCACCTTGTCGCCGTGCGCCTTGCGCACCTTCTGCATCGTGTAGATGAACTGGGCCACTATCCGTCCTTGCCAGCTTCTGCGTCATGTCTCCGGCGAGCGCCGGTCAACTATCCAGTGTCCCAGTTCCGCACGCCGTCCTTCTCCACCGCCCTGCGATGTGTGGTTTGCGTAAAATTCCTGTGACGCTGCTCACGGGTCGATCGTCCCGCCGGGCGGCCGACGACCCGCCCCTATCCCCCTGACCGCGGCGGCACGGGACCTTCAGCGGGACGATCGTCGGCCAGCCGGCCGATTTGGCGACGCGCCGCGGACCGTGACACGGTCGTTACCGGCCACGCCGCGTCCATCGCGACCGGCGCCGCACCACCAGGACGGTGCGACGGGTGTCAGCCGCAGGGGTCGGCGACTGCCCGGGCCCCGCCGGATCCCCGACGGCCCGACCACGAAAATGTGGCCGCTCGTCAGTGTCGACCAGACGGCGCACGACGACGGGGACCATCCGCCAGGGCGGCGTCTTCGGCGCTGCCCGGGAGGGATCGACAATGCACAACCGAACCACTGCGCCGCCGCGCGCTGAAACCTCAGCCGCGCAGCACGCACCGCGTCACAACCGGCGAGCCATAGCGGCCATCGCCACGACACTCGGCGCCGCCGCCGTCATCAGTGGCGCCTTCGCGACACCGGCCACGGCGGCCCCGCGCCGCAGCGTTTGGGACCGAGTCGCGAGCTGCGAAAGCTCGCAGCGCTGGCACATCAACAGCGGCAACGGCTACTACGGCGGCTTGCAGTTCTCCGCGGGCACCTGGGCCGGCTACCACGGCCACAGGTATGCGCGTCTGGCCAGCGGGGCAACCCGCACAGAGCAGATCGAGGTCGCCCGCCGCGTCCTAGCCTCGCAGGGAGCGCACGCGTGGCCGGTATGCGGCCCGCGCGCCGGGCTGACGAGGCACAGCGGGCGGGCGACCCGCCGACCGCTACCGCAGGTCGCCGGCCGGGCCGGTGCGCGCACCGCACACAAGACACGGCACCACCACGCGGCGCGTCGCCACCATGCGGCGCAGCGGCATCACCACCGCGCGACCTACCGCGTGCGCCACGGCGACACGCTGATCCGCATCGCACACCGGTTCCACGTGCACGGCGGATGGCGGGCGTTGTACGGGGCCAACCGCAAGCACCTCGCCAACCCGAGTGTGCTGCGCGTCGGTCAGCTGCTGCGGCTGCCCTGACGGGCACCCTGGCTCAGCCAATCCCGGCCCGGACCGCATCGCGCGGTCCGGGCCGGTCGCCTTTGTCGACCCGGGTCGCGAACATTCCCTCACGACGCCGCGGCGAGCTCCGGCTCCGCGAGCTCAGGGCGCTCGTCGTCGGCGAGATCGAGCCAGTGATCGCTCTCGTCCTTCGGCAGGCCGTCGGCATCTCGCACCACGGTCGCGGTGGGTCCGCCCGACTGGTAGACGCGGGTGAACTCGCTCGTACCGCGCGACAGGTCGTGCCCGACGGCGATCGCCTCGAGCTCGTAGGAGGTGCGCACCTGCTCCTCCACCGTGTACTCCCGCATCGTGTAGCGGCCGTACACCAGGACGGGCTGGCCCTTTCGAATCGACTGGTCGATGTTCACGCCGAACTGCCGCCAGCAGGTCACGTTGACGAACAGCGTCGCGTTGTCGATGAACTTCTCCTGCTCGCGGTCGAAGCGGCGCGACGTCGAAGCGATGCGGAAGTTGGTGACGTCATAGCCGCTCTTCGTCCGGCGTCGGCGGGGTGTGTCGACCACGTTCCCCACGATCGTGATCATCGTGTCGTTCACGGTGTGGCTCCTGCTCTCAAATCCGGGATCCCGGTCGTCCGATCTGGACGTGAGAAGCACACCGCCACGCGCGGACACGTCGCGACCCGTCGCGCGGATTTGTGGACGGCGCGCCGGCTGTGGACGCGCGACCGAGGAAGCGTCAGGCGGGCGTGCTAAGCGCGGCCGGCCGGAACGCGCGCCTATAGGCCGCGGGCGACACGCCGACGATGCGACCGAAATGGTGCCGCAGCATCGCCCCGGTGCCGAAGCCGCAGCGCACCGCAACGCTGTCGATCGGGTCGTCGCCTTCCTCGAGCATCCGACGAGCCAGCAGCACCCGCTGATGAGTTAGCCACAGGTGCGGCGTCGTGCCTGTTTCCGCCCGGAACCGCCGCGCGAACGTCCGCGGGCTCATCGCGGCGCGGGCGGCGAGCGAGGCCGCCGTGTGCTCCTGGTCCAGCTCGGTCGTCAGCTCGTCGAGCAACGGCGCGAGCGTGTCGGCCGGCCGCGCACGGATCGGCATGTCGACGTACTGCGCCTGCCCGCCGTCGCGGTGCGGGGGCATCACCATGCGGCGCGCGACCCGGCGCGCGACGTCCTCGCCATGGTCGGCACGGATGAGATGCAGACACAGGTCGAGCCCGGACGCCGTGCCGGCCGACGTCAGCACCGGCCCGTCGCACACGAACAGCACGTTGGGGTCGACCTGCGCTTCGGGAAAGCGGCGCGCGAGTTCCTCGGCGTAGCGCCAATGCGTCGTGCAGCGGCGGCCGTCCAGCAGACCGGCTGCACCCAACGTGAAGGCGCCGGCGCAGACGCTCATGACTCGCCCGCCGCGCTCGACGGTTTCGCGCAGGAGATCGCTCACTGCGTCGGGCGGCTCGTCATGCGTGACCTGCGCCGGCACGACAACCAGATCCGCGTCGCGCGCGCGGGCAAGGCGATGCGGCGTGCTGATCGTGAAGCCGGCGGCAGTGCGCACCGTCGACTTGGCCGAGACGACCACGCATTCGTACGTGGGCAGCCCCTCGTCACTGCGGTCGAGGCCGAAGCCCTCCCATGCGACGCCGAGCTCGAACGGCTGCACCCCGTCGAGCGCGACGATTGCCACGGACCGGATCGGCTTGCGAGCGGGCATGCCGACCACCCTGCCACGAAGAATGGCAGGATTTCAATGAACACCGACAATAAGTCAGTCGCGGCAGCATGTTGACGAGCGGAGACTTACTGCCATGGCCGCCCTTTTCGTCCTCGCGTTCATCGTCATCGCATCCGTCGCGGTCGCCTTCGGCCGCACCCCCGACACCCGCGACTCGGACTACTCGCTCGGCAAAGTCATCGCACCACGCACGGCGTCGAACGCCGGGAGCAGATAATGTGCAGCGTCCGAAAAAGAGCCGGCCCCCGTAGCTCAGTGGATAGAGCGCCCGCCTTCTAAGCGGTTGGTCGCAGGTTCGAGTCCTGCCGGGGGCACTTCGCCGCCGGCGCGGACGCAGCCGTGTGGGAGAGTGCGGCTGTGTTGCCGTCCACGATCGCGACGACGGATTATCACACCGGCGGCGAGCCGTTCCGAATCGTCGCCGACCCTCCTGTGCCGATCCCGGGCACCAGCGTCGCGGACCGGCGCGCACGGGCGATCGACGATCCCGAGGTGCAGTGGCTTCGGGCGGTGCTGTGTTCGGAGCCGCGCGGTCACGCAGACATGTACGGCGGGTTCATCGTGCCCCCGGACGACGGCGACGCGGATCTCGGCGTGTTGTTCTGGCACAAGGACGGTTTCTCGACGGCCTGCGGGCACGGAACGATCGCGCTCGGCGTGTGGGCCGTGGACACCGGACGGGTCGCGGCTCCGGATTCCGGAACTGCGGACGTCGTCATCGACGTCCCGTCCGGCCGGGTGACCGCGCGAGTGCATCGAGAGGCCGGCCGGGTCGTCGCCGTCGATTTCGTGAATGTGCCGAGCTGGGTCGTCGCGCGCGACGTGCCGGTCAAGACGTCGCGCGGCGAGGTCACCGTGACGGTGGCCTACGGCGGAGCCATCTACGCCACTTTGCCGGCTGGGCAGGTCGGCCTTGCCGTCACGCCAGACGTGCTGGGTGATCTGATCGCGCTCGGCCGTGAGATCAAGTGGGCGCTGAACGACACCGAGCACGCGCGGCATCCGACGGATCCGCGGCTGAGCGGCATCTACGGCACGATCTGGTTCGACGAACTCGGCGAGTCCGACGGGCAGGTACAGCAACGCAACGTCACGATCTTCGCCGACGGCGAGGTCGATCGATCGCCATGCGGCTCGGGCACCGGTGCCCGGCTGGCGGTGCTGGCTGCGGACGGCCGGCTGCCTTCGGGAACTGTGCTGCGGCACGACTCGATCGTCGGCAGCACCTTCACCGGAACGGTGCTCAACTCCGTCGATGTCGAGGGACGCGCCGCGGTGGTTCCACAGGTGACCGGCACGGCCTACCGCACCGGCGAGCACGTGTTCTCCGTCGATCAGTACGACCCGCTGGTGCCCGGCTTCCTGCTCCGATGAGGTATCTCGACGCGGACGCGGTCGGCGCGCTCGGGTACCGCGCGGCGATCGAGGCCGTCCGGTCAGCGCTGCGCGACGGGTTGGACCCGGCTGCCGATCCGCCGCGGACAGCCGTCGAACTCGCGCACGGCCAGTTCCTGCTCATGCCGTCCGAGGCTTCGGACGCGGCCGGCGTCAAGGTGGTGACGGTGGCGCCGGAGAATCCGGCCAGTGGGCTGCCACGCGTCCAGGCCGCGTACCTGTTGTTCGACTCCCGGACGCTCGCGCTGCGCGCGGTCCTCGACGGCACCGCGCTCACGACGCTGCGGACTCCTGCCGTATCGGTCGCCGCGGTGCTCGCCCGGTTGCCCGACCGGCCGCTGCGCGTCGCAGTGGTCGGGTCCGGACCGCAGGCCGTCGGGCACGTGGCGGCGCTTGCGGCCGTCCGGTCGCTGACGGACGCGACCTACCTCGTGCGCGACCCGGCGCGTACGGGTCTTCCGTCCGTCGCGCTCGGTTCGGAGCTGGCGCAGCGCGAGTTGGACGCCGCAGATGTCGTCGTGTGCGCCACGTCGGCGCGCACCCCGCTGTTCGACTCGGCGACGCTGCGCGCGGACGTCGTCGTCGTGGCGGTCGGCTCGCACGAGCCCGATGCCCGCGAGGTCGACGGTCCGCTGCTCGGCCGAGCAACGGTCGTCGTCGAGGACGTGGCCACCGCGTTGCGCGAAGCGGGCGACGTCGTGCTGGCCATCGCAGAAGGCTCGCTGACCGCCGGCGATCTGGTGCCGATGCGCGACGTCGTCTCCGGCGCAGTTGTCGTGCCGGCCGACCGGCCACTGGTGTTCAAGAGCGTCGGCATGGCCTGGCAAGACCTGGTCGTCGCCCGAGCGGTCGCGGCCGCCGACGCGACGCTATGACCAGTTGGTCACAAACAGCTACGGACGAGTAACGTGGGCGGCTGGTACATCCCCATTCGCGAAGGGATCGACCATGACCGTATCGGCCTCCCGTCCCGCGTCGGCCGCCCGCAGCACCCCGGACACGGTGGCGCAGCTGCGCGCCACCTTCCGCGGTGGGCGGACCCGGCCGGTCGAGTGGCGGCTCGCCCAACTCGACGCCATCGCCCGGCTCGTCACCGAAAAGGAAGCCGAGTTCGCCGCGGCGCTGGCGCAGGATCTCGGCCGTGGCCCGGTCGAGGCCTGGCTCGCCGACCTGGCGCCGGTCGCGGCAGAGGCGAAGTTCGCGGCGAAGAAGCTGCAGTCGTGGATGAAGCCCAATCGCGTCGCGCTGCCGGTCAGTGTCCGGCCCGGTAAGGCGTGGTATCAGTACGAGCCGCTCGGCGTCGTCCTGATCGTCGGGCCGTGGAACTACCCCCTCCACCTCGTGCTCGCGCCGCTGGTCGGCGCGGTCGCCGCCGGCAACTGCGCAGTGCTCAAACCGTCGGAGCAGACGCCCGCCTGCTCGGCGCTGCTCGCCGAGTTGGTGCCGCAGTACCTCGATCCGGACGCGATCGCGGTCGTCGAGGGTGCGGCTGACGCCACGCAGGAACTGCTCGACCAAGCCTTCGACCACTGCTTCTTCACGGGCAGCCCGGAGGTGGGCAAGGTCGTCATGGCGGCTGCGGCGAAACATCTCACTCCGGTGACGCTCGAGTTAGGCGGCAAGAGCCCGGTGATCGTGGCCCACGACGCCAAGCTGAACGTCGCCGCGCGCCGGATCGCCTTCGCCAAGCTGCTCAACTCGGGGCAGACGTGCGTCGCACCGGACTACGTCCTCGTCCACCGCGAGGTGCGCGACACGTTCGTTCTCGAGCTGACAAAGGCCATCGACGAGTTCTCGGCAGAGTCGACGTTGCCGATCATCAACAGCCGCCACGCCGGACGGGTGGCCGGGCTCGCCGCGAAGGCAGGCGGCCGGACGGTGCGCGGCGGCAAGTTCGACGCGGAGGCGCGTCGCGCCGAGTTGACCGTGATCGTCGATCCGGACGCCGACGCCGACCTGATGCGCGAGGAGATCTTCGGGCCGCTGCTGCCGATCGTCGCCATCGATTCACTGGACGACGCGATCGCGCACGTGCAGCGCGGGCCGAAGCCGCTCGCCGTGTACCTGTTCAGCGAGGACCCCGCGCATCACAAGCGGGTGCTCGAGGAGATCAGTAACGGCGGCACGGTGATCAATCACCTCATGTACCACCTGCTCGTCAACGACCTGCCGTTTGGCGGCGTGGGCAACAGCGGCAGCGGCGCCTACCACGGCAAGTGGGGCTATGAGACGTTCAGCCATCGCAAGGCGGTGCTGACGAAGCCGACGTGGTTCGACCCGTCGCTGGCCTATCCGCCGTTCGGCAGGCTGAAGCAGAAGATCATGCGCAAGATCTTCTGAGCCGTCATTCCGCTGCCAGCGGCAGGTCGGACGCGACCTCGTCGACGATGCCGGCGAGTGTGATGTCGAGGTCGGTGACTCCCCCGGCGCTGTGCGTCGAAAGTTCGATGTCGACCCAGCGCCAGCGCAGCGCGAGATCCGGATGATGATCGAGCTCCTCGCAGCGTGGCGCGAGCCGGTTGATGAACTCCGCGGCGGTGAGGAAGTTCGCGAACTCGATCGAGCGGGTGAGCTTTTCCGGGCCGCCCGACCAGTCCGGGTGCCGCGTCTTGAGCTTCTCCTCGATCTGTGGCTGGTCGAGCAGAGCGGGCATGCGATCGCCTCCGGCTGATGTCCTCGTGTACCCACCGTAGTCGGCGTATAGCCTCGTGCCCGTGACGGAGCGTGAGGGCAGGCTGGTTTGGGTCGACTGCGAGATGACCGGCCTTGATCTGCGTCGAGATGCGCTGATCGAAGTCGCCGTGATTGTCACCGACGCCGAACTCGTCCCGCTCGACGACGGGGTGGACGTCATCATCCATGCCCACGACGACGTGCTGGAGACGATGCTGCCCGTTGTCCGCGAGATGCACGATGCCTCTGGGCTGACCGAGGCGGTTCGTGCGTCGACGGTGACACTGGGTGATGCCGAGCAGGTCGTGCTGGACTACGTGAAGTCGCACGTGTCCGATCCGAAGACGGCCCCGCTGTGCGGCAACTCGATCGCCACCGATCGCGCGTTCCTCGCTCGGGACATGCCCGCTCTGGACGGGCATCTGCACTACCGGATGGTCGACGTCTCCTCGCTCAAGGAGCTCGCCAAACGGTGGTACCCGCGGGTGTACCAGTCGCAGCCCGAGAAGGGCCTGGCGCACCGCGCCGGAGCCGACATCCGGGAGAGCATTCTCGAGCTCGCCTACTACCGGCGCACCCTGTTCGT
>DASQSE010000004.1:0-13162 GCA_035642535.1 Jatrophihabitans sp. | reverse complement strand
GGCCGAGCCGGATCGTCGGCCCGGGATGTACGCGCTGCTCGGCATCGCCGCCGCGGCGCTCGCCGGTGTCGCTGCATCGGCGGTCCGGCGCGGGCGGGCGCGCCGGTGGCGCTCGGGTCGCGTCTGACGGCGTCAGTGCGCGGGCAGCGTCGTCGGCTGCTGTCCGTCGACCACCTTGAACAGGTTCCACCACGACGGCGAATACGGCTCGAGCACCGCGGTGTGCTCGCGCACGTCGACACCGGGCAGCAGCGGGTTGTGCGGCACGTAGCCCGGATCGAGGTCGACGGTGCCGGGGAAGGTGTCCGGGTCGGCGCCGTGCGGTGAGACGGCCGGCACGATCGCGTTCGGCGGCAGCCCGAGGGCGATCTTCGCGCCATCGACGATCGGGTAGGCGGCGCTGTCGGCCTGGATCAGCGCGATCGGGTCGTCCGCCGCGGTCATCGAGTAGTTGGCGACCCGTCCGGTGTCGGGCAGGTCGGCCGGCCGCCAGATCCCGGGTCCCTCACCGGCGCCTTCGACGCGCACGATCTGGTCGGCGTCGAGTCCGCGCTGCTCGGCCGCGCCGAGTGTGGACGCGGCGTAACTGTGTCCGAGGTAGGTGATCGGAGCCGCGCCCGCGGCGCCGCGCAGGTCGTGCGAGAACGCCGCGAGGTCGGGGGCCATCGCCTGGGCGTAGGTCGGCTGCGCCGCGCCGTCCAGCCCGAGGCCCTGCGGGTTGCGGCCGTCCGAATACACGAGCATCGCGAGGTCGTGGCCGGGTGCCGCGGCCACCATGTCCTGCGCGGTGTGCGCATAGGTCTCGTGGTTGGCGATCGAGGAGAACGTGCCCGGGACGAGCACGCCGATGTGGCCGGTGTTCTGGTCGATGGTGCCGATCTGCTCGACGATCCGGCCGTTGCCGGACGGGTCGAAGGCCACGATCTGCCGGTTGCGGGCGAGGATGTCCTGGTAGAGCGCGATGCGGTTCTCCGCGGCGACGACCTGCCCGTCGAGTTGGCTGCCGCCGGTCCGGGCCTGCTGCCTGAGCAGTTGGGCGAGCCGCTGCTGCTCGCTGCCGAGCGCGGTCGCGACCAACGTGCGGTTCTGCGCGATCTGCGTCGCGAACGGCCCCGTCGCGGCCGGGGCGGCTTGCGCGTTGCGCTGCGGCAGCGCCGCGTCCGGCACCAGCCTGCGATAGGAGTCCGCGACCGCGTTGTCGGCCGCCACGTAGCCGACCACCGCGTCGGTCACCTTGCCGGACAGCGATCTGGTCGTCTGGACCGCGCTGTCGATTTCACGTCCGATCGCGCGCAGCCGGTCGGTGAGCTCCGCGGCGGCCTGCGCCGACTGCGGGATCGCGCCGAAGGCGGCAGCCGGCACGGAGACGCCCGTGACCGCGGTGAGCAGCCGCTCGAGCGCGTCCGCCTCCGACGTCAGCGTCTCGGCCTGCCGGTGCAGGTCGGCCGGCGCCACCCGGTAGCCGGTGGACTGCGCGGACAGCGCCGCCGGGTCGAACGGGTACGCACCGAAGGGCTCCATCGGCTCAGGGCTCCTCACCGATCACGGTGGGCGCCACGGCGGACGACTCACCCCAGACGTCCTCGGTCTCGACGAGCCACGGCGGAATGCGCCGGCTGCCGTCCATCCCCATGCCGGCCATACCCGCGCCGATCGGCATTCCGCCCATGAAGCCGCCGGTCGGCGTGCCGGCGCCGGCCGTGCTGCCCGCGGCGGATGCCGCCGAGACCCCCGCCGCGCCGAGCCCGGCCCCGGCCGAGCCCTGTGCGAACCCGGCGTAGGCCGACGGCGCGTCGCCCGCCCCGGGCGCGATTCCTGCGCCGGTGCCGATCGCCGCGCCGCCGCCGACTCCGCCGATGCCGCCCACGTCGCCGATCCCACCCGCGCCGCCGGCCCCGGCGAAGTTGACGTGCGCATGATCGGGCGTCTTGATCCGCGCTGCGTCGGCGCCGGGCTGAACAACTGCCGGCTGGCCCTCGCGGGTCTTCCGGATCCGGCTGGCCAGGCTCGGGATCCTGGCCACCGCGAACGCGCCGCCCGCAGCGGCCAAACCTTCGCGGAAGAAGTTGCCGAACACCGGATCGGTGCCCGGGTCGATGGTCGTCGCGCTCGGATCGGCCGCGCCGACCATCGCCGTCGGGTCGGCGGCAACCGGCTGGACCGTCGCATCGACCGGCAACGGCTGTACCGAACCGGTCAGCGCGCCCATGGCCGTGGCGCCGGCGATCGCGCTGCCCGTGGCCGTGCCGGTGACCGGCATCGTCTCCGGAACAGCGCCACCGGCACCGACCCCGGCCGCGGTGGAATCGGTTGCGACGCCGGTGTCCGGCAGGTCGGGAGCGGCGGCATAGTCGACGCTGTAGCGATCGGCGAGGGCCGTCATGATCCGCACCGCCTGGGTCCGTGCGTCGTCAGCCGCCGCCTGGGCCTGCTGCTGACTCTGCACCGCCGCCCGGGCCGCTCCTTGCTGTCCGATCAGCAGGCTCGCGTCCTGCGGACTGAGCCCGGACACGTCGACCGGCGCGGCCGCGAGCGCGGTGGTCGCGCTTGGCAGTTGCGGCACCGCCTGCGGTGCCGGCATCTGCATCCGGGCGGTGTCCAGCGCGTCGGCGGCGTCGTAGTTGATGTCGCGCATCGTCCAGGCGCCGTCGGCGACGGTGCGCAATCCGCTCGCCAGGTCGGCGATCATCCGCTGGTACTGGTCGGCGGCCTGGCCCTGCCAGAGATGGGCGAAGCCGGTCAGCCGCTGCATCAGCGACGAGGCCTGATCGTGCATCTGCCGGCCGATGCCGTCCCAACCCTGCGCCGTGTTCCGCACGCTGTCCGGGTCTCCGGCGGCGAGCATGGCGACGAG
Source organism: Jatrophihabitans sp. (assembly GCA_035642535.1). GTDB lineage: Bacteria > Actinomycetota > Actinomycetes > Mycobacteriales > Jatrophihabitantaceae > Jatrophihabitans. The sequence continues at coordinate 10,308 of DASQSE010000004.1, read as the reverse complement.
CTGCTGGTGCGTGTACCCGTTGAAGGCGCTGCGTGGACGGGCGGGAGCGCGGCGCATCGGTCAGCCCTCTCCGGTCGGGGTCGCGCCCAGCGCTGCCGCGACGTCGGCGTCGGCGGTCACGTAGTGGCCGGCGACAACCTTGGTCACCTCATCGGCGAACGCGAGCGCGGCCTTGACCTCGCCGAGCAGCACGGTCATCTGCGCGACGGCGGCCAGGTTCGTGTCGCGCAGGTCGTAGCCCTCGGCGAAGTCGCCGAGCAGCACCGGCTGCTCGGCGAGCGTCGCGATCTCCGATTCGGGCCGGCGCAGTCCGTCGAGGTGCGCCTCCAACTCGCGCACGAAGTCGGTGAGCGGCTGCAGGTGAACTGTGAACTCATCGAACTCGTGCTCGGCCGACGGCGCCCCGAACACCACGATCAGCCCCCGAAGTACCCGGTGTTCTTCGCCTCGAGGCTGCGCTGCATGTCGTGGGCGTCGCTCACCGTCCGGGAGAACTGCGAGATCGTGTTGACGATGTCGTTGATCGCCGCGGTGAGCTTGAGCTCGGCCTGGTCGTAGGCGGTGCCTGCGGAGCTGCCGGATGCCGTCCAGGTGTCCTTGAGCGGCTTGACGCCGGTGCTCAACTCGTTGAGGTTCTGCGTCAGGACGTTCGCCTTGGCGCTGAGCGAGGCCGCGCTGGTCTGCAGCGCCGCGAAGTTGACGTTGATGACGTCGGCTGATCCTGAAGTCATGGTCAGTTTCTCCCTCAGATGACCAGCCGGGACAGCACGTTGCCGCCCGCGGTCGCGGTGTTGGTCACGGTGTGCAGGGCATCGGCCGCGCTGGCGTCGCCGGTGTTGTAGTTCGTGTGCGCCTGGTGCACGAGCTCGCGCATGACGTTGAGCTGCTGGCTGGCCACCTGCATGTCCTCGTTGAGCTTCTGGTGCAGCTGCCAGAACGCGACGGCCTGGTTGCCCTGGTACTGGTTGCCGAGCGTGGACGTGAGCTCCTGCTCCAGGTCTGCCATCGTCTTGCGGGCGTCGGCCGCGGACTGGTCAAAGGCCGTGATCGCACGTGCCACGGCGGCGGCATCACTCTGGAATCCGGGGCTGGACACGAGTGGCCACCTCCTTTCGTCGCCGGAGGGCGCCGGAGCGGATCTCCAGCACTACCCGGCAGCGACGCTATGAGCCGCCACCTGCGCGGCAAACGGCACAACTGCCGGTTTCGGTGACGGCACTATTACCCACAGGAATCGCCCGACCAGGCAACCTGGATGAGCGACGTGGCCGAACGGCGGCCGACGAGCTGGCCACGGCCGGGCGGCCGCGGCGCGGATTTGACGTCACCGAGCAGGATGCCCTCGTCCTTCGCCGCGGACAATGCCAGCCCGGGCGAGCCGAGTTCACGCACGCGCTGGACGACCGGCTCGTAGAGTGCGCGGGACGCGCCGCCGCTCGCCCTGGCAAGAACGAGGTGCAGGCCGATGTCGCGCGATTGCGGCAGGAACTCGACGAGCGGTCCGAGCGGACCACGCGCGGACGCCGCCACCAGCTCGTAGTCGTCGACCAGGATGAACAGCTCCGGGCCCTTCCACCAGCTGCGCGCACGCAGCTGCTCGGGGGTGATGTCCGGGCCGGGGAGGCGGGTGCGCATGGCCTGCTCCACCTCGTTGATCAGCCCGGCCAACACCGGCTCCGCGCTGCCGTAGCCGAGCAGGTACTCGGCCGGCACTTGCTCCAGCAGGCCGCGCCGGTAGTCCGCGACGATGATCGCCGCCTCCTCGGGCCGGTACCGGTCGACGATGCCGCGGACCAGTACGCGCAGCAGGTTCGTCTTGCCGGACTCGACGTCGCCGAAGACCAGGAAGTGCGGGTCGACGGTGAAATCCACGAACGCCGGCCGCAGGTCCGCCTCGGCGATGCCCAGCGGAATCGCCCGGCCGGGTTGCTGCGCCGCGGTCGGCAGCTCGCCGATCGGCACCTGCGCCGGTAGCAGCCGGACGGGCGGGGCCGGCTCGCCCGGCCACGCGGCGCGCACCTGTTGCACGAGATCGCGCGACCCGGCGCCCGCCGAGCCGGGATCTCCGGCGCCGTCGATGCGGGGGAGGGCGGCGAGGAAGTGCAGCTTCTCGGCCGTGATCCCGCGCCCCGGTCGGTTCGCGGGCACGTTCAGCGCGGTGCGCCGGTCGATCACCGAATCGGCCGGATCACCGAGCCGCAGCTCGAAGCGGGTGCCGATCGCGTCGCGCAGCGGTGCGCGCACCGACATCCACCGGCCGGCGGATACCACCACGTGCACGCCGAAGCCGAGACCGCGAGCGGCGATGTTCGTGATCGGCTCCTCGAGCGCCTCGAACTCCTGGCGCAGCGTGGCCCAGTCGTCGACGACGAGGAACACGTCGCCGAAGTCGCGGCCGTCCGGATCGATGCCGGCGAGCTCTGTGCGACGGGCGCGGAACGTGGCGGCCGAGTCAACTCCACGCGCGGCGAACGCCTGCTCGCGGGCGGCGAGCAGCCCGATGACTTCGGCGACCATTCGGCGGCACCGATCCGGCTCGGTGCGCGCCGCGTAGCCGCTGACGTGCGGCAGGTCGCTCATCGGCGCCAGCGCGCGGCCGCCCATGTCGAGCAGGAAGAACTGCGCCTCGCGCGGCGTGTGCGTGAGCGCGAGCATCCCGATCAGACTGCGCAGCAGCGTGCTCTTGCCGCTCTGCGGCGCGCCCACGACGATCGCGTGGCCGGCCGGCCCGGAGAGATCCGCCCACAGCAGGTCACGGCGCTGCTCGAACGGCTTGTCCACCAGCGCGACCGGCACGACGAGCCGGCCGTTGCCGCCCCACCCGCGCGGGCACAGCCCGCGGTCCGGGTCGACGCCGAGGGCGGGGACGAGTTGGTCGAGCGTCGGTGGTTCGTCCAGCGGTGGCAGCCAGATCTGGTGCACCGGAGCGCCCTTGCCGCTGAGCGGAGCCGTCATCGCGTCCATGATCGATTCGCCGGACGGCGCTGCGGCGGTGTCCTCGGCCGCGGCTGCTTCCGGCGCGGCTTCCAGCTCCGCCGGCGGCGGCCCCACCGGCGCGATCGCGAACGGGACGAGTTGCGCGCGGCCGCGGCCGTCGTCCCTGACGGGGCCGCGCGGCGGCAGCTCGCCGGACACGTAGGCCGCCTTGAACCGCACCAGCGTCGAGGTGTCGATCTTGAGATACGCAGAGCCCGGCATCGACGGCAGCTCGTACGCGTCCGGTACGCCGAGCACGGCGCGGCTCTCGGCTGCGGAGAACGTGCGCAATCCGATCCGGTACGACAGGTGGCTGTCCAGGCCACGCAGCCGGCCCTCCTCGAGCCGCTGCGAGGCGAGCAGCAGGTGGATCGCCAGGCTGCGACCGAGCCGGCCGATCATCACGAACAGGTCGATGAACTCGGGCCGGCTGGACAGCAGTTCGCTGAACTCGTCGATGATCACCAGCAGCGCCGGCAACGGCTCCAGCGGCGTGCCGCTCGCGCGAGCGCGCTCGTAGTCACGCACCGACGCGTGGTTCCCCGCGGCATGCAGCAGTTCCTGCCGGCGCATCAGCTCGCCGCGCAGCGCATCGGCCATCCGGTCGACCAGCGCGAGGTCGTCGGCCAGGTTGGTGATCACCGCGCAGGTGTGCGGCAGGTTCGCCAGCCCGGCGAAGGTCGCGCCGCCCTTGAAGTCGATCAGCGCGAGGTTGACCGAGTCGGGCGGGTGCGTCGCCGCGATGCCGGTGACGAGCGTGCGCAGCAGCTCGCTCTTGCCGGAGCCCGTCGCACCGATGGCGAGACCGTGCGGACCCATGCCGCCTTCCGCGGACTCCTTGAGGTCCAGTTCGACAGCGCGCCCGTCCGGGTCGACGCCGATCGGCAAGCGCAAGCGGTCGCGCGCCGTGCGGGGTTGCCACAACACGCCCGGATCGATGTCGCGCGGGTCGCCGATGCCGAGCAGGTCGGCCAGCCCGAGCGTCGAGGACATCGGCGTCTCGTGCCGCGCGGTGGCGATAGGGAACAGTCCCGCGAACTGCCGGGCCAGCGCTTCCGCGGACGCCGCGTCCGTCCGGTCCGGGCTACCCACCAGCGCCAGCCCCTCGTCGGTCACCCGACCGAGCCGGTCGCGGGTCGCGTGCAGGCCGAGCACGAGCGGGTTGGCGTTGGCGGTAGGCACCTCGTGGCCGACGTCGATCATCGTGACCGCGTGCAGCCCGCCGGGCGGCGCGAGCTGACTGCCGTAGGTGCGCCCGCCGTCGACCACCACGACGACGTGCGGGTAGTCGTAGCCCATCCCGTCCCGCCTGCTGAACCCGGGACGCGTGCCCAGGTCGGCGCCGAGCAATGCGCCGAGTTCGTCCAGGTCGCCGGCGACGAGCCGCGCCGGACCGCTGGCGTCGCTCACCTCGCGCGATTGCACGTGCGGCAGCCACTTCGCCCAGTCCCAGTCTTCGACCCGGTCGCCCGCGACGCAGAACGCGAGCCGCAGGTCGCTCGGCGCGTGGAACGTGGCGAGCTGCCCGAGCATCGCGCGTGTCAGCGCGAGGATCGCCTCCCGCTCGCCGGTGACCTCGACGTGTGCGAACGCGCGCAGCGAGATCGCGACCGGCAACCCGGCCACGCTCGAGTAGGTCCGGATGAACTGCCGCAGCGCGCTCGACGACACCGGGTCGAGGTCTTCGATCGGCGCGGTCTGCGGCGCACGCAGCGGCGTCGCGAGGCGCTGCGCACCGCGGCCGACGCGGACCCAGCCGAAGTCGGGATCGGAGCGGCGCCGCTCCCACATGCGCGGCCCACCGACGAGCGTCCACAGCCCGGCGGGTTCGGGCTGGGACGCGGTCAGCGCGGCGTGCTGCCGATGGGCGACCTCGCGCACCTGCTGGCGCAGCGCGCTGAGATAGCGCTGGTAGTCGCGCCGGTCTTCGTTGATCTGCGCCTTCTTCATCGCACCGCCGCGCGACAGCGACATCACGATCATGCCGACCATCGCGGTGACGTACAGCGCGCCGAAGATGTAGGTCATCGGCCCGCCGGACCGCCCGATGTAGACGAACGCCATCGCGCCCATCCCGAGCATCATCGGCAGGAAGAACATCAGCTGCATCGCGCCCTGGCCCGTGCCGCGGGGCAGGATCGGCGGCGGCTGCAGCGCGATCTCGCCGGAGGGCAACTCCGGCAACGGGACCCTCCGACTGCGCTCGACGACTACCGTCACATCCCGCCCTTCGCCGTGTTGCAGTGCCGGGTCGACTTCCCTGAGTCTGGTCACTTCGGCCCTGGTCCTCGTGGGTAGTTTTGCCGTCCAGCGCGGCACCGCTGCCGACCTACGCTCTCGCCGAGCGGCGACAGCAGTACTCGCCGCGCGGCGACAGGGAGCACAGTGGCATGGCGAGCGGCGAGTACACCGTCCGGCCGGAGGCGCTGCGCGGTGCGGTGGGCAACGTCGGCGGCGTGATCGTCTCGGCGATGAACGTCGTGCGCGACCTCGAGGCGCTGCTGATCGCGCCGACCAGCTTCGCCGCGATCGGCAGTACGGTCGCCGGCCAGAACACCGCCATGCAGGGCCAGCAGGTCAGCTCGCTTCAGCTGTTACTGAAGCTGCTCCAGGACGTCAACGCACTCGTGCGGCGCTGCGCCGACGACTACGACAGCGCCGACCAACAGGTCGCCGTCTCCTACGGCGGCTCGTCCCCGACGTCGGCCGGGTCGGGGCTTTGGTCGTCGCAGGCAGGCCCGCAACTGGCCGGCCACGCGATCACCGACAGCGCCGGCGCGCCGGGCGAGCCACACTCGGTCGGCAACGTCCTCGACTACCTGGGCCGGACGGGGCTGAGTTCGCTCGGCTCGACCGGCGTGCCCGACCACGCCGGCGGCTTCGCCGACTGGCTGGACGCCAGCCCGGACAACCAGGCCCGGGCTGGCGTAGTCGGCGTGTACGCCGGCGCCGTTCGCACCCTCGACGACGTGCCTGGCGGTGTGCAGCGCGGCGACATCGTCGTGGTCGACGCCGTCGCGCTGCGTGATCCGGTGATCGGCGTGGTCGGCGGAAACAGCCAACTGCTCAACCACGGGCCGGTCACTCCCGACTTCGCGAGCGGCGCCGACGTGCGGGTGTACCGCCCGTTCGCGGCGTCGGCGGCAGGAAGCTGAGGGGGCCGAATGCCGATCTTCCCGAACTCGTCGGCGATGGACGCTACGGCGAGCTGCGGCGGGCCGATCACGATGCTGCCGCAGATCGTCACCGGCGAACCCGAGCAGATCCTCGCGCACGTCGAGCAACTGCTGCAGAAGGCGGCTGCGTTCGCTGCTCTGCTCAGTCAGTTCGAGCAGGCGCAGCAGCAGCTGGAGAAGGCGTGGTCCGGCGGTGCGGCGGAGTCCGCGGTCACCAAGATCACCGACTCGCTCCAGGCCTTCGAGAAGATCATCAAGGTGATCGAGGAGGGCGCCTCGCTGCTCGGCATCTCGGCCGGGATGGTGCGCGCCGCGCAGACCGCGTACCAGTCGATCGTCGGCGCGGTGAATCCGACCGTCGCGTCGCTGATGTCCAACCCGTGGACGTACGGCGCGGCGGTCGCGCTGTCCACCGCGACCAGCGCCAGCCTGCGCGCGTTCATCCAGGCCGTGCAGGGCATGCTCACCGCGCTCGGCGCCGGGGAGCTCGGCGCGCAGATCGCCGCGCTCGTGTCGATCATCAGCGAGATCGAACAGCTCATGCAGCGCGGCACCGGCGACGCCAACTCGGCGCTGCCGCAGCAGGCGCCGGCACCGGTGATCGCCCGACGCCGCCGAGCGTCGTCAACCCGATCGGTTCGGCGCCGGCCGGCTCGGTCGGCTCGATGCCGGCAGGCGCGTCTGATTCGACGTCACCCGGCGCGGCTGGTTCGATGCCGGCCGGCGCGGCGCCCGCGGCGTCGGTCGGTTCGACACCCGCGAGTCCGGCGGGTTCGGTGCCGGCCGGCGCAGCCGGTTCGATGCCCGCGAGCTCGGCGGGTTCGGTGCCACCGGCCTCGTTCGGTTCGGCGCCGAGCAGCTCGCTCGGTTCGGCGGCGGCCGGCCCGGCGGGTTCGGCAGGGTCGATGCCGGACGGCTCGGCCGGTTCGGTGCCGCCGGCCTCGTTCGGTTCGGCGCCGGACGGCTCGGCCGGTTCGATGCCACCTTCGTCCTTCGGTTCGATGCCGCCTGCGTCCTTCGGTTCGATGCCACCTTCGTCCTTCGGTTCGATGCCCGTCAGCCCTGTTACTTCGATGCCGACCGACTCGATGGGCTACCCCGCGGCCGACACCGGCAACACCTGGGTCCCGGTCGACCCGGCGAGCGGGCACGGCGGCCTGGGCATGCACGACGGCGGCGCTGCGCACGCCGGTGGCATTGCGCACGACGGTGGGAACGCGCACGGCGGCCACGGCCACGCCGGCGGCGCAGCCGGTGGTCACGCACACGGCGGCGCAGCCGGTGGTCACGCACACGGCGCCGCACACAGCAGTCACGCACACAGCAGTCACGCACACGGCAGTCACGCGCACGGCGACGCGTCCGCGCACCGCGGCGTGAGCGGGCACGGGCACCCCGATGACGTCGAGATCACCGTCCACGAAGGCGACTCCACCATCAAGGTGGACGTGCCCGACGGCCATGACGTGGACGTGACGGTCGGCAACAAGGGACACGTGCACGTCGAGGTCGACGGCGCCCCAGTCAGCACCGGGACGCAGTCGTGACCGACGCATCAGGCGCCGTCGCCGCCATCCTGCAGCGCTATCGCGCCGTGCTCCTCGGCTACCAGCACAACGTCACCGGCGAGCCTGCGACGCTGCGGGCGGCGGCGCAGGCCCTGAGCCAGGACGCGCAGCAGCTCACCGCGCATGCGCAGTCGATCCGCAGCGCGGCCGATTCACTCGCCGCCGGCTGGACCGGCACCGCATACGACGCGTACCGCAGCTCGGCGCATCGGCTCGCCGACGACGTCGACGCCGCCTCGCGCGCAGTGCGTGAGCGGGCTGACCGGCTCACCGCGCAGGCCGGCGCGCTGGAGTCGGCGCGCACCGCGATGGACCGGATCATCCAGTGGTTCGACGGCAACGCCAACGCGCTGGTCTCCTCCGCGGCCACTGCCAACCCGGCTGCGGTCGGCCTGTTCCAGGAGGCGGCCACCCGGCTCGGCGAGCAGGCCGTCGCGCTCGCCAAGCAGGTCGCCGACCAGCTCGGCAAGGCGCTGCTCGGCCCGGATCCGAAGGGCATCACGCTCTTCGACGCGTCGCTGCACGGGTTCACCTACGGCCAGACGTTCAGCAACGGCGTGCTACTGCAAGGCGGCGCGCACTACTCGCTCGGTCCGCACGTCGAGCTCACGCCGGACTACGAGCGCGACGCCAAGGGCACCAAGATCGGCGGCATCGACCTGAACCTGCTCAGGGCCGGTGCGAACGGCAGCATGAGCGATGGGCGTACCACGGTCGCCGGCAATGCCGAGGCCAATGCCGACCTCAAGGCGACGTGGGACCACGGCGACATCGACCTGCTCGGCACCGCGGGCGCGAAGGGCCAGTTGTCGGTGACGGACAAGGACGGCGCGTTCAGCACCAAGGATCAGCTCGAAGCGCAGGCCGACGCCACTGCGCACCTCAAGATCGGCGAGCACGGCGTGCAGGAGAGTGCCGAGCTCGGCGCGAGTGCCACCGTCTCGCGGACGTACTCCGTCGAGGGCGGTGGCTTCAAGTTCGACGGCATGGCGGGCGTGGGCGTCGGGCTGCACGACCAGGAGGCGGTCACCGCCGGGTACGAGAACGGCCACCTCAAGCTCGGCGTCGGCGCCACCGTGATCGACGGCGTCGGCCTCAAGGGCTCGGTCAATCTGGACGTCGACCTGCCGAAGGTCGGTGGCGAGATCGCCGACGGAGCCCGCTCGCTCTATCACGGCGCAGCCTCCGCCGCCCAATCGGTCGCCGAGTCTTACTCGAAGGCGCTCGAGAGCAACCCGATGGCGTTCGTGCCATGACCGGCGTAGGACTGGAGGAGATGACTCCGCCGCCGACGATGCACGTGCCGTTCGCGGTCGACGTTCCACCTGGGTGGCGGGCAGTCGAGCCGCCCGCCGGGCAGGCCCGGGCTGCGTTCGCCGCGGTCCGCGACACCGATCCGGCGCCCGGGTTCCGGCCCGCGATCACGATCGATCTCGAGCGCGCCACCAGCGACGTCGACTACGTCGCGGTCGCCGACACCGCCGCCGGCCGGCTGGCCGCCCAGGTCGCCGGTCTGGTCGTGCTCGATCGGCGGACGGTCGGCGGCGACGGTCCGCCCGGCATCGTGCAGTTGCTGCGACTGCGTACCGAGCCGGACGACGTGGGCGAACCGAGCCTGGAGCTCGTGCAGTCGCAGGTCTACCTCGGCATCGGCCTGGACGCCGCGCGCCGCGACACGCTGCTCGTGCAGTTGACGTGCACCTCGACGCCCGCGCAGGCCGACGTCGTCGCCGCGGAGTTCGAGCAGTTCGTCGCGAGCTTCCGGCTGCGGCGTGAGGTGCCCGAGACGGAGGAGGAGCAACCCGATGGCGGTTGACGTTGACGTCGACGATCTGCTCGAGCAGGTCCGCAAGCAGCAGGAGGACGTCGCGCGGATCCAGCGCGGCCTCGAGGCAATGGAGGTGACGGGCTCCTCGCGCGGCGACGAGGTCACAGTGACGCTGCGCGGCGCGGGCCGGTTCACCGCCGTCACGATCGATCCGGCCGCACAGCAGCGCTACGACGCGCACGAGCTCGGCGAGATCGTCCTGGAGGCCGTCAACGACGGGTTGGGCAAGCTGGCCGAGGCGACCCGGGCGAAGTTTGCACCGATCATCGACGCCGCCGGCTAACCGTGACCGAGCCCTCGCTGCGCCGCGTGACGATCGTCGCGCCGCGCGCCCGCGTGGACGTCGCGCTGCCCGGGGCCAGCACCCTCGCCGAGCTGCTGCCCGCGCTGGTCCGGATGACGGGGGGCGAGACGTCGGCCGCGAACGCCGGCTGGGTGCTCGCCCGGCTGGACGGGTCGCCGTACGAGCCGGGGACAACTGTCACCGCGGCCGGGATGCACGACGGTGATCTCGTCTACCTGCGGCCCCGCGACGACTCCGGCGTGCCGCTGCTCTTCGACGACGTCATCGACGCCATCGCGAGCGTGGCGGACGCCCGGCCCGGCTCGTGGACCGCGCGCGTGGCACGCCGGTGCGGTCTCGCTGCAGCGGCGCTCGCGTTCGGCGGAGCGGCGTTGCTGCTCGTCGCGGCGACCGACCGGATGGCGGTGGCGGCGGTGGGCGCGGCCGGGCTCGCGGTCGCGCTTTTGCTGGGCGGCG
>DASQSE010000003.1:0-70710 GCA_035642535.1 Jatrophihabitans sp. | reverse complement strand
AGTTCAGCGGCATGAACCCCGACCAACTCGTCGACCGGGCGATCAGCAAGATCATGACGCTCACCTCGACCTACGACCACCGGATCATCCAGGGTGCGCAGTCGGGCGAGTTCCTGCGCGAGATCCACCAGCTGCTCCTCTCGGACGCGTTCTGGGACGAGATCTTCGCCGCGCTGCGCATCCCGTACGAGCCGGTGCGCTGGCTCGTCGACCGTGAGTTCTCGCACGAGGGACAGATCGACAAGAGCGCGCGCGTCATCGAGATGATCAACGCGTATCGCACCCGCGGCCACCTCATGGCCGACACCGACCCGCTCGAGTACACCGTGCGCAAGCACCCCGACCTGGACATCACCCAGTACGGGCTGACGCTCTGGGATCTCGACCGCGAGTTCCCGGTCGACGGCTTCGCCGGCGAGAAGATGCTGAAGCTGCGCGACATCCTCGGCGTCCTTCGCGATGCGTACTGCCGCCGCGTCGGTGTCGAGTTCCGGCACATCAGCGACCCCGAAGAGCGCAAGTGGATCCAGAACCACGTCGAGGTCAAGCACGCGCCGCCGGCCCGGGACGAGCAACTGCACATTCTCGGCCGGCTTAATGCCGCCGAGGCTTTCGAGACCTTCCTGCAGACGAAGTACGTGGGCCAGAAGCGCTTCTCCCTCGAGGGCGCCGAGACCGTGATCGCGCTGCTCGACGCGGTGCTCGCCTCGGCGGCCGAGCAGAGCCTGGACGAGGTCGTCATCGGCATGCCGCACCGTGGCCGGCTCAACGTGCTCGCCAACATCGTCGGCAAGCCCTACGCGAGGATCTTCGACGAGTTCGAGGGCAACATCGACCCGGGCACCGCGCAGGGCTCCGGCGACGTCAAGTACCACCTCGGCGCACAGGGCACGTTCGAGTCCGCGACGGGCAAGAAGATCGCCGTCGAGCTCACGGCGAATCCGTCGCACCTCGAGGCGGTCGACCCCGTCCTCGAAGGCATCGTGCGGGCCAAGCAGGACGTCCTGAACAAGGGCGAGGACGGCTACACGGTGCTCCCCGTGATGCTGCACGGTGACGCCGCCTTCGCAGGCCAGGGCGTCGTGGCCGAGACCCTCAACCTGTCGCAGCTGCGCGGCTACCGCACCGGCGGCAGCGTGCACGTGGTCGTCAACAATCAGGTCGGCTTCACGACCTCGCCCTCGTCGTCGCGCTCGTCGCTGTACGCGACGGACGTCGCACGGATGATCCAGGCGCCGATCTTCCATGTGAACGGTGACGACCCCGAGGCATGCGTGCGCGTCGCGCGGCTGGCCGTCGAGTACCGGCGCGAGTTCCGCAAGGACGTCGTCATCGACATGCTCTGCTACCGGCGGCGAGGCCATAACGAGGCCGACAACCCGTCGTTCACCCAGCCGCTGATGTACGACATCATCGACAGCAAGCGCAGCGTGCGGAAGCTGTACACCGAGGCGCTTGTGGGCCGTGGTGACATCACGCTCGAAGACGCCGAGGCAGCACTGAAGGACTTTCAGGCACAACTGGAGAAGGTCTTCGTCGAGACCCGCAATGCCACCGAGACGGCTGCCGCCGAGCCTGACCTCGAGCGCGAGACCCCGTCGCAGCACGTCACGACGGCGGTCTCCGTCGACACCATCAAGCGGATCTCCGAGGCCTACGCCAATCCGCCGGACGGCTTCACCATCCATCCGCGCCTCAAGGCGCAGATCGACCGCCGCGTCGCGATGGCGAGTTCGGGCGGCATCGACTGGGCAACCGCCGAGTTGTACGCACTCGGCTCGCTCGTGCTAGAAGGGCGGACGGTGCGGCTGGCCGGGCAGGACTCGCGGCGCGGCACGTTCACGCAGCGGCACGCGACGCTGATCGACCGGCACACCGGCGCCGAGTACACGCCGTTGAAGAAGCTTTCCGACGATCAGGCGCCGTTCCTCGCTTACGACTCGCTGCTCTCGGAGTTCGCGGCGATGGGTTTCGAGTACGGCTACTCGGTCGTGCGCGACGACGCGCTGGTGTGCTGGGAGGCGCAGTTCGGCGACTTCGCCAACGGCGCGCAGACGATCGTCGACGAGTTCATCTCGGCGGGCGAGGCGAAGTGGGGCCAGCGCTCGGCGCTCACCCTGCTGCTGCCGCACGGCTACGAGGGGCAGGGTCCGGATCACTCGACCGGCCGGCCGGAGCGGTTCCTGCAAATGGCGGCCGAGAACAACATGACCATCGCGATGTGCTCGTCGCCGGCGAACTACTTCCACCTGCTGCGCAGGCAGGGGCTTTCGCCGGTGCGCCGCCCGCTGATCGCGTTCACGCCGAAGTCGCTGCTGCGGTTGAAGTCGGCAGTGAGCGAGGTCGACGACTTCACCGGTGGGACGTTCGAGCCGGTGCTGCCGGATCCGTCAGCGGACGCGTCCGGCGTGACGCGGGTGCTGCTGTGCGCCGGCAAGGTCTACTACGACCTGGCTGCCGAGCGGGAGAAGCTGGGCCGGCGCGATGTGGCGATCGTCCGCGTCGAGCAGCTCTACCCGTTGCCCGCCGAGGAGCTTCGCGCGGCGCTGGGGCCCTATCCCGGTGTTGAGGTCGTGTGGGTGCAGGAGGAGCCGGCCAACTCGGGCCCCTGGCCGTTCATGGCGCTCGCCCTGCCTGAGCACCTCGAGGGACGTCCGCTGCTGCGCGCCTCGCGAAAGGCCGCCGCCTCGCCCGCGGTGGGCTCGCACTCGGTGCACGAGGCGCAGCAGCATGAGGTCGTCGCCACCGCCTTCGGATGAGCTGATACTCCCTCCCGCTCCGAGTTGTCCGCCTTTCGTGACGCGTACGCGTGCTGAAGGGCGGACAACTCGCGGGGTTGCTTCAAGTTGTCCGCCCTAAGTGACGCGTACGCGCGCTGAAGGGCGGACAATTCGCGGGGTCATGGCAGCGAACGATGGCCGGACGACGCGACGGGTCAGCTTTCCAAGAGCGCGGCCGGGCCGCGGTTGAGCAGTTGGCGCGCGATGACGAGCCGCTGCAACTCGCTCGCGCCTTCCCAGATGCGCTCCACCCGCAGCTCGCGATACATGCGCTCCGCCACGTTCTCGCGCATGTAGCCGCGCCCGCCGAATATCTGCACTGCGCGGTCGGCAACCCGGCCGGCCATCTCCGAGCAGTACAGCTTGATCATCGAGGCACGGCCGTGCAGCACCTTGCGGTCGGCGCCGGCGTCGACCGAGCGGGCGACCTCGTAGAGGATCGCGCGCGCGGCAAAAAGCTCGGTCGCACTGTCCGCAAGCATCCCGGCGACGAGCTGGTGGTCGCCGAGCCGCTGCCCGCTGACCTCTCGGTGCGCCGCGAACGAGGTCACCTCGTCGACGAGGCGCTGCGCCGCTCCCACGCACCGGGCCGCGACCATGATCCGTTCGAAGCGGAACCACTCGTGGGCGAATGTCATCCCCTCGCCCTCCGCACCGATGAGGTGGGCGGCCGGCACCCGCACGTCCGAGAACGACACGATCGGGTGCTGGTCGGCGATGGTGTGCATGTACGCCGGGGTGCGCACGACCTGCACGCCGGCCGCGGGCAGGTCGACGACGAGCAGCACGTGTTCGCCCGACGGCAGCTTGGCCTGGACGAAGCAGTAGTCGGCGACGTTGAACGACGTGACGTGCCACTTGACGCCGTTCACGACGTACTCGTCGCCGTCGCGTTTGGCGCTCGCCGCGATCGCGTCGACGTCCGAGCCCGCGAACTCCTCGGTGATCGCGTAGCACTCGTGCCGTTCGCCGCGCGTGGCCGGTACCAGCCAGCGCTGCTTCTGGTAATCGGTCGCGACGTCGGCCCACCACGCAGGCGGGGTGTGCATCACCCACGCGATGCCGTTCGTAACCCGCCCGACCTGCTCCTGCACCAGCACCTGCTGGAGCATCGAGTAGCCCGGCCCGCCCACCGACCGCGGCATGTTGGTGGCGTAGAGCCCGCGCGCGACGGCCTGCTCGTGATTGCGCTCGGCGACGGCCTCGGGCAGCACCCCGCCGGCGAGTTCGGCCTCCACCTCCAGCGGGATGAGCTCGTCGGCGAACTCCCCTGCGGCTCGCCGAATGCGCAGTTCCTCGTCGGACAGACCGAACATGCCGGGCAGCTCCGTGCTAGTGCGCTGGCTTTGACTGACTGTTCAGTTTAGCGCAGAGTGGTGCCGACGCCGGAGTGGCCGCGGCGAGCATCCGCTCGGCCAGCGCGCGCACCGCGTCCTGCAGTTCGGGGCACGTCACGATCCGGTAGGCCGCCGGCACCGATGCGAGCCGCTCGGCGTACCAGGTCGGATTGCTGGTGCTGCCGACAAGCCGCGTTCTCCCCGCGTCGATCGATTCGAGCCGACCTAGCGTGCGCGGGATACATCGGCCGACGATATCGAGCGGTCCTTCGATGATGATCTCGACCTCGTACTCCCAGCCGACCGCGAGATGCGCCTCGAGCCAGGCGACCGGCTCCAGGTCGGCAGGCGGGGTGAAGCTCGAGTCGAGCAGTTCCACGCTGCGCACCCGGTCGATGCGGTACGCCCGCTGGGCCTGCGCCCGGTGCGAGCGGCAGAGGAGATACCACCGCCCGTGCCGGACCACGATCGCCCAGGGGTCGACGTCGATCTCCCATTCCGAGCCCGCCTCGGAGCGGTAGCCGATACGCACGCCGCGATTGCCCGCGCAGGCCTGCACAAGCGCGGTCGTCGTGGCCGGATCCGGACGGGCAGCGGCGCGATCGGGAGCAGCCGCGGTCGCTCGGCGCACCGCCTCGGCCTGGGCGGCCACCGGTTCAGGCAAGGCCCGCACGATCTTGCCCAGCGCGCTGCCGACCATGTCGGCGGGATCGCTCGCGTGGTGATGGCCGTCGAGCACGGCCATCACCAGGCCGAGTGCCTCGGCCGCACTGAAGATCAACGGTGGGAGCCGCAGCCCGCGACCGACCCGGAAGCCGCCGTACGGACCGCGCATGGACTCGATCGGGATGCCGGCCTCGCGCAGGATGCCCACGTAGCGCCGGGCCGCCCGCTCCGAGACGCCGAGCTTGTCGGCCAGTCGGTCGGCGCTGACGCCCGGGCTGCCCTGGATCACCTCGAGCGCCAGCAGGGCCCGCGCGGTCGGACTCGCGTCTGTTTTCATCATCGCGCCAATCCGGAAGTAGAACGTCCGGTACGGACGATAGCGTGCCGCGCATGACGAACAACGACACTCCTTGGGAGCCCCCGCTCGCCGGAACCGAGGTCGAGCACATCGTCGGCGCGCTCGACCGACTGCGCACGACGTTTCGCTGGAAGGCCGGCGGTCTGGACCCGGCCGGGCTGCAAAGCCGCATCGGCGCGTCCGAGCTCACCCTCGGCAGCCTGCTCAAACATCTCGCCGCCTGCGAAGATCACATGTTCACGATGCGGATGCGCGGCGAGCCGATCGGCGCGCCGTGGGAGGAGCTGGGCTGGGACGGCCGCGGTAGCTGGGCGTTCACCTTCGCTGCGCAGGACATGAGCCCGGCGGAGCTCTACGCGCTCTGGGACGGCGCGGTCGAGCGCTCCCACAAGCGATTGGACGCGGCCATCGCGGACGGCGGCCTCGACCAACTTGTGCACCTCGCCTGGCCGGACGGCCGGCACGCGAGCCTGCGCCGGCTCGTGTGCGACCTGATCGAGGAGTACGGACGGCACACCGGGCACGCGGATCTGCTTCGCGAGGCGGTAGACGGGCTCGTCGGAGAGGACCCGCCGCCCGGCTGGCGCCCGTAAGCGTGCCCGGACTGGGCCTGAGATCTGGCGCGAACCCGGCGGCTTCCTGCAACGTTGACTGAGCGTTCAGTCTAAGCAACGATGTGAATCCATGAACAGCGCTCCGGACGCTGTCGTGGTCGGCGGCGGGACGGTCGGAGGCTGGGCGGCCGTCATGCTCGCCGAGGCCGGCCGGTCAGTGGTGCTCCTGGAAGCCGCCACGCTGGGCTCGGGCGCGAGCAGCCGGGCCGCCGGGATGGTCCGCGCCCAGGGCGGTACCGAAGCCGCCATCCGGCTGGGCATGTTCAGCCGCGACTTCTACCAGGGCCAGCGCGAGCGCTACCCACTCGACTCCGGCTTCGTGGCGCAGGGCTATCTCATGCCATGCTTCACCGCCGACGAGTTCGTCGCGGCCCGTGAGCGCGTTACGTTGCAGCGATCGCTCGGCCTCGACGTCGAACTGCTCGACGCCGAGGAACTCGACCAACGGCACACCGGGCTGGCACCCGGCGTCGCGCTGGGCGCGTCGTACGCACCGGGCGACGGCTATCTCGACGCGCCGCGCAACGTGCTCGCCTACACTGCGGCGCTGCTCGACCGCGGCGTCGACATCCGCGAGCACTGCCGGTTCGGCGGCCTGTGCTTCGACGACGACGGCGCGGTCAACGGGGTCCGGACGTCCGACGGTGATCTGGCCACGCGCGCCGTCGTGCTGACCGGCGGACCGGATCTCGCGGCGGTCGGTCAGCTCGCCGGCGGGCGCATCCACGCGGGCGGCACCCGGCATCAGGCAGTGGTCACCTCGCCGGTGCCAGGCGTCGACCTGCACGCCCTGCCGATGGTGTTCGACGTGTCCTCGGGCATCTACTGGCGCCCCGGCGAGTACGGCGGCCTGCTGTGGGGAATGAGCAACCCGGACGAGCCGCCCGGCCCGGCGCGCGACTTCGACGCCGACTACTTCGCCGCGATGCGCGCGCGAGTCGAGCAGTTGTTCCCCGCCGCCCGCGGCCTGGCCGTGCGGCGCAGCTGGGCGGCGACCATCGACTACACCCCCGACCATCTGCCGATCATCGGCCCGCTGCTGCGCGACGGCACACCCGTCCACGGAACGGTGATCGCAAGCGCCGCCGGGCACGGCATGATGTGGGGCCCTGGCGTGGCCCGCGCCGCTGCCGACCTCGTCCTGACCGGCAGCACCGAGCTGCTGGACGTCAGCCAACTCGGTCTCGACCGATTCGACACCGACGGCCGCAGCCGGCTCGCGGCCGACCCCATCGCCCTCCCCTTCCCGCAAAGGACGTGCCCATGACCGCAAACCTGACCGTCACACCGCACGCCACCTTCGCCGCCGTGGCCGAGCTCGAGGACTGGGGTCCGCTCGCCGAGGCCACCGGTGTGCCGATGTGGACGTCCGGGCTCGAGGTCTGGATGTCCGGCGACCAGTCCGCGGGCGTCTGGCAGTGCACGCCCGGCTCGTCCCGCTGGTTGCTCGAGACCAACGAGATGATCCAGGTCGTGGCCGGCCGGATGACCGTTACGCCGGACGACGGCGAGCCGACCGAGCTGATCGCCGGCGACCTGGCTGTCTTCCCACGCGGTTGGACGGGCACCTGGGAGATCCACGAGACCGTGCGCAAGGTCTACGCGATCTTCTGACGCACCACCACGAGGGCGTCGACGACCAGCGCGCCGGACGGGCCGGCGATCAGCGGGTTGACGTCCAGCGCCGCGAGCTGATCGCCGAGTTCGACGGCGAGTGCGCCGACCGATAGAACGGCGTCGACGACCGAGCGCCGATCGGCCGCCGCACCGCCGCGCCAGCCGTCGAGCAATGGCCTGATGCGCAGCCCGTCGACGAGTGCGGCGGCACGCTCGCGAGTGAGCGGCGGCAGCGCGAGTGCGCGATCGGTCAGCAACTCGGCGAGCACGCCGCCCGCCGCCACCACCACGAGCGGGCCGAGCTGCGGATCACGAGTGATGCCGAGCGCGAGCTCGACGCCGCGCGGCGCTTCGGCGCAGACCAGGACCCGAGCGCCGAGTCGTTCGGCGAGATCGCGATACGCGGTGCGCACCGCGTCCTCGTCCGGCAGCCCGAGCAACACCCCGCCGGCATCCGACTTGTGCGCGATCCCTGACTCGTCCGTCTTGATCACGACGGGGTATCCGAGGCGCCGGGCAGCGGCGACGGCCGCATCCTCGTCAGCAGCCGCTGCCACCGCCACGACCGGCAACCCGTAATCGGCGAGCAGCGC
Source organism: Jatrophihabitans sp. (assembly GCA_035642535.1). Lineage (GTDB taxonomy): Bacteria > Actinomycetota > Actinomycetes > Mycobacteriales > Jatrophihabitantaceae > Jatrophihabitans. The sequence goes on along the minus strand of DASQSE010000003.1, from coordinate 62,745 downwards.
GAATGCCTCCGCGCCCGCGAGTGGCGGGCCGGTCAGTCGCGCCCGCCAGCGGCGCTGCCGCTCGACGTCGACCTGCCCGGAATTCGCAACCGGCCCCCGGTCGGCCAGCGACTGCAGATTGCGCAGTGCGACAAGGCCGCTGCGCGTGCCTTCCAGCACCGGCACCCCGGCCGCACGCAGCCGCGCAGCGAGCGGTTCGTCGACCGCAGACGCGAGGTTGCTCAAGACGACGACGGGGGCGTCGGTGGCGGTGTGCGCATCGAGCACCGCATCCGGATAGGACGTGTCGCCGTCGTACTCCTCGACCAGGTCGACCGCGAGCGCGACGGCCGAGACCGCGGGATCAGCGGCCATCGCGCGCAGCGCCGCGCCGAACTGTTCGCGCGTGCCGGCACCCGTCCCCCACAGGTCGAGCGGGTTGCCGGCGACGAGACCGGGATCCAGGAGAGTGCCGAGCCGCTCGAGCGTCTGCGCTGCGAGCGGGGCGAACGGCACGTCGAGTTCGTCGGCGAGATCTGCGACGAGACATCGCTCGGCGCCCGAATCGTGAACGGTCGCGATGCCGATGCCACCGGGCCGCGCGCGCCGGCCGACGGCGAGCAGCTCGAGCGTGTCGGTCAGCTCGGCGAGGTCGCTGACGAGCAACGCGCCGGTTCCCTCCGCGAGCGCCTCCCACATCCCGCGCGTGCCGGCGAGGGCGCCGGAGTGAGCGGTGACCAGTGCCGCGCCGACCGGCGATCCTCCGACGGGCAGCACCACGACGGGCACGTCGCGCTCAGCCGCGCGCCGCAGCTGCTCGACCAGGCGCGGTCCGTCGCGGACCGTCTCCAGCACCAGGGCGATCACCCGCGCGTCGGTCTCGTCCAGGACGTACTCGACGTAGTCGGGCGTGGTCGTGACCAGCTCCTGCCCGGACGAGATCGCGAGCGTGAAGTCCAGCGCGCGCCGGGTACGCAGCAGCGCCGAGAACACCGAGCCGGAATGGGTGACGAGGGCGATCGAGCCGGCCGAGAGCTGTTCCCGCTCGACGTACCCGGTCGCGCGCAGCCCGTCCGCGACGTTGATGAAGCCCATGCAGCCCGGGCCGCACAGCGCGATGCCGGCGTCGATCGCGATGTCGCGCAGCGCCTGACGCAGCTCGGTGCCGTGCGCGCTGCCGAAGACCACCGCGCCCCGGGCGCCGAGCCGGGCGGCAGCGGTCAGCTGCTCTTCGAGTGCGCCGTCACCGACGCCGAGCAGGATCAGATCGACCGGCTCGTCGATGTGCTTCAACGAGGGCAGACACGGCCGTCCGTCGATCGAGTCGTAGCGCGGATTGACGAGGTGGACGCGTCGTTGCCCCGAGCTGCGCCCGACCTCCTCGATCATGCGCGCGCCGAAGCTGCCCGGTCGGTTGCTGGCGCCGACGAGCGCGATCGACCGCGCCCGCAACATCGCCGCCAGCGGCAGGTTCATGTACGGCGCGCAAGGGCGGCGCGCAGGCGGCGCGGGCTGCGCTTGCGATCGCGCAGTGCTGCCCGCGCCGCCTGCCACCCGGGGATGCCACACACTCCCCCGCCGGCGTGTGTGGCCGAACTGGCGTTGTAAAGCCCGGCGATCGGCGTCCGGTAATCGGCGTAGCCGGGCGCTGGGCGCATGTGGAAGAGCTGTTCGAGCGACAGCTCGCCATGGAAGATGTTGCCGCCGATCAGGCCGTACTCCTCCTGCATCTGGTGCGGCCCGACGATGTCGCGATGCGTGATCGACGCCTTGAAGTTCGGCGCCACCTGGTCGTACAGGTCGATCAGCCGATCGGCGTACGCCTCGAGTTCCGCGGTGTGTGGCGCGGCGCTCCAGTCGGCCGGCACCCACTGCGTGAACAGCGAGAAGATGTGCGTGCCGTCCGGGCACAGCGTGGTGTCGAGGCTCGTCGGAATCACGCCGTCGCTGAACGGCGCGGTGGCCGGGCGCCCCTCGCGGGCGTCCTGGAAGGCGCGCTCGATGAACTCGACCGTCGGCGCCATTTCGACCGAACCGGTGTGGTGCTCGGCCCGCCCGTCGCTCGGGCTCGCGGTGAAGTTGGGCAACTCCGCCAACGCGAGGTTGATCTTGACGACGCCGCTGCGCGTCCGCCAGTGCTCGATGTCGGCGACGAACGCCTCGGGCAGCTCGCTGCGCGGAACGTGATCGAGAAACGCGATCTTGGGGTGGAGGGACGACACGACGAGCGGGGCGCGCAGCTCCTCCCCTGAGGCGAGGACGGCGCCTTCGACGGCACCGGCACGGACGATCAACCGCTCGACGCGCGCGTTGGTCCGGATCTCCGCCCCGAAGCCGCGCGCGGCCGCTGCGATAGCTGCCGAGACCGCGCCCATGCCACCCTCGGGATAACCCCAGCTGCCGAGCTGCCCGTCGCCGACATCGCCGATCGAGTGGTGCGCCATGACGTACGCGGTCCCCGGCTCGTACGGGCCGGCCCACGTGCCGATGACGCCGTTGACCGCCATCGCGCCCTTGACCTGCGGCGACTCGAACCAATCGTCGAGCAGGTCGGCGATGCTCATCGTCATCAGCCGGGTGACGTCGCCGACGTTGCGGACCGTCAGACCACGTTGCGTCCAGGCCAGGCGCATCGCGTCGAGCAGGTCGGCCGGCCGATGCGAGCCGAGCGCCGGCGGCACGCGGGTGAGCAGCGGCCCGAGGACCTCTGCGAGGCCGGCGAGCCAGCCGTTCCACTTCGGCCACGCGTCGGCGTCCTTCTTCGACCAGCGCGCGATCTCGTCGTAGGTGCGCGCCGGGTCGTCCTCGTAGATCGTCAACGAGCCGCCCTCGGGGAACGCCTGGTAGTACGGCCCCATCGGGTGCACGCGATAACCGTGCTGCTTGAGCGAAAGGTCATCGATGATCGTCTGCGGCATCAGGCTCATGACGTAGGAGAGCCGCGTGACCCGCAGCTGCGGCGCATCCGCCCACGGTGCCTCGGTCGTCGCAGCGCCGCCCACTGCGCCGCGTGCTTCGAGCACCAGCGTGCGGGCGCCTGCACGGGCGAGGTACGCCGCAGCGACCAGACCGTTGTGCCCACCGCCGACCACGATCGCGTCGTATTCAGTCGTCATTGCCCGGCACCTCACCAGTTTGACTGACTGTTCAATCTAACGAGATGCTAGGGTGCGCAGCAAGAGGGCAGGCATCGGGAGGACGGCAATGGCCGACATGGCTCCTGCGACGCCGAACAACGAGGCGCGGCGTATTCAGATGCTGCGCGCGGCCGCCGAGTTGATCTGTGAGCGCGGCTTCGGCGAGACGCGCATCGCCGACGTCGCCAAGCGCGCCAAGGCCAGCTCCGCCCTCGTCATCTATTACTTCGGCACCCGCGAGCGGCTGCTCGTCGACGCGCTGCGCTACTCCGAGCAGAACTTCTACGACGCCGCGGAGAAGATGCTCGCCGAGGTCACGTCGGCGCGCGAGCGGCTGTCGCTGTTGGTCCAGTGGACGTGCATACCCGACGACACCGACGTCCCCGGTTCGTGGGGCCTCTGGTTCGACCTGTGGGCGCAGGCGTTCCGGCATCCCGAGGTGAAGCAGGATCGGGTCGACATGGACGGCCGTTGGCGAGCGATGATCGTCGACGTCGTGAAGGCCGGTCAGGCTGCCGGCGACATCCGCAAGCTCGACGCCCGCGCGTTCGCAGTCACCTTCGCCGCGTTGCTGGACGGGCTGTCGATCCAGGTCGCGCTGCGCGATCCGGAACTTGATTCCGAGCGGGCGTACAACATCGCGATGCACTTCGCCGAGCGCGAGCTCGGGCTGCCGGCCCCGCGACGCCGCAAGCCGGCCAAGAAAGCCTGACCACCCTCCGACTTGTCCGCCCTTCCGCACGCGTAGACGTCGCGAAAGGCGGACAACTCGCCGTGCCCTCGGAAGCTGTCCGCCCTCCCGCACGCGTAGACGTCGCGAAAGGCGGACAACTCGGGTGAGTCAGGGGCGGTCAGTCGCCGCCTCCGCGTGCGTGGGGATGGCCGCGGGGCTGCGGCGCAGGACGCGCACGGCGTCGGGCGTACAGACGCACTGCACCGTCGATCCCGGCGGATGGGTCACGGACGCCGGGCCGTCGTGGTTGGCCACCTCGACGGTCAGCGTCGCGCCGCCAGGGATCTCGATGCGCACCTGAGTCGCCGCGCCGACATAGAGCAGATCGCGGACGAGTCCGCGCAGCACATTGCGCCCTTCCGGCACGGGCTCATCCGCGCCCAGCAGCGCGATGCGCTCGGGTCGGATGACGATCGCGGCCGGGCCCGGCGTCAGGCCGTCGTCCCGTCGCGCCCACACCTTCGTGTCGAGCGCGGTGCAGATCGCCTCGTCGTCGTTGACGCTGAGCAGCTCCGCATCGAAGATGTTGGCCGCGCCGAGGAATCCGGCGACGTAGGTGGTGGCCGGCATCGCGTAGATGTCCTGCGGCGCGCCGACCTGCTCGACCCGCCCGTCGGCCATGACGGCGATCCGGTCGCTCATCGTGAGCGCTTCTTCCTGATCGTGCGTCACGTAGATGAACGTGATACCGACCTCGCGCTGCAAGCTGCGCAGCTCGAGCTGCAACTGCTTGCGCAACTGCGCGTCCAGTGCGCCGAGCGGCTCGTCGAGCAGCAAGACCTTCGGATTCAGGACGAGCGCGCGGGCCAGCGCGACCCGCTGCTGCTGCCCGCCCGAGAGCTGGGCAGGGCGGCGATCGGTGAACTGCGCCATTCTGGTCAGCTCCAACGCCTGCCCGACGCGGCGCGCCATCTTCGGCCTTGCCGACCTTCTGGTAGCGCAGCCCGAACGCGACGTTCTCGCTCGCCGTCATGAACGGGAACAGCGCGTACTGCTGGAAGACGGTGTTCACCGGGCGCTGATGCGGCGGGTCCGTCGACAGGTCGCGGCCGTCGAGCAGGATCTGGCCGGCATCGGGCTTTTCGAAACCGGCGATCATCCGCAGCGTGGTCGTCTTGGCGCAGCCGGACGCGCCGAGCAGCGAGAAGAACTCGCCCGCCGGAATGTGGAGGTCGATGCCGTCGACGGCCGACACCGGGCCGACGACTTCGCGAGTCGGACGAGTACGACCGCGCCGCCGCCCGTCGTCACCGGCACCGCCTCAACCCACCGCCGCAGCGAGTCGGGCGAAGTTCGCGGCGAATCGGTCGACGTCCGACTCGTCGTGCTGGACGGACAGCAGCCACTGCTCCACCTTCCCCCACGGCGGCAGGAACACGCCACCGTTGTGCTGCACCAGCCAGTGGGCGTGACCCAGCCGCTCGTCGATGTCGAGGAAGTTCCGGTATTCGCGCACCGGATCCGCACGGAAGGTCACGCAGCCCTTGGCCCCGATGCTCACGACGTGCCAGCCGAAACCACCCTCGCCGATCGTCGCTTCGAGCGCGCTGCGCAGCCTGGTCGCGAGCCGATCAAGGTGCGCGTACGAGTCGTCGGTGAGCACGTCCTCGAGAGTCGCGCGGGCGGCCGCCATCGCAAGCGGATTGCCGTTGAACGTCCCGACCTGCTCGTACGTGCCGTCGGCGATCAGGCCCATGACCTCCTCGGTGCCGCCGATCGCCGCGACCGCGATGCCGCCGCCGAGGGCCTTGGCGAGGCAGACGATGTCCGGCACCACGCCGTAGCGAGCTGTGGCGCCGCCCGGGCCGGTGGTGAAGCCGGTCTTCACCTCGTCGAAGGCGAGCAATGCGCCGTGCCGGTGCAGCAGCGCGCGCAGCCCGGCCAGGTAGTCGGGCTCGGGCGGGATGATGCCGGCGTTCATCATGATCGGCTCGACGATCATCCCCGCGACTCGTTCGGCGAGTTCACCGAGCACGCGCTCGACGATGTTCAAGTCGTTGAACGGGACGACGACGACGAGGTCGCGGATGGCCGTCGGGATGCCGGTGTTGCCGGCGACTGCGTTCGGGTGATCGCGCGGTCCGATCTCGTCCGCCTCGGGCAGCACCGACACCTGCACCGAGTCGTGGTGGCCGTGGTAGCAGCCTTCGACCTTGATGATGACGTCGCGGCCGGTCGCGGCGCGCATGAGGTGCACGGCGTCCATCGTGGCTTCGGTGCCGGAGTTCGCGTAACGCCACAGCGGCAGCTCGAAACGGCGACCGAGCTCGGCCGCGACCCAGATCGCTTCCTCGGTCGGCTGCGCGAAGTGGGTGCCGCGGTAAACGCGCTCGGAGACCGCGGCGATGATCGCGGGATGGGCGTGCCCGGCGATCGACGCGCCGTAGCCGCCGTGCATGTCGACGTACTCAGTGCCGTCGACGTCGTACACCTTCGAGCCGTGCCCGTGGCTCATCCAGACGGCCTGCGGCTGCGCGATCTGCCAGTTCGACGTCGCGCCACCCGCCAGATGCCGGCGCGCCCTCGCAATAAGTTCGGCGCTGCGTGGCTGGCGCGCGAGGAACGTCTGCTCCTCCCGCGCGATGAACTCGTCGAGAGCGTCTCGGGCCGAGCTCGTCTCGTCTGCGACGATCGCTGACGCCACGGTGAAACCTCCGCATTGCGAGCGGGTTACGGCGATTGACTGAGTGTTCAGTCTAGGCAAGAATCAGGACCGCGACAAGCCGCCCAAAATGGCCCCGTGGGAGGTTGTATTCCGAAGCTCGCCCACCTCGTCCGTTCCGCGGCGGACGCCGCTCGGCACCGAGCCGCCGCCAGTTCCTCCATCGCGCCGCCCTGCTCTCGAGGGGCGTACCGAGCGCCGGGGCGCTGCTCGAGGCGTGCACCAGGTCGTCGAGCGTCGGCACAACGCCGACCGGGAGCCTCACGCTCGCGGCGCCGACGCATCCGGTCACGTGGCCGATCTCGAAGCACAACAAACGGATCGTTGACGAACTGACGCCGGAGCGCGGCGCCACGCTCCGGCTCTACAACTACGCCGACTACATCGCCCCGGGTGTGGACAAGCAGTTCGAGAAGGACTACGCCAAGTACGACGTCAACGTGCGCGTGTCGACCTTCAACGACGAGGACGAGGCGATCACCAAGATCCGCACCGGGGCCGTGCCGTACGACATCTACTTCCCCAGCTACGTCGCGATCAGCCGGCTCGTCGCGGCCAACCTCATCAGGCCGTTGAACCACAGCTACCTCAGCAACATCGACAACGTCTGGCCGGCGTTCAAGAACCCCTGGTACGAACCAGGAGTGGCGCTACACCGTGCCGTATTCCATCTACACGACCGGTATCGGCTGGCGGGCCGACAAGATCAGCACCGACATCGCGGCGCTGTCGAATCCGTGGGACACGTTGTGGGATCCGAAGTACCGCGGTGACACGGCGGTCATCGACGACTGGCACACGTGCATGGGAATGTGCCTGCTCCGCGCGGGCATCACCGACATCAACACCAGTTCGCCGGCCGACCTCAAGGTGATCAAGAACCAGCTCGACGACCTGTCCCGGACGACGAATCCGACGGTCACCATCACGATGTACAACGACCTGCCAGGAGGCAGGTTCTCGCAGTGCGAGATGTGGTCCGGCGACATCGTCAATGCGCAGTACTACCTGCCCAAGGGCACGTCCGCGGATGTGCTGCGGTATTGGTTCCCCAGCGACGGCAAGGGGATGGTCGACAACGACCTGATGGTGATCCTGTCCGGGGGAGAGAACCCGGTCCTCGCCCACCACTTCCTGCAGTACATGCTCGACAGCAAGGTCGCGCTGCGGAACTTCGGCTGGACGGGCTACCAGCCGCCGCAGCGCTCGATCAATACCGACACGCTGGTCAAGCAGCAGTACATCCCCGCGAACATCGCATCGGCCGTCGTCAAGGAGGAGTACTTCGACGTCGGCTACCGGCTACTCGAGCTGACCGTCGAGAACGACGCCGCGTGGCACCAGATCTGGCTCGCCTTCAAGGCCGGCGCCTGATCGATGGCGTTGATCGCGTCGCCGTTCCGGCGCCCGCGCCTGCGGAACGGGCTTTGGGCCGCGCTTTCGCTGCCCGGCATCGCCTGGCTGTGCCTGTTCTTCCTCGCGCCGCTCTACGTCGTCCTGGCGATCGTCTTCGGCACGCTCGACCCGCTCTTCCGCACCCCGGTACCCGTCTGGAACCCGCTGGACTGGCACGGCGGGCAGTTCAAGTACGTCCTCACCCACATCTTCGGGGCGAGCGGCATCTTCGGACCGGCCCTGCTCCGCACGCTCGTGTACGTCCTCGTGGCCAGCGCGCTGTGCATTACGATCGCGTTCCCGGTCGCGTATTACGTCGCGCGGCTGGCCGGGCATCGGCGCGGGCTGATCCTGGCGCTGCTCATCGCGCCGTTCTGGATCAGCTACATGATGCGCATGCTCGCCTGGGTGAACCTGCTCGCCGTGGACGGCCTGGTCAACAAGGCGCTCGGGCTCGGCCTGTTCCACGTACACGTGCAGTGGTTGTCCGGCCGGGGCATCGTCGTCATTCTCGGCCGCGTCTACGGCTACGTGCCGTACATGGTGCTGCCGCTCTACGCGGGGCTGGACCGGCTGCCGCAGTCGACGCTGGAGGCGGCGCGCGACCTCGGCGCGAACCGGGCGTCGGCGTTCGTGCGTGTGGTGCTGCCGATGTGCCGCTCGACGATCGTCGCCGCGGTGCTGCTCACCTGCCTGCCGATGCTGGGCGACTACTTCACCAACGACCTGCTGTCCGCGTCGCCGCAGACGTCGATGGTCGGCAACCTGATCAACGAGACGGTGAACGCACCGGGCGAGAAGGGCTATGCGGGCGGCTTCGTCATGCTCGTACTGGTCGTGTCGCTGCTGCCGATGCTCTATTACGTCCGCTCGGTCTCGCGCGCTGAACGGATCGCAACATGACGGGCCGACGTGTCGGCTCCGCTCGTGGGCGGTGCGTGGGGAGGCGGACGTGAGGTCGCCCATCGGCTGGTGGCGCGACCCGTGGCGGCGGCCGCGCATCCTCGTCGGGATCACGGTGGTTTATCTGCTGTGGTCGCTGCTACCGGTGTTGATCGCGGTGCTGTTCTCGTTCAACAACGGCAGATCGCGCACCGCCTGGCGGGGGTTCTCGATGCGCTGGTACTGGGGCGACCCGGTGCGCTCCGTGTGGCACGACGCCAGCCTGCACCAGGCGGTCGTGCAGACCCTGTCGTTGGGCGTGATCACGACGCTGATCACGGTGCCGCTCGGCGTGCTGTTCGCGATCGGGATCGACAGGTGGCGGGGCCGGCCGCCGGAGTCGGCGAATGCACTGATGCTCCTCTCGTTCGTGATCCCGGAGACGTTGCTCGCGGTCGCGCTGCTCTTCACGATCACGGTGGTGGCGCTGCCCTTCGAACTGGGCACGACGGCGCAGGTCGTCGGACTCGTCACGTTCCAGCTGTCCTACCCCGCGGTGCTGGTGCGCGCCCGGCTGGTGACGATCGGAACGCAGTACGAGGAGGCGGCGCAGGACCTCGGCCCATCGCCACTGGGCGCGCTGCGCCGGGTGATCCTGCCGATGCTGACGCCGGCGATCTTCGCCAGCACCGTGCTCGTCTTCGCCGACGTGATCGACGACTTCGTCATCGTGCGCTACCTCTCGGGCGACGCGTCCACCGAGCCAGTGTCGGTCAAGATCTACAACACGGCCCGGGCAGCGCCGACGCCCGCGCTCAACGCGCTTGCGTCGATCCTGCTGGCCGCCGCATTCGTCGCGGTGGTGATCGGCTACGCCGGCTACCGGCTGCTGACCCGCGGCGAATCGGCCCAGCACGACCGCGGCATCGGCAGCTTCGCCGGCGAGGTCTGACCGTCGCCGCAGAACATTCAACTTCCGAACAAATTGGCCGATATAGGTCACAAGTCAGTCATTTATTGACAATACGGACGAACCGGCGCAGATTGAGCCGCGCGTACTGGACGCTTTGCGAACTCCCGCCGGAGGCCTGCCGTGAGCCGAGCCCTAAGTGTCCGCCCGCTGGTTGCCGTCGCAGCCGCCGTGCTCGCGCTCGGCACGGCCCTGGCCGTCGCGCCGCAGACTGCGGCGAGTCCGACCGGCTCGAACGTGCCGATCTACCTCGACACGAGCTACTCCTTCGCGGAGCGAGCCGCGGATCTCGTCTCGCGCATGACGTTGCCGGAGAAGGTCGCGCAACTGCACACCAACAGCGCGCCGGCGATCCCGCGGCTCGGCGTCCAGCAGTACACGTACTGGAGCGAGGGCCAGCACGGCGTCAACACGCTCGGCGCGAACACCAACAACGGCGGCATCGGTGGCGGCGTGCAATCCACCAGCTTCCCCACCAACTTCGCCAGCACGATGACCTGGGATCCCAGCCTCGTGTATCAGGAGACGACCGCGATCTCCGACGAGGCGCGCGGCTTCCTCGACAAGTCGCTGTGGGGGGTCGCGCAGAACAACATCGGCCCGGACAAGAGTGATTACGGCTCGCTGACCTACTGGGCGCCGACGGTCAACATGGACCGCGATCCGCGATGGGGCCGCACCGACGAGGCGTTCGGCGAGGATCCGTACCTCGTCGGCCGGATGGCCGGCGCATTCGTCGACGGCTACCAGGGCGAGACGCTGGACGGACAGCCGACGTCGCGCTACCTCAAGGTCGCGTCCACCGCGAAGCACTACGCGCTGAACGACGTGGAGAACAACCGGCACGCGGACAGTTCGGACACCACCGACGCCAACATCCGCGACTACTACACGGCACAGTTCCGGTCGCTCATCGAGGACTCGCACGTGTCCGGGCTGATGACGGCCTACAACGCGATCAACGGCACACCGGCGCCGGCGAACACCTACACCGCGAACGAGTTGGCGCAGCGCACCTACGGGTTCAACGGCTACACGACCTCCGACTGCGGCGCGGTGAACGACGTGTACGCGCAGAGCAGCCACAACTGGGCGCCGCCCGGCTGGACGACGGGGACCGTCGACGGCTCGCAGGTCTGGACCAAGCCCGCAACCGGCCAGCAGGTCCCGGCCGCCGCGGGCGGCCAGGCGTACGCAATCCGCGCCGGCACCCAGCTCAACTGCACCGGCGCCGAGGACACGCTCGGCAACATGACCGCAGCGATCAAGGCCGGCGTGCTGAGCGAAGGCGTCGTCGACAACGCGCTCGTCCACCTGTTCACGCTGCGGATGCAGACCGGCGAGTTCGACCCGCCGAGCGACGTTCCGTACACCAAGATCACCAAGGACGTCATCCAGAGCCCGGCGCATCAGGCACTCGCCCAACAGGTCGCGGACAACTCGCTCGTCCTGCTCAAGAATGACGACGTCCCCGGCACCAGCAACACCCTGCTGCCGGCCGACCCCGGTGCGCTGCACAAGGTCGTGATCGTCGGCGACCTCGCTAACAAGGTGACGTTGGGCGGCTACTCCGGCAGCCCGGCCCTGCACGTCAGCCCGGTGCAGGGCATCACGTCGGCGATCCACGCCGCGGACCCGAGTGCCTCGATCGTCTTCGACGCCTGCGGGACCTCGACGACGAAGACGACGGCAGCCACCTGCTCGGCGCAGACGCAGTCCGACGTCCAGAGCGCCGATCTGGTGATCGTGTTCGTCGGCACCGACGAGACGCTCGCCAGCGAAGGACGCGACCGCACCACGATCGCGATGCCCGGCAACTACGACTCGCTGATCAACCAGGTCAGCGCGTTTGGCAACCCGAACATGGCGCTCGTGATCCAGTCCGACGGTCCGGTGACGATCGACGACGTCCAATCCCACTTCCCGGCAGTCGTCTTCAGCGGATACAACGGCGAGAGCCAGGGCACCGCGCTCGCCGACGTGCTGTTCGGCAAGCAGAACCCGAGCGGGCACCTGGACTTCACGTGGTACAAGGACGACTCGCAGCTGCCGAACATGAAGAACTACGGCCTGACCCCGTCACAGACCGGCGGGCTGGGCCGCACGTACCAGTACTTCACCGGAACGCCGACCTATCCGTTCGGGTACGGGCTGAGCTACAGCAACTTCAAGTACTCACACGTGTCGACCGATCCGACCGCCACCTCGGCCGACGGCCGGGTCACGATGCACTTCGACGTGACGAACACCGGCACGGTGCCCGGTGCGACGGTGGCCCAGCTCTACGTCGCGACACCGTTCGCGGTGCCCGGCGTCGAGCTGCCCCGCGAGCGGCTCGCCGGTTTCACCAAGACCGACGTCCTGCAGCCCGGGCAGACCGAGTCGCTCTCGATCCCGGTCAAGATCAGCGACCTGGCGCTCTGGAACGAGCAGCAGCACAAGGACGTCGTGTACGACGGCTCGTATCGCTTCCAGCTCGCGAGCGACGCCGACCATGTCGTCGGCACCTCGGACGTGTCCGTCACCGGCGCCATCACGCCGCACGTCCAGTACGTCACCGTCCAGCCGGATCAGGTGGTCTTCACGCCCGGGCAGCAGCTCGACCTGACCGGCACCAACCCGTGGATCAAGGACGACACGGGCCAGGCGAACGACCACGTGCACGCCGACCACATCGTCGAGGCGGTCAACAACGACGAGTCGTTCGTCGACCTCCGGAAGACGCACGTGAGCTACGCGAGCAGCAACCCGAACGTGGCCACCGTGAGCAGCAGCGGCCAGCTCAGCACGGTCGCCGCCGGCGTCGCGACGATCAGCGCCACGGTGAACGGCCGGACCGGCTCGGTCCCGATCGTCGTGCATCAGCCGTTCTCGCTGAGCGCGGCGGCGATCAGCTCGCCGGGCTCGACGTTCACCGCGACGACCACGCTGCCCAACCCGAGCAGCGCCCCGCTGAGCGACGTCACGATGACGCTCACCGGGCCGGACGGGTGGCCGGTGCAGGCCAGCTCGCCGTCGACGTTCAGCACCGTGGCGCCGGGGCAGACCGTGCGGACGACGTGGCAGGTGACGGTCCCGGCGGACGCGACGCCCGGCCCTTACGACCTGTCCGCCGACGCGACGTTCACCGATGCGAACGGGCCAGGCAGCTCGTCGGACGCGACGACCGTGTCGTTGCCGTTCCCATCGCTCGTCGCCGCCTTCGACAATCCCGGGGTCAGCGACGACACCAACACCTCAGCCGGCAACTTGGACGGCGGCGGGTTCAGCTACTCCGCGCAGGCGCTCGCGGCCGGCGCGCCGAGCCTCACGCCCGGTGCCACCGTCAGCCACGACGGCCAGACGTTCATCTGGCCCTCCGCGGCGCCCGGCACGCCGGACAACGTGGTCGCCGGTGGGCAGACGATCGCGCTCTCCGGCACCGGCGCGACGCTCGGCCTGCTCGGCACCGGCGACTACGGCACCGCCTCCGGCACTGCCACGATCACCTACACCGACGGCAGCACGCAGCCGTTCACGCTCGGCTATGCCGATTGGTGGGCGAACGCGCCGGTCAACGGAGACGACATCCTCACCACCGTTCCCTACCTCAACACCCCGACCGGCCGGAACAGTCACCCGGTGAGCGTCTACTACGCGTCGGTTCCGCTGCAGAGCGGCAAGACGGTGCAGTACCTGACGCTGCCGGACGTCAGCCATGGCGCGGTCAGCGGCCAGGTGGCGATGCACGTGTTCGCCGTGGCGATCTCGTGATGACCGGGCCCGGCTCGCCGAGTGCGTGGCGTAGCGCGAATCGCGAGCGGGTCCTCGCCGTGTTGCGGCAGCGCGGTGCGTTGCCGCAGGCCGAGATCGTGCGCGCCACCGGCCTCGCGTCGGCGACGGTCTCCAACATCGTCGCCGAACTGCGCGACGAGGGGTTGCTCGAGCGCCGCGACGGATCGCCGCGCGCCCCGCTGTACTTCAGCCAGCGTGCCGGGCTGGTCGTCGGGATGGATCTCGACCATCGGCGGTTGCGGGTGCTGCTCGCCGACCAGTCGCACACCGTGCTCGGCGAGCGCGTCCAAGAGCTGGACGTCGATCACCAGGCCGCCGAGGCGGTGCAACGCGCAGGCGAGATGACCGACGAACTGCTCGCCAAGCTCGGCGCCGAACGTTCGGATGTCGTGGCGGTCGGCATGGGGCTGTCCGGGCCGATCGATCCGCGGACGGGCGAGGTCGCGTCGTCGACCATCCTGCCGGGTTGGGTCGGCGTCCGCGCCGGAGACATGATGGGCGACGCGCTCGGACTGCCCGTGCAGGTCGACAACAGCGCCAACCTCGCCGCGCTCGGCGAGGCGGTGTGGGGTGCGGCGCGCGGCTGCCGGCACGTGGCCTACGTCCAGGTCGGCACCGGCATCGGCGCCGGGCTGCTGCTTGAGGGACGCGTGTACCGCGGCGTGTACGGAACGGTCGGCGAGATCGGGCACATCGTCACCGATCCCGGCGGCGCGCTGTGCCGGTGCGGCAGCCGTGGCTGCCTGGAGACGGTGGCCGGGCTGGAATCGCTCGTCCAGGCGGCCCGCCGGCAGCACGGCCCTGACCTCGACGAGGACGACCTGCTCACCCTCGTCGCCGCGGGCGACATCGGAGCGCGACGGCTCGTCTCGGACGCCGGCGCCGCAGTCGGGGCAGCGGTGGCCGGGCTCTGCAATCTGCTGTGCCCCGAGCGGGTCGTCATCGGCGGGCAGTTGGCCGCGGCCGGTCAGGTGTTGCTCGATCCGCTGCGCCGCTCGGTCGAGCGGGACGCGATCGAGCGCGTTGCGCTCGCCGTGCAGGTTGTCGGCAGCGAGCTCGCAGGCCGCGCCGAGACGATGGGCGCCGTCGCACTGGCTCTCGACGCCGACCCCCTCGACGCCCAATCAGCGATCCCGCGTTCCTAGGCAGGCGCGCACCGCGGCGCTGCACAGGGCGGGCGACGTCAGCACGACGACGTCATCCACCCACTGCTCTATCGCGCCCAACCCGGGAGGTAGCGCACTCACGACCGGGTCGGTGACAGCCGCGCGCAGGACGTCGACGACGACGGGGGGCACCCCGAGGAACGGGCGGTCGTGGAAGGGCTCGGTCGGCGCCGCGTCGACGCACGGCAGGCCGGCAGCGTGCTGGGTCCGGTACAGCTGCGCGGCCGCGGCCGCGAGGTGCTGCTGCCTGCGCCGCCACGTGTCCGCGGCCATCGCACGCTGCAGATCGGCCGCCGCGCTGCCGGCCGCGGATAGCGCGGCGAACGCCGAGCCCAGCCATTTCGAGTACGGCGGCCACCGTCGCTCCACCATGAACCCGAGGTGCATCAGGGTGCGGCACAGCCGGCCGGCGATGACGCGCGATCCGGTGTCGTCGCCGCGCTGCCCGGCGCGGCCCACGAACGGCAGTTCCTCGGCGAGCCGAGCCCAGTCGGCGGCGACGACGTGCAGCCAGAGATCGTCCGGGTACCACGCGAACGCCGCGCGGATCCGGGTCAACTCGCCTGCGGTGTCGGCGAACACCGCTTCACTCGTGACCTCCAGTAACGCCTGCCCGGTCATCGCCAGCCAGTCGAGCGCCGACAGCGAAGCGGAGCTAACGACGCCGAGCCGGGCGCCGAGAAACGCGGCCGGCGTCTCGACCTGGACGCGATGACGCACCGCAGGGTCGTGGCTCAGCGCGAAGCGGGTGGGCAAGCCGAGGAACGAGTCGGACAGCTCGGCAGCGAGCAGCCCGTCGACCTGTGCCACGTCTTCGGCGTCGACGAGCAACGTCAGGCGAAGTCCCCAGTCGTGGTCGCGCGAGACGTCGTCGTCCAGCCCGAGCACCTCGGAACCCTCGCCGAGTCTCCCGGCGGCGTGCCGCAGCTCCGGACGGCGCCTCGCGAGCAGGGGACGAACGACCTGCTCGTAGTACGCGCGGGATAGCGCAAGGCCGTCCAGTTCCACGGCATGCATACTGCCGTTACGCGCGTCTGGACGGGCGCAGCGCACTGACCCTAGGCTGACTGTATGTTCAATCAGGACGATCCGGCCCCGGTCGAGAAGGACGCCCTGGACGCCACGCTCGCCGAGTTCGGGCAGTCCCGGATGCTGCCCCGCGAGGTGTACGTCGACCCGGCCGTCTTCGCGTGGGAACGGCGGCACATCTTCTCTTCCTGGATGTGCGTCGGTTACGCCGACGACCTGCCCGAGCCCGGCGCGCAGCGCGGTGTCGCGGTCGGCACCGGCGGGGTGCTGCTCACCCGCGACGAGGACGGCGCCGTGCATGCGTTCGCCAACGTCTGCCGGCACCGCGGCCACGAACTGCTCGCCTGCGGCCAGTCGGCCAAGCGGCACAGCATCGTCTGCCCCTACCACTCGTGGACGTACAAGCTGGACGGCTCGCTGCGCAACGCGCCGGGCTTCCGCCACATCGAGACGTTCGAGCCCGCGCAGTTCGGGCTCGTGCCGTTGCGGGTCGTCGACTGGCACGGCTGGATCTTCGTCGACCCCAGCGGCGACTCGGGCGATTTCGCGGATCACGTGGCCGGCACGGAGGACATCGTTACGCCGTACCGCCCTGAGCAGTTGAAGATCGTCGCGCGGCACTCCTATGAGCTGGCCTGCAACTGGAAGGTCATTGCCGAGAACTATCAGGAGTGCTACCACTGCTCGACGATCCACCCGGAACTGTCGCGCATCAGCCCGCCGACCAGCGGCGAGAACCTCGACCTGCCGGGGCAATGGATGGGCGGTTCGATGGACCTCATCCCCGAGGCCGACACCATGTCGCTGTCCGGGCACAGCGGCGGCGTCGCGATCGCCGGGCTCTCCGCGCACGAGCTGCGCACGGTCATGTACCTCGTCGGCTATCCGAATCTGCTCGTGAGCCTGCATCCCGACTATGTGATGACGCATCTGATGACGCCGCTCGCCGTCGACCGCACGCACGTCGAGTGCGCGTGGGCGTTCCCGCGCGAGGTCGCCGACAAGGACGACTTCGACCCGTCCTACGCCGTCGAGTTCTGGGA
Organism: Jatrophihabitans sp.; assembly: GCA_035642535.1. Taxonomy (GTDB): domain Bacteria; phylum Actinomycetota; class Actinomycetes; order Mycobacteriales; family Jatrophihabitantaceae; genus Jatrophihabitans. The sequence continues at coordinate 45,975 of DASQSE010000003.1, read as the reverse complement.
TCTCACCAATCGCCAGGACTGGGCCGCGTGCGAGTCGGTGCAGCGTGGCCTGACCTCTCCGCACGCACGGCCCGGACCGCTCGCGCGGGAGGAGGACGGCGTCTACCAATTCGTGACGCGTGTCGCCCGCGCGTACCGCGGCGGCACGTCGTGAACGTAATTGCCGATCGACTCGGCAAGGTCGATCTGCCCGCGCCTGTCACCGAGCTCGCCGCCCGCCGGTGGGACGTGATCGTCGTCGGCGGCGGGCACAACGGCCTGACCTGCGCCGCGTACCTGGCCCGTGCCGGGAAACAAGTGCTCGTCCTCGAAGCCCGCGAACGCCTCGGCGGCGCCTGCACGCTCACCCAGCCGTTCCCCGACGACGACTACGTCATCAGCCCATGCGCGTACGTCATCGGGCTCTTGGACGAGGACGTCATCCGGGAACTCGCGCTGAACCGACGTGGCCTCGAGGTGTACGTCGCCGATCCGCAGTTGTGGGTGCCGTTCGACGACGGCACCGCGTTCGAGCAGTGGATGGACGAGGAGCGCACCGTCCAGAGCCTCAAGAACATCGGCGTCAGCGGCGCGGAGATCGACGGCTATCTCGCGTACGAGAAGTTCTTCGACGACATGCGGATCAAGTTGCGCAAGGGCCCGCGTGACACCTGGGTCGGCGCCTCCCCCACCCGTGCCGAACTGGAGGAGATCCTCGGCGACCAGTTCATGATCGACGCGTTGTTCGAGGCGTCGATCGCCGACGTCCTCGACGAGTTCGTCACCGACCAGCGGGTCAAGGACGCGCTGTTCGGGCAGGGCGTGATCGGGACGTTCGCCGGGCCGCGCGACGCGGGCACCGCGTCGGTGAAGCTCATGCACTTCCAGGGCGACCTGCTCGGCCACGGGCCGATCTGGGGATACGTCCGGGGCGGCATGGGCATGGTCAGCTTCGCGATCGCGGACGCGGCGCAGGAGGCCGGCGCGGTGCTCGCCGCCGGTGTTCCGGTGGGCGAGATCGTCCCCGGCGAAGGGGTGCGGCTCGAGGACGGCACGTTCATCGCGGCGCCCACGGTGGTGAGCAACGCGGACCCGAAGCGCGTTCTCGGCATGGTCGCCGACATGCCGGCCGACTACCGCGCCCGGCTCGAAGCGTGGGACATCCGCAGCCCGGTCGTTAAGTTCAACGCTGCGTTGTCCCGGCTGCCGTCGTGGGCGGCGGCGCCCGGCGAGACGTTCATGGCGCGCGGCACCGTCGACGTGACGACGGGGCTCGACGACGCACAGGCCGCGTTCGAACGCTGTGCGGCCGGCGACGCCGCCGTCGGCTTCGGCGAGATCTACGTGCAGACGTTGCACGACCCGTCCCCCGCGCCGGCGGGCAAACACCTGATGAGTGTGTTCGGGCAGTACGCGCCCTACGACGTCACCGGCGGTTGGGACGCGCGCCGCGACGAGGTGTCGCGCCAGTTCATCGAGCTCATCTCACGCTTCGCGCCCGACTTCGAGGATTGCCTCGAATACTCCGAGGTGCTCGGCCCGCCCGACATCGAGGAAAGGGTCGGCCTGACCGGCGGGCACATCTTCCAGGGCGAAGTGCGTCCCGACCAGATGTGGGAGCACCGGCTTGCGCCGCGCACGCCCATCCCCGGCGTCTACCTGTGCGGCGCGGCGACCCATCCGGCCGGCAGCGTCATCGCCACGAACGGCAAGAATGCCGCCGCCGCCGTTTTGGCCGACCTCGAACGGGCTCCGCACTGACGCCGACCCTCGCGAGTTGTCCACCCTTCCGCACGCGATGACGTGCCGGAACGCGGACAACTTGTCGGGGTTCGGCAGGATGGGCGGGTGACCGACGAACCGATCCGCTGGGGAATCCTCGGAGCCGGTGGCATCGCGACCGTGGTCGGCCGCGACATCAGCCTGACGCCGGGCAATGCCGTGCACGCGATCGGTGCCCGCGACGCAGATCGCGCGGCCGCGTACGCCGCAGCGAACGGCGTCCCGAAGTCGTACGGCTCATATGCCGAACTCGTCGCCGACCCTGACATCGACGTCGTCTACGTGGCGACGACGCACGGCCAGCACCACGATCACGCGCTGCTCGCGCTCCAGGCCGGCAAGCCGGTGCTCGTCGAGAAGGCATTCACGCTCAACGCTCGACAGGCGCGCGAGGTGGTCGCCGAGGCCAGGGAGCGGCAGCTGTTCTGCATGGAGGCGATGTGGACGCGCCTGAACCCGCTGGTCATGCAGGCCGTCGAGATCGCGCAGAGCGACCGCATCGGTGACATCGTCGCGTTCCGCGGCGATCTCTCGCGGTACTTCGACTACGACGCGACGAACCGGCTCTTCGATCTCGCGGCCGGGGGCGGCGCGCTGCTCGACCTCGGCATCTATCCGGCCACCGTCGCATGGCTGTTCCTGGGCCGCCCCGACACCGTGCAGGCCCTCGCCACGCTGTCGCCCACCGGGTCGGACCTCACGACCGTCATGCAATGGGGATATCGGGACGGCGCCGTAGCCCAGCTCTACTGCAGCGCCGCCGGCGACAGCCCGTTCGCCCTGCTGGTCAACGGCACCGCGGGTTGGATCGCGATCGAACCGCGCATCCACCGCCCCGAGCGCATGATCGTGCACGACGCATCCGGCGACGAGGTCGTCACGGCCGCGGCGCAACCGGGCAACGGTTACGGCTACGAGGTGGAAGAGGTCGCGCGCTGTCTGCGCGCCGGCGAGTTGGAGAGCCCGCACGTCCCGCTCGACGAGACGGTCGCGATCCTCGAGGTGCTCGACGAGGTCCGTCTGCAGATCGGCGTCCGCTACACAGCTGACGAGTTGGGGTTGGAGTGATCGATGTACTTCACGGATCGCGGCATCGAGGAGCTCGTGCAGCGCCGCGGCGCAGAGCAGGTCAACGTCGAGTGGCTCGGTGAACGGCTGCAGTCCTTCGTCGACGCCTACCCGGAATTCGAGACCGCGATCGACCGGCTCGCGACCTGGCTGGCCCGCGACGACGAGGACGACGACGTGGAGGAGGACGAGGACGAGAACGACGAGTCACGACGATGATCAAGCACGAACCTCGGCTGTAGCACCCATTTCTGCTTGATCATCATCGGATGGCGCAGCTGGGCGGGCGTGCGGAATTGCCAGAAGCGGGATGAAGAGCTGCGCGAGCGGACCGATCGCCAACGCGAAGGCGACCGTGCCCACGCCGACGGTGCCGCCGAGCAGCCAACCGCTCGCAAGCACGGTGAGTTCGAGGCCGGTGCGCACGAGCCGGATCGAGCGTCCGGAAACCCGCACCAGACCGGTCATCAGACCGTCGCGCGGGCCGGGGCCGAGCGCCGCCCCGATGTACATCCCGGTCGCCATCCCGCAAAGCACGATGCCGGTGATCGTCTCGGCGATCCGCCAGCCGAGCGGCGCCGATTCGGGCAGCAGCGCGAGCGACCAGTTCATGGCCAACCCGATCAGGACGGCGTTGCTCAGCGTGCCGAATCCGGGCCACTGACGCAGCGGTATCCACAGCAGCAGCACCGCTACCCCGACGATGATCACGACCGTGCCGATCGCGAGCCCGAGGTGTTCGGCAAGACCCTGGTGGAAGACGTCCCAAGGGTCGAGGCCCAGACCGGAGCGGACCTGGAGCGCACCGGAGAGCCCGTAGAGCAGCAAGCCAATGTAGAGCTGGATAAGCCGTCGCGGTAGCCGACCTCGGACCATTGCACCATTCTGGCCTGCTGCTCCAAGCTCTTACCGAGCCAATTGGACGGTTACGGACTGGCCATTCGGGCCATTCGATGACACGATGGCCCGATGGCCACCCTCTCCCGGATCGGTGGCCGGGCGCTCGCCGAGCTCCTTCCCGAGCTGCGCGACATGCCGGGCCCCGTCTATACAGCACTCGCGCACGCGGTCACCTCACTCGTGCTCGACGGCCGGATCGCCACCGAGACACGCCTGCCGTCCGAACGTGAACTGGCTGCCGCGCTGCGCCTCAGCCGGGCCACGGTCACGGCGGCGTACGACGCGCTGCGCGCCGAGGGCTTCCTGGCCAGCCGCACCGGCTCGGGCAGCTACGTCACGGTGCCCGCGGGCTCGCGCATCCGACCGTCGATCGTCCGGTGGAGCACCCGCAGCAGCGAGGGTGCCGACGTCATCGACCTGTCGTGCGCGGCGCTACCCGCTCCCCCCGACCTGCTTCCCGGCGCGGTCGCCGACGCGGCCGGCCGGCTCGCGCCGTATCTGCTCGGGGACGGCTACGAGCCCGCCGGGCTGACAGTGCTGCGCGAGGCGGTCGCCGCCCGCTTCACCGCGCGCGGCGCGGCCACCCGAGCGGACCAGATCCTCATCACGAACGGCTCGCTGCACGGCCTCGACCTACTGCTGCGGCTGCTCGTCGGGCCGGGTGAGCGGGTGATCACCGAGCTGCCCACCTACCCGGGTGCATTGGACGCGATCAAGGCGAGCGGCGGACGCGTCGTGCCGGTGCCGATGTCGCGGCACGGTGGCTGGCACGTCGACCAGATGCGCGCGGCGCTGCGCCAGACCGCCGCGCGATTGGCCTACGTCACGCCCGACTTCCACAATCCGACGGGCGCGCTGGTGCCCGAGCACGACCGGCGCGAGGTGTTGAAGGTCGCGCGCCAGACCGGCACCACCGTCGTCATTGACGAATCGTTCGTCGATCTCGGCTTCGAAGGCAGCGAGCGGCCGACTGCGAGCATCGACCCCGGCGTCGTCACGGTCGGGTCGCTGTCCAAGCCGGTGTGGGGCGGGCTGCGCATCGGCTGGCTGCGCGCGTCGACCGATCTCGTGCACCGGCTCGCTGCCCTGCGCACGTCGATCGACATGGGCGGCGCGGTGATCGACCAGGTCGTCGCGGCCGGCCTGTTCGAGCGGATCGACGCGATCGCCGCCGACCGGGTGGCCGAACTGCGTCCGCAGCGCGACGCGCTCGCCGCGGCGCTCGAGCGCGCGCTCCCGCAGTGGCGTGCGATGCGGCCGCAGGGCGGCCTGTCGTTGTGGGCCGAGCTGCCGGCGCCGCTCTCGACGCCCTTGACGATGCTCGCCGCGCAGGCCGGGGTGGTCGTCGTGCCCGGTTCGCGGTTCGGCGTGGATGGGACCCTCGAGCGCTTCCTGCGCCTGCCGTACGCACTGCCCGCCGACCGTCTCGTCGAGGCCGTCAACCGACTCGCCGCGGTGTGGGCGCAGCTCGAGAGCACCGGCGCCACGCCCCGCCAACTAGTGGTCGCCTAAGCGCGCGCCCGTTCTCCCATCGGCGGCTCAGAGGTCGGCGCTGCCCTCGCGGTAGACCTTCGCGCGCGCGATCAACCCGGCGGCGAAGTCCAGAAAGACGGCAATGACGAACTCGCACCGCGCACCGTCGCGCGTGATCGTCTCGCGCAGTTGCAGCGCCGCGCGATCCCCGTCGACGAGGACGGACAACGGTTCGAGCTGCGGCGCGAGCGACCAGAGCCCGTCGTCGAACATCTCGCCCAGCGCGTCCTGGCCGCTGACGGTGTCCTGCCCCGTGATCCACACCGCGTCCGGTGCCAAGCCCGCGAGGAGCCGCGAGGTGTCGTGTGCGTTGAAGGCGGCGATGTGTTCGCGGACGAGTTCGACCACGCTCACTCGGCGACGCCGTCCAGCGCGGCCTGTTTGGCCACCGCGTCGGCCACCGCCGGACCGACGCGGGCGTCGAACGGAGTCGGGACGATGTACTCCGGCTCCAGCGCATCGGCCACGACTTCGCTGAGCGCAGTCGCCGCGGCGAGTTTCATGTTCTCCGTGATCGCGCGCGCCCCGACGTCGAACGCGCCGGCGAACACGCCAGGGAAGGCCAGCACGTTGTTGATCTGGTTCGGGTAGTCGCTGCGGCCCGTGGCCACGATCGCGGCGTGCCGGTGGGCGATCTCCGGGTCGACCTCGGGGTTCGGATTCGCGAGCGCGAAGATGATCGCGTTCGCGGCCATCTTGCACACCACGTCCTCGCCGACGAAGCCTGCGCTCAGACCGAGGAAGACGTCGGCACCGACGAGCGCCTCGCCGAGCGAACCGGAGAGCCCGAGCTTATTCGTGGTAGCCGCGAGCTCCGCCTTGACCGATGTCATGCCCGACCGGTCGGGATACAGCACGCCCTTGGAGTCGGCCACCGCGATGTCGCCGATGCCCGCCGCGAGCAGGATCTTCGTGCACGCGACGCCCGCCGCGCCTGCGCCGGAGACGACCACGCGCAGGTCGCCGAGCGTCCGACCCGTCACGGCAGCGGCATTGCGCAACGCGGCGAGCACCACGATCGCGGTGCCGTGCTGGTCGTCGTGGAAGACCGGGATCGAGAGCCGCTCACGCAGCCGCGCCTCGACCTCGAAGCAACGCGGCGCCGAGATGTCCTCGAGGTTGATCCCGCCGAACGACGGCGCGATGTGCTCGACCGTCGCGACGATCTCGTCGACATCGGTCGTGTTGAGTACGATCGGGATCGCGTTGAGCCCGGCGAACTCGCTGAACAGCGCCGCCTTGCCCTCCATGACGGGCAGCGCAGCGGCGGGGCCGATGTTGCCGAGGCCAAGGACCGCGGTGCCGTCGCTGACGACCGCGACCAACCGTGAGCGCCAGGTGTAGGCGCGGGCGAGCGTCTCCCGCTCGGCGATCGCGGAGCAGACCTCCGCGACACCCGGGGTGTAGGCGAGCGAGAGCGCCCCTCGATCGGTCAGCGGCAACGTGCTGCGCACGACCAGCTTGCCGCCCTCGTGGACGCGAAAGACCGCGCTGTCGACATCGAAACCGTCGAACCCCACTGCCATCTCCAACTCGGCTCGGATTGGCCTGGCCAGGTTACGGCGCAGGTGCGAAAGGCCTCCGGGGTTCGCCCGCCGTAACAAGTCTGACACGTAGCTGCCGGCTGGTTCACATCGCGTGCGATATGTCGATAGGGCCGTGCGCCGGATCGTCGACTTCAGGTAAGGCTGTAACCGACCATGAGGACGGAGTTCTGATGAAGTACCTGATGCTGGTTTGCTGGGAGACCACGGCGATGAACGGACGGCCGGACCCGACGCCCGACGAGCTGGCCGCGCACGACAAGGAGAGCTTCCCCTGGCTGGACGACGTCCAGGCGCGCGGTGTCCGGCTGGACGGCGACATGCTGGCCCCGCCGCGTAAGGCGGCCACCGTTCGCGTTCGCGACGGCCGGGCCGTCGTCACCGAGGGGCCGTTCATCGAGACCAAGGAAGCAATCGGCGGCTACGACATCCTCGAGTGCGAGACGATGGCCCAGGCGGTCGAGATCGCGGCGGCCCACCCCGTCGCGCAGTCCGGCACGATCGAGGTGCGGCCCTTCTACGGCGGCTGACCGGCGCCGCCGAGCGGCCACCCAGGCGCGCTTCGGGCATGGCCGAACCAGAATCAGCCGCCTCCGATGGTCCGCCCATGCCCGAAGCGCGTCCAAAGTACCGGCGTGTCGGCGCGGCGCGGCCGCGGACCTCCGCGAACATAAGCTCCGCGTGAAGGAGGTATCGCAACGGTGCTGGTGGTTCCTGCCTGCGCGCTGTGCGGCGGCGCGTGGCTGGCGGCGCTCTACTGCGTCGTCGGGCCGCGCCGCCGCCCGGCGCCCGCGCACCGCGCCGCGCCCGCAGGTCGTGCCGCGCCGCCGCAGCGCGCGCTGCTCGGCGCGACCCGCGAAGAGGATCGATACCGACCGGCCGCCGATGCCGACGGCAAGCCGATCTGGGTCGAGGCGGAGCACGTGTTCTGGCACGAGATCGTCGCGTGGCCGCCGCGCAGCACGGCGCGAGGGACGCCGCGCACGGGCACGGGCGACGCCTAGCGCGGACGCCACCGTTTCCAGTGCGCCACCGCTGCGGCGCGCGGCTTGCCGTCGAAGACCAGTTCGACCTCGCACGTCATCTCCGGCTCGCTCACCGTGCTGAGCACCGCACGCAATTCGACCGGCTCGTGCAGCGGGCTGGGCCGCAGGAAGCGCACGTCCAGGCCGGCGGTCACGTAGGGCAGCGACGCTCCCGGCAACGGCAGTCAGCCGCGCTCGAATGCCTCGTGCGTCACCGCTGCGGCGCTGTGGCAGTCCAGGACCGTCGTAATGATGCCGCCGTTCAGGAATCCGACCCCGTTGTCATGCTCGGGCCAGGGCATGAACGTCGCGACGACCCCGTTCTCGGCGAGATAGCTCTTGAGTCGCAAGCCCTTCGGATTGCTCGGCCCGCATCCGAAGCAGCGCATGTTCGGGAAGAGCTGGTCCTGGATCGCGTCGGTCACTTGAGCAGCATCTCAGCGCACCCGCCGCGGCATGCCACGGGATACCCGGAGCACAACCCGGCCGTGCACGTCCGCGACGCCATAGGTTGCGGAGTCGCCGCCGGCGAACGCGTTGTCCGAGGCCAGCAACCAGCCGCCGTCAACCGGTCGCACGGCACGCTTGAGGACCAGCCGACCGGGCAGCTCACGAAATGTCGCGAGCACGATGTCGCCGGAGCGGACTCGAGCCCCGTGCCGCACGATCACCATGTCGCCGTGACGTAGCGCGGGCACCATCGACGGGCCGCTGACGCGGACGCGCTGGTACGGCGGCAGAGCGGTGATAGTTCCGGCCTCCGAGTGGGCATGGATCGGGTAGTAGGGTCCAAATCAGGTCGCCTTTTACTCACCCCTCATACAGGAGGTCCACGATATGCGTCTGTTCCGCCCGTCCACCGTCGCGTTCGCCCACTGCGACCTGCCGTGCGGTGTCTACGACCCCGCCCAGGCCCGCATCGAGGCGGAGTCGGTGAAGGCGATCATGGAGAAGTACCAGGGCAACGAGGACCCGGTCTTCCGGACGCGTGCACTGCTCATCAAGGAGCAGCGGGCCGAGCTCGTGAAGCACCACCTCTGGGTGCTGTGGACCGACTACTTCAAGCCCCCGCACTTCGAGAAGTACCCGCAGCTTCACGATCTGTTCAACCGCGCCACGAAGGCGGCCGGTGCGGCAGGCGGCAAGGGCTCGGTGGATCCTGCCGAGGCCCAGCAGCTGCTCGACCTGATCGCCGAGATCGACAAGATCTTCTGGGAGACGAAGGCGGCCTGACCGGCAGCAGCAAGCGATGTCGACGGCACAGGCGGGTAGCGAGAGCGCGACGTTCGTCGCCCCCGAGTTGCCGGACGACGCCCAGCTGTGGTTGGTGCGGCACGGCGAAACGGAGTGGAGCGCGGCCGGCAGGCACACCAGCACTACGGACGTGCCGCTCACCGCGGCCGGTGAGGAAGAAGGTCGCGCACTGCGTCCGATCTTCGAGCGGGTCTCCCCCGTCCTCGTGATGTGCAGCCCGCGCCGGCGCGCGCAGGAAACGGCCCGGCTGGCCGGGCTCGTAGTCGACGAGACGACCGACGACCTCGCCGAGTGGGACTACGGCGCGTACGAGGGCCGCACTACCGACGAGATCCGCTCCGACAACCCGGACTGGTCGCTCTGGACGGTCGGCACGCCCGGCGGCGAGGCGCAACGCCAGGTCGCCCAGCGCGCCGACCGAGTGCTCACCCGAGCGGCGAAGGCGCTGCTCGACGGACCCGTCGTGCTCGTCGGGCACGGCCATTTCAGCCGAGTCCTGGCGGCGAGGTGGATAGGCCTGCCGGCGGCAGGCGGTGCGCACCTGCTGCTCGGTACGGCCGCGCTCGCGGTGCTCGGCGCTCAGTACGGGGTACCGGCGATCGTGCGGTGGAATCTGCCCGCGCCGGATGGAGGGGTTGGAGGCGAAGGATGACCGAGCGTGACGTGGTGGAGGTGCGGGTCCCCGCCGACGTCGTTTACGTGTCGACGCTGCGGTTGACCGCCGCCAGCCTCGCAGCGCGCTGCGACCTGACGATCGACGAGATCGAAGATCTCCGGCTTGCGGTCGACGAGGCGTGCTCGCTGCTGTTGCCGCACGCGCGCGACGGATCGGCGCTGGACGCCCGCTTCGAGGTGGAAGTGGGCCGGCTGTCCGTCGAGGCCTCGGTCCAGACCACCGCCGCGGCCGAGCCCGATCGCACCGGTTTCGCATGGACGGTTCTCGGCGCGCTCGCGTCGTCGGTCGAGGTGCGTCAGGACGCGGATCGGCTGGTCATCTGCGTCGTCAAGACGCGCGCGGCAGCGGCCACGTGACGGAGGAACCGCACCGCCCCGACCGGGACGAGCGGGCCCACGCCGGCGAGCTGCTGGCCGAGCTGCACGGGCTGCCCGAGAACAGTGCGCGGCGCAGGGAGCTGCGCGATCAATTGGTCGAACTGCACATCCCGCTCGTCGTCTATCTGGCGCGCCGCTTCTCCGGCCGCAACGAGCCGATGAGCGACCTCGTCCAGGTCGGTGCGATCGGCCTCATCAAGGCCATCGATCGCTTCGACCCGGAGCGCAAGCTGGAGTTCTCGACATACGCCACTCCGACGATCCTGGGCGAGATCAAGCGGCACTTCCGCGACACCGGTTGGCTGATTCACGTGCCGCGCCGCGCGCAGGAGCTGCAGACCACGCTCAACGCGGCCCGCGCCGACCTCAGTCAGGAGCTCGGCCGCGCGCCTACGGTGGCCGAGCTGGCCGAGCGGATCGACGCCGACGAGGACAGCGTCCTCGAAGCTCTCGACGCGGCCCGCGCCTACTCCGGCGTCCCCCTCGACGTGCTCGCCGCGCCCGGTGAGGTCGTTCCGGAGCATCCGATGCTGGGCACCATCGACGAGGGGTACGAGCAGGTCGAGCAGCGCGAACTGCTGCGCGAGGCGATTCAGACGCTGCCCGAATCCGAGCGCGAGATCCTGCTGTTGCGCTTCATCGCGAACAAGACGCAGACCGAGATCGCAGCGATCGTGGGCGTGTCACAGATGCAGGTGTCACGGCTCGTCGCGCGCGGCCTGAAGCGGCTGCGCGAGAGCCTCGGCGCGCCCCAGCCGAAGGTCGAGCCGCGCCGCCGCAGGGGCTGAGCGCGGCTCCCGTCGTCACCCGGCGCGGTCCTCGCGGTCAAGCGCGGCGCGCGCACGTGGCGTGAACAGCAGGTACAGCACGGCCAGCGCCGACAGCATGATCGGCGCGCCGTAACCGACGCGGTCCGCCTGGAACGCCAGCGTGTACGACACCGGCAGCGCGAGCAGTTGGAGCACCACGACAGGCGTCCGAGCGGCCGGCCGGAGGCGCAGCAGGCCGCGGCCGCAGAGCGCCAGGACGCCCGCCCCGGCCGCGGCGATCGCGGCCAGGAGCAGCGCGCCGGCCACGCTCGTGGACGTCTCGGTGATCGCTTTCACAACGAGGAGAACGCCGGCGGCGAGCAGCGCCAGCGCCTGCAGCCCCATGACCGCGCAGGCCAGCAGAACCGGCCGTGGCGGGCGCTCGTCGGCAGACACCGGACGACCCTACCGACGGCGTGTACCGGCGTTTGCGGAGGCAACCACGTACTGTGCAAAGAGTGCGGGCGCTCGTGGTGGTGAATCCTCGCGCGACCGCAATAAGCGCGCGCGAGCAGGATGTCCTCGCGCACGCCCTGGGCGCGGAAACGACGCTCGAGGTGGCCGAGACCGAGAACCGCGGGCACGCCGCGGCGCTGGCGTGCCGCGCGATGCGCAACGGCACCGACGTGGTCGTGGCGCTCGGCGGGGACGGCACGGTCAACGAGGTCATCAACGGGCTGCTCACCGATGGCGTCCATCCCGGAATCCCCGCGCTCGGCGTCGTGCCGGCCGGCTCGACAAACGTCTTCGTCCGGGCGCTGGGCATCCCGAACGACCCGATCGAGGCCACCGGCGCGCTGCTCGAAGGACTGCGCACCGGGGCCCGCCGCCCGGTGAGCGTGGGCGTCGCCGACGATCGCTACTTCTGTTTCGCCGCCGGCCTCGGCTTCGACGCCCAGGTCGTGCACGGCGTCGAACGCAAGCGCCGGCAGGGCAAGCGCTCGACGCACGTGCTCTACGCCCGTGTCGGCGTCCGCGAGTTCTTCCGCGCCGACCGGCGGCACCCGAAACTGCGCGTCGAACTGCCTGATGGCCACCAACTGGACGACGTGTACTTCGCCATCGTCGCCAATGCCGACCCCTGGACCTACGTCGGGAACCGGCCGCTGCATCCCACGCCCGAGGTCACCTTCGACACCGGCTTGGCGGTATACGCACGGCGCCGGATGGGGACGGCCGGGATGCTGCTCAGCATGGCCCGGCTGTCCGGAAAGCGACCGCGGATCGGCAAGCGGGGCGCCTATGTCGAGCATGATTTGGACCGTCTCACGCTGGTCGCCGACGAGCCGCTGCCCTTCCAGGTGGACGGCGATGCGCTCGACTTTCGCGACAAGGTGACGATCCGGACGGTCCCGCGTGCCATAGACATAATCGGCATACCGGACGAATCGCTCTGATTCTTATCAAATCGCAGCCTGCTTTCCCCTCGACCGACGGCCGGAACGCGCGTAGCGTCGCCAAAGGTCGTCACCACCGCGGCGATGCGACCGGCCACAAGCCGGGGCGCGTTACCCCGGTCGGCACGGCACCGCAAAGGGTCGGTGACGTGTCTTGCAGTCCAACCGGACTGCTTGAAGCATGGAATAGCTCGTGAAAGGATTCACAAGCGCTGGCACCGCATTGGAGCTCTGCCAAGCGAAGTGAGGAGTCATGCCGATGGATTGGCGGCACCGCGCGATATGCCGTGACGAGGACCCGGAGTTGTTCTTCCCTATCGGGAACACCGGGCCCGCGCTGCTGCAGATCGAGCAGGCCAAGGCAGTTTGCCGACGCTGCCCCGTCATTCAGGACTGTCTGAGCTGGGCTCTCGAGTCCGGCCAGGACGCCGGTGTATGGGGCGGCTTGTCCGAAGACGAGCGCCGCGCTCTCAAGCGTCGCAACGCTCGAGCACGCGCCCGCCTGGCTTAACGCCTGCCGGGTTGTCCGCCCGTCGGCACGTTCACACGTACTGACGGGCGGACAACTCGCCCAAACCGCAAACGTTGTCCGCCGGCCGGCACGCTCACACGCACTGCCGGGCGGACAACTCGTTTCGGGGCGGCGACTCAGCCGCCGACGCGTGCCTTTCGACCGAGGGGCATCAGCACGACGGCGTCCGTGCCACCTGACTCATCGTGACGGCGGAACTCCACCGTCCCGTTGAGTTCGTTGGCGACGAGAGTGCGCACGATCTGCATGCCCAGCCGGTCCGACCGCACGCTGGTGAAGTCGTCCGGCAGTCCGACGCCGTCGTCGATGATCGTCACCGTCAGCTCACCACGTTGCCGGGCGGCGTGCACCGACACCGTCCCCGTCCGCTCCTCCGGAAACGCGTGCTCGATCGCGTTCTGCACCAGCTCGGTGAGCACGAGCACCAGCGCCGTCGCCACTTCGGCCGGCACCTCGCCGAAGCTGCCCTTCCGCTCGACCTTGACCCGCGTCAGCGAGCCCATCACGTCGCTGAGCATGACGAGCAGCCGGTCCACGATCTCGTCGAAGTCGACGGACTCGTCAATCGACACCGACAGCGTCTCGTGCACCAGCGCGATCGACTGCACGCGGCGCATCGACTCCTCGAGCGCAGTTCGGGCACCGGGCACGGACACCCGCCGGGCCTGCAGGCGCAGCAGCGCGGCAACCGTCTGCAGGTTGTTCTTCACGCGGTGGTGGATCTCACGGATCGTCGCGTCCTTGCTCATGATCTGCCGGTCTCGACGACGCAGCTCGGTGATGTCCTGCATCAGCAGCAGCGCGCCGAGCGTCTCGCCGCGTGGTCGCAGCGGCAACGCGCGGAACAGGATGGTCGCCCCGCCGCCCTCGAGCTCGATCGTCGCGGGGTGGCCGCCGTCGACGGCCTCGGCGACCGCGCCGGCCAGATCGCTCGAATCGAACGGGTCGTCGACGACCGTGCTCGTCAGTGCGTCGACGGGCTCGGACAGCACATTGCCCGTGATGCCGAGCCGGTTGAACGCGGACAGCGCGTTCGGGCTCGCGTAAATGATGGTGCCGTCCGGCTCCAGGCGCACCAGCCCGTCGCCGACGCGCGGGCCAGCGCCCTCCTCGATACGTGAACCGGGTGCCGGGAAGGTGCCGTCAGCCACCATCGCAGCGAGGTCGGCCGCGCTCTGCAGATAGACCAGTTCGAGCTGGCTCGGCGTGCGCACGCTCGCCAGGTTCGCGTCCCGCCCGACCACCGCGACGACGTGGCCGTCGTGCCGGATGGGGATCGCCTCTCGCCGGATCGGCAGGTCACCGTCCCAGTCCGGGTCGACCTCGCGGAAGATGCGGCCTTCCCGAAAAGCGACGCGCAGCGGCGCCACCCGGTCGCCGCGCAGTACGACGCCCACCTGGTCGTGCTGGTAAGCCGTCGGGCCGGTGGTCGGCCGGCACTGCGCAACACAGAGGAACGCGGGTTCGCTGCCCGCTTCGGCGGTCGGGATCGCAACCGGTACCCAGAGCAGCAGATCGGCGAAGGCGAGATCCGACAGCAGTTGCCACTCGCCCACCAGGCGGGCGATGTGGTCGACCTGCGCGTCACTCAACGAAGTGCGCGCAGCAAGCGTCTCGGTCAGTACGGACATCGACCTAGAAGCCTCGCATCCGGGCGGTGTTCCCGTGCCATGAGGGTCGCGCCGCGGACCAAAAGGTACAAATGGGTACTAAAGTTTCAGAGTTGTCACTCGGCTCACGCAGGGAGACTGACATGTCCGCGTCGAACCCCCCGTCGAAAGTGCGATCGGAGCCTGCCGAGGCTTCCCGGCTGCCTGCCAGGACGATCGTCTCGGTCGCTGTGCTGCTCATCATCCCCTGTGCGGCGCTCGCAGCCGTCCCAACCTACTCACGCGAGACCCCCAAGCTGTGGGGCTGGCCATTCTTCTACTGGTACCAGGTCATGTGGGTGCTCATCACGCCGGTACTCACCTACACCGCCTACGTGCTCATCAAGCGCGCGCGAGGTGACCGATGAGCCTCGCGAGCGGGAGCGGCGTGCACGGCGTCGAGCTCGGCGTCGTCCTGTTCTTCTTCGTCATCGTCACCATCGGCGGATTCATCGCGGCGCGCTGGCGCAAGCCGGACTCGATGGGCAGCCTCGACGAGTGGGGGCTCGGCGGACGCGGCTTCGGCACCATCGTTTCCTGGTTCCTGGTCGGCGGCGATCTCTACACCGCGTACACGTTCGTGGCGGTGCCGGCCGCGATGTACGCGACCGGCGCAGTCGCCGGGTTCTTCGCCGTCCCGTACACGATCGTCGCGTACCCGATCGTCTTCGTGTTCCTGCCGCGACTGTGGAGCGTGTCGCAGCGGCGCGGCTACGTGACGGCGGCGGACTTCGTGCGCGGCCGGTATGACAGCCGGCTGCTCGCACTCGCCATCGCGGTCACGGGCATCGTCGCGACGATGCCGTACATCGCGCTGCAGCTGGTCGGTCTCCAGGCCGTCATCGACACTATGGGCATCGGCGGTTCCGGCAACACCTTCGTCCGTGACCTGCCGCTGATCATCGCGTTCGCGGTGCTGGCCGCGTACACCTACACGTCCGGACTCCGCGCGCCGGCGCTGATCGCGTTCGTCAAGGACACGCTGATCTACATCGCAATCGTCGCTGCCGTCGTCTACGTCGGAGTCAAGATCGGTTACGGCACGATGTTCGACTCTGCCAAGACCAAGCTGACAGCGACACCTCCGCCCGGCCTGCCGCCTGGCGCGTTCACGGCCAGCAATACGACGTACTGGGCGTACGCCACGCTGGCGTTCGGCTCCGCGCTGGCGCTGTTCATGTATCCGCACGCGATCACCGCGGTCCTCGCGAGCCGCCGGCGCGGCGTCATCCGGCGCAACACCGCCATCCTGCCGGCGTACTCGCTGATGCTCGCCCTGCTGGCACTACTCGGCTTCGCAGCGATCTACGAGGTCGGGCAGGGCAACATGACCGTGTACGGACAGGATGGCACGGCCAACGCCCAGCTGGCGGTCCCGCACTTCTTCGACACCGTGTTCCCGTCGTGGTTCGCCGGTGTGGCCTTCGCGGCTATCGGGATCGGCGCGCTGGTGCCGGCGGCGATCATGTCGATCGCGGCCGCCAACCTGTTCACCCGCAACATCTACCGCGAGTACCTGCGACCGCAGGCGTCGCCAGGCGAGGAGGCGCAAGTCTCCAAGATCGTTTCTCTGTTGGTGAAGTTCGGCGCGCTGTTGTTCGCGCTCGCCCTAAACCGCCAGAACGCGATCAACATGCAGCTATTGGGCGGGGTGCTGATCCTGCAGACGATCGTCGCGGTCGTCGCCGGGCTCTACTCCCGGTGGTTCCACCGCTGGGCGCTACTGCTCGGTTGGGTGGCCGGCATCGTCTACGGGTCGGTCGAGATGTACCGGCAGACCGTCCCGCACACGACGGTCAGGGTGGGCGCGAACGGCGAGCCGGTGATATCGACGAGCGGCGTGTGGCACTTCGGTTCGTCACTGGGCAACTTCCCGTTCACCGACACCAAGGTGTACATCGCGGTGAGCGCGCTGGTGATCAACCTGATCGTCGCGGTAGCGGCGACGCTGCT
This sequence comes from Jatrophihabitans sp., assembly GCA_035642535.1. Classification (GTDB taxonomy): domain Bacteria; phylum Actinomycetota; class Actinomycetes; order Mycobacteriales; family Jatrophihabitantaceae; genus Jatrophihabitans. Next base: position 29,497 of record DASQSE010000003.1, on the reverse strand, counting down.
GCTGCGTGCGCTGCGGGCGCCGGCAGGCACCGACGCGACCGAGCGGGCCGACTACCACTCCGACGCGCCGTCCGAGTACGTCGTCGTCACCGCCGACGAGGAAATGGGTGCCGAGGAGGGCGCGGTGCATTCGACGACTACGCAGCGCGGCGCGCAATCGTGATGATCTCCCGGCTGGTCGGTGTCATCAGGCTGCGATCCCAGTCGCCGTAACGCTCGTCGATTCCGAAGCCCGCCGCGCAGAGCAGATGGTCGAGGTGCTGAGCAGGCAGGAAGCGCAGCGTGCTGCGGCTGACCTTCGGCGCCGGCCACGCATCGCACGCGACGGTTTCCGTGAAGGTGACGAGTTCCTCATCGCAGCTGAGCACCTCGTGCCACTCGCGTAGCGCGCGGCCGTGCGGGTCGGTGAACTCGAAAACCTGGTCGGGGTTCCACTGCTCCCATGCGCGGACGAGCGGATTGCGCGTCTCGAATGCGAGCCGGCCACCGGTGCGTAACGCCCGCGCCGCCGCGGCCAGGAAGGCGCGAATCTCGTCGTCGCCGAGCAGCTCCTGGAACGCGTGCCCGGTCATGATCACCAGATCGAATTCGGCCTCGTAACCCGCTTCGACGAGCGTGGTCTGACGCCACTCGACGCCGAAATGTCTGCGCGCCTGCGCCAGCATCCCGGCGGCCGGGTCCAGCCCGACCAACCGGCCCTGGTGACCGGCCCGCTGCGCGGCGGCCAGGACTACGCCCGTGCCACACCCGTTGTCCACGACGTCGCGAGCGGAACGCACATACCCGAGGTAGAACGCGTTGTCCGCGCCCCACCCGTTCTCGAGGTCGTAGAGCGAGGCCAGGTACGGATCGTCATACGCTGCATCGACCACGTGGCCAAGCCTCGCACGTAAGGTGGAGCGTGTTCCACATCGTCTTCGTCGAGCCGCGCATCCCGCCGAACACCGGCAACGCGATCCGCCTCGTCGCCGCGACCGGCGCACATCTGCATCTCGTCGAGCCGCTCGGCTTCACCATGGCCGACGCCCAACTGCGCCGCGCCGGTCTCGACTACCACGATCTGGCGACCACGACCGTGCATCCCTCGCTCGACGCGCTGTGGGACATAGTCCTACCCGCGCGCGTTTACGCGTTCACCGCCGCGGCAGACACGTGCTACGCCGACGTGGCGTACCAGGCCGGGGACGTATTGATGTTCGGCCCCGAGCCGGGTGATCTGTCCGAGGCGGTGCTGGAGCACCCGAACATCACGCAGCGGCTGCGGATTCCGATGCTGGCCGGACGCCGGTCGCTGAATCTTTCGAATGCGGCCGCGGTTGCCGCGTACGAAGCGTGGCGCCAACAGCGCTTCGCAGGAGCGTGATCAGAAGGTCTTGGCGAGATCGCGGGCTGCGGCGCGCGCCGCCTGCCGCCCGGTTTCGGCGTCCGCCGTCGCCAGATTCGGCCGGAACGTGACCTCGCGGATGTCGGTGATCCCGGCCCAGCGCAGCCAGTCGTCGAAATACGGACGCTGGAAGTCGTTGCCGAAGCCGTGGCCGCGACCCGGCCCGTAGACCGCGCTCGTGTAGATCACGGCCGCCTTCTTGCCGTGCAGCCGTGGCAGGTAGCCGGCGTCCGGGTCGAAGTCGAAGATCAGCCCAGGTTGGGAGACGACGTCGATGAACTGCTTGAGGATGTACGGGATGCCGTGGTTCCACATCGGCACGCTGAACAGGTAGCTGTCGGCCGCGTCGAAGCGGCGGAACGTGTTGCCGGCTGCCGTCCACGCCCGGGCCTGCTCCCCCTCCGGATCGGAGCCGGCGAAGACAGCCATCTTGGCCGCCGCGGCGGCCGGGCCGAACTCCGGCAGCGTGCCGTCCCAGAGATCCCACGCCTCAACCTCGACGTCCGGGTGCGTATCGGCGAACGTCGTCAGGAAGGTGGACGCGAGCGCGAGTGATTCGGATTCTGTGCCGCGCGGGGACGCGGAGATGTGCAGGAGTCGTCCTGCCCCGTTGCTGATCGACACGACTGATGCTCCTTCGAATCAGACTTATGTGCGTGCGCACACATATTCGTTATACATATGTGCGTGCGCACACGCAAGTGCATTAGGCTGATGCGGTGACTGCGTCGAAGTCGGCATTCATCTCGGTTGGCACGTCGTCGCCAGGAGTGCGCGCCTGGGCTGCGCTGTTGCGCGTCCACGCTGCGCTGGTCCCGGCGCTCGATCGCGAGTTACAAGCCGCAGCCGGGTTGTCGGTCGCGTGGTACGACGTGCTGCTCGAGCTTGCGTCCGCGCCGGAACGGCGGCTGTCGATGAGCGAGCTCGGCGCGCGGGTGGTGCTCTCCCGTACCCGCGTCAGCCGGGTGGTGGACGAGTTGTCGCGCGCCGGGTTCGTCGAGCGCGTCGCGCATCCGAGCGATCGACGCTCGACCTATGCGGCGATGACGGCCGCGGGTGGGCGACGGTTTCGCGCGGCCGCACCCGCCTACCTGCGTGGTGTGGCCGACCACTTCGCCGCGCACCTCAATGCCGCTGAGCTCGCCACCCTCGCGGCGGCGCTCGAGCACGTGCTCAGCCGGGAAAAGGCGTAGTCGGTTACGCGACGCGACCGAGTCGCACCGAAACGACCAGCCCGCCGCCCGGGTTCGGCTGCGCGCCGATCGCGGCACGGTGCGCGGCGGCGATCGATCGGGCGATCGTCAGCCCGAGCCCCACTCCGCCGCCGTGGTCGAGTCGCTCCCCACTCCCCCGCCGAAACGGCTCGAACAACCCGGCGACGTGCTCCGGAGCCACGACCGGACCGGTGTTTGCGACGCTGAGGACACCGTCGCGCGTGACCGTCACAGAAACGCTGCCTCCGGGGTGGTTGTGCTTGATCGCATTGAAGATCAGGTTGTTGGCGAGTCGCTCGAGCAGCGGCTGCTCGCCGATCACGGTCACCGGCTCGAGGTCCGTATCAATCTGCAGTTCGCGTTCCTTGGCCGCGGGACTCAGCAACTCGACCGTGTCGGCGACGATCATGTCGAGGCGCAACGGATTGCTCGTCATCAGGCCGCGCTCGGTCTCGGCGAGCGTCAACAGCCCGTCGACGAGTTGTTCGTTGCGCTCGTTGGTCGCCAGCAGCTGGCGCGAAAGCAGCTCGAGCTGGTCCGGCGTGAGCGCCGACGACAGGCTCACCTCGATGAGCGCGCGCTGCGTGGCCAGCGGGGTCCGCAATTCGTGCGAGGCGTTGGACGCGAACCGGCGCTGCGCCTCGTATCCCTCCGCCAGCCGGTCCAGCATCGCGTCGATCTCGTCGGACAACCGGCGCGTCTCGTCCCGCGGCCCCGTCGCGCGCAGCCGAAGGCCCAGGCTCGTCGGCCCGAACCGGGCGACGCTGTCGGCGATCTGCCGCATCGGCCAGGTGACCCAGCGCGCCAGGCCGTAGCCGATGGCGAGGGCGACCACGGTCATGAGCAACAACTCGAGCCAGACGTACCCGCCGTGAAAGGTCGCCCGGTCGCAGCCGTTGAAGGCGTCGAGCTGCTTCAGCGTGCCGGAGCTGCAATCCGGGTACGCACCGCCGATGTTGCGCGCCAACTGGACCGCAAGGTGCCCGCCGACGAACACATAGGCGAAGCCCAGCGGCCAACTGACCAGGACTGCAAGTAGTGCCCGGCGGCGCAGTGTCAGGTGCACGCGTTCATTCTCCGAACCGGTAGCCGACTCGCGGAACGGTGTGCACGATCGGCGGGTCGCCGAGCTTGCGGCGCAGCGTCATGACCGCCACGCGCACCGCGTTCGTGAACGGGTCTGCGTGTTCGTCCCAGGCCTTCTCGAGCAACTCCTCCGAGCTCACGACCTGACCCGCCGCGTGCATCAAGACCGAGAGGACGGCGAACTCCTTCGGTGTCAGGTCGAGCAGCCGCCCGTCGCGGAATGCCCGATGCCGCGGTATGTCGAGCACCACGCCGAAGTGATCGAGGACCGGCGCGGATCCGGCCGGCGGACGGCGGGCGAGGGCGTGAATCCGAGCCACCAGTTCGGCGAAGGCGAACGGCTTGGTGAGGTAGTCGTCCGCGCCCAGCCCCAACCCGTCCACGCGATCGCGGATGCCACTCGCCGCGGTCAGGATGAGGATCCGGGTGCCGAGCGCGGCGTCGACCATCCAGCGGCAGACCGCGTCGCCGGTGGCCTTGGGCATGTCGCGGTCGAGAACGGCGACGTCGTAGCTGTTGACGCTGAGCCGCTCCATCGCCGCCTCGCCGTCGTAACAGACGTCGACGGCCATCGCCAGCTTGCGCAAGCCCTCGGCGACGGTATCGGCGAGCAGGCGCTCGTCGTCGGCGAGTAGGACACGCACGATTCACCGCTCCTGATCAGATCACGTAGAGCTTCGCGCGACCACCATAAGCCCCGGATAAGGACGTCTCGAATCCTCGCCATAACGGCCGAGCGGGACGCTCGCGCCATGACCGAAACGCTCGTCCCGCCGCAGTACGGGCCGGTGACCCGGCACGCGCCGCGGCGGCGCCGCCGCCGCCGACTCATCCGCTCGGCAATCGCGCTCGCGATCGTAGTGACGGCGACCGTCGTGGCCGTCGTAATCGTGAAGTACCGGCTCGATGACGCGCACCGCGACTACCTGTCGACGAACGGGTGGCCGCGCGAGGGTCAGGGCGCCTACCAACTCGGCGACGCGCCGCCGGCGGCCAGCCGGCACCAGCAACCGGAGCCGATCGCGAGCCTGGCCAAGGTGATGACCGCCTACCTCGTGCTTCGGCACTTCCCGCTGGACAGCGGCGCGCGCGGCCCCAGGTTCCGCGTCACCGTGGCGGACGTCAAGGACACCGAGCAGCGTCGGGAGACCGATCAGTCGATCGTCGACGTGCGCGCGGGCGAACGCCTGACCGAGCGGCAGGCGCTGGTGGCAATACTGTTGCCGTCCGCGAACAACGTCGCGGTGCTCGTTGCGCGGCAGATCGACGGCAGCGTCCCGGCCTTCGTCGCGGAGATGAACGAGACCGCGCGCCGGCTCGGCATGGCGCACACGACCTACACCGATCCCAGCGGGTTCGACGAGGGCACCGTGTCGACGGCCGCGGACCAGCTCCAGCTCGCGCGCGTCGCTGCGCAGGACGCCACCCTTGCCGAGCTCATGGCGTTGCCTGACTACCGGCTACCCGTCGCAGGCGACGTCGAGAACACCAACGCGCTTCTCGGGCAGGACGGCTTCGTCGGCATGAAGACCGGATCGGACGACGCGGCGGGCGGGTGCTTCATGTTCCGCGCGCGCCGCGAGGTGCACGGCCACCCGGTCGACCTGCTCGGCGTCGTCCTCGGACAGCACGGCCACAACCTGATCACCGCCGGCCTCTACGCGGCCAAGCAGCTGGCGGACCGGGTTGCGCCGACGCCGGCCAATTGACAATGAGCGACCTGACCGGTCGCGCAGGTCAATCAGCGCGGTATTCGACGTGTGACGACTCGATGGTGATCTCGGTGATGCGCGCGCTGATCCGCTCGCGCAGCGTGAGTGGGGCCTGATCGCCGCCGCAGCAGCGCGCGATCAGCGAGCGGACGTCCTGCTCGAGGCCGAACTGCTTGAGGCACGGCGCACAACCGTCGAGGTGCTGACGGATGCGGTTGCGCAGCTCCGGGTCGGTTTCGTCGTCGAGGTACAGATAGACGTCACGCAACACGTCGTCGCAGTCGAGCCCTCCGGGTCCGAAACCGAAGCCACTCATTTCGTCACCCCACTGGGGATCAGGCCGCGTTCGCGGGCGTACTCGGTGAGCAGGTTCTGCAACTGCTTGCGACCGCGGTGCAGGCGCGACATCACGGTGCCGATCGGCGTACCCATGATCTCAGCGATTTCCTTGTATGCGAAGCCCTCGACGTCGGCGAGGTAGACCGCCAGCCGGAAATCTTCGGGCAGCGCCTGCAGCGCGTCCTTCACGTCGGAGTCAGGCAGGTGGTCCAGCGCCTCCATCTCGGCGGAGCGGAGCCCGGACGAGGTGTGCGATTCGGCGCGGTGCAGCTGCCAGTCCTCGACGTCCTCGCCGCCCGCCTCTTGGGGCTGGCGCTGCTTCTTGCGGTAGTTGTTGATGAACGTATTCGTAAGGATGCGGTAGAGCCAGGCCTTGAGGTTCGTGCCTTCGGTGAACTGATGGAAGGCGGCGAACGCCTTCACGAAGGTCTCCTGGACGAGATCCTCGGCGTCGGAGGGGTTGCGGGTCATCCGCATCGCGGCTGCGTAGAGCTGGTCCAAAAACGGCAGCGCGTCCCGCTCGAAGCGCCCGCGCCGCGCCTCGACGGTTTCCTCCTTGACCCGCTCGTCAGCCACCGCGCTCCCATCTGCTCGGGTTTGATCCGCTCCGGTGGAGACTATCGCGCTCGTGGTGAGCGGCCGGATCGCGGCGGTGACCCGACTGGGTGCGGACACCATCATGCGAGGGAACTCCTGTTCGTCGGCTTGCCATGTGAAACCCCGGTAATCGCGTAGACATTCCAGCCATTCCGGCTACGTTGTCGCGCGTGGCGACGGGAACTCCAGCGACCGCGCTCCTGAGCAGGGCGAAGATCCCGTTCACCCTGCACCCCTACGACCACGATCCGCGTGCCCAGGCCTACGGGGAGGAGGCCGCGGCGGCGCTCGGCGTCGACCCGGCGCGCATCTTCAAGACGTTGATCGCCACGGTCGAGGGCCGACTCGCCTGCGCAGTGGTCCCGGTGGCCGCCCGCCTCGACCTGAAGGGATTGGCAGCTGCGCTGGGCGGCGGCAAGCGGGCCGAACTCGCCGAGCCCGCGGCGGCCGCCCGCGCGACCGGCTATGTCGTCGGCGGGATCTCACCGCTCGGCCACCGGACCCGGCTGCGCGTGGTCGTAGACGAGTCGGCGACATCCTTCGAGACCGTCTACGTCTCGGCAGGCAAACGTGGTTTACAGGTGGAACTCGCGCCGGCCGACCTCGTCCGTGCCGCCGATGCCGTGCTCGCCCCGATTGCGTCGTTCTGAGCACCTCAATCGGGTTCTCCGTATTCGTGGAACCAGTACGCCAATGAGCCGCGCCGGCTGACGGCGCGCAGTCGCTTCTCGGTCGCGGCGCGCAGGCGCCGGGTCGTCACGATCAGGAGTTCGTCGCCGACGGCGAGCTGGGTGTGGGTGCCCGGGACGAACGTGTGGCCGTCGCGGATGACGAGCGCGACGACGCTGGGATCCGGCAACCGCAATTCGAGAATCGACACCGAATGCAGTCGCGACTTCGGTCTGATCGTCATCGTCAGCAACTCGGCGTCGAGGACGTCGAGCGGCGCTGACTCGACGAGGATCTCGCGGGTGACCTCGCGCGGTACCAGGCGCAGCCATCGGGCGATCGGCGCGAGGCTCGGCCCCTGGACGAGCGTGTAGATGACGACCAGGACGAAGACGATGTCGAGCAGCCGGTCGCTGTCCGGCACGCCGCGCACGATCGGAAACGTCGCGAGCACGATCGGGACGGCGCCACGCAGACCGGCCCACGACACGAACACCTGGTGGCGGAGCGGGGTGCGAAACGCGGCCAGCGACGCGGCGACCGAGAGCGGCCGGGCGAGGAGCAGCAGGACGAGGCCCACGACGAGCGCGGGCAGGATCTGGCCCGGCAGCCGGCTGGGGTCCACGAGCAGGCCGAGCAGGACGAACAGGCCGATCTGGGCGAGCCAGGCCGTGCCCTCCGCGAACGAGCGCGTGGCGGCGCGGTGCGGCAGCCCGGAGTTGGCCAGCACGAGCCCGGCCAGGTAGGCGGCGAGGAACCCGCTGGCGTGGGCCGCGCCCGCCGCGGCGAAGGCGACGATGCCGAGCGTGAAGGTGGCGAGTGGGTAAAGCCCGGAAGCCGGCAGTGCCATCCGCTGCAGGGTCATCGCGCCCAGCCAACCGACCGCGACGCCGACGGCCGCGCCGATCGCCAGTTCGTACGCCAACGTGCCCGCGAGATGTGCCGCACCGACGTGGAACGGCGTCTCGCTGAAGACCAGCACCAGGATGACGCTCGGCGCGTCGTTGAACCCCGACTCGGCCTCGAGCACACCGGCTACCCGCCGCGGCAGAGGCAGGACGCGCAGCACGGCGAAGACGGCGGCGGCGTCCGTGGACGATGCGATTGCGCCCAGCAGCAGCGCCTGCTGCCAGCCGAGGTCGAGCAGGTAGTGCGCACCGAGCGCAGTAACCCCGGTGCTCACCCCGACGCCCGCCGTCGCGAGCACGCCGGCCGGCGCCACGACCGCCTTGACGTCCGACCAGCTCGTGGTCAGACCGCCCTCGACGAGGATCACCGCCAGGGCCGCGGTGCCGAGATTCTGGGCCAGCTGCGCGTCGTCGAACTTGATCCCCAGCACGTCCTCGCCGAGCAACACGCCGAGCGCGAGGAAGGCCAGCAAGCTGGGCAGGCCGACCCGGTCCGCTATCCGGGTGGCGACGATGCTCACCAGCACCACGAGCCCGCCGACCAGCAGGTCGACATAGAGCTCGTGCAGCGTCACGATGTCCTCGCGATCCGTCGAGTTGCCATCTGCCACCTGAGTGGGCTGTTATAGCAGCCCACTCAGCTCCGAACAGCCACCCGAGGTAACGCGGAGCTGTCACCGCTCCTCGGGATCGGCACCACGGGCTGCACGGCCGCCGTCGATCGGCAACGTCGCGCCGTTGACGAAGCTGGCGCGCGCCGAGAGCAGGAACGCGACGACGTCGGCGACCTCGACGGCCGCGCCGACGCGCCCCAGCGGATGGATCTCGGCAAGTTGGCGCTCGATCTCGATCGCGTCCGCCCCGGCAAGCAGCGCTGCCGAGCGCTCGGTTTCGATCGTGCCGAGCGCAACCGCGTTGGTCCGGATGTTCGCCGGTCCGTAGTCGACGGCGACTGCGCGGGTCAGCCCTTCGATCGCCGCCTTCGCGGTGGCGTACGGCAATGCGCCGCGCACCGGCCGCTGGGCCTGATGGCTCGACACGTTGACGATCGCACCGCCGCTACCCGCGGCCAGGAAACGCCGAACCGCGACCAAGCAGCCCACCACGGTCGGCGCGAGGTTCGCGGCAACCAGGTCGAGGACGATGGCCGCCGGCTCGACATGCAGGCTCGCGTCCCGGAAGATCGCGGCGTTGTTGACCCAGCCGTGCAACATCGCGAACCGTTCCGCCCGGTCTGCGGCCTCGGTGGCCGCCGTCTCGTCGCCCGCGCTGCCCACCACGGCCGCAAGCCGGTCGGCGGCCGGGTGCGTTGCCACCCACTCGAGCGCTGCGCCGTCGACATCCAGGACGACGACTGCGGCACCGTCCTCGAGCAGGCGTTCGACGATCGCGCGTCCCACGCCTCGGGCGCCGCCGGTAACGACGTACGAGCGAGTGCGCTCAGCCAAAGTCCTCCTCGCGGTACTCGCCCTCGGGCCGCTGGCCGACGTGCTCGGCCTCGGCACCGCGCAGTTCCACCCGGCGGATCTTGCCGCTGATCGTCTTGGGCAGCTCGCCGAACTGCAGTCGCCTGATGCGTTTGAACGGCGCGAGGTGCTCCCGGCAGTAGGCCAGGATGTCGCCGGCGAGCTCCTTGCTCGGCTCGTGCCCTGCACTAAGCACGACGTACGCCTTCGGCACGGCGAGCCGGAGTTCGTCGGGGGCCGGGACGACGGCGGCCTCGGCAACGGCGGGATGCTCGATGAGGACGCTCTCCAGCTCGAACGGGCTGATTCGGTAGTCACTGGCCTTGAACACGTCGTCGGCCCGCCCGACATAGGTGATGTAGCCGTCCGCGTCACGGCTCGCCACGTCACCGGTGTGGTAGCGGCCGCCGGCGAAGGCCATCTCGTTGCGTTGGTCGTCGTCGCGGTAGCCGACCATCAGCCCGACCGGACGCCGCGGTTCGGTGACGACGCAGATCTCACCCTCGCTGCCGATGGCATCGCCCGCCGGTTCGACGAGGACGATCTCGTAGCCCGGCATCGGGCGGCCCATCGAACCGAGCTTGACCGGCTGGCCCGGCGAGTTGCCGATCTGCAGCGTGGTCTCGGTCTGCCCGAACCCGTCGCGGATCGTCATCCCCCACGCTCGCTGGACGGTCTCGATGACCTCCGGGTTCAGCGGCTCGCCGGCGCCGACGAGTTCGCGTAGCGACATGTCTTCGCGCCACGCCGCCAGATCCTGCTGGACGAGCATCCGCCAGACCGTCGGCGGCGCGCAGAATGTCGTGACCTTGGCTTGGCGCAGCGTGTCGAGCATCGCCGCGGCGTCGAAGCGTTGGTAGTTGTAGAGACAGATCGTCGCGCCGGCCAGCCATGGCGCGAACACGCACGACCAGGCGTGCTTGGCCCAGCCCGGGCTCGACACGTTCACGTGGACGTCCCCGGGCTGCAGCCCGATCCAGTACATCGTCGCGAGATGCCCGATCGGGTAGCTGATGTGCGTGTGCTCGACCAGCTTGGGCAGCGCCGTCGTTCCGGACGTGAAGTAGAGCAGCAACGGGTCGTCCGCCTCGGTCGGCCCGTCCGCCCCGAACGGCGCGTCGCTGACCGTGCTGTCGTCGTAGCGCAGCCAGCCCTCCACAGGCGCGCCGACCGCAATGCGCAGGTAGGAGCCCGGGACGTGCTCGAACTGCGGCGCGAGTTCGGCGCGCGCGATGACCGCGCCGACCCGACCACGGTCGATCCGGTCCCGGAGGTCCGCCTCGGCGAGCAGCGTCGTGGCCGGGATGATCACGGCGCCGAGCTTGATGCAGGCGAGCGTGGTCTCCCAGAGCTCGACCTGATTGCCGAGCAGCACGAGCACCCGCATCCCGCGCGCGACGCCCTCGCCGCGCAGCCAGCCGGCGAGCTGGTCCGAGCGGGCGGACAGTTCGGCGAACGTGTAGCTCGCGTCCGTGCCGTCCGCCTCGATCAGCCGCAGGGCGCTCCGGTGCGGGTGTTCGGCCGTGAGGACGCCGTCGAACCAATCGATGGCGAAGTTGAAATGCTCCGGCCGCGGCCAACTGAACTTCGCGTACGCCGTGTCGTAGTCAGTGCGGTGCTCGAGGAGGAAGTCGCGGGCTTCGCGCAGCGTCGTCATGAGACGACGCTTGCACGCCCTGCCACGGTTGTCACGAACTCCGTCACGGCGGACGCGACGGTTGCCAGCCCGCGCTTGAGCGAGTGGTCGGCGCCGTCGATCACCACCACTGTGCGGTCGGCTCCGGCGGGCGGCATGCCGAACGGGTCGCGCTCGCCTTGGACGACGAGCACCGGCACACCCGCGGCATCCAGCTCGGCCAGCCGGGACGCCTCCGGCTTGCCCGGCGGATGCACCGGGAACGCCAACGCGACGACCCCGACCGCGCCGGACGCAGTGGCAGTCCGGCAGGCCACCCGCGCGCCGTTGGAACGGCCACCGACGATCAGGGGCAGCTCCTTGAAACCGCGACGGCGGCGCAGTGCCGCCACTGCCGCCAGCCAGGCTTCGTCCTGCTTCTCCGGCACCGGTGGCGAGCGCCGACCGGCCACGACGTAGGGCTGGGTCAGCCGCACGACCGCGACGCCCACCTGCAACGCGGCGGCGCCGGCGGCGAGCAGGTCGTGCGAATTGGTGCCGCCGCCGGCGCCGTGCGTGAGCACGAGCAGCGCTGTCGGCGGACTGTGCGGGCGGTCTATCTCGGCGTGCGCCGGTCCGGCGAACGTCGGAATGTCGAGCTTGGTCGTCATCAGAAGAGCCGCTGCTCCTCGGGCTGGGGCTCGACGCGCTCGATGAGTTCCGGCCCGTCGTTGTCGACCTTGTTCACGAGCGACGACACCGGCCGCAGCTCGAGCCGCTCGCCGCCGGCCTCGTCCCAGGACATGAGCAGATCGGACGGGTCGCGCAACTCGGGGTCGAGCCAGCGCTGCCAGGACGCGCGCGACAGGACGAGCGGCATCCGGTCGTGGATCTCGGCCAACGCACCCTGCGCCGCAGCGGTGATGATCGTGCACGTGGTCAGGGTCTGGCCGCGCTCGCCCCAGAACTCGTAGAGCCCGGCGAAGGCGATCGAGTGGCCGTCCTCCGGGGTCATGTAGACGGCCTGCTTGCCGGACCTGAGCGCGTGCCACTCGTACCAGCCGTCGGCCGGGACCAGACAGCGGCGCATCGCGTACGCGCGGCGGAACGCGTTCGTCTTGGCGACGGACTCGATCCGCGCATTGAACATCCGGCCCTGCGTCGAACGGTCCTTCGCCCAGGACGGGACGAGCCCCCAGGACACGACGCGCAGCTGCCGAGTGGGCCACTTCGACGGCGTGCCGTTCTCGTCGCGCAGCGGCCGGTTGACGACGACCCGCACCGGGTCGGTGGGCGCGACGTTGTAGTTTGGCTCGTCCCACTCGCCGTTCGTGGCGTCTATCGCGTCGAACTCGTCGGTGAGGTCCTCGTTCGAGCGGACGGAGACGTAGCGGCCGCACATAGGCCCATTATTCAGCGAGTAGGGACATCGGTCGGCGTCGCGCTCCGAGAGCGCCGATTACGGCAGACTGAAGCCATGCAGATGTGGGCGGCGCCGCTGGCGGACCGTCCCGTACGCGCCCGCGTTTCGCTGCCCGGCTCGAAATCGCAGACGAATCGCCTGCTGCTGCTCGCGGCGCTCGCCGACGGGCCGTCCCGGCTGGTTGCACCGCTCCGAGCGAGGGACACGCTGCTCATGGCCGACGCGCTGCGGTCATTGGGCGTGGGCATCGCCGACGCTGATCGGGATTGGCTCGTCACGCCCGCGCCGTTGCACGGCGGGAGCGTCGACACCGGACTCGCCGGCACGGTGATGCGCTTCGCCCCACCCCTGGCCGCACTCGCGGACGGCCCGGTGACCTTCGACGGGGACGCGTACGCGCGCGAGCGGCCGATGGCGACGCTCATCGACGGGTTGCGGCAGGCCGGCGTGGACGTCGACGACGGCGGCCGGGGCCACCTGCCGTTCACAGTGCACGGCCACGGCACCGCGCCCGGCGGCAGCGTGCACATCGATGCATCTGCCTCGTCGCAATTCGTCTCCGGCCTGCTGCTCGCCGGCGCGCGCTACGAAAAGGGCATCGAGATCGTCCACACGGGCGCCGGGCCGGTGCCCTCCCAACCGCATATCGACATGACGCTCGACCTGCTGCGCGCCGTCGGTGTCGACGCGGAGTGTGTCGGCGTCAGCGCATGGCGGGTGGCGCCCGGCCGGATCGCGGGCGGCACCCGGGTCGTCGAGCCGGATCTGTCCAACGCCGCGCCCTTCCTCGCGGCGGGCGTGGTCACCGGCGGGACGGTCCGGATAGCCGGCTGGCCGGCGGCGACCACCCAGGCCGGGGATGCGCTGCGCGGCCTACTTACCGAGATGGGCGCGATCGTCGATCTCGACCCGGACGGGCTGACGGTGAGCGGCACCGGTTCGATCAGCGGCCTCGTCGCCGACCTGCGCGACGTCGGCGAGCTGACGCCGGTGCTCTCCGCGATCGCAGCGCTCGCCGACACCGCCTCGTCCTTCTACGGAATCGGCCACCTGCGCGGCCACGAGACCGACCGGCTGGCCGCGCTGTGCACCGAGCTGAGCCGGCTCGGCGGCGAGATCGCCGAGCAGTCCGACGGGCTCACCATCACGCCGACCCGGCTGCACGGCAACATCTGGCACTCCTACGCCGACCACCGGATGGCTACCGCCGGCGCCGTGCTCGGCCTGATCGTGCCGGGCATCGAGATCGACGACATCGGCGCCACGACGAAGACGCTGCCTGACTTCCCGGGCATGTGGTCCGCGCTCCTGGGCAGCTGACTTGGCGCGCAACCGGCGACAGCTCGACGAGGACGACGTCCGGTCGCGCGCCAATCCCCGGGGCACCCGGCCGCGATCGAAGCAGCGGCCCACACACGAGAACGCGGCCGCCGGGCGGGTCCTCGCAGTGGACCGCGGCCGCTTCGCCGTGCTCGTCGGCGACGTCGACGTGACCGCGATGCGGGCCCGCGAGCTCGGCCGCACCCAGCTCGTCGTGGGCGACGTCGTCGGCGTGGTCGGCGATCTGTCCGGCGCGCCCGACGCGCTGGCCCGCATCGTGCGCGTCGACGAGCGCGACACCGTGCTCCGGCGCACGGCCGACGACAACGACCCGCAGGAGCGCGTCATCGTCGCGAACGCCGACCAGCTCGTCATCGTCTCGGCGCTGGCCGACCCGGAGCCGTCCTTGGGCCTCATCGACCGCTGCGTGGTCGCGGCGCTGACGGCCGACATCGAGCCGCTGCTGTGCCTGACCAAGGCCGATCTCGCCCCGCCGGACGCGGTCATCGAGCGCTACGCACCGCTGGATGTCCCGGCAATCGTCACGCAGCGCGGCCGGCCGCTGGACCAGTTGCGCGCGCATCTGGTCGGGCACGAGTCGGTGTTCGTCGGACACTCCGGGGTCGGCAAGTCGACGCTGATCAACGCGCTCGTGCCCACCGCTGACCGCGCGACCGGTGTGGTGAGCGCGATCGGCAAGGGCCGGCACGTCTCGTCCTCTGCGATCGCGCTGCGGCTGCCGGGCGGCGACGGCTGGGTGATCGACACGCCGGGCGTGCGCTCGTTCGGGCTGGCGCACGTCACCGCGGACGATCTGCTGTGGGCGTTCCCCGATCTCGAGGACGGCGCCGTGCAGTGCATGCCTGGATGCGAGCACCTCTCGGCCGAGGCCGGCTGCCACCTCGATGCCTGGGTGGCGGAGGGTCACTCGACGCCGGCACGGCTGGCCGCGTTCCGCCGGTTGCTCGTCAGCCGCTAGGGCACGCCCTAGTAGCGCGGCGGGGGCGACTGCACGCCGGCTTCGTGCACGGGTCCGCGGCGTGCGCGCAGCGCACCGCCCGATGCCGTCGCCCGGTTGGCGATGATCTCGGCGACGATCGAGACGGCGATCTCGGCGGGCGTGTGCGCGCCGATGTCGAGCCCGGCCGGCCCGTGGATGCGCGCCTGCGCCTCGGCGGGGACGCCGTGCTCGGTGAGCCATTCGAGCCGGGCGATCTGCGTGTGCCGTGACCCGAGCGCGCCGACATAGCCGGCCGGCCCGGCCAGCGCGGCGGCGAGCGTCGGGCCGTCGCCTGACCGGTCGTGGCTCAGCACCACAACCGCGTCGCTGCGCTTGAGGCCGCGCACCGCCGCGACCGCGGCCTGCACCTCCGGAGTCACCTGGACGTCCCAGCCGAGCAGCTGCGCGGTGTTACGCAGCGCGTCCGCGATCAGCCCGTCGCCCATGACGACGAGCGTCGGGATGGGCCAGAGCGCGATCGCGACAGCTCGCTCGAGCACGACTGCCGAGGTAACGCCGCGTCCGAACAGCCGCGACACCTCGTCACCGAACGCGTAGGACTCGCGGATCGACGCCGGTGTGAACACGTCCGTCGCGCCGAGGTCGCCGCCGCTGACGGCGGTCACCAGGCACAGCGGATCGCGGGCCAGCAGCTGCTCCCACACCTGCGCCGGATAGGCGGACGCAGGTTGGACGAGCACGGAAGCGCTCCCGCCGCAGGCCAGCCCGGCGGCGCGGGCGTCGGCATCGGAGATCGCGATCTCGACCAACCCGCGCTCGAGGTTCTCGGGCACCACCCCGGCGACGAGCTCGCCGATCGCGGCCTCCCCTGCGGCCCACGCCGCCGCCGGTGCGGGCCGTCGGGAGCTGAGCCCACGCGCGGCGACCACCGTCGCGACCTCGACCTCCCGGCCCGCGGCGAGCCATTCCTTCACCTGCTGCGCGATGTCGTACACCCGACTAATCCTGCCCTCCTGGCGAACGGGATTGCATAGGGTCGGGTGGTGCCGATGACGCTGAACGCGATCAACCGCTTCCCGGTCAAGTCCTGCCGCGGCCACAGCGTGCAGCGCGCCACGGTCGAGCGCTGGGGGCTGGCAGGCGACCGGCGCTGGCTGGTGGTCGACGACGGCGGTACGGCCGTGACCGCCCGCGAGTACCCGCGGATGCTGCTGATCGTGCCGTCGCTGCGCACCGACGGCGGCCTCGACCTGACCAGCCCGGACGCTCCCCCGCTGTCGGTGGACATCCCGCCGGTGGACACGCTCGTGTCCGTCCGCGTGTGGAGCAGCGACGTGGCGGCATCGCTCGCGGCGCCCGCGGCGAGTGCGTGGCTCAGCAAGGTCATCGGCACGTCCGTCCGGCTCGTCTATTTGGACGACCCGACCCGCCGGCGCCCGAACCCCGCCTTCGCCCGAACCACCGACCGCGTCTCGTTCGCCGACGCATACCCGCTGCTGCTCGGCTCGAGCGCCTCGCTGGATGCGTTGAACGAGTGGATCGCCGACGGGCCACGGGCGGCCGAGGGCCCGCTGCCGATGATCCGGTTCCGGCCGAACGTCGTCGTGTCGGGCGGCCGCGCGTGGGAGGAGGACGGCTGGCGGCGCATCCGGATCGGCGCGGCGCAGTTCCGCGTCGTCAAAGGCTGCGATCGGTGCACGCTGACGATGACGGATCCGGATTCCGCCGCACGCGGCAAGGAGCCGATCGCGACGCTCGCCCGGCATCGCAAGTGGGACGCTGAGGTGTGGTTCGGGATGAACATCATCCCGGACAACCCGGGCGTCGACATCGCCGTCGGCGACGAGGTGGAGGTGCTGGAATCGGTGCCTGCACCGGACGGGCCGCCGCGATGAGTTACGACGTGCGCCCGGTCGGGCGGGTCGAGAGTCCGCTGGCCAGCCGAGCGGACGCACCGCGGCAGGGTGATGAGGGCGCGCCGGATGCCGTGCTCGTACTCGACGACGAGGTGCTGCCCGCGCTGGACGGCGTCGCGGTCGGGGACGAACTGCTCGTGCTGACCTGGCTGCACGAGGCGGACCGTTCGACGCTCGCGGTGCATCCGCGCGGCGACACGAGCCGCCCGACCCAGGGCGTGTTCACCACGCGCGCTCCGGATCGCCCCAATCCGATCGGCCTGCATCGGGTTCGGGTCCGCGCCGTCGAAGGTTCGCGGGTGCGGGTCCGCGGTCTGGAGGCGATCGACGGGACGCCGATCGTCGACCTGAAGCCGGTGATCGGCGGCGTGGACGAGCGCTGAGCGAAGCTCGACGGATCAGAGACCGGCCCAGGGATCCGCGCGCTCCCACACCGCGGGAAAGACAAGGTCGACGCCGTCCGCCTCGGCGAGCGGGTCGAGGACGCGCAGCGTGGCGCCGAGGTCGTCGGCGGCGTACGGGTTGGCGCGGAGCGGCTCGGTGATCGGCCGGAAGAAGTCGTCCCAGTGGATGACCACGGCACGCCGCGCTCCGACAGCTCGCACCGTTTCGTTCCAGTAGGCGACGATCTCGCTGCGTGGCCGGCGGCCGAGCTGTCCGATGCCGAGGTACACGACGTCGGTTCCTACGTCTGCAAGCGCTCCCTCGACGAAACCGGCGCTGCCCTGCACGAGCATGCCCGACTGCAGGTCCGGATGGTCGATCAGGATCGACCACGCTTCGCCGCACCGGTACGCCTTCGCCTTGGCGGGGGGCTGCAGCGGTCCCTCGATCTCGCCCGGGGCGCGATCCGGCGGACAGTGCCTCGACTCGATCATGGTGATCGAGAAGTTTCCGACGTCGAAGGTAACGCCCGGCGCCGGTCGCAGCAGCATGTCATCCGGCAGGCCGTGCCCGCGGCCGATGTTCAGCGTCGACCGGCCGCCGACGAGCTTCGCACCGGTGAGCTCGGCGACGACCGCGGAGTCGAACGCGTGGTCGTAGTGGCTGTGCACCGGCACGACCGCGTCGAGCTGCAGCACGCCGACGCGGTCCAGACAGCGCCGAATCATCTCCGGATCCGGGCTGATGGACCGGGTGAGGACGCGGCGCAGGCGGGGCCGGCTGAAGAAGCCGTCGGTCAGGATCGCGGACAGACCGTCGTCGATGAGCAGCGTCGCGACGCCGAGGAAGGTCACCGTGACCGCCGAGTCCGGACTCTCCTTCGGCACTCGGAAACGGTCCGCATACTCGGCGAGATCCGGTCGGCCCAGCTTCAATCGCACCTCCGCGAGGATGCCACCCTCCGCATCTGTCGCTCAGCGGCGGGGTTGGCGGGCCAGCCACGCACCCATGATCTCGACCGCGTGGCTGATCTCGGCACCGTCGCCCGCGAAGCACATCCGGATGAACTTGCCGCCGTCGACCGGATCGAAGTCGATGCCCGGCGCGACTGCCACGCCCGCCTCGTCGAGGAGCCGCGCCGCCCACGACAGTGCGTCGTCGGTCCAGCGTGAGACGTCGGCGTAGATGTAGAACGCGCCGTCCGCCGGCGCGAGTCGATCGAGACCGATCACCGGCAGCGACTGCAGCAACATCGCGCGGTTCGCCGCATAGCGCGCCACGTTGGCGTCCAACTCGTCGTACGCGTCGAACGCAGCGACAGCCGCGAACTGCGACAGTGCGGGCGGGCAGATCGTGAAGTTCCCCGCGAGGCGATCGACCGCGTCGATCAGCACGTCCGGCACCAGCAGCCAGCCGATCCGCCAGCCCGTCATCGAGAAGTACTTGGAGAAGGAGTCGACGACGATCGAGTCGTGCCCCATCGACCAGGCGCACGTTGCCGGCGTGCTGTACGTGATGCCGTGGTAGATCTCGTCGCTGATGAACCGGGTGCCGTGCGCGTCGCACCAGGCGAGCAGTGCACGCAGTTCTTCCGGCAGGACCATCGTGCCCGTCGGGTTGGCCGGGCTCGCGACGATGAGCCCGGCCGGCGGCTCGGGCAGCGCTTCGAGCTGCTCGACCGTCGGCTGGAAACGGGTCTCCGGGCCGCACGCCAGCTCGACGACTCGACAGCCGAGCGCGGCGAGCATGTTGCGATATGCCGGGTAGCCCGGCCGGGCCATCGCCACCGTGTCGCCGGCGTCGAACGCGGCCAGGAAGGCGTAGGAGAAACCGCCGGACGAGCCGGTCGTCACCGCGACGTTCGCGGGGTCGACGTCGATGCCGACCCGATCGCCGTAGTGCCTGGCGATGGCGGCCCGCAGCGCGGGGATGCCCAGCGCGTTCGTGTAGCCGATCCGGTCGGCGTCGAGCGCGGCATGCGCCGCGACCCGGACGGCGACCGGCGCGGGCGTCGAGGGCTGGCCGGCCGACAGGTCGATCGTCGGCAGCCCCGCCGCGCGACGTGCGACGACCGCGTCGATGACCCGCATGACGTAGAACGGCGGCACGCTCGCGCGCATCGCCACCTGCTGCACGTCCGTCACGGAAGGGAAACTACCCGTCGGCGCTCAGACGTCCACAGGACCACCGATCCGCCAGTACTCCCCCGCCGATCGGTCTAGCAGCGCGGCGTCCACGAGGTAGCGGCGCAGCGCCGCGACGTCGTCCCACACCTGGCGCAGGATCAGGTTCACGTCGACCTCGAGATAGCGGCGCCCGGGTTCGAACAGCTGGACGATGTGCTCGAGCACGATCTGACGCCGGCGCCCCGAGCGCGGCATCACGGTGAGCCGTCCGTCCCGGAGGTACTGGCGCAGCGTCCGCTCGACCTCCTCGGGCGACGCGGGCTGCATCACCCGACGGTAGCCTCCCTCCGTGCCCGACTACGCCGCCGATCTCGACCTCGCGCTGCGGCTGGCCGATTACGCCGACGCGGTCACGATGCGCCGATTCGGGGCCGTCGACCTGGTGGTCGACGCCAAGCCGGACCTCACGCCCGTCAGCGATGCCGACACGGCCACCGAGCAGGTGATCCGCGAGCTGCTCGCCCAGGAGCGGGCGTCCGACGCGGTGTCCGGCGAGGAGTTCGGGTCGGACGGCAGCGCGGCGCGGCGGTGGGTGATCGACCCCATCGACGGCACGAAGAACTTCGTCCGCACCTTGCCGGTCTGGGCCACGCTCATCGCGCTGCTCGACGGCGACGAGGCGGTGGTGGGCGTCGTGTCCGCGCCCGCGCTGGGCCGGCGCTGGTGGGCCGCCCGCGGCGCCGGTGCGTGGGCGTCCGTCAACGATGCCCCGCCACGCCGGCTGGCGGTGTCCCGCGTCGCGTCGCTCGAGGATGCGAGCCTGTCGTACTCGTCGCTGTCCGGGTGGTCGTCGCTGCGCGAGGCGTTCCTCGCGCTGACCGATCGGGTCTGGCGCACCCGCGCATACGGCGACTTCTGGTCGTACATGCTCGTCGCCGAGGGCGCGGTCGACGTTGCGGCCGAGCCGGAGCTCTCACTGTGGGACATCGCGGCGCTCGCGCCCATCGTCACCGAGGCCGGCGGCCAGTTCACCGGGCTGGACGGAGTCGGCGGCGTGCACCAGGGCAGCGCGGCGGCCAGCAACGGCCTGCTGCACGACGCCTTACTCGCCGCGCTGCACCCGACGCGTGGTCACTTATGAAGCGAGTGGTCAGCTATACGTGACCACACGCCGCGTAGGCGACCACGCGACGGAAAGCGTCAGGGTAGGAGCAGGCAGCTGTCGCCGAACTCGTGCCACAGGTAGCGGGCCCGCACCGCCTCCGCGTACGCACGCTCGACCAGCTCTGCGCCGGCGACCGCCTCCAGCAGTTGCAGGTGGGACGCACCCGGTGCATGCCAGCCGGTGATCAGTCCCCTCACCGCTTGTGCAGGACGGTCGGGGCCGAGGACGAGATCCGTCCAGCCAGCGCGCTCGCGCACCGCGCCGACGCCATCAACGGCGGATTCGAGCGCCCGCGTCACCGTCGTCCCCACCGCGATCACCCGGCCGCCCCACGCGCGAGCCATGTTCACCGCCCGCGCGGTGGTCTCGGGAACGCGGAACCGCTCGGGTTGCGGCGGCTCGCCGGGGTCTTGCGACGAGACGCCGGTGTGCAGCTCGATCGGCGCGATACCGATGCCGCGCGTGACCAGATCGGTCACGAGCGCGGTCGTGAACGGGCGCGCCGCGCTGGGCATCTCGGCGCTGCCCGCCTCGCGCGCGAACACCGTCTGGTATTCGGCCAGCGGCACCGGCGCCGGGACGTACGCGTACCGGATCGGCCGGCCGCGGCGCGCGAGATATGCGGGCACGCCGCCCTCGACGCCGACGTGTGCCTGCCACAGCCGCTGCTGGCCGGCCGGGTGCGGCGCCAGGAGGACGAGCCGCACGCCGTCGGGCAGCGCGATCACGTCTCCGCCCGCGCTGTCGGCGAGCGGCCCGGTCGCGTCGTGATCCGGGCGCACCTCCACGACCCAGGTGCCGTCGTCCAGCGCGGTCGCGAAGTGGATGGTCACCCCGCGGCCGTCGGCACGGGTGCCGTCCACCGCGGCCGGCAGGGTCGCGGAGGTGTTGACGACGACGAGATCGCCGGGCGACAGGAAATCGCCGAGCCGGGCGAAGCGCGCGTGCTCGATCCCGCCGCGGTGCGCGACGAGCAGCCGCACGCCGTCTCGCACCGTCGGCGGCGCACCAGCCTCCAGTCCGGCAGGCAGCTCGAATGTCTTCACCCGGCCGTCACCGCCGTCCACTCGGCGGCCCGGTACCGCCCGGACGCGGGCCGTTCGTCGAGCAACCGCAGCAGCGCCGGGACGACCGCGTCCGGCGCCGGACGGTCGCTGATGTCCTCACCGGGGAACGCCGCCTGGTGCATGTCCGTGCGCATGTCGCCGGGGTCGACCGCGTAGACGCGCAGCTCGGGTTCCTCGACCGCAAGCACCGCGCTCAGGTGATCGAGCGCCGCCTTCGCCGAGCCGTAGCCGCCCCACGTGGGATACGCCTCCACGGCCGCATCCGAGCTGACGTTCACGACCGTGCCGTTGACCGCACGCAGCCGCGGCAGCAGCAGCTGGGTCAGCGCGACCGGGGCGACGACGTCCGTCTCGTAGACGGTGCGCAGCGCGTCGAGCGGGTAGCCGGCGAGGGCGGGCAGCGGGCTCGGGCCGAGATCGCTCGCGTTGTTGACGAGAAGATCGAGCCGGCCGAGCGTCGCGATGCTCGCGGCCAGCACGTCGCGATGCGCGGCGTCGGTCACGTCGCCGGGGACGACGAGCGCGGACGGGATTTCTGCTGCGACCGATTCGAGAGCGGTCGGGTCACGGGCATCCAGCACAAGATGCCAACCCCGCTCCCCGAGAGCGCGGGCGAGCGCCCGACCCAGTCCCTTGGAGCCGCCGGTGATCAACGCGGTCGGTTGCGATGTGTACGTCATGCAGTTCATGCTTGTAGTTGAAGTCAACTTCAAGTCAAGGAGAACATGCCTCGATGCGTACGACGGACCTGCTCACGGTCAGTCAGGTCGCCGAGCGCAGCGGCTTCGCGCCGTCCGCGCTCCGCTTCTACGAGCGCGAGGGTTTGGTGCGCGCTACTCGCACCTCGGGCAACCAGCGCCGGTACGAGCGCAATGTGTTGCGCCGGCTCGCGTTCGTCCGGGCGGCGCGCAACGTCGGGCTGACCCTGGACGAGATCGCCACCGCGCTGGCAACGCTGCCCGACGGCCGAACCCCCACCCGCGCGGACTGGGCGCGCCTTTCCCGCACCTGGCGGCAGCGGCTCGACGACCAGATCGCCTCACTCGAGAAGCTGCGCGACGGGCTGGATTCGTGCATCGGCTGCGGCTGCCTGTCGCTCAAGACGTGTGCGATGCAGAATCCGTCCGACATGGCGAGCGTGCGCGGCCCTGGCGCGGCCTACCTGCCGGCCCCACTGCGACAGGCAGGTTAGGACGCCAGCCCGTCGATCACCTCGGCGGCGGACAGTTCGGCGAGGGCCTCGGCAGGCAGCGCGATCTTCGAGCGACGCAGCCCGCTGCCGATGACGACGACCTTGCGGTCGAGCACGGCGCGATCGATCAGCACCGGCCAGTCTCCGGGCAGCCCGAGCGGCGTGATTCCCCCGAACTCCATACCGGTCAGCGCCACTGCGTCCTCCATCGGCGCGAACGAGGCCTTGCGCGCGTCGAGGCGCTTGCGCACCACGCCGTTGACGTCCGCGCGCGTAGTGGCCAGCACGACGCAGGCCGCATATCGAGTGACCTCGCCACGTCGGCCGGCGATCACCACGCAGTTCGCGGAGTCCTCCATCGCCACGCCGTACGTCTCGCAGAATGCGGCGGTGTCTGCGACGCCCGGGTCGATCGGCGCTGCGAGCACGTCGGCGCGGCCCCAGGACTCGAGCGCGGCGGCGACCGGCGCAGCGACCAGGTTGATGGGCGCGGTCCATTCGAGGGTGCCGGGTCCGTTCATCGCCTCGACCGTACTGTGTAGCTGTGGACACGGACGAAACGGTCGAGAAAATCCTCCGGACCTACGACACGATCACCGTTGTCGGCGCCAGCAACGCAGCGCACAAGGCGGCGCACTATGTGCCGGTTCACATGCAGGAGCACGGCTGGCGCATCGTTCCGGTCAACCCGCGCGGCGGAACGATCGTCGGCGAGCAGGCGTACCCGACGCTCGCCGATGCGCCGCAGCCCGTCTTCGTCAACGTGTTCCGCCCGTCCGACCAAACCCCGGACATCGCCCGGCAGGCTGTCGCCGCCGGCGCCTCAGTGCTCTGGCTGCAACTGCACCTGCAATCGGACGAGGCGCTCCGCATCGCGCAGGATGCCGGCCTGCTCTACGTCGAGAACCGCTGCCTGATCGTCGAACAGCGACGCCTCGGCATCGCCGCACCTACCGGCTGAGGAGCAGCTCGTGGACGTCGCAACCGTGCAGGACTTCATTCGCAACAACCATCACGCGGTCATGGCCACGTTTCGCCGGGACGGGCGGCCGGCGCTGTCCCCGGTGCTCGTGACTCTCGACGAGCAGGACCGCGTCGTCATCAGCACGCGCGAGACCGCGATGAAGGTGCAACACCTGCGCCGCGATCCGCGCATCGCGATCAGCGTCTTCGCCGACCGGTTCTACGGAGACTGGGTGCAGGCCGAGGGCACCGCCGAGGTCGTCTCGCTGCCCGAGGCGATGGAGCCGCTCGTCCATTACTACCGCTCGATCAGCGGCGAACACCCGGACTGGGACGACTACCGCGCTGCGATGGCGCGCGACGAGCGCGTGCTCATTCGGTTCGCGATCGAGCGCGCCGGCCCGAGCGTCGCCGGCTGACTCAGCGCACCCGGAAACGCGCGGCGCCGCTCTCCTCCGACCAGGTGACCGAGATGTCGCTGACGTAACCGGGTGTGCCCTCACTGCGCAGCGCCGACAGGAGTGTCTCGCAGGCCTCTCGCGCACCCTCGGCAATCACCTCGACCCGGCCGTCGGGCAGGTTCGTGGCCGACCCCGCAAGCCCGAGGGAGCCCGCCTCGTGGCGCACCCAGTAGCGGAACCCCACGCCCTGGACGCGCCCGTTCACCACTGCCGTCATCCGCGCCACGTGTCCACGGTAGTCAGAGCGCGCCGACCTGCTCAGCCGACGAGCCGCAGGATCCGCTGCTTCGCCCGCCAGCCGCGCGAGGTGCACGTCCAGCGCGCACGTTCGCGGCGCGACCAGAACGACTCCGCCCCGTCCCCGGCCGGCCGTTCGAACTGGTCGGCGACCTCGTCGATCAGATCGGGCCGGCCGACCTGCCGCACCCAGGCCGCGTGGGTCACGTACGTCTCGTCCACCATGCCGCGAAGGTCGCGCCTGGATGTTTCGCCGCGGTTTCCGTTGGTCGCGTCGCGTGCTACGGATTCAGCCGCCGGCAAACGGCGGCAGCACGTCGACCTCGGCGCCGTCGGGCAGTGCGGTGTTGTCGCCGACCTGCTGCCCGTCGACCAGGAAGGATGCGACCGCGGCGACCTGCGCGAGCGCCGGCCGCGCCGCCAGCTCGGCGCGCAACTCGCCGACCGTCGCCGCGGTCAGTGACTCGCGCTTGACGCCGGCCGCGCGCTGCGCACCCGCCCAGTAGCGGACGGTGACCGACGGCATCCGCCCAGCCTATGGGGCCGGGTAGGCACTCACGTCGGTCGCCTTGGCCGACAACCACACCTGCCGGCCGGACGCAAGATCGAGATCCGCGACCGCCGCCGCGGTCACGTCGACGGTCGCGGCGAGCTCGCCGGCCGTCGTCACCCGGATTCGGTCGCCGAGCGGCGCGAGCGAGGTGATCGTCGCAGCCCAGATGTTGCGCGCGCTCGATCCGTGCGGCGCCTCGGTGTGCACGGTGATCGCAGACGGCCGCATCGCGGCATAGACCCGGCCGGCCGGCGGTTCTGACGCGACGATCGAGCCGCCGCCATCGACGCGTACGACATCGCCCGATGCCGTGCCCAGGTAGAGGTTCATGCCGACGAGCTTGGCGACGTAAGGCGTCAGCGGCCGGGAGGTGATCTCGGCGGGCGAACCCTCCTGGACGACCCGGCCACGTTCGAGGACGACGATGCGCTGGGCGAGCAGCAACGCCTCGATCGGGTCGTGCGTGATCAGGATCGTCGGCCCGGGGAAGGCCGCGAGATGCTCCCGCAGTTCGCCCTGCACCTCGGAGCGGGTCTGCACGTCGAGTGCGGCCAACGGCTCGTCGAGCAGCAGGGCGTCCGGTGCGGACGCGAGCGCCCGGGCCAGCGCCACCCGCTGCGCTTGTCCGCCGGACAGCTGCCGCGGATGGCGGTGCACGAGTTCATCGAGGTCGAGCCGGCGCAGCCAGTCGCGCGCTGCATCGCGGGCAGCTCGGCGCGGCATGCGCTGCGCGCGCAACCCGAACGCGACGTTGTCGAGGACGCGCAGGTGCGGGAACAGCCGGTGATCCTGGAACACGACGCCGACCCTGCGCAACTGCGGCTCGACGAACACCTCGCGCGCTGCGTCGTCCAACGTGCGGCCGTCGAGCCGGACGACGCCGGAATCGAGGCCGATCAGGCCGGAGGCGACCCGCAGCACGGTCGACTTGCCGGCGCCGTTCGGGCCGAGCAGCGCCACCACCTCGTCGGGACGGGCCTCGATCGACAGCTCGAGCCGGAACTCGCCGAGCCGGACCGCGCCGTCGACCAGAAGCGTCATGATGAGACCGGCCGCAGCCACCTGTCGCGCAGGCCGACGAGCACGATGACCGCGACGGCCATCAGCGGCAGCGCGAGCGCGGGCGCATCGGCCGGATCGTGCTGGAACACGCTGAGCACGAGCGTCGTCAGCGTCTGCGTCGAGCCCTGCACGTTGCCGCCGAACAGCAAGGTCGCGCCGAACTCGCCGAGCGCGCGCGCCCAGCACAACACCGCGCCGGCGACGATCGCGGGCATGACGAGCGGGACCGTGACCCACAGGAAGATCCGTGAGCGGGACGCCCCGAGCGTCGCGGCGGCCTCCTCGACGCCGCGGTCGGCAATCCGGAACGCTCCCTCGACGGTGATGACGAGGAACGGCATCGCGACGAAGATCTGCGCGAGGACGATGCCGGGGAATGAGAAGGGCAGGTCCTGGCCCAGCACGGAATTGATCGGGTGACCGAGCACGCCCTTCCGGCCGAATCCGTCGAACAGCGCCACGCCGCCGATCACCGGAGGCAGCACCAGCGGGATCGTGACGACGGCCCGGG
The DNA here is from genome assembly GCA_035642535.1 of Jatrophihabitans sp. Taxonomy (GTDB): domain Bacteria; phylum Actinomycetota; class Actinomycetes; order Mycobacteriales; family Jatrophihabitantaceae; genus Jatrophihabitans. The sequence continues at coordinate 3,166 of DASQSE010000003.1, read as the reverse complement.
CCAGGCCGATCCCCGGCACCCGCAGCCGGGCGAGCGCCCACGCCAACGGCACGCCGAAGAACAGTGAGGCGGCGGTGGCCTCGAGCGACGACTCCAGCGAGATCCGCAGCGCCGTCCAGACGTGCTGATCGCCATAGATCGCGCCGAGCCGGGTCCACGGCGTGCGGATGAGCAGCGCGACAGTCGGCAGGAGCAGGAACAGCACGCCGACGAGTGCCGGCGGCACCACAACCGCCGGCGTGCCGGCGCCCGCCCCCCGCCGAGTCACGGCCTGCCGAAGCCGTCCGCCGTCAGGACCTTGCGACCGGCGGCGGAGAGCACGTAGTCGACCCACGCCTGCGCCAGCACCGGGTTCGGCGCGTCCTTAAGCACGGCGATCGGGTAGGTCGTCGTCGCGTTGACGTCACTCGGGATCTCGACGCCCTCGACCTGGTTACCCGCGGCGCGCACGTCGGTGACGTACACGATCCCGGCGTCCACCTCGCCCGACTCCACCGCGGCGAGGGTCGACTTGACGTCGGCAAGGCTGGCCTTCGGGTGGACGGTGATACCCGCGTTGTCGAACACCTGCGCGGCGACCACGCCGCACGGCACCGCCGGATCGCAGACCGCGACCTTCACGTCGGATTTCGCGAGGTCTTCGACCGACTGGATACCGGCCGGATTGCCGGGCGGGACGGCGATCTCCAGCGTGTTGACCACGAAGTTCGTCGGATGCACCGCCTGATCGCCGAGATCGTCCATGTTCGTCGTCGAGGCGGAGGCGAAGACGTCGACCGGCGCTCCTTGCGAGATCTGCGTCGACAGGTCGGAGCTGGCACCGTAGGTGATCTTGATCGTCGTACCGGGGTGCGCCGCCTCGAACTGCGACTTGAGCGTGTCGAACGCCTCGGTGAGCGAAGACGCGGCGTCGACCGCGATCGACCCGGACAGTGCGCCGCCGCCGCTGCTCCCCGTGCCGTCGCCGCCATCTCCGGAACCGGATGAAGAGCAGCCGACGAGCAAGGCGAACGCTGCGGCCAGTGCAATGGGAACCTTCACGATCCGGCCTCCTGAACCTCGACGACGACGTTCGTGGACTTCACCGATGCGATCGCCGTGACGCCGGGCTCGAGGCCGAGTTCGTCGGCGGCTTCGCGGCTCATCAGCGACACGACTCGGTACGGTCCGCACTGCATCTCGACCTGGGCCATCACGGTGTCGCGCGCCACGCGGGTCACCAGGCCGACGAACCGGTTGCGGGCCGATTCGCGCACGACCGCCCCGGCTGCCGGAACAGGCGCCGCGTTCTGCTCCGCGAAGCGGGCGAGCTCGGCGCCGTCGATGACCCGGCGGCCGGCGCCGTCCACGGAGGGCGCCACCCGGCCGGTGTCGGCCCAGCGGCGCAGCGAGTCGTCGCTGACGCCCAGCAGTTCCGCGGCTTCACGAAACCGGTAACTGGGCATGCGGCCAATTCTAGGCTATTGATACCGCAGTTGCGGATTGATTGTCGTCTTTATCGCCGCTGTTGCGGTCGTAGCGATCCCGGCGTGCATCCAGGCGCGCGGCGCGGCAGACTCGATGTGACCACCCGGCCACATCTGCGGAGGACGCTCATGGCTCGACCGCCTCGTGACCTGACCGGCAAGGTCGTCGTCATCACCGGCGCGGCGCGCGGCATCGGCGCGGCCACCGCGCGGGCGGTGGCGCGCGCGGGCGGCCGGCTCGCGCTCGGCGATCTGGACGGAGACCTTGCGGCGTCGGTCGCCGGCGAGCTCGGCGCGGGTGCGATCGCCCGCAAGCTGGACGTCACCGACCATGCAGGGTTCGCGACGTTCCTCGACGAGGTGGAGGACGAGCTCGGCCCGCTCGACGTCCTGATCAACAACGCCGGCATCATGCCCGTCGCCGCCTTCCACGAGGAATCGCCGGACTCGCTCCATCGCCAGCTCGAGATCAATCTGCACGCGGTCATCGTCGGGTCGCAGCTCGCGGTACAGCGGATGCGGCCGCGCGGGCGCGGGCACATCGTCAACCTCGCGTCCGCCGCCGGCAAGGGTGGCTTCCCGGGCGTGGTGACCTACTGCTCGACGAAGTTCGGCGTGGTCGGACTCAGCGAATCGCTGAGTCGCGAGCTGCATGGCAGCGGCGTCGACGTGTCGTGCGTCATGCCGGCGCTCGTGCGCACCGAGTTGATCGACGGCGTCAAGGACCACTGGATGGTCAAGACGGTCACGCCCGAGCAGGTCGCCGACGCGATCGTCGAGGCGCTGAAGAAGCCGCGGCTGGACGTGTTCGTGCCGCGCAGCCTGAACGCACTGAACCGGATGCTGGCGCTCTTCCCGCGCCGCGGACAGGAGTGGTTCCTACGCGCAAGCGGCGTCCACCACCTGCTCACCGATGCCGCGCACTCCCCCGCTCGCGAGGCCTACGAGCGGCGCGCAGCCGGTCGATAGCGGGCGATTTGGAGCGCCGCTCGCGCGTTGGGTAAGCTGGCAGGACCGACGCGGGGTGGAGCAGCTCGGTAGCTCGCTGGGCTCATAACCCAGAGGTCGCAGGTTCAAATCCTGCCCCCGCTACTCCTTAGCTGCAACCGGGCGTGGACGCGTTCCACCCCGGATGCAGCTTCTTTTGTGTATCGGAGCTGGACACCAAGCGCCCTGCAGAGGTCGGCGCGGTTGGCGCGGTCGGCAGCCGCGAGCACATCCACCAGTTCGCTCGCGCCCCCGATGGCATGGCGCACCTGGCCTTCGCTGAGCGGAGCGACGCTGTCTTGCGAAGCTCCCACTCATTGATCGCCGCGGTAACGCTGCCGAGCTCGGTCTGAATCTTGCGGGTCTCGCCGGCCGCGAGCGTCCACGGCGCAGGTGAAGCGTTTGATCCGGATCTCGATGCGGATCTCCATGTCGCGTAACGCGCGCTGCCACTCGACCGGCGCGGTGGCGGGTGCGGTGTCGCTGAAGCAGACGCGCTCGAAGTCACGCAGCGCTGCGAGCACCTCGACCAGGTCGTTGTGCCGCCACCAGCAGTCCGGCACCCGGATGGCGTTCGGGAACCGGACCCGCAGCCGCTCGACCCAGCCGCACAGCTCGTTCCACTCTTCGATGGCTTCCTCGGGTTTCAGGTTGGGCCAGTGCACCGGGCGCGGCGCCTCGTCCTGGGCGAGCCGGCCGAGCCCGTCCTGGCT
>DASQSE010000002.1:0-27871 GCA_035642535.1 Jatrophihabitans sp. | reverse complement strand
GATCGGCGTGGGCCTGCGGGTCTTCACGTACCACGTGGACGACGTGACAGGCCACCTGATCAACCCGACGCTGGACCTGACCGGCGGTCAGGAGACCGACGACGAGGGCTGCCTGTCGTTCCCCGGCCTCGCCTTCCCGGTCAAGCGGGCGTACGGCGTGGTGGCCAAGGGGTTCAACATGTACGGCGACCCGGTGACCATCGAGGGCACCGAACTGCTGGCCCGCTGCATCCAGCACGAGACCGATCACCTCGACGGCGTGCTGTTCGTCGATCGCCTCGATGCCGCGACGCGCAAGGCGGCCATGCGCGCGATCCGCGACGCGCCGTGGGCCGACCGGGCGAACCCGACCATCAAGGTCAGCCCGCACGCCTCCGCTGCGTCGCCGGCGCGCGGCGCCGTCCAGTGAGGCTCGTCTTCGCCGGCACGCCCGCCCCCGCGGTGCCCACCCTGCAAGCGCTGCTCGATTCGCCCCGGCACGAGGTCGTCGCCGTGCTCACTCGACCCCCGGCGCCCGCGGGCCGTGGCCGGCACACGGTCGACTCTCCGGTCGCCGTCGCAGCCGAAGCGGCAGGTGTGCCTGTCCTGACGCCGCGTCGGCCGTCCGAGCCGGAGTTCCTCGCCGAGCTGACCGACCTCGCACCTGATTGCTGCCCGGTCGTGGCGTACGGCGCGTTGATTCCGCCGAGGCTGCTGGCCGTCCCGAAGCACGGCTGGGTGAACCTGCACTTCTCGCTGCTGCCCGCGTGGCGCGGTGCGGCGCCGGTGCAGCACGCGCTGCTGCACGGCGACGACGTCACCGGCGCCTCGACCTTCCTGCTCGAGGAGGGCCTCGACACCGGACCGGTGTTCGGCGTCGTGACGGAGTCGATTCGCCCGGACGACACCGCCGGCGCGCTGCTCGACCGGTTGGCGGCGAGCGGAGCCGGTCTGATGGTCGCCACCCTGGACGGCATCGAGGACGGCGGCGTGGTGGCCGTGCCGCAGTCCGACGACGGCGTGTCGCTCGCGCCGAAGATCACGGTCGCGGACGCACGTGTCGACTGGACCGCACCCGGCCGGCACGTGGAGCGACTGGTGCGGGCCTGCACGCCGGCACCGGGCGCGTGGACGACCTTCCGCGGCGAACGGCTGAAGCTCGGCCCAGTGCGCCTGCAGGGTGCCAACGATCTCGCGCCCGGCGAGCTGCGGGTGACCCGATCGACGGTCGCCGTCGGTACCGCGAGCATGGTCGTCGAACTCGGTGAGGTGCAGCCGCCCGGCAAGCGCGCGATGGCCGCGTCGGACTGGGCGCGCGGCGCGCGAATCGCGGACGGCGAACGCGTTGCCTGAGCGCACGGCGAGGCAGCGGCCGCGCCATGAGGTCGACCCCGCACGGATCGCTGCGTTCGAGCTGTTGCGGGCCGTCGACGAGCAGGGCGCCTACGCGAACCTGGCCCTCGCCCGGCTGCTCGACATGCATCGCCTCAGCGGCCGCGACGCCGGGCTCGCCACCGAGCTGGGCTACGGCACGCTGCGCTCGCTGGGCACGCTCGACGAGATCATCGCCAGGTGCGCCGACCGCTCGCTCGCCGACGTCGATCCGGGCGTACTCGATCTGCTTCGCATCGGGACGTACCAAGCGCTGCGCACCCGGGTGCCGCCGCACGCGGCAGTCGCGACGACGGTCGATCTCGCGCACGCGGTCGGGCACGGCCGGGCCGGCGGGTTCGTCAACGCGGTGCTGCGTCGCGTGGTGGTGTACAGCTGGGCGACCTGGATGGACGAGCTGAGCGCCGGTGCCGGGCCGGTCCGCGCGCTGTCGATCCGGACGGCGCATCCCGAATGGATCGTCGAGGCGTTCGCGGCCGCGCTCGGGCACGACCTCGACGAGACCGGCCGGGCGCTCGCCGCCGACGACGAGCGGCCGAGCACCCACCTCGTCGCCTGGCCGGGCCGGAGCACGCCCGCCGAACTGCTCGCCGGTGCCGCCGGCGAGCCAGGGCCGTACTCGCCGTTCGCGGTGCGCATGGCGGGCGGCGACCCGGCTGCGATCGCCGCGGTGCGCGAGCGGCGCGCCGGCGTGCAGGACGAAGGCAGCCAGTTGTGCGCCCTCGCGCTGGCTGCCGCGCCGCTCGAGGGGCGCGACGAGCGCTGGCTCGACCTGTGCGCCGGACCGGGCGGGAAGGCTGCGCTGCTCGCCGAGCTCGCGGCCGAACGCGGCGCCCGGGTCACCGCGAACGAGCTGCGCGAGCACCGCGCCGAACTGACCCGGCGCGTGACGGCGCCATGGTCGGTCGAGGTGCACGTGGGCGACGCGCGCGAGTTCCCATCCATGACCGGCGGCTATGACCGCGTCCTCGTCGACGCACCGTGCACCGGCCTGGGCGCGCTGCGGCGCCGCCCGGAAGCGCGCTGGCGGCGCCGTGCCGAGGACGTCCCGCAGCTCGTCGCGCTGCAACGCGCACTGCTCGCTGCGGCACTGCGACTCGTCCGCCCCGGGGGAGTGGTCGGCTACGTGACGTGCTCTCCACACCCGGCCGAAACGAGCGAGATCGTTGCCGGACACACCGTGCTCGACGCCCGTCCGGCGTTCCCCGGCGTCGATCAGCTCGGCGACGGACCAACCGTCCAACTCTGGCCGCACCGGCACGGCACCGACGCGATGTTCTGCGCACTCATCCGGCCTGCCTGATCACCCGTACCGTGCCGCTCCGGAGGGCGGGCCGGGCAGGGCAATAAAGTGGTGTCGTGACCGCAGTCGAGCCGATGCTCGCGCCGAGCATTCTGGCGGCCGACTTCGCCCGGCTCGCGGAGGAAGCTGCTGCCGTGTCCAATGCCGACTGGCTGCATGTCGACGTCATGGACGCGCACTTCGTACCCAACCTGACGATCGGGCTGCCGGTCGTGCAGAGCCTGCGCAAGGCGACCGACCTGCCCCTCGACTGCCATCTGATGATCGAGGACCCAGACCGCTGGGCGCCCGGCTACGCCGAGGCCGGCGCGGTCAATGTCACGTTCCACGTCGAGGCGGCCGACGACCCGATCAAGCTGGCCAAGACGATTCGCGACGCCGGCGCGCTGGCCGGCCTCGCGGTCGACCGCGACACGCCGCTCGAGCCCTACCTCGACCTGCTGCCCAACTTCGACACTCTGCTGATCATGACGATCAAGGCCGGCTTCGGTGGGCAGGACTTCATCCCGGACCTGCTCGACAAGGTGCGCTTGGCCCGCAGGCACCTGAATGCCGGCCACCTGCGGCTGCATGTCGAGGTGGACGGCGGCATCGCCGACGACACCATCGAGGCCGCCGCGGAGGCAGGCGCGAACGTCTTCGTCGCCGGCACCGCGGTGTACGGCGCCGAGGACCCGGCGCGGGCGGTCACGGCTCTGCGCGAGCAGGCCCGTCGGTCGATGGCCGGCTGATGGCCGCCACCGACGCCGAGCAGGCGGCGATGCACCGGGCACTCGCCCTGGCCGAGACCGTTCGCGGCCGAACCAGCCCGAACCCCGCGGTGGGCGCGGTCGTCCTCGACATGGCGGGCAACCTCGCTGGCGAGGGCGCGACCGCGCCGGCCGGCGGTCCACACGCAGAGATCCTCGCGCTGCGCGCCGCAGGGGACGCCGCCCGCGGCGGCACTGCGGTCGTCACCCTCGAGCCGTGTGCGCACACCGGTCGCACGGGGCCGTGCACCGACGCGCTGCTGAAGGCGGGCATCACGCGCGTCGTGTACGCGGTCGGCGACCCGAGCCCGGAAGCTGGCGGGGGCGCCGAGCGGCTCCGCGACGCCGGCGTCGACGTGATGCACGGCGTCGAGGCACACGCTGCGGAGACCGGTGCGCTGCGCCCCTGGCTGCACGCCATGCGCACCGGCCGCCCCTATGTCACGTGGAAGTTCGCCGCCACGCTGGACGGCCGGGTCGCCGCGGCGGACTACACGTCGCGGTGGATCTCGTCGGCCGCATCGCGCGCCGACGCACACCGCCTGCGCGATGTCGTCGACGCGGTTCTGGTGGGCAGCGGGACGGTCCTCACCGACGACCCGCATCTCACCGTGCGCCACGGCGACGTGATCGCAGAGCATCAGCCGCTGCGCGTGGTGCTGGATCGCCGGCACCGCGTGCCCGACGACGCTCAGGTGCTCGACGAAGCCGCCGAGACAGTGGTGCTCGACACAGCGGTACCCCAGTTCGCGATGAAAGCCCTATATGACCAGGGTGTGCGGCACGTACTCCTGGAAGGCGGCCCTACGCTGGCAGGGGCATTCGTGGAGGCTCGCTGCGTGGACGAAGTGGTCGCGTATCTCGCGCCGACGCTGCTCGGTGCGGGTCCGGCCGCGTTGGGCGACGCGGGCATCGGAACACTCGCGGATGGCGTGATGTTGGAGGTCGAGTCGGTAGAGCGCCTCGGCGGCGACATCAAAGTGGTCGCCCGGCCGAAGTGGGCGCATTGGCCCGAGCACACGGCAGGGGACTAGGGATTGTTCACCGGGATCATCGAAGAGCTCGGACAGGTCGCCGCCGTCGAGTCACGCGGCGACTCCGCAGTCCTCACGATCAGCTGCGTGCGCATCGCGGACGACCTCGTGCACGGCGCGTCGATCGCGGTGAACGGAGTCTGCCTGACGGTCGTCGGCTCGCGGCCGGGGGAGCGCACCGAGATCGACTTCGACGTGATGGCCGAGACGCTCAAGCGCTCGGTGATCGGCACGCTGCGCGCGGGCGATCGCGTGAATCTCGAGCGCGCGGTGCGCGCCGACGCCCGCCTCGACGGGCACGTCGTGCAGGGGCACGTCGACGGCACCGGCGTCGTGGTATCCCGCTCGCCCGGCGACGCCTGGGATCTGGTCCGCTTCGGCGTGCCCGCCGAGCTGAGCAGGTTCGTCGCGGAGAAGGGGTCCATCGCGGTGGACGGTGTTTCGTTGACGGTCACTGCAGTGGGGCCGGACTGGTTCGAGGTCGGGCTGATCCCGGAAACGCTGCGCGCGACGACGCTCGGCACCAAGGCCCCCGGCGACCCGGTGAATCTCGAGGTGGACGTGCTCGCCAAGTACGTCGCGCGGCTGCTGGAGCGTTCGGCGTGAGCACGCTTCGCCTCGATTCCATCGAGCGCGCCATCGCCGATGTGAAGTCGGGCAAGGCCGTGATCGTGATCGACGACGAGGATCGCGAGAACGAGGGCGACCTGATCTTCGCCGCCGAGCTCGCGACGCCCGAGTTGCTGGCGTTCATGGTGCGCTACACGTCCGGCTACATCTGCGTGCCGCTGACCGAGGGCGACGCCGACCGCCTCGACCTACCGCCGATGTACCACACCAACCAGGACCGGCGCGGCACCGCGTACGCCGTGACGGTCGACGCTCGCGAGGGCATCACCACCGGCATCTCCGCCAGCGACCGCGCGCACACCATCCGACTCCTCGCCGACCCGGCGTCCAGGTCCACCGACTTCTCCCGCCCCGGCCACGTCGTCCCGTTGCGCGCCAAGGACGGCGGCGTGCTGCGCCGGCCCGGGCACACGGAAGCGGCGGTCGATCTCGCGGTGCTGGCCGGGCTGCATCCGGCCGGCGTGCTCTGCGAGGTGGTCAGCGAGAAGGACCCGGCCGGAATGGCTCGTGCCGACGAGCTGCGGGTCTTCGCCGACGAGCACGACCTCGCGCTCATCTCCATCGCCGACCTGATCGCCTATCGGCGCCGCTTCGAGAAGTTGGTCGAGCGGATCGCTTCTGCGCGGGTACCGCTGCGCTACGGCGAGTTCACCGCCGTCGGCTACGCGTCGAGTTACGACCAGCGCGAGCACGTCGCATTCGTGTTCGGCGACATCGGCGACGGCGAGGGCGTCCTCGTCCGGGTGCACTCCGAGTGCCTGACCGGTGACGTGTTCGGCTCGCTGCGCTGCGATTGCGGTCCGCAACTCGACGCCGCCTTGGCGGCCGTGGCGCGCGAGGGTCGCGGCGTCGTGCTCTACATCCGCGGGCACGAGGGCCGCGGCATCGGCCTGCTGCACAAGCTGCAGGCCTATCAGTTGCAGGACGCCGGCGTCGACACGCTCGACGCGAACCTCGAACTCGGGCTGCCCGCCGACGCACGCGACTACGGCACCGGCGCGCAGATCCTCGTCGACCTCGGCGTGCGCTCCATGCGGCTGCTCAGCAACAACCCGGCCAAGCGCGCCGGGCTCGAAGGCTACGGGCTGCGAATCGTCGGACGGGAGCCACTGCCGGTGCACGCCAACCCGGAGAACCTGCGCTACCTGCAGACCAAGCGCGACCGCATGGGACATGAGCTCCGCCTCGAGACGAGGGACGAGACATGAGGGACGGTGCTCCGGAGCTGCACGTCGAAGGCGCGGCCGGTCTCAAGGTCGTCGTCATCGCCAGCCAATGGCATGCGCGCGTGATGGACGGCCTGCTCGACGGGGCGCGGCGCGCACTCGCCGAGGCAGGTGTTCGCGACGTCACCGAGGTGCGGGTGCCCGGCGTGTTCGAGCTGACGGTCGGTGCCGCCCGGGTCACAGCAGCACACCCGGACGCGGTGATCGCCCTCGGCGTCGTCATCCGCGGCGGCACACCGCATTTCGAGTACGTCTGCGAGGCTGCGACCACCGGGCTCACCCTCGTCGCGCAGCGCACCGGCATCCCGATCGGCTTCGGGGTGCTGACTTGCGACGACGAGAAGCAGGCCCTCGACCGCGCCGGGCTGCCGGATTCGGCCGAGGACAAGGGGTACGAGGCCGCGACAGCCGCCCTCGCCACCGCGGTGACGCTGGCGAGCTATCCGTCCTGCTGAACGGCCGCGGCGCGGAGCCGGGTGTCGTTCGCGGCCAGCCAGGAGGCGGCCCGCTCGTACATCGCCGCGTCCCGCTCCCACAGTGTGCCGAACGTCGGATGCCCCAGCAGAGCCGCGTCCGCGATGATGTCGGCGATCCAACGGTTGGCTTCCGGCAGCGCCTCGGCGACCTCGTCGCGCAGCCGGGCGTCCGCACCGTAACTGGCGAGCAGCAACTGAAACCGCTCGAACGGCTGCTCGCGGCGATCGTCAGGCACGTCCTCGGCGGCTCGCAGCGGCGCCCAGAAGCAGGCCGTCACCGCGAGGTCGAACGCTGCCGTGCCGGGTGCGGCCAGGTCGAAGTCGATCAGTGCGATCGCGCGCCCGTCGCGGAAGATGACGTTGGCGGGATTGACGTCGTTGTGCGTGACGAGCGATCTGCGCCAGCGTTCCGGGACGGGACGCTGCCAGGGCAGCTGCGTCCCGTGGAACGATGCGGCGTGGTCGTGGTAGTCGCGCAGCAGGGCGCCCACCGACGCCAGCGCCTGCGCGGTCAGCGCCCAGTCGGCTAGCGGTTCGGTCGCCGCACTGCCCTCGATGTAGCCGAGCACCTCGGTGCGCCTGCCTGCCCACAGCACTCGCGGCGCACCCCCGAAGCCGCCATCGGCGAGATGCCCGAGCAGGGCGTGCACCGCGGGCGTGTACCCGCCGCTGGGCCGGTGCACGGTGTTGCCGACTCGGATCACCCGCCCCCGGTTGGCGGTGCCGCCCGGCAGCGGACCGTCCTCAGCGCTCATGATCCCCAGATAGTTCGGCCTGCTCGAGCAGGACGCGGGCGAGGCCGGCATGCGTGATCAGGCCGTTCACCAATCCACCGCGTAAGGCCGCGCCGACCGCACCGGCCTTCTCCTTGCCGTATGCGACCGAGATGACGGTCCGGATGCCCGCGAGCTGCTCGCCCGTCACGCCGATGATGCGCCGGCTCAGCGGGGTGCGCACCGGTGCTCCGTCCGCGCCGATGAGCGCGCCGGAGATCTCGCCCACGGTACCGAGCGCCCGGGCCCGCTCGCGCGTGTCGCCGTCGACCATGTCGTAGATCGTGGACAACCCCGGCTCCCATGCGCCGATGCCGACCGCCGCAACCGTCACCTTGTCGGCGAGCTCGGCGGCGCGCGCGACCTCCGGCTGCCTGCGTAGCGCGCGAGCGGATGCAGCGTCGGGTGCGACGAGCGGTGCGTAGAACACGTGCGGTGTGCCGCCGCCGGCGTGTGCGACCCGGCGGACGAGTTCCAGCACGTCGCTGCCGTCCGGTCCGGACAGCGCGCCGGTGAGCTGGACGACCGGGCAGCCGGCGATCGAGGTGACCGCCGGTCCGATCCCACGCAGCGAGCGCGCCCACGCCAGCCCGAGGACGTCGTCCGCCCCGACCACGTCCTGGAGCACGTCCGCCGCGACCTCGCCGAGCCGGCGCCGCAGACTCTCCGGCTCGTCGTCCTCCACGTCGATCACCACCGCGTGCGCAAGCCCGTAGGCACGCTGGAGCTCGACGGACAGCTCGGTGTCGATGCCGGCCGGAGTCTCGATGCGGATCGTGACGATCCCCGCGCGCTTGGCCGCGTCCAGCAACCTGGCCACCCGGAACCGGCTGATGCCGAGCTCGTCGGCGATGTCGCTCTTCGACCGGTCGTCGTGGTAGTAGTGCCTGGCGACCCGGGCCATCAGGATCAGCTCGGTCGACGAGGGCGCCATACCGCCTCCTCTGTAGCGCTCATTTGAGCGCGGATGCACTCAGTTTGCCAGGATGCCTTGACATCGGCGAGGCCGCGCAGGAAGTCTGGCATTGCAACGTTCGAGCGCATAGCTGCTCGTTTGAGCGCAACGTAGACGGGGGTCGGCCTGTCGAGGGAGGCGCCGTGCGAGGCAGCACACTCCGCAGGGCTGCAGCCGCACTGTCCGCGGCCGCGCTCGCCCTACCGCTCGCTGCGTGCGGAGCGCAGGGCTGGGGCGACACCGGTGGCGGCAACACCATCCGGGTCTTGATGGTCAACAACCCGCAGATGATCGATCTGCAGAAACTGGTCGGGACCTTCACCAAGCAGACCGGCATCAAGGTCGATTTCACCGTGCTGCCCGAGGACGACCTGCGCGACAAGGCGAGCCAGGAGTTCTCCAGTCAGGCGCACCAGTACGACGTCGCCACCCTGTCGAATTTCGAGATCCCGTTCTACTCGAAGAACGGGTGGCTGGCCTCGATGAGCCCGTACATCACGAAGGATCGGTCCTTCGACCAGGCCGACATCCTCAAACCGATCGCGGAGAGCCTCACCGGCACCAACGGCCAGGTCTACGGCGAGCCGTTCTACGGCGAGTCGTCCTTCCTCATGTATCGCAAGGACGTATTCGCCGAGAAGGGCCTGACGATGCCGGAGCACCCGACCTGGCAACAGGTCGCGGAGCTCGCCGCCAAGGTGGACGGCGCCAAACCCGATATGAAGGGCATCTGCCTGCGTGGCGAGCCGGGCTGGGGGCAGAATCTCGCGCCGCTGACGACCGTCGTCAACACGTTCGGCGGCACCTGGTTCAACAAGGACTGGACGCCGCAGGTCGACGCGCCCGCCTTCAAGCAGGCCGTGGACTTCTACGTCAACCTGACCCGGGCGCACGGCGAGGTCGGCGCGGCGCAGTCCGGCTTCACCGAGTGCCTCACCGACCTCGAGCAGAGCAAGGTCGCGATGTGGTACGACGCCACGTCGGCGGCGGGCTCGCTCGAAGCGCAGGGTTCGCCGGTGGCGGGCAAGATCGGCTACGTCCAGGCACCGGTCGTCAAGACCAAGACGTCCGGCTGGCTCTATACGTGGTCCTGGGCGATCGAGCAGGCGAGCAGCAACAAGTCGAACGCGTGGAAGTTCGTCTCGTGGGCGTCGAGCAAGGCCTACGAGGAGTTGGTCGGCCGCAAGCTCGGCTGGGCACGGGTGCCGGCCGGCTACCGGTCGTCGCTGTACTCGAACCCGCAATACCTGAAGTCCGCGTCCGCGTTCGCGAAGCCGACGCTCACCTCGATCCAGAACGCCGATCCGGAGAACCCGGGTGTGCAGCCGCGGCCGACGATCGGCATCCAGTTCGTCGACATCCCGGAGTTCACCGACTTCGGCACGAAGGTGTCGCAGGACATCAGCTCGGTGATCGCCGGCAAGGAGTCCGTCGACAGCGCATTGGGGCACGGGCAGGACCTCGCGTCCGAAGTGGCCGGGACATACCGGTGAGCGACAGGAGGCACGAGCGATGACGAGCCGTATCGAGACCGTGCGTCCCGCGCCGGTGCGGCACGGTCCGCCTGCACACGCCGAGCAGCACCCGGTGCGTACGAAGATGCCGGCCCGCGAACGGTGGGTGCGCCGCGCGCCGCTGCTGCCCGGGCTGGTGTTCCTGATCGTCGTGACCCAGCTGCCGTTCGTGGCGACGCTGGTCATCTCGTTCACGCGCTGGAACGCGCTCGCACCGGCCAACAAGGGCTGGGCCGGCTTCGAGAACTACCGCACCGTGTTCACCGACTCCGACGTCCGGGAGTCGGTGATCTTCACAGTCGTGCTGACGGTGACCGTGGTTCTGGTCAGCCTGGTGCTCGGTTTGGTCATCGCGCTGCTGCTGGATCGGGCTTTCCTCGGCCGCGGCGTCGTCCGCACGCTGATGATCGCGCCGTTCCTCATCGTGCCGGTGGCCGCCGCGCTGCTCTACAAGCACGGCATCTACAACCCGAGCTACGGACTGCTCAACGGCACGCTGACCGCGATCTGGAACCTCTTCGGTGGCTCCGCGCCGCAGCCGGACTGGTTGACCAACCATCCGAAGATCATGGTCGAGGCCGAGCTCATCTGGCAGTGGACGCCGTTCATGATGCTGATCCTGTTGGCCGGGTTGCAGTCACGCGACCCCGAGGTGCGCGAGGCGGCCCAGGTCGACGGCGCCACCCCGTGGCAGACGTTCCGGTTCGTGACGCTGCCGCACATGCGCAAGTACCTCGAACTCGGCGGGCTGCTCGGCTGCATCTACATCGTGCAGAACTTCGACTCGGTCTTCACGATCACCTCGGGCGGCCTCGGCACCGCGAACCTGCCGTACACGATCTACCAGACGTTCTTCAGCGCGCACGACTACGGCCTTGCGTCGGCGCAGGGCGTCGTCGTGGTGGCCGGTTCACTGATCATCGCGACGTTCGCGCTGCGCGTGGTGTCGTCGCTGTTGGAGGAGGAGAAGAGATGAGGATCGACGAAGTCGATGCTGCTCGTGGGTGGCGGGTGGGGTGGTGGACGTGACAGCCGTTGCCGCTCCGCGGGTGAGGCACGAAACGCAACGCCTCGGCCGGCGCAGGTACACAGGCCCGGCGCTCGGCGTCGTCGCGTGGATCATCGCGATCGTGTTCGTGCTGCCGGTGCTTTGGATGGTGCTGACGTCGTTCCACAGCGAGGCCGACGCGAGCCGCAATCCGCCGTACGTGACCGCGCCGCTGAACCTCGACGGGTACAAGGACTTCTTCGGCGTCGGCACCTCGTCGAGCCCGTGGCCGTACCTCGCGAACTCGCTCACCGCCAGCGTCGTGTCGACGATCGTCGTGCTGCTGCTCGCGATCCCGGCCGCCTACGCGCTGTCGATCCGTCCGGTGCGCAAGTGGACGGACGTGATGTTCTTCTTCCTGTCCACGAAGATGATGCCGCCGGTCGCCGGACTGCTGCCGATCTACCTGTTCGCGCAGCATGTGAACATGCTCGACAACATCTTCCTGCTGATCATCCTGTACACCGCGATGAATCTCCCGATCGCCGTGTGGATGATGCGCTCGTTCCTCGCCGAGGTGCCGCCGGCCATTCTCGAGGCCGCGTCTCTCGACGGCGCCAGCCTGCAGTATCAGTTGCGCCGCATCATCGTCCCGATCACCATGCCGGGCATCGCGGCGACGTCGTTGATCTGCTTCATCTTCAGCTGGAACGAACTGCTGTTCGCGCGGGTGCTGACCGGCGTCGCGGCGCAGACCGGGCCGGTGTTCCTGACCAGCTTCGTCACCAGCCAGGGATTGTTCCTCGCCAAGGTGTGCGCGGCCGCGACCGTCGTGTCGCTGCCGGTGCTCATCGCCGGCTTTGCGGCGCAGGACAAGCTGGTGCAGGGGCTGTCGCTGGGGGCGGTCAAGTGAGGGCTGCGGTGGTCAAGTCCGCGGGGGAGGTCGGTGTCGAAACCGTGCACGACCCGACGCCGCGCGCCGGCGAGGTGGTCGTCCAAGTCGCAGCCTGCGGATTGTGCGGCACCGACCTGCACATCCTCCAGGGCGAGTTCGCGCCCACCCTGCCTGTGATCCCCGGTCACGAGTTCGCCGGCGCGGTCGTCGCGTGCGGGCCGGAGGTCGTTGGCATCCGCGAGGGCGACCGGGTGGCCGTCGACCCGTCGCTGTACTGCCACGAGTGCCACTACTGCCGCATCGGCCGCAACAACCTCTGCCAGCGGTGGGGCGCGATCGGCGTGACCACCGCCGGCGGCGCCGCGGAATACGTGGCCGTGCCGGCGGCGAACTGCGTGTCGCTACCGGAGCACGTGAACACCGCCGACGCCACGCTCATCGAGCCGCTGGCATGTGCGGTGCGCGGCTACGACGTGTTGCGCAGCCAGTTGGGCGCGCACGTGCTGATCTACGGCGCCGGGACGATGGGGCTGATGATGCTGCGCCTCGCGCAGCGCACCGGCGCGGTCAGCGTCGACGTCGTCGACCGCAACGCGGCGCGACTCCCGCTCGCGTCGCAGCTCGGCGCCACCGCGGCGGTCACCTCCGCCGACGAGGTCGAGCGGCCCTACGGCTGGGAGCTCGTGGTGGACGCCACCGGCAATGCCGCCGCGATCCAGGACGGCATCGACCGGGTCGGGCCGGGCGGCACGTTCTTGCAGTTCGGCGTCGCCGACTACGCGGCGCGCGCGAGCATCGAGCCGTACCGGATCTACAACAAGGAGATCACGATCACCGGCTCGATGGCGGTGCTGCACTCGTACGAACGCGCCGCCGAGCTCTTCGCAACCGGTCTCATCGACCCGGCGGTGTTCATCACCGACCGGTTACCGCTCGCGAGCTACGCCGACGCATTGGCGGCTTTCGCGGCAGGAAGCGGGCTGAAGACCCAGGTGCTGCCCTCCTGACGTGCCCGGTATGTGACTGACCAGTAGGGTCGGCTCATGGGCGGATACCAGACGATCGTCGTGGGTACCGACGGCTCCGAGACCTCGTTCCGCGCAGTCGATCGAGCCGGGGCACTCGCCGCCGACGAGAGCGCCACCTTGGTCATCGCATGCGCGTACTTTCCGGCGAAGCCCGACCCGCGCACCCAGGACATCCTTGGCGACGAGGCGTATCAGGTGATGGGCTCTGCGCCCGCCGACGACTCGGTGAGCCGGGCGCGCGATCGCGCGGCCGCCGCCGGCGCCACCAAGATCGAGACCGCTGCGGTGCAGGGCAAGCCGCTCGACGTGTTGCAGCACGTCGTCAAGGAACACGACGCCGATCTGCTCGTCGTCGGCAACCGCGGCCTCAACACGCTCGCCGGCCGGATCATCGGCTCCGTCCCGCTCGACGTGCTGCGGCACACGCCGGTGGACGTCCTGGTCGTTCACACCACGCGCTGAGCAACGGTGCCCGACGCGGACGACGCACAACCCGCAAACGGTCCAGACGTCGCCAGGCTGCTCGAGCGGGTCGAGGCGGAGATCCTCGGCGGCCCGCGCCGCTACACGCCGGCCGAGATCAGTGAGCGCGCCGGAGTCGAGCGCGAGGAGGCGCGGCGGCTGTGGCGCGCGTTGGGCTTCCCGACGATCGACGAGGCGGACGTCGTCTTCACCGACGGCGACGTCGCGGCGCTGCGCGCTATCGGGGAGCTGACGACCTACGGCTTCGCCGACGAGGAGTTGCGGCTTGCCGTCGCGCGGTTGTTCGGGCAGACGTTCTCGCGATTGGCGTCCTACCAGGGGCAACTGCTGCTGGATCGCGCCGCAGAGCGCCCCGAGCTGCTGGGGTCGGAGGAGCAGCTCGCCGATCTCGTCGCGGGCGTGGTCCCGTTGCTGGAGCGACTGCAGGGCTACGCCTGGCGGCGCCAGCTCGCCGCCTACGTCGCCAGGATGGCCGCCCAGGGCAGCGACCAGTTGGCGAGCAGCCCGACGACGCTCGCCGTCGGCTTCGTCGACATGTCGGGCTTCACGTCGCTGACGAAGAAGGCGACCGAGGCAGAGCTGCGTGCACTGCTCGACGCGTTCGAGACGTCGGCGACCGAGATCGTCGGACAGCACGGTGGCCGGATCGTCAAGACGCTCGGCGACGAGGTGCTCTTCCACGCCGGGGATCCGGCCGAGGCGGCCGAGATAGCGCTGGAGCTGCTCGAGGCGGCCGCGGCCGATCAGCACCTGCCCGACCTGCGCGCGGGCATCGCGTTCGGGCCGGTGGTGAGCCGGCTCGGCGACGTGTACGGCTCGACGGTCAACATCGCCAGCAGGCTGACCTCGATCGGCCGGGCGGGCAGTGTGCTGGTCGACCGGCAGATGCGCGACGCCCTCGACGGCGACGCGCGGTTCCGGCTCAGAGCACGTCGCCCGGAGTCGGTGCGCGGCTATCACCGGCTGCACTCCTGGCGCTTGCGGCGCGCGGACGGCTGATCGCGCGCCGGTAGGCTCAGCATCGACATGAAGACCTTCGATCAGCTGTTCGCCGAGCTGTCGGACAGGCAGCGCGAGCGCCCGGCCGGCTCCGGCACCGTCCTGGCTCTGGACGCGGGTGTCCACGACCAGGGCAAGAAGGTCGTCGAGGAGGCCGCGGAGGTCTGGATGGCCGCCGAACACGAGTCCGCTGAGCGCACGGCCGAGGAGATCAGCCAGCTGCTCTACCGTGTCCAGGTCATCATGTTGGGGAAGGGCATCGGGCTCGAGGACGTCTACCGACATCTATAGCGGTCGTCCACCCGCCCCTGCCACATCCACACAGCCAGGAGCTTCATGCTTCGCATCGCCGTCCCGAACAAGGGCTCGCTCTCCGAGCCGGCGAGCCAGATGCTCGTCGAGGCCGGGTATCGCCAGCGCGGCGACACCCGCGAACTCGTCCTCTTGGACACCGAGAACGACACCGAATTCCTCTACCTCCGGCCCCGTGACATCGCGGTCTACGTCGGCTCCGGGCAGCTCGACGTCGGCATCACGGGCGAGGATCTTCTGCTCGACTCGGGCGCGAAGGCCGAGCCGATCCTGCAACTCGGCTTCGCCGATTCGACGTTCCGGTTCGCGGCCAAGCCGGGAACGGCCGGCTCGGCCGAAGACCTCGCGGGCAAGCGCGTCGCGACCGCGTACCCCGGCGTGGTGTCCGACTACTTCGCGCGCAAGGGCGTGGCCGCCGAGGTCATCCACCTCGACGGCGCCGTCGAGACATCCGTCCGACTCGGCGTCGCCGACGCGATCGCGGACGTCGTCTCGACCGGCACGACGCTGCGCAACGCCGGGCTGGAGATCTTCGGCGAGCCACTGTTGACGAGCCAGGCCGTGCTGATCCAGCGGCGCGGCGCGGAACTGCCCGCGCGGGTCGAGCAGCTGGTACGGCGGTTGCAGGGCGTGATCATCGCCCGGCAGTACGTGCTGATGGACTACGACATCCCGGACGACCTGGTCGAGAAGGCAGTCGCGCTCACGCCGGGCATCGAGTCGCCGACCGTCGCGCCGCTGCTCAAACCGGGCTGGTCGGCGGTGCGCTCCATGGTGAAGCGCCGCGAGACCAACGCCATCATGGACGAGCTGTGGCAGCTCGGCGCCCGCGGCATTCTCGTGACCGACATCCACGCGTGCCGGTTATGAACGAGGTCGCCGCCCGTCCGATCAAGACGGCGCGCATCGCCAACGCGACGGCGATATTCGTCTTCGGCGTCTTCGTCGTCGTTGCGATCGTCATGCCGCACGCGAACGCCGGGGCCAGCTTCGGATGGAAGGACCAGGTGTTCACGGTCGTGATCGGCGCGATCGTCGCCGGTGGCCTGCACCTGCCTGCCCGGCCGCGGCTGCGCGCCGACGCGCAGGCCGTACACATGCGCAGTTACCTCGGCAATTGGCGCACCGTCCCATGGGAGGTCGTGGTCGCGGTCGAGTTCCCGAGCAACGTGCGCTTCGCGCGTCTGGTGCTGCCTGGGGACGAGACGCTCGCGCTCTATGCGGTGCAGCGGACCGACGGGGAACGCGCGGTCGAGACGATGCGCGGACTGCGGCGGCTGTTCGCCGAAACGCACCAGAGGACCTAGCAGCCAATGGACGCGGCTCCGGCGCTCGGCGCGGCGTTGCTGATCGTCGTCCTGATCGCCGTCGGGTACGCCGTCTACCACCGCCGCGACCTCGGCAGCTCCGCCGACCGCGCCAGCTTCGACGCGCTGCACACCGCGAGCCTTGCCGCGCCGGGGCTGCGCGAGGGGTTGACCGCGCACGGCGCGGGGCGTGCCGTCCGTCACCTGCACGTCCTGCTCGGCACCGCCGCGGTGGCGCTCACCGACCGGGCGCGCGTCCTCGCGGTCGACGGCAGCGCGCATGGCCACGCCGAGCATGCGTTCGACCACGCACGCGGCGTCCTCGACACCGGCCGCACCGCCGTGCTCGGCGCCCGGGAGATCTCGTGCGGCCCGGACTGCCCGGTCGGCGCCGCGGTCGCGAGCCCGATCGTCGACGCCGACGCGGTCGTCGGCGCGGTGGTCGCGTACGGGCGTGAGTCGTCGGCGGTGCTGGTGCGGGCGGTCGAGGAGGTAGCCCGCTGGGTGTCCGGCCAGATCGAGATCGCCTCGGCCGAGGCGCAGCGCACCCGGCTGATGGAGGCCGAACTGCGTGCGCTGCGCGCCCAGATCAGCCCGCACTTCATCTACAACTCGCTGACCGCGATCGCGTCGTTCACCCGCACCGATCCGGATCGCGCCCGGGATCTACTGCTCGAGTTCGCGGATTTCACGCGGTACGCGCTGCGCCGCGGCGGCGAGTTCACCACGCTCGCCGACGAGCTGCGCAACGTGGAGCGCTACCTCGTGCTGGAGCAGGCCCGCTTCGGCGATCGGCTGCGCGTCTCGGTGGTCGTCGCGCCGGAAACACTGCCCACCGCGCTGCCCTTCCTCGTCGTGCAGCCGCTCGTCGAGAACGCGGTACGGCACGGGCTGGAGGGGCGTGCGGAGGCGGTGACGGTGTCGATCATCGCGGCCGACGGCGGGGCGGACGCGGTGATCTCCGTCGAGGACGACGGCGCCGGCGCCGAGCCGGACGTAATCCGCGCTGCGCTGGACCGGCGCGTCGGAGACCTCGACGGCGCGCCCGGCGTCGGCCTCGGCAACGTCGACCTGCGGCTGCGCCAGGTGTACGGCGACGCATACGGCCTGGTCGTCGAAACGGCGCCCGATGCCGGGACAAAGGTCGCCTTCCGGGTGCCGAAGTTCGCCCCTGGGGTGCACGCCGATCCGCCTCGGGCCAACTGAACTAATTCACAGGTCGGCTCAGGCCCGGGCATGGCCTGCCGACAGTTAAGCTGTCCCGACATCCTCAAGCGACCCACGGGGGGTACGGATGTACTTTTCGCGCACGCTGCGCCGGATGCGCCGGCGGTACCACTTGACGTGCGCGCGCGAGGACGCCGGACGACTCGGCGTCCGCGTCCCCGAGGGCGTCTGGTTCTGCGCCCCGTGCCGGCGGGCGTTTCTAGACGGTCTCGAGATCGTGCGGCACGTCTACGCGCACAGCTGAGGTTGCGGCGGGCGTTGCCGTAGTAACGTCCGCTGCGTGACCACAGCAGCACCGCTGCTGCGGGTGCTCGTCGTCGACGACGAGGCCCCGGCCCTCGACGAGTTGGCCTATCTACTGCGCACCGACTCCCGCATCGGCGCCGTCCGGACCGCCGGCAACGCGGCCGAGGCATTGAAGCTGCTCAACGACGAGCCGGTGGACGCGATCTTCTGCGACATCAAGATGCCCGGCCTCGACGGGGTGGAGCTGGCGAAGGTCGTGAGCCGCTTCGCGCAACGTCCGCAGATCGTGTTCGTCACCGCGTACGACGAGCACGCGGTCGATGCGTTCGAGTTGCAGGCGACCGACTACGTCATGAAACCGGTACGCGCCGATCGGCTGGCCGAGGCGGTGCGCCGCGTCGCGAGCACCGGCTCCGCGGAGCACCGCACGTCGGCCGACGAGACGATTCCGGTCGAACTCGGCGGCATCACCCGATTCGTCCGGCGCTCGGAGGTCCGCTACGTCGAGGCGCACGGCGACTACGCCCGGCTGCACACCGCGACCGGCAGCCATCTCGTGCGCACGCCGCTGTCCGTGCTCGAGGAGCGCTGGTCGCCGGTGGGCTTCGTGCGCATTCACCGCAGCACGCTGGTGGCGCTGGCGCACGTCGACGAGGTACGGGTGGTCGACGGGCGGTGCAGCGTGCGGCTCGGTCGGGTCGATCTGCCGGTGAGCCGCCGGCACACCCGTGATCTGCGCGAGCGCCTGGCGCTGCAGTGACGGAACGCAGGACGATGACAACGCCGCCGGCACGGGTGCGGATCACCCACCCCCGGACGGAGGCGGCGCGCCGCGCTCCGGTCCGTCCGGCCATCCGGGAGATCGACGAACAGACCCAGCTCGGCGAGATCTACATGTCGTCGTTGATCCGCAGCCAGCGCCGCCTGGCGATCAGCATCGTCTCGACGATCGGTGTATTGCTCGCCGGGCTCTCGCTGGCCACGGCGGTGGCGCCGCACCTCGCCGAGGTGCGGATGTTCGGGATCCCGCTGCCGTGGTTGCTGCTCGGGCTGATCGTCTACCCGGTGCTGATCGCCCTGGCCTGGTACACGACGCGGCACGCGGAGCGCAACGAGCGGGCGTTCGCAGACCTGGTTCGCCGCCGATGAGCAGCCAACCTGCAGACATTGCCGCGGTGGCCGTTGTCGGCGTCGCGACGGTCGTCGCGGGTTCGTTCGGGCTGCGCCGGGCGCGCACGACGGGCGACTTCTACGTCGCGTCGCGGGTGGTCTCGCCGCGGTGGAACGCGGCCGCGATCGGCGGTGAATACCTCTCCGCGGCGTCCTTCCTGGGCATCGCCGGGCTGATCCTCGCGTACGGGTTCGACGTGCTGTGGTACCCGGTCGGTTACACCGCGGGCTATCTCGTGCTGCTCGCGCTGGTGGCCGCCCCGCTGCGGCGCAGCGGCGCGTACACGGTGCCGGACTTCGCCCAGATCAGGCTCGGCGCGCCGTTCGTGCGCGGTACGGCGAGCGTGCTCGTCGTCGTGATCGGCTGGCTGTATCTCGTGCCGCAACTGCAGGGCGCGTCGCTCACCTTGTCGACCCAGACCGGAGCGCCGACGTGGACGGGTGGGCTGGTCGTATGCGCGGTCGTGCTGGTGGCTGTCGCGGTCGGCGGGATGCGCTCGATCACCTTCGCGCAGGCGCTGCAGTTCTGGCTGAAGTTCATCGCCCTGCTGCTCCCGGCGTTCGTGCTCATCGCGGTGTGGCAGCACCGCGGCGACACCGTCGGGCGTGGCTATCCGCGGGCGCCGGAGCACACCGTCGTGTCGGTCAACGTCGCAACGACCGTCCGTGTCCAGGCGGCCGAAACGCTCGACGTGGACGGCAGCATGGACGGCGCGCCGGCGTCCGGCCCGCTCCGGCTGGCGCCCGGCACACACCGCATCGGCGCACACACCAGCGTGGTACTGGAACGCGGCGACGTCGTACCGATCGTGACCTCGCTGCCGGCGCAGCGGACGGCGTCGTGGCTGCGGCCGCTCGGCTCCGGCACCGACCACCCGCTCTACGCCAGCCTGTCGCTGATCATCGCGATCTGCCTGGGGACGATGGGGCTGCCGCACGTCCTCGTCCGCTTCTACACGAATCCGGACGGCCGCGACGCGCGCCGCACCACGGTCGTCGTGATCGCGTTGCTCTCCGCCTTCTACCTGCTGCCGACGCTGTACGGGGCGTTCGGCCGCCGCTACGTGCCCGACCTGCTGTTGACCGGCAAGACCGATGCCACGGTGCTGCTGCTGCCGGAGCGGATGATCGGCGGCGATCTCGGCGTGCTGCTCGGCGCACTCGTCACCGCGGGCGCGTTCGCTGCGTTCCTGTCCACCGCGTCTGGACTCACCGTGTCGGTCGCAGGCGTGATATCGCAGGACGTGCTGCGCCGCTCTCGCGAGCGTGGCCGGCCGCAGCGCATTCGCTCGTTCCGGCTCGCGGCGGTCGCCGCGATCGTCGTGCCCTATCTGCTCAGCCTGCCGAGTCAGCACCTCGGGCTGGCGGCCGTCGTCGGACTGGCCTTCGCGCTGGCCGCGGCCACGTTCTGCCCGCTGCTCGTGCTGGGAATCTGGTGGCGCGGACTCACCGACGTCGGCGCCCTCGCCGGGCTGATCGTCGGGGGAGTGCTGGCCACTGCCGCGGTGCTCACGACGATCGTGGTGCGTCCGGATCATGGCTGGTCCGCTGCGCTGCTCGCACAGCCGGCCGCGTGGGCGGTGCCGCTCACGTTCGTGACGATGGTCGGGGTATCCGTCGCGACCCGCGCCCGGGTGCGTCGCGACGTCGGCCTGGTCATGGTCCGCCTGCACGCGCCCGAGCCGGTGGTGGCCGAGATCGCCGCGCTCGCGCACACCACCCGGGCATGAGCAACCGCTCGTCGCTCGAAACGCACCGCTTGTCGCGATCTGTACTCCGCCCGGCGACATGTCCGATACGCCCGGCGACTTCCGGCCGGTCGCAGTTCCCGGGCGACCGTTGCCACTGGCACGGTCGGTTCCTGGCGGGACATCCCGCGCAGCCTCCGAAAAGCGGACGCAAGTTCCCGAGAGGAGCAGCCATGGCGCAAACCACTCAGACGTCGCCGGTGCCGACCCGCACCGCCGCCGTGCAGTCGATCGCTGATCCGGCACCGCTGGGTCTGGCAGCATTTGCCGGCACGACGTTCTTCCTGTCCGTCGTCAACACCAACATGCTCGGCGCCTCGGTCCAGGGCACCGTCCTCGGGCTCGCGCTCTTCTACGGAGGCCTCGGTCAGTTGCTCGCCGGTATGTGGGAGTTCGTCAAGGGCAACACGTTCGGCGCTCTGGCGTTCACGTCGTACGGCGCGTTCTGGATGTCCTTCTGGTATCTCGTGAGCCATGTGGTCCCGACCTACGAAAGTAGCCAGACCCCGCCCGCGGCACTCGACATACTCCACTCCGTCGGGCTGTACCTGCTGATGTGGGGGATCTTCACGACGTACATGTGCGTCGCGGCGTCCCGAGTCTCCGGTGCCGTACTAGGCGTGTTCGTGCTGCTGGCGCTGACGTTCATCGTGCTCGCGATCGGCTGGTTCGCCGAGAGCACCACCGAATTCGCGGCCAACAGCAACGGCTGGATCCACCTGGGCGGCTGGCTCGGCCTCGTCACGGCGCTCGTGGCCTGGTACGCCTCCTTCGCCGGTGTCACGAACTTCGCGTTCAAGCGGACCGTCGTGCCGACCTTCCCGCGGGAGTAGGTTTCGATCAGGGAGGGCGAAAGGTCGTTATCGACACCAAGCTCGGCGAGAGGCACGAATCCATGTCAGAACAGGGACAACCGGCGCCGGAGCCTTCGGAAGCACAGATCGCGGTTCACTGGCGCGAAGAGGAGGTCTACGAGCCGCCGGCGGCGTTCGTCTCTCAGGCGAACGCCGCCGACGCGGCGATCTTCGAGCGGTTCGGCGAGGACAAGTTCCCCGACTGCTTCACGGAGTACGCGGATCTGCTCAGCTGGGACCAGAAGTGGGACACCGTCCTCGACACCAGCAATCCGCCGTTCTGGAAGTGGTTCGTCGGAGGCCGGCTCAACGCCAGCTACAACTGCGTTGACCGGCACCTGGCCACCGACCGCAACAAGGCGGCGCTGATCTGGGTCCCCGAGCCCGAATCACAGGACACCAAGGCGATCTCGTACCAGGAGCTGTACCGGCAGGTGAACGAGTTCGCCGCGCTGTTGCAGGGCTTCTGCAACCTCAAGTCCGGTGACCGGATCACCTTCCACATGCCGATGGTTCCGGAGCTGCCGGTCAGCATGCTGGCCGCGGCGCGGATCGGTGTGGTGCACTCGCAGGTCTTCGGCGGGTTCAGCGGCGCCGCAGCGGGTGACCGCATCGAGGATTCCGGCAGCACCGTCCTCGTGACGATGGACAGCTACTACCGCAGCGGCGAGTTGCTCGACCACAAGATCAAGGCCGACGAAGCCGTCGAGCGGGCCGCCCAGCTCGGCCAGGCGGTCGACAAGGTGCTGGTATGGCGCCGCTTCCCGGGCGAGTACCACTCGAAGAGCCCGATGGTCGAGGGCCGGGACTTCTTCGTCGACGAGGTACTCGCCGACTATCACCGGCAACTCGTCGAGCCGGTGTCGCAGCCGGCCGAGGCGCCGCTGTTCCTGATGTACACGAGCGGCACGACCGGACGCCCGAAGGGCGCGCAGCACAGCACCGGCGGCTACCTGTCCTATGTCGCGGGCACGTCGAAGTACTACCAGGACATCCACCCGAACGACACGTACTGGTGCATGGCCGACATCGGCTGGATCACCGGCCACTCGTACATCGTGTATGGACCGTTGGCGCTCGGCACCACGAGTGTGATCTACGAAGGTGTGCCGACCTATCCGGACCCGGGGCGCGCCTGGCGCATCGCGGAGCGGCTCGGCGTCAACATCTTCCACACCGCGCCGACCATGATCCGGATGCTGCGCAAGGTAGGCCCGGACGAGCCGGCCAAGTACGACTACCGCTTCAAGCACATGACGACAGTCGGGGAACCGATCGAGCCCGAAGTGTGGCGGTGGTACTACAACGTCGTCGGCAAGGGGGAAGCCGCGATTGTCGACACGTGGTGGCAGACGGAGACCGGCGGCTTCCTCGGCAGCACGCTGCCCGCGCTGCAGGCGATGAAGCCGGGCAGCTGCGGTCCGGGTGTGCTCGGGATCCAACCGGTCATCTTCGACGAGGAGGGCGACGTCGTCGAGGCGGGCAGCGGCAAGGCTGGCAACATCTGCATCCGCAACCCCTGGCCGGGCATCATGATGACGGTCTGGGGTCAGGACGAGCGGTTCGTGTCGACGTACTACGCGAAGTACAACCGCGACGAGAGCAGCAAGGACTGGCGCGACTGGCCGTACTTCGCCGGCGACGGTGCGGTAGAGGCCGCCGACGGGTACTTCCGCATCCTCGGCCGGGTCGACGACGTGATCAACGTGGCCGGGCACCGGCTCGGTACCAAGGAGCTGGAGTCGGCGGCGCTGACGGTCGAGGAGGTCGCCGAGGCGGCGGCCGTCCCGGTCGTCGACGACGTACGCGGCCGCGCGGTGGAGATGTACGTGTCGCTCAAGCCCGGCAACGAGCCGGGGCCGGAAGTCGTGGACAAGGTCTCGGGCGCGATCCAGAAGGAGATCGGGCCGATCGCCCGGCCGAAGCACATCTGGATCGTGCCGGACATGCCGAAGACGCGTTCCGGCAAGATCATGCGACGGGTCATCGCGGCGGTCTCGAACTTCACCGACGTCGGCGACGTGACCACGCTGGCGAATCCGGAGATCGTCGACACGATCCGGCAGCAGGTGCAGAGCGCCAAGGAAGAGGCCGGCGACGCGCAGCGCGAGCTCACCGAGCACGAGGAGGAGGAGATCAAGCGCTTCGGCGAGACGTGACGCCGAGCTTGGCGGCAAGGCTCATCGCGTCGAACGGGGCGCGGACCTTGACGTCGTTGTCGAAGTGCACCTGAACGGCCAGGCCGGCATCCGCCCAGCGGCGGATGTCGGCCGCCCATGTGTCGAGCGCTTCGTCGCTGTAGCCGCTCGTGTACAGCTCGACGTCACCGTGCAGGCGCACGTAGACGAGGTCGGCGGTGACATCGCGCAGCAGCGGCCAGCGCCCGGCGGTGTCCGCGACGACGAGCGCGACGGCATGCTCACGCAGCAGCTCGGGAAAGGCTGCGGTCTCGAACGTGCGATGTCGCACCTCGAGCGCATGCCGCAACGGGCGGTCCGCGTCGGTCGTCGTGACCGCGCGACCGGTCATGCGCTCATCGTGCCGGCGCGCAAGCCACGCTGCCTCGTCCGTGGAGTGGGGAAGAAGCGCGAAGAACGTGGCCAGTCGTTCGGCGTCGAAGCCGAGGTTGGGCGGTAGCTGCCAGAGGACGGGTCCGAGCTTGTCGCGCAGTGCGAGGACGCCGGACGCGAAGAAGTTCGCCAGCGGCGTCTCCACGTCGGCGAGCTTCTTCATGTGCGTGACGAACCGCGCGCCCTTCACGGCGAACAGGAAGTCGTCCGGCGTGTCGGCGTACCAGCGCCGGAAGCTGTCCGGTCGCTGCAGCGAGTAGAACGTGCCGTTGATCTCGACCGAGTTCAGCTTGCCCGAGAGGTATTCGAGCTCCTTGCTGTGCGGCAGCTTCGGCGGATAGAACTCGCCGCGCCACGGCGGGTAGAGCCAGCCCGACGTCCCGACCCGGATGTTCGCCACGACTGGCGTTATGCCCGCGCGAGGCGATCGCTGAGATAGGCCCGGGCCGCGGGCCAGTCGTCGTCCGTCATGGAGTACTGGACGGAGGTGCGCCACGAGCCGTCGCGCCGAATCCGGTGCTTACGCAGCTCGCCCTCGCGCGTCGCGCCCAGTCGCTCGATCGCGGTCTGCGAGCGCTCGTTGTAGATGTCGGTGTGCCATACGACGCGCGCTGCGCCGAGTGTGTCGAAAGCATGGGTGAGCATGAGGAGTTTCGACTCGGTGTTGTGCCCCGCCCGCCACCAGCGCTTGCCCAGCCACGTGTATCCGATGGCGATCGTCCGCGCCGCCGGGCCGATGTCGTAGTAGGACGACGTTCCGGCGAACTGCCCGGTGGCTGCGTCGAACTGGGCGTAGGCGAGCCGCTCGCCACGGGCACGCGCGGCGAGCGCCGCGGCTATCGCGTATCGCGCGTCGTCGAGCGTCTTCGGCGGGGGATCGCCGAGCCAGCGGAACACGTCATCGGGATCGTCGCCCGTCCCCAGCGCGGCGAGGTAGCCGGCCGCGTGCTCGACGGCAAGTGGCTCGAGCCGGATGAGCCGGCCGGTGAGGATGGGCAGCGCGTACCACTCGTCCGGCGACGTCACCTGCTGATCGTAAGGTGGATGTCGTGCGTCTTACCGAGTTCTGGAGCCGGATGGAGCAGCGCTTCGGGTCCGGCTATGCGGCCAGCGTCGCCGCCGACTACCGGCTGCCGATGCTCGGCGCGACGATCAACGAGGCGATGGCCGCCGGCGTCGAGGCGAAGGAGATCTGGCGAGCCGTGTGCGACGAGTTCGAGATGCCCGCGTCACTGCGCTGATGGGCGTGCTGCCGATCGACGACGTGCTCGCAGCGGTAGCGGCTCGACCGGACGTCAACGGGATCCGGATCGTGGGTGTCGACGGCCCGGGCGGGGCCGGGAAGAGCACGGTCGCGCACCGGCTCGCGGCTCGCAGCGGCGCGGACATCGCGCGGGTCGACGACTTCCTGTCCTGGCCGGCGTTCGTGGACGGGTGGTGGCCGCGGTGGGAGCGGGAATTGCTTACTCCGCTGCTGGCCGGCCGCGACGCGCGCTATCAGGTCCGGGATTGGGCAGGCGACGAGTTCGGTACCTCGATCAAGGAGTGGAAGACGACGCGCTGGGCGCCGCTGTTGATCGTGGAGGGCATCAGCTGCACCCGCCGCGCGGTGGCCGACCGGCTCGCGTACCGGATCTGGGTCGACGTACCCGGCGAATTGCGGCTGGAGCGCGGGGTGCGGCGCGATGGCGAGTCGCACCGCGGGCTGTGGCGCGACTGGATGGTCAAAGAGCGCGAGTTCTTCGCAACGGACGGCGCACGTGGCCGTGCCGACCTGGTTCTCGACGGTGCTTCGGCAGTGCCACATGACCCGGAGACGGAGTTCGTGACCGCAGACTGAAGATTCGGCGGCACATTCCACGGCGCTCTCGCGTGTCGTGCCCTGATCGAACAGGTGTTCGGCTTAGTCTGCAAGCACCGGCATCCACAGGACGAGTTGAAATTGCCCCGTCGTCCACAGGCGGGCGCGTTGGCGCGGTTCTGTCGGTGTCCGGTTCTAACGTCGCCGATGAACACGACACGACCTCAGGGAAGGCGCCACGAATGGCAACCAGCTTCGACCGGGACAAGGCGCTCGACGTCGCCCTCGCACAGATCGAGAAGCAGCACGGCAAGGGATCGGTGATGCGCCTCGGCGAGCGGGCGGCTACTCCGATCGACGTGATTCCCACCGGCTCGATCGCCCTCGACGTGGCGCTCGGCATCGGCGGGTTGCCGCGCGGCCGGGTCGTCGAGATCTACGGGCCCGAGTCGTCCGGTAAGACCTCGCTCGCGCTGCACGCGGTGGCCAGCGCCCAGGCGGCTGGCGGGGTGGCGGCGTTCATCGATGCCGAGCACGCGCTCGATCCGGTGTATGCGCGAGCGCTGGGTGTCGACACCGACGCATTGCTGGTCAGCCAGCCCGACACCGGTGAGCAGGCGCTCGAGATCGCCGACATGCTGATCCGCTCCGGCGCGCTCGACGTCATCGTCATCGACTCGGTGGCCGCGCTCGTGCCGCGTGCCGAGATCGAGGGCGAGATGGGCGACAACCACGTCGGCCTGCAGGCCCGGCTGATGAGCCAGGCGCTGCGCAAGCTCGCCGGCGCGCTGAACAACTCCGGGACGACCGCGATCTTCATCAACCAGCTGCGCGAAAAGATCGGCGTGATGTTCGGCTCGCCCGAAACGACCAGCGGTGGCAAGGCGCTGAAGTTCTACGCGTCGGTCCGGCTGGACGTGCGGCGCATCGAGACGCTCAAGGACGGCACCGAGGCGGTCGGCAACCGGACTCGCGTCAAGGTGGTGAAGAACAAGGTCGCGCCGCCCTTCAAACAGGCGGAGTTCGACATCGTCTACGGCGAGGGCATCAGCCGGGAAGGCTCGCTGATCGACGTCGGCGTCGAGCAGGCGCTGATCAAGAAGTCCGGCGCCTGGTACACCTACGAGTCCGACCAGTTGGGCCAGGGCAAGGAGAACGTGCGCAACTTCCTGCGCGACAACCCCGACCTCGCGGACGAGATCGAGAAGAAGATCAAGGAGAAGCTCGGCATCGGGCCGCGGCTCGACGCGAGCGGCCAGCCGATCGAGCCGCTGCCGGCCCCGGTCGACTTCTGACGGGTCGTGTCCGGAGGCAGCAACGCGCGTCGCGACGCGGAACTCGCCGAGTTCCCGCCCGGCGATCCCGAGCAGGACCTCGGCGATCCCGAATCGGTAGCGCGGGCGATCTGTCTGCGGCTGCTCACCCAGCGGGCGCGCAGCCGCGCCGAACTCGCCGAGGCGCTCCGTAAACGCGGCGTGCCCGACGACTCGGCGAGCCGCGTGCTGGACCGGTTCGTCGAGGTGGGGCTGATCGACGACGCGGCACTGGCGGCCAGCCTGGCCGGCGCCCAGCACCAGGAACGCGGGCTGGCCCGTCGCGCCGTCGCGGCCAAGCTCCGCCAGCGCGGCTTGGCCGACGAGGTCGAGGGCGCGCTGAGCGAGATCGATCGCGACAGCGAGCGGGAACGCGCCCGCGAGCTCGTGGCGAAGCGCCGCCGCGCATTGGCGGGCCTGCCGGCCGAGGTCCAGGTCCGTCGGCTGGTGGGCCTGCTCGCCCGCAAGGGCTATCCGTCCGGATTGTCCTACTCCGTGGTGCGCGAAGCGCTCCCGGGCGAGTCCGGCTGGGATGTGGACCCGCTGGAGGGTTGACGCTGCGTTACCGGGACGTTGCGCGCTTAGCACCTCGCTTACTTGATTTGTGTGCTTGGCGTTCATAACCTCGATGACGCCAGGAGCAATGCCTGCACATCGATGCGCCAGAACCGGCGCCGCGACATATGAGCATCACGGCATCGTCGGAAAGGAGTCCCCGCCACCACGGGTCGTCGCACCGATGCCGACGACCAGCGCGACGCGATCGCAGCAGTGCTACGTGAGTCGTCGCGTACTCGTGCTATCTCCGTGCTCCACAGTCTCCTGGTCCCGGTTCCGCCGAGCGTCAGGAGGCGTACGTGAACGGAGTTTGGTACGCGGGGATCGGCGCGGCGTTCATC
>DASQSE010000001.1:0-4280 GCA_035642535.1 Jatrophihabitans sp. | reverse complement strand
CTTCGTCTTCAGCTCGGACAACGGGCTGCACATGGGCGAGTATGGGCTCGACCCCGGGAAGACGACTGCGTTCGACACCGACATCCGCGTCCCGCTCGTGGTCGCGGGACCGGGCATCCCGGCCGGGCGCACCATCGATGCCATGGCCTCGAGCATCGACCTTGCGCCGACCCTGCTGCAGATGGCAGGTGCCCGGCCCGCCGCCCCACCGGACGGAGTGAGCCTGCTCAGCCTGCTGCGAGGGCAGCCCGCGCCGCACAATTGGCAGCGAGCCGTACTGATCGAGCACCACGGGCCGGATACCAACCGCGCCGATCCCGATGTACAGCCGGAGAGCGCGGGCGTTCCGCCCACTTACCAGGCAATGCGCACCGCGACCGCTCTCTACGTCGAGTACCGCAACGGCGAGCTCGAGTACTACGACCTGACCCGCGACCCGTACGAGTTACACAACATCGCCGGCACCCTCACCCCACAACGCCTCGCCCAGCTGCACACCCAACTGCGCGCGATGACCAACTGCCACGGCGCCACTGCATGCCAGCACGCCGCGACCATCCCCGAGTCCTAGCCAACCGCCTGATCGCGAGCGGAGGGCGTGGGATTCGAACCCACGATGACTGTCACCAGCCATAACGGTTTTCAAGACCGTCGCACTAGGCCACTATGCGAGCCCTCCAGATGGCCCGAAGGTACCGGACGGGTCATTCGCGTCGGGCGCGCCACGTTCTCGGCAGAGCGGCGCTCGGCGGCCGGAGGTCCCGGGCGGGAGAAAGACCTTCGACCTCTACTCGCGCAGGCACGAAGCGGTGCAGGTTGAGATTGCAGGGTCCGCCTTCATGCGATGAAGGGAAGGTGAGTCGGATGACCGTGCCCCTTGAGCAGTACGAGCGCGCAGAGCGCGAGATCGCGCTGCGGGAAGCCTCCATCGGACTGCGAGTACACGCACTGGTGACGCTCGTCGTGTGGGCAGTGCTCATCCCGATCAACATCGTCGTCGCGAGCGACTTCCCCTGGTCGATCTTCGTGGTTCTCGGCATGGGCATCGGGCTGTTCTTCCATTGGTTCGGCTACCGGCACGCGGAGGCCGACGTCACCAAGCGTCAGCAGCGCATCGAGACCCGCGCGCGCGACGCGTCGATCAGGTAAGGGCGAGCGCCATGACCACGACTCCTGCCAAACCGCGTTCCCGCCCGATACTCGGCCTGCGCCGCCGGCCCGGTCGCCTGGCGCTGGCGTTCATGCGCATGCCGCTGCGTGCCTATCGGCACGACGCCGGCTGGATGTTGGGCACGACCTTCGTGGAGTTCACACACGTCGGCCGCAAGAGCGGCCAGGCGTATGACACGGTCGCCATGGTGCTGCGTTACGACGAGTCAACGCGCGAGATCGTCATCTGCGCTGCCTGGGGCCCGGAAACGGACTGGTTCCGCAATCTCCAGGCAGCGCCCGCGACGGCGATACGCCTCGGCCGCGAGTCATTCACGCCGGAGCACCGCTGCCTCACCGAGGACGAGGCGTTCGATGTCAGCGTCCGATTCCGCACGGAGCACCCGCGTCGGCTCCGACTGCTCAGCAGCATCCTCGGCTGGGGCGACCTGAGCGACGACACCAAGGTGCGGGAGTTCGTGCACGGCCGCCCGTTCGTCGCCTTCCGCCCCGTCAGGCTGCGCGAAGCCCGCTGACCCGGCGGTGGGCTACCGCGCCCGGATCAGTTGGGCGCCGGTACCGGGAAACCGCCGCGCACCCAGCTCGCCCAGCGCCGCTGCACCGCGGGCGGCGCCTCGAACCTGATCGTCCCGCCCTTGATGCTGTCGACGACGCCGCCGAACGGCCCGCCTCCGTTGAGATAGGCGTCGACGATCGACTGGATCGCAAAGCCGGCGCCGTAGGCGGCCGCCAGGTACGAGAATGCCGAGGCGCTCAGGTCGTAGTAGTAGTCCGCAGACGACGCCGCGCCGTAGATCTCGCGGTCGGTCGGCAGCCGCCCTGTGAACGGCCGGGACTCGATGACCGGTTCGAGCATCGTCAGCGACCGCAGCGTCCCGCGCGCAGAGCGCGGGTTGGAGTGGAACATCGCTTCGAACCAGCGCGCGGCGCCCTCGGCCGTCGCGGCCGAAACCGGATCGCCGCCGGCCCATGACCACAGGTCGTTGACCCGGAAGATCGCGTGCGTGTACTCGTGCACGAGCGTGCCCTCGAGATTGACGTCACCGGCGTGGACGCCGCGCGGCGTGATGACGACGCGAGACCCGCCGGTGGGCGAGGCCGACACCTTGTGCGCCTTGATGCTCGGCCACACCTGGACGCCCGGCATCGGATACTCGAAGCCGGCGACGTTGCCCGGGTCGGCGGCCCAGCCCTTGGGCTTGGGGGCGTCCTTCGGACGGAACCACGTCGACGCCTCGCGCGTGTTTGCAGCGACGAACGTGACGAAGCCCTTCTGCTCGAGGTAGTTCATCTTGTGCACGGTGCGCAGCAACGTGAAGTTCCAGGTCGCCGCCTTCTCGGCGAGTCGCGCGACGCGGCGGATCTGAGCCGCGACGGCCGGCTCGCCGGCGACGACGGTGTGCGCGGTCTTCACCACGGTGAGCGGTTTCCGGCTGTCCCACGGCGCGTTGGACAGCGGTTTCCAGCCGCTGATCACCACACGCCCGCAGCCGCGCCCCGCGTGCGTCACGGTCAGCTTGTATCGAGTCCCCGACACCTGCGGCTGCTTGTGGTCGAGCGGATCGAGCCGGTTGTGCACGCCGATCTGGAAGATGAACGGGTGCCGGCTGTTCTTCGCCTGGCCGAGCGGGTTCACCGCACCGGTGGTGAAGCCGAGCGCCGAGACATTGCGCCACCACATCCGCATCGACCGCTCGACGGGCTGCGTGCCGGCGAGCTTCAAGAACGCGCTACGGTGGTGGGCTTGGAGCGCGGTGGTCATCCGCTGTAACAGCTCGTCCTGATCGTCAAAGGACGAACTCGGCGTGGGGCAGCTGCTTCCGTCGCCGCCCGATCCCCCAGGATCGGATCCGCCGCCGGAGCCGGTGCACGCGGCGAGCATAAGACCGACAAGACCGAGCACCACGGCGCTCGACATCGGCCGACCTGCCTTCCGCAAGATCATGATCCGCAATGTACCGGGTCAAACCATCATCTTCCCGGCGAATTTTCGTCAGCCGGTCGGCGGGACGATGGCCTGCTCGAGCAGGTCGTGCAGCGTGCGCTGCTGATCGGCGCTGAGAGCGGCCAGTGGCGAGTCCTGGGCAAGCAGCGCGAGCAGCCGCCTGCGCAGCTTCGTACCGTCGGGAGTCAGCACGAGTTGCTTGGCGCGGCGGTCGGTGGCGTGCGCGCGCCGCTCGACCAGACCCTGCTTCTCGAGCCTGTCGACAACGAAAGTCGCGTTCGAAGGTTCGCAGCTCATCCGCTCCGCAAGTTCGCGCATCGTCATGGGGCCGGTCAATTCGCGCAGGGCGGTGGCCTGGGCCGCCGTGATCCCCAACGAGTCTGCGCGCTCACGCACATGCGCCGCGATCTGCTCGGCCAGGCCGTTCACGAGCCCGCACAGCTCGCGCTCGGCGATCGCCTGCTGGCGTGCGGATGCCATGCCGACAGCCTAGCAATTCGTGAAAGTCATTACATTACAAGTTTGAATTATTTGAGCTTGATGCTTATGGTCGCGAGATGACGGATCCTGCGAGCGCCCAAGACCGACGACTGCGCCGCCCGGCCGTGCTGCGCACGCTGCAACTGGGCGACGCGACCGTCTCCTTCGTGCCCGACGGAGCGGTGCAGCTCAGGCCACGCGGCTGGCTCCCGGACACGACCGAGGAGACCTGGGCCGCGCACCCGCAGTACCTGGACGGCTCCGGCAACCTCGTCGGGAGTATCGGCGGGCTGTTGGTAGAACGCGCCGGGCGCGCCCTGCTGATCGACGCCGGCTTCGGGCCGCAGGCCTGGCCGGCCGAACCGGATAACGCGTACGGCGCCATCTCCGGCGGCGCGTTGCTCGACAATCTCGCCAAGCTCGGTCGCCGGCCGGCGGACATCGACGCGATCGCTTTCACGCACCTGCATATCGAGCACGTCGGCTGGGCGTGGCACCCGGGCCCGAACGGCGCGCCACCGGTGTTCATGCACGCCGACTATTTGGTGACCGAACCGGAATGGGCGCAGCGTGCGCTGCTGGCGGAGTGGGGCACGAGCAAGGAGGTGCTTGCCGCGCTCGCTCCGCGCATCCGCCTGATGCGCGACGGCCAGGAGATCTTTCCCGGCGTCCGAGTCCGGGTCAC